>NZ_FOCO01000002.1 GCF_900110135.1 Pseudorhodobacter antarcticus | reverse complement strand
TGAAGTTTGGCACCGCCCAATCCAAGTCGATCAGGTGCAGGAGGCTCTCGACAAACCCCGTCGTCTGCCGCAGCGCCATGCCGAACAGTACTTTCATCGTCAGACATGTCTGGATCGCAGCGTCACTGTAGTCGGGCTGTCGGCCACGTTTTCCGGTCGGCGCAGCCTCCCAGGTCATGGTGGGATCGAACCAAATCGTCAGCGAGCCACGACGCTTGAGCGCTTCGTTATAGGCGGACCAGTTCCTGGTCTTGTAGGCGAGGGGTGTGGGTTTACTCATACCACACAGCTACCATGCTGGATTCACAAGATGAATCCCTCATGAGATTTGTGCAACAGAGCCCACCAAGACCCTAAATTCACCCCGACGGGGGTGCAACTCCATGAAGCTTGGCTTGTTGCGATGTGGCTTGTCGAGGTGTTTATCTTCCACCTTATCGGCCATCGCGGTCAGATGATTGACCGGCGTATTTACGACGGATGGCGGGGCACAACCATGCCCGTCCCACTTGCCCGACGTTAGGCAGCCTAAACGAAGGTCACTGCGATGCAAACCTTAAGATAGGGTAAACAAAAAATAACATAGTAAACATAATCAATTACTTACTTCGCGCATCGCGCGCGATGCATCACCCCATCTGATCTGCCAAAATCAACTCCGCCCCTTTCCAGCCCATCAAAATCGCAGGCGCATTCGTATTGCCCGCGATCAAGTTCGGAAACGCCGATGCATCACAAACCCGCAGCCCCTCCACCCCTTTGACCCGCAAGCGGTTGTCCACCACATCGCCCATCCGGCAGGTGCAGGACGGGTGGTACACGGTGCCCGACCGGGTGCGAAAATCGGTAATCAAATCCGCGTCTGATGTGACCGCGGGGCCAGGCCGCAATTCTTCGGCAATTACACGTGCCATCGGGGATTGGGCGGCGATATGGCGGATGAATTTCACCGCTGCCAACATCTCGGCCACGTCATGATCGGTGGAAAACGCATTGCCCACGATTTGCGGCGGCGCAAACGGGTCGTTCGCGCGAATTTTCAACCAGCCGCGCGATGTGGGGCGGCAGTTTGACAGGCCAATCGACAGCCCCGAAAACGGGTCCGGCGCCAGCAAAGGGCGTTCGCCCACGCGCGGCACAAGGGTGGAAAACGCCTGCATATACAGCTGCATATTGGGGCGCGAAAGGTCTGGCGAGGTGCGGAAAAAACCCCCAGCATGGTTGATGCTTTTGGACAGCACACCGCGCCCTTGCAGCAAATATTGCATCCCCACCAACGCTTTGCCCCACCACGGACGCAGCACATCATTATAGGTCGGCACCGTCATGCGATAGGTATAATTCAACCCTTGATGGTCGTTCAGGTTGCCGCCCACATGCGGGTTATCAACCAACACATCCACCCCAAGCCCCGCTAAATGCGCCCCCGGCCCCACACCCGACAATTGCAACAGCTGCGGCGAATTGATCGCCCCGCCCGCCAAAATCACCTCACGCGCCAAGATCACGTCGCGCTTGCCGCCGCGCACCACCTCCACCCCGATCGCGCGCTTGCCTTCAAACACTACGCGGGTGACATGGGTGCGGGTCCACACTTCCAAATTCGGGCGCGACATGGCGGGGCGCAAAAACGCGCGGGCGGTGGAATTGCGCCGCCCGTTTTTGATGGTCATCTGATACACGCCCGCACCCTCTTGGGATGCGCCGTTGAAATCCGGCGTCTCGGGCAGGCCCGCAGCCGCACAAGCGTCCAGATAATTGCGCACCAAAGGGTGCAACCCGTCGCGGTTGGCAGAAATGAACAACGGCCCGCCCGTGCCACGCCACGCGTCGTCCCCCGCCTCATTGTCCTCAATCGCCTTATAGGCCGCACGCGCCGCGTCCCAGCCCCAATCGGGGCCACCAATCGCGCCCCATTCGTCATAATCAGTAGCCTGTCCGCGCACCCAAACCATCGCGTTTATGGAGGATGACCCGCCCAGCAACTTACCCCGCGGCCAATAATCGCGGTTGCCGCCAAGGCCGGGATCGGGGTCCGTCTCATACGCCCAGTTCACGGCCTTGTTGTAAAACAACTTGCCATATCCCAGCGGCATCGACACGAAAAATCGGCGGTCGCTGCCCCCCGCTTCCAACACCAAAACGCGGTGCTTGCCATCCGCGCTCAACCTCTCCGCCAAAACGGACCCCGCCGAGCCTGCGCCGACGATCAGAAAATCAACCTCGGCCATGCGGCCCCCTTATCTGCGGCCACAGGCCTTGCGCGTTGCCCCGCACTATGTCGCAAACCACCTAAGGTTCAAGGTGAAATTGCGGCACATAGGTCACGGGGAAATTCACCGACCGCGCGATGAAACACACAGCATGGATACGGTCATGCAACGCGCGCGCTACATCCACATCCGCACCGCGCGCCAGCCAAATCACCGGGCGCAACTGCGCAGATAAAAACCGCCCCGCGCCGCCTTTGTCCACCTCGCCCACACCTTCAGGGCAATCCTCATACCGCGTCACCACCACGCCCGCCTCGGCGGCATAGTGCAAATACCATAACATATGGCAGGCCGACAGCGCGGACAACAGCAAATCCTCGGGGTTCATCTTGGTCGGATCGCCGCCCAACAACGGGTCATTGGAACAAGCCACCACTGGCTTGCCCGGCACCGCAATATCCCATGTCCGCGCATAGCCTTTGTAACTGGCCGTGCCCGCGCCTGTGTTGCCCGTCCACACCACACGGGCGTCGTATTTATGCATTGCCTTGCCCATTCGCCTTGGTCCAAATACCTAAAAACGCTGGTCACACGCGCAGCACGGGCCTACCGCCCCCGCCACACCGGATCACGCTTTTCTGCAAAGGCACGCGCGCCTTCCAGCTGATCATCCGACCCGTAAAGGCGGTCCACGGTGGCAAATTGCCGCTTGGTGATGCGGTTCAACCCGTCTTGGAACCGCATGGCTTCGGCCTCGCGCACCACCTCTTTGATCGCGGCGTAAACCAGCGGCGGCCCGCTTTCCAACAGCCGTGCCAAATCCCATGCCCGCGCCAGCAAATCGCCGGGCGCGCAAATCTCCTTGATCAAGCCCCAGCGCTGCGCCTCCTCCACATCAAACCAGCGGCCTGTCAGCAATAAATCCATCGCGACATGATAAGGGATGCGCTTTGGCAACTTCAAGGACGCCGCATCGGCCACCGTGCCCGACCGGATTTCGGGCAACGCGAATGTCGCGGTGGTGCTGGCAAGGATCAGATCGCATGACAGCGCCAGCTCCAACCCGCCGCCACAGCAAATACCGTTCACGGCGGCAATCACGGGTTTGTTTAGGTGCGGCAATTCCTGCAAACCGCCAAAACCGCCCACGCCGTAATCGCCATCCACCGCGTCGCCATCCGCCGCCGCCTTCAAATCCCAGCCGGGGCAAAAGAACTTTTCCCCCGCCGCGCGCAGGATACACACGCGCAACGCGTCATCATCGCGGAAATCGCGAAACACCTCGCCCATCAGGCGGCTGGTGGCCAAATCAATCGCATTGGCCTTGCCGCGTGACAAAGTGACCTCCAAAATCGCCCCGTCCACCCGCGTCAAAATCGGGCCATCTGTGCGCATCTGCATCATTCCATATCCTTCCAAATCACCGCATCCACCGCAACAGCCCCGCTTTCGCGCACCATCAACGGGTTGATCTCAATCTCTTCCAAACCGCCCGCCAGCAACAGGGCTTGCACCGCCAGTGCTGCGTCGATCACGGCCACAATATCGCCGCGCACCCGCCCGCGATACCCGTCCAGCAAAGGGAACAGGCGCAAACGGCGCAGGGCTGCCTCAATCTCTGTCGCATCCACGGGGCAGATCAAGGTTTGGGTGTCGGCCAACAGTTCGGCGGATACCCCGCCAAACCCAATCGTCAGGCTGGCGCCATACACCGGGTCGCGCCTGCACCCGATCAGCAACTCTGCCACCACACCCGTCACCATCTCCTCCAACAAATAACCTGTGGCCCCCGGCATCTCGGGCTGCGCGTTAAGGTTATAAAGCCCCAAACGCACCACACCATTTTCGGTTTTATGCGCAAACCCAAGGCCTTTTAGGGCGAAGGGCGCGGTTAAGCTCGCTGTCAAAGGGGCCAGTTCGGCCAAACTGC
This sequence comes from Pseudorhodobacter antarcticus, assembly GCF_900110135.1. Lineage (GTDB taxonomy): Bacteria > Pseudomonadota > Alphaproteobacteria > Rhodobacterales > Rhodobacteraceae > Pseudorhodobacter > Pseudorhodobacter antarcticus. The sequence goes on along the minus strand of NZ_FOCO01000002.1, from coordinate 159,364 downwards.
CCGCCGACACGCCCCGCGGCACGCCAACACCCTGCGCGGCCAACAGCGCCTTGGCCGCCGCCTCATCCATCAAACCAGCGCGGGTCGAATTGCGCGACGGCCAAGGCCGCCACCCCCCCCGACCCGGCGGCGTTTGCGCCGCGCGCAAGGCCCCAAGGGCGGGTTCCAACCCCATCAAAGGCACCGTGCCCCGCGCCATCATCGCGGTGGCAAGGCTTTCATCAAAGTTTTCGGGCAAAGAGGAAACGGGGAACGCGGGCTTGCCCGTCGCCGCCCCCGCCGCCTCAATCGCCGCAAGGGCAGGCGCAAAGGATGCAGGATCGCACCGGTCCGGGCGCGGCGGGTCAATCACAAACACGCCCGCGTCATACCCCGCCAACATGGTGGTGAACACATCGGTGGTGCGCGGGCCATCGCCCCAAATAAAAGTGTGGTAATCCAGCGGGTTGGCAATGGTCACGATGGGGCCAAGGATATCACCCAAAGCCCTGCGCTGCGCATCACTTGGCGCAGGAAACGACAGGCCAAGCGGCCCCGCAAGATCGGACACCAACCCCGCCTCGCCCCCCGAACACGACAGCGAACACAAACGCGGCCCAATCTGCGGCCCATGAACGTGAAAAATCTTCAACGTCTCCAACAACTCCGGCAAGGTCGCAACCTCCGCCACCCCGGACTGTCGTAAAAACGCCGAGGATGCAGCGCCGCACCCCGCCAGCGCCGCCGTATGCGACGCCGCTGCCACCTGTGCGGCCTCTGTCTTGCCCGATTTCAGGCAGACAATCCCCTTGCCCGCTGCCCGCGCCGCCTGCGCCAGACCCGCAAACGCGGGCGCATCGTCAATCCCCTCGACATACAGGCCCAATGCCGTAACACGCGGATCGGCCAACAACGCCGCCCCCAAACCCGCCAACCCCACCTGCGCCGCATTGCCCAGGCAGGCCACATAAGCCACCGGCAAGCCCCGCGCCTGCATGGTCAAGTTAATCACAATATTGGACGATTGCGACAGCAGCGCCACGCCCCGCGCCACCCGCCGCCCCCCATGCTGATCGGGCCACAAGAGCGCACCGTCCAAGTAGTTGATCACGCCATAGCAGTTCGGCCCCAAAATCGGCATCACGCCCGCCGCCGCAACCAGATCAGCCTGCAATTCCGCCTCGCCCGCCTCGGTCCAGCCAGAGGCGAAACAGATCGCACCGCCCGCCCCGATTTGCGCAAGCTGGGCCACGACATCGACTGTGGCATGGCGGTTAACCCCGATGAACGTCGCATCGGGGGGGGCGGGCAAGTCGGCGATGCTGGCATAGGCCTTCAAGCCCCCGATATGCGGTTTGCTGGGGTGGATAGGCCAGATTGGCCCGGAAAACCCCATTTTGACGCATTGAACAACGACATTTTCGGCCCACACTGACCCAAGGACAGTGATAGACTGCGGGCGCAAAAGGCGAGACAGGTCTTTCATATCAAAGCCACGTTTTTGGGCAACGCGCCGGGGCGCTGCCCCGGACCCCGGGATATTTTCAAACAGAAAAAGAGGATGTCAGCACCTTGCCCTCGTGGAAGGAACAAGGTGCCTTTTCCTGTTACGGTCATCGGCGTCCCCGCCTGTACCGCGTCATCATTTTTGCGCAACAAGATTAACACTCCGTTACTTTTTCTGTTTAAAAATATCCTCGGGGGGGAATTCGCCGCGAAGCGCGAAGGGGGGGCAGACAGCCCCCCGCTTTTTTGTTGCCCGCACGACTACCCGCCGACGGCACGCAGCAATTGGCGGCTGATGATATGGCGCTGGATTTCTGATGTACCTTCCCAAATCCGTTCCACCCGCGCATCGCGCCAGATGCGTTCCAAGGGCAAATCCTCCATCAGGCCCATGCCGCCGTGGATCTGGATCGCCTCATCCGCGACCATCGCCAGCACTTCGCTGGCTTTCAGCTTGGCCATCGACATATCGGCCTCCGTGACGCAGCCCGCATCAAACCGCCATGCGGCGTCCCATGTCAGCAACTCCGCCGCTTTCAGCTCCATCGCCATATCGGCGAGTTTGAAGCTAACCCCTTGAAACTTGCCGATGGTTTGGCCGAATTGTTCGCGTTCCGCCGCGTATTGCACCGCGTGGCCCAGCGCGCGGTCGGCGCGGCCAAGGCAGGTGGCGGCGACTTGCAGGCGGGTGGCGCCCAGCCATGCGTTGGCGACCTCAAACCCTTTGTGGACCTCGCCCAGCACTTGGGCATCGGGGATGCGGCAATTGTCGAAGGCCAGCACGCCGTTGGAATAGCCGCGATGCGAGACGTTGCGATAGCCGTCGCGGACGTGAAACCCCGGCGTGCCTTTGTCGACGAAAAACGCGGTGATCAGCTTCTTTTTGCCGCGCGGGGTGTCTTCCTCGCCGCTGGCCATAAACACAATCGCGAAATCGGCGATGTCGATATGGCTGATGAAATGCTTGGTGCCGTTCAGCACCCAATCGCCACCATCGCGCCGCGCCGAGGCGGTCATGCCGCGCAGGTCGGACCCGGCGCCGGGTTCGGTCATCGCCAGACAATCCCATTTCTCGCCTTTGATGCAGGGGTAAAGATAGCGTTCGCGTTGCTCTGCATTACCTGCCAGCAAGATATTCGAAGGGCGCGCCACGCAGGTCCAATGCAAAGCGTAATTGGCGCGGCCAAGTTCGCGTTCATAAAGCAGCCATGTAAGGGTATCGAGACCCGCGCCGCCCACCTCCTCCGGCATATTCGCCGCATAAAGGCCTGCCGCGATGGCCTTGGCCTGCACCTCGCGGATCACCTCCATCGGCAGGTGCCCCGTGCGTTCTACCGCTGCCTCATGCGGGTACAGCTCCGCCTCCACAAAGGCGCGGGTGGTGTCGATGATCATGCGTTGTTCGTCTGTCAGGCCAAAATGCATGGGTTAATTCCTTTGCCCGGTAAAGCGGCCAACGGCTGTGGGCCGTGCAAGGCCCGCATGGGCATGGGCGACAGGGGTTAAACGATCAAGGATGGCCGCAGGGGCCGCCACCGTGCGCCCAGCCGCCATATCCACATGCAGCAACATTTGTTCAATGGTTGCCACATCCACGCCATCCTTTTGAATCGCAATGAAAATATGCAACCGCTTTTCATCCGCCGCGATCACTTGGACCGAGCCTGTCAGATGGTCGCCCAGCTTCGCCTCCCCCTTGTGCATGATGTGGCTTTCCGCCGTGTAATAGCTGAACCCGGTTGCCACATAATCCATATCCGCACCGATAAAGCGCAAAAACGCGTCCGAGGTTTCAGACGCCGCAAACAGATAGCGGCTTTCGGTCATGTGGCCGTTGTAATCAATCCAGCTTGGCAACACCTGCATGCGCGCCATAACCATCGGCGCGCCTGTGGCGGGGGCGGCCACGAAGGCCACGCGGCGGCGTTCGTCATGTTCGCGCAGCACCTTGCCCGCGCCCCAGTTACGATCCTTTAGCGCGCGCAAAAACCCTACGAGGTTGCCATCGCGAATACGCTCCAGCTCTCGGATGGTATGATGCCCTGATTGCGCGTCCGATTGGCCTGCGATCAGGTCAACCAACTCCTCCGTAAACTCCGGCACGTCCGTCAGCTTGGTCCACGGCCATTGCAAACAGGGGCCAAATTGGGCCATGAAATGCTTCATCCCCGCCTCACCCCCCGCCACGCGGTAGGTTTCAAACAGCCCCATCTGGCCCCAGCGCAACCCGAAACCCATGCGGATTGCCTCATCAATCTCCTCGGTCGTCGCAATCCCGTCTTTGACCAGCCACAGCGCCTCACGCCACACCGCCTCTAGGAAGCGGTCGGCGATATGGGCGTCGATTTCCTTGCGCACATGCAACGGGAACATGCCAATTTCGCGCAAAATCTCCTTGGCACGCTCAATCGCTGCGGGGTCGCTGGCGGGTGAAGGCACCACCTCGGCCAGCGGCAACAGGTACACTGGGTTGAACGGGTGGGCGACAAAAATCGTCGCGGGGTTGGCCGCGTTTTGCTGCAACTCGGATGGTTTGAACCCAGAGGTAGACGACCCGATCAACGTATCGGGACAGGATTGTTGGATTTGTGCAAAGACGCGGTGCTTCAACTCCAACCGTTCGGATACAGATTCTTGAATGTAATCAGCGCCCTGCACCGCTTCGGTGATGGTATCGGCAAAGCTGAGCACCCCTTCGGCCTGCATCGGAATGTCGGATAATGCGGGAAGGGAGGCGCGGGCGTTGGCCATCACCTCCCCAATTTTGCGCGCGGCCTGCGGGTCGGGGTCGAACACCGACACATTCCAGCCGTTCAGCAAAAACCGCGCCGCCCAGCCACCGCCAATAACCCCACCGCCAATAATCGCCGCTTTGCGTGTCATGTTTTGTCCTTATATTTAAAATCTTTGGGGGCCACCTTGGGTCAGCCCGCAATCCACAGGGCCGAAAAGGTTCCCGCCATCATCAGCCCAATCGCCCAGCGCATCACGCGCTCCTCATCCAGCGGCCGCGCCATGCTGCGAAAGATAAGGATAACCGCCCGGGCAATCGCGCCACACAAACCACCCACGCCAAACAACAGCGTGCCCAAGCCAAGGATAAACGCAACCCGAGGCTCCTCAACGGTCGATATAAAAAACTGATCCGACGCTGCACACAGCCCCAACACAACCGCGCAAGCCAGGGTCAGACCCAGCCACGCCTGCATCTTAAAGGTCAGCAAGAATGAGGGCAGCATCACCATGGCGATCACAAACACGAAGGCGAGAAAAAACAGAAGTTCCATTGATGACTACCGCACCATCGGCGCCCGCTTTTCCAACCCCAACCGCGTGCGCACTTCGGCAGGCGTGATCACCCGCGCGCCCAGCGCCGTGATAATCCCCGCCGCGCGTTCCACCAGTTGCGCATTGGTCGCCAACACGCCCTTGTCCAGCCACAGGTTATCCTCCAACCCCACGCGCACATTGCCACCCGCCAAAACGCTGGCCGCGACATAAGCCATCTGGTTGCGCCCGATCGAAAACGCCGACCAGTGCCAATCTGTGGGCACATTGTTGACCATCGCCATGAAGGTATTAAGGTCATCCGGCGCGCCCCATGGCACCCCCATGCACAGCTGCACCAGCGTTGGCGCCGGGATAATCCCCTCGCGCGCCAGCTCCTTTGCCAGCCACAAATGGCCCGTATCAAACGCCTCAATTTCAATCCGCACGCCGCTTGCCACCATGCGCCGCGCCATATCGCGCAACATACCGGGGGTGTTGACCATCACATAATCGGCCTCGTTGAAATTCATCGTGCCGCAATCGAGCGTGCAAATCTCGGGCCGGCAGTCCACAACATGCGCCACCCGTTCGGCCGCCCCCGCCATGTCGGAATGGGCGGCCATTTTGCCCATCTTTTCCGTGCCATCAAACAGCAAATCGCCGCCCATGCCTGCGGTCAGGTTCAACACCACATCGGTATCAGAGTCCCGAATTCGTTCCGTCAACTCGCGGTACAGCGCCGGGTCGCGGCTGGGTTTGCCGCTTTCGGGGTCGCGCACATGGCAATGCACCACCGCCGCCCCTGCCTTTGCCGCCGCAATCGCACTTTCGGCAATCGCTTGGGGGGACCGTGGCACATGCGGGCTGCGGTCTTGCGACCCACCCGACCCGGTGACGGCGCAAGTGATGAAAACCTCACGGTTCATTTGCAATGGCATGGTGATTCCTCCTCGATTTAACCAACAGCTTAACCCGCTTGGCAAAACCTGTTTTGCAATTTACGAAGGATGCATGGCACAATACGCATCTATTTTCACACCTGCCACCGCCCCCCTCACCCTCGCGGTGCTGGTGCTGCCCCAAGCGTCCATCCTAGAGGTGGCAAGCACGCTGGACCCCATGCGCTCCGCCAATCGCCATTTGGGCAGCACCGCCTACAATTGGCGCATCCTTAGCCCCGATGGTGGCCCCGTGCCGCTGACCTGCGGGATTGAACTGCCTGCCTCCGGCACAATCGAACAAGCCACCGGGGCCGATGCTTTGGTTGTCATCGCGGGCTTCAAACAAACCCAAGGGGCGACGCGCCCATTGATCGCCGCCCTGCGCCGCGCCGCGCCGCGGTTTGCGATGATCGGCGGCATTGATGCAGGCCCTTGGGTGCTGGCCCGCGCAGGCCTGCTGGACGGGTATAAAGCGACCGTGCATTGGGAGGATTTTGAAGATATGGCAGCCGCCCACCCCAACACAACCTTGCTGCCCGACCGCTATGTGATTGATCGCAATCGCTTTACTGCGGGCGGTGCTGCGCCCGCGCATGACCTGATGCTGCACTTGATCGCGCAACGCCAAGGTGCTGCACTGGCCCGCCAAGTTGCCGCCAGCTTTCTCACCACGCCCCAACCCGCCAGCAATCCGCAACAGGTTGCCAGCGGTCCCCACATCGACCCGCGCATCGCAAACGCCCTGACCAGATGGGAGGCGCGTCTGGACAGCCCCGAACCAATGGCTGCCACCGCCCGCGCCTTGGGTCTGTCGCCCCGCCGCTTGGAAACCCTGTTCCAATCCGCGCTCGGTCAATCCCCCGCCGCCTACGCCCTAACCCTGCGCCTTGCTGCCGCGCGCCGCCTTGTCACCGACACGCACCACCCGCTGGCCGAAATCGCCCTGCGCTGCGGGTTTTCCAGCCAATCCACCCTCACCCGCGCTTTCACCCGCGCTTTTGGCCATCCCCCTTCAACCCTGCGTAAAAGCCGCTGATTTCATCTTGGCAAAAATACCTGCGGGGGGTCCGGGGGGCTTTGACGCCCCCCGGCTTTTGCGACAAACCCGAAATCAAACCACTTCCAACAGCCCCCGGCCTTTCAGCAACGGCTCCACCCCCGGCATCCGCCCGCGAAACTGCATATACAGCGCCTCCGCGTCTTGGCTCCCCCCCGCCGACAGGATAAATTTTTCCAACCGCGCGGCCACGCCCGCATCAAACGCATCCCCCGCCTCCTCAAACGCGGCGAATGCGTCGGCATCCATCACCTCGGACCACATGTAGCTGTAATAGCCCGATGAATACCCATCACCCGAAAACACATGCGCGAAATGCGGGGTGGCGTGGCGCATCCGAATGGCATGCGGCAGGCCCAATTCGGCCAACACCTCCGCTTGCATCACCATCGGGTCGGCGGGCGCTGGCCCTTCATGGAACGCAAGATCGACCAGCGCACTCGCCAAAAATTCAACAGTGGCAAAGCCTTGGTCGTATGTCCCCGCCGCCAACAAACGCGCCAGCATATCGGCGGGCATCGCGGCCCCGGTATCAACATGGCGGGCGTGTTTTTCCAACACTTCGGGCACTTCCAGCCAATGTTCGTACAATTGGCTGGACAATTCGACGAAATCGCGCGCCACAGAGGTGCCGGAAATAAACCCATAGGTCACATCCGACAGCATCTGGTGCAGCGCATGACCAAATTCATGGAACAAGGTCCGCGCATCATCATATGACAGCAGCGCAGGCGACCCTTTGGCGAAATTGCACACATTCACCACGATGGGCCGCACATCGCCGCCCAATTTGCGCTGGCTGCGCATCGCCGAACACCACGCGCCCGACCGTTTCGATCCCCGCGCAAAATAATCGCCGATAAACACGGCGATATGGCGGCCCGCGCGCGTCACCTCCCACGCCCGCGCGTCCGCGTGGTACAAAGGCACCGACAATTCCCGAAACTCCAACCCGAACAGGCGGTTGGCGCAATCAAACTGCGCACCCAGCATCGCGTCCAGCGACAAATACGGCTTCAAAACCGCCTCATCCAAATCATGCTCCGCCTTGCGGCGTTTTTCGGAATAATAGCGCCAATCCCACGCCTCCAACGGGCCGGGCGCGCCGTCCTCTTGCATCATCGCGGTCAAAACATCCGCGTCCGCCTCGGCCTTGACGCGCGCGGGCACCCAGACCCGCATCAGCAGATCACGCACGGCGGCAGGTGTTTTCGCCATTTCCGGCTCCAGCTTGAAATCGGCAAAGCTGGCATATCCCAACAGCTTCGCCCGTTCCTCTCGCAAGTGCAGCGTTTCTGCCGCCACCGCGCGATTGTCATTGGCATTGCCATTCTCGCCCCGCGCCACCCAGGCCTCATACGCGCGCTGGCGCAACGCGCGTTTCGGCGAAAATTGCAGGAATGGAACAATCAACGACCGATTCAGCGTGATAACCGGCCCAGAAACCCCCTTTTCCGAACCTGCCGCCCGCGCCGATGCCACCACAAAATCCGGCAGCCCTTCCAGATCATCCTCCGAAACTTCCATAAACCACGCCCGTTCATCCGCCAGCAAATTCTGGCTGAACGCAGTCCCCAGCACCGCTAACCGAGCCTTTACCGCCGTCAACCGCGCGGCGGCGTCCCCTTCCAGCTGCGCGCCCGACCGGATGAACATTTGGCGGTACAGCGTCAACACGCGCAACTGCTCCGTGCCCAACCCCTCCCGCGCGTCCCACACCGCTTGCACCCGCGCAAACAAGGCTTTGTTGTTGGTCACCTCGGATGCAAACGCGCTCATCTTCGGGGCCAAATCGCGTTGCAACGCCTCGCGCGCGGGCGTGCTGTCGGCGCCCGCAAGGTTGTAAAACACGCCCGCCACGCGGTCCAACGTGGCTTCGGCCTGCTCCATCGCCTCAATCACATTGGCGAAATCGGGGGCGGCGGGGTTGGTGGCAATGCTGGCAATATTGCCGCGCGCCTGCGCCAAGGCGGCGTCAAAGGCGGGCATAAAATTATCATCCTTGATCGCACCAAAGGGCGGCAGGGCAAATTCGGCGGTCCATTCGGACAAAAGCGGGTTGGTCATGGGGATACTCCTTTGCACCTAAAGCTAGGGACGCACCGGGCAAACGTCCAGTGCCCATCCGCGCGCCCCCTTGCCAAATGTTCCTGCTTCGTTCAAAATTCAAATCATGAACACCCCCGGTCAACGCCTTGCTCGCGGCACTTGCCGCCACCTCCACACCCACGGGTTCGTGTGTCTGGAGGAGGTTATTCCAACCCCCGGTCTGCGCGTCGATGTCATGGCGCTGGGTCCAAAAGGCAAGATTTGGGTGGTCGAATGTAAATCCAGCCGCGCCGATTTTATGGCAGACGGCAAATGGCAAAACTACCTGCCGTGGTGCGACAGGTTTTTCTGGGCGGTGGACACGCAATTTCCCACCGACCTATTGCCCCCCGACACGGGCCTCATTTTCGCGGATGATTATGATGCTGAGATTATCCGCATGGGGCCTGACCAAAAACTGCCCCCGCCCCGCCGCAAATCCATCACCCATATTTTCGCGCGCGCCGCTGCCCTGCGCCTGCAAGCGTTGCGCGATCCAAATCACCTCAGCCTGCGGATTTAACGCTTTTTCTTTGCGCCTGCCCCACCGCCTGCCCCGCCGCCCATGGCACGGGCCGCCACTGCCGCTGCGCGCAATTCCTCGGCAATTTCGTCCGCCTCATCAGGGTCGAAATCCAAAGGCAAATCCACGCCCTCGCCTTCCACATAAATCCGCACCATGCCCAGACTGGTTGGCCCAATCTGCAAATTCGCTGCCAACTCGCTTTGTTTGTCGATACCCATCGCATGTCTCCCCTGTAACCCGGCCGCAAAATTCCGGTTTTTTCCGGCATAAACCGAAGCCATGCGCGGGGCAAGCGGTCCAAAGGGTCTTGCAATCACCTTTGGCACGGTCTAAATCGCCCCCAAGTGCCGCGTTAGCTCAGTAGGTTAGAGCGCTTGATTGTGGATCAAGAGGTCCCCCGTTCGAGCCGGGGACGTGGTACCATCCCCCCTTTCCCTTGTTATCGCTGCGCAAATCCATAGTTTGGCGCGAACAATAAGGAATCCCACCATGAAATCCCTCATCGCCCTCGCCGTCCTCACCCTCCTTGCCGCTTGCGGTGGCGGTGTGCCGCTGATTCCCCTCATCTAAGGTCTTGGCCCCGGCGCGCGGGCTGGCTATGGTCGCACTTCCCTTATGCCGGATATGCCCATGACCCCAGATCTTGCCGCCCGCCTGAACCGCCTTATCGCCACGGAAATCAACGCCAATGCGGCCCAAGTCAGCGCCGCCGTGGACCTGCTGGATGGTGGGGCCACCGTGCCCTTCATCGCGCGCTACCGCAAAGAGGTGACGGGCGGCTTGGACGACACGCAGCTGCGCAATTTGGCGGAACGGCTGGTCTATCTGCGCGACCTTGAATCGCGGCGTGCGGCGATTGTGTCGTCGATCACCGAGCAAGGCAAAATGACCGATGCGCTGACCGCTGTTTTGGTTAAGGTGATGACCAAGGCAGAGCTGGAAGACATCTATCTGCCCTATAAACCCAAACGCCGCACCCGCGCGATGATTGCGCGCGAAAATGGCCTTGGCCCCTTGGCCGATGCGATCTTGGCCAACCGCGCCGAAGGTCCCCTTGAATTGGCAACTAAATTTCTAACGGCTGAGGTCCCCGACACCAAAACCGCCCTAGAGGGCGCGCGCGATATCATCGCCGAAGGGCTGGCCGAAGATGCCACATTGCTGGGCCGCCTGCGCAATCACATGAAATCCGTGGGCCGCCTTTCCGCCACGGTCGTCGCGGGCCAAGAGGCTGCGGGTGCCAAATTTTCCGACTATTTCACCCATTCCGAACCGTGGCATTCCGCCCCCTCGCACCGTGTCCTCGCCATGCTGCGCGGTCGCAACGAAGGGTTTTTGACGCTGGATTTGGCCGTGGACTCTGACGCTGCACGCGGCACATCACCCTGTGAGGCATCTTGCGGGGCCGCATTGAACGCCGCCAGCCAGCAAAAAGGCGATGTCTGGCTGCGCGAGGTGGCCGCATGGACATGGCGCATCAAGCTCAAAACCTCCCTCACCCTCGATCTGATGGGTGATCTGCGCGACCGGGCTGAGGCGGAGGCGATACGCGTTTTCGCCCGCAACCTCAAGGACCTCCTCCTCGCCGCCCCTGCGGGGGGCCGCGCCACCATGGGCCTCGATCCGGGCATCCGCACCGGGGTCAAGGTGTGCGTGATTGATGCCACGGGCAAGCTGCTTGGTTATGACACCGTCTATCCGTTCCAGCCCAAAAACGATCTGCGCGGCGCGCAAGTCACCATCGCGCAGCTGATCGGCAAACACGGCGTGGGGTTGATCGCCATCGGCAACGGCACAGCCAGCCGCGAGACGGAAAAAATGGTCGCGGACCTGCTGGCGCACCTGCCGGCCACTGCCAAAAAACCCACCAAGGTCATCGTGTCCGAGGCGGGCGCGTCCGTCTATTCCGCGTCTGAACTCGCATCAAAAGAATTCCCCGATTTGGACGTATCCATCCGCGGGGCCGTCTCCATTGCCCGCCGCCTGCAAGATCCGCTAGCCGAACTTGTCAAAATCGAACCAAAGGCGATTGGCGTGGGCCAGTACCAGCATGACGTGGACCAACACCGTTTGGGCCGAAGCCTAGAGGCGGTGGTCGAGGATGCGGTGAACGCAGTTGGCGTCGATTTGAACACCGCCTCCGCCCCCTTGCTCGCCCGTGTGTCCGGCGTGGGGCCGGGTTTGGCCGAGGCGATTGTGGCCCACCGCGATGCCAACGGCCCCTTTGCCAAACGCCGTGACCTGCTGAAAGTGGCGCGGCTTGGCCCCAAAGTGTTTGAACAGGCCGCAGGGTTTTTGCGCATCACAGGCGGCGCGGAACCGCTGGATGCATCCTCCGTCCACCCCGAAGCCTATGATATCGCACGAAAAATAGTCGCCGCTTGCGGCCGTGACCTGCGCGAGGTGATGGGCTCGCCAAAACTCGCGGCCCTTGACCCCCAGCAATTTTTCGATGCCCGCTTTGGCCTGCCCACCATCAAAGACATTCTTTTGGAATTGGAAAAACCGGGCCGCGACCCCCGCCCAGAATTCAAAACCGCCACTTTTGCCGATGGGGTTGATGATATCAAAGACCTCAAACCCGGCATGATGTTGGAAGGCACTGTGACCAACGTGGCCGCGTTTGGCGCGTTTGTGGACATCGGCGTGCATCAAGATGGTTTGGTCCATGTCAGCCAATTGGCCGATAAATTCGTCAGCGACCCGCATGAGGTGGTGAAGGCTGGCGATGTGGTCAAGGTGCGGGTGGTCGAAGTGGACGCGCCCCGCAAACGCATCGCCCTGACCATGAAAAAAGACAGCGGAGAAGCGCGCGAAAACGCGGCTGAACGGCGCGATACCCGTGGCCCCGCGCCTAAATCCCCGCCAAAACCCGCGCAAATGCAGGCCGCCCCCAAAGCCACACCTTCGGCCAACCCTTTTGCCGATGCCCTGCGCGGTAAATTCAACACATAATCAGTTGGTGATCAGCGCGTATTGCGCCGTGGCGGTGCCCGCGTTGGTCACTGTCACGGTGAAATTACCGTTCCACAATGGCACAAAAGCGCAATAAAACGCCGCCCCCGCGCGCACGGGGCACGGCACCACGTTGCCATTTTCATCCGTAATATCAACGGCCAGTGGGGCCAAACCATCGCCCCACAGCCCAACCTCGGCGGTTGCATCGCCAAAAAACGGCTGCGTGAAAACCGCCGCAGCCCCCGCCTCTGCCAGCGCCGCTTGCCGCACTGCCCCCGAAATCTGCCCCCAGGCACCCGCTGCCGCGACCCCGTCAATCACGCCCAGCATCCCTTCATCATCCCCGGCAAACCCGCGCGCGGTGTCCAGCATCGCGCCCAGATCGGGCCCAATCGCAGGCTCCGGGGTTTGGGCCCCCGAAATCTGCACCCCCGCCACCAACCGTGCCGCCGCAACTGCCAGCACCGCATCCTTTTGCACCACCGCCAGCGCAAATAACCGCTGCGCCATATCAAGCTGCGCCACACCCTTCGGCACCGCCACGCCCGCACCCAAATTCACGCCCGCGCGGTCTTGCGCCACAGCACCACCTGCGACCAACCCCACAACGCCAATCGCAAAAAGCAAACGCATCAAGGCCGCTCCAACTGAAACAAATCACTGGTGCGCGCATACCAGCCCGCGCCATGCATCCGCGCAATCAACCCCAGCGCCGGGCTGTCGATATAGCCGCGCTCCGCATCCAAAATCACCGCATCATCGATATGCGCCGCCAAAACACGCCCAATCACCACCACCTGCATCGGCCCCGTCACCACGCTTGAAATCGCCCGACATTCAAACGCCACTGGCACCCCCGCAATCCGCGGCGGCGCGATGCGGGTGGACGCCAAAACCTGCAACCCCGCCACGTCAATCTCACTTTCCCCCGCAGGCAGCGCCATCGCCGTGGCGTTCATCGCGCCAGCCATGTTTTCGGGCACCAAATTCACCACAAACTCGCTTGAATCAAGGATATTGCGCGGCGTATCTTTCCAGCCCCGCACCCCGTCACGCACCATGCCCAGCGCCACTGTCGGCGGGTTCGCCCCCATCGCGTTGAAAAAGCTAAACGGGGCCGCGTTCACCACACCATCCGCCCCCACGCTGGTCACCCAGGCAATCGGGCGCGGCAGGATGGTCGATGTCAGCAGCTTGTACCCGACCGCTGGCGTGATCGCGTCAAAATCAAACTCCACCGCTTACCCCGCCTTTGGTCCGCACAAATTCCGTAATGTCCGCCGCCGGGCGCATGCCTGCCAGCCGCGCCACTTCGCGCCCATTTTTCCACAAAATCAACAGGGGAATCCCTTGGATGCGCAACCGGTCCGCCACTTTCGGATGGTCTTGGGTGTTGATCTTAGCAAAGCGAGCAAGCCCCTCCAACCCTTTGGCCGCTTTGGCAAATTCCGGGGCCATCATGCGGCACGGCCCGCACCACGGCGCCCAATAATCCACCACCAGCGGCAGCGCATCGCCCCGCGTGGCCTTGTCATGGGCGGCCACATCCATTTCCGCCACCCGGCCCGTGACCAGCGCATCACCACAAGACCCGCATTTCGGCCCCGCCGCCAGTTTTGCAGCGGGCACCCGGTTCATCTGCCCGCAGGTCATGCAGGCGAGCGTGACGCCGTCCGCCATTACTCGGCAGCCTCCGCGTAATCGGAGAGCGGCGGGCAAGTGCAAATCAAATTGCGGTCGCCATGCACGTTGTCAACGCGGCCCACAGGCGGCCAGTATTTGTCCACCCGGAACGCGCCGGGCGGGAAACAGGCCTGTTCGCGGCTGTATTTGCGGTCCCATTCGGCCACGAGATCATTGACCGTGTGGGGCGCATGGCGCAGCGGGCTGTCCTCCGCCGAAATCTCGCCATCCTCCACCGCCCTAATCTCCTCACGGATGGCCAAAAGGGCGGTGATAAAGCGGTCAATCTCCGCTTTCGTCTCACTCTCGGTCGGCTCCACCATCAAGGTTCCCGTGACGGGCCAAGACATCGTTGGCGCGTGAAACCCATTGTCAATCAACCGCTTGGCAATGTCATCCACCGTCACGCCCACATCGGCAAAGGGGCGGGTGTCCAAAATACATTCATGCGCCACGCGGCCTTTGTTGCCCATAAACAAAATCGGATAGGCCCCGTTCAGCCTAGCTGCGATATAATTGGCGTTCAAAATCGCCACGCGGGTGGCTTGCGTCAACCCCTCCCCGCCCATCATCAAACAATAAGCCCATGAAATCAGCAAGATAGACGCCGACCCATAAGGTGTCGCTGAAACCGGCCCCTCCTCCAGCCCGGTCTGTTCTGGGTGGCCCGGCAAATAGGGGGCCAAATGCGCGCCAACCCCGATTGGCCCCATCCCCGGCCCACCGCCGCCATGCGGAATGGCAAAGGTTTTGTGCAGGTTCAAATGGCTCACATCGCCGCCAATTTTGCCGGGTTTCACCAAGCCCACCAGCGCATTCATGTTCGCGCCGTCAATATAAACCTGCCCGCCGTGGTCATGCGTAATCTGGCACACCTCGCGCACGGTTTCTTCAAACACGCCGTGGGTCGATGGATAGGTGATCATGCAGGCAGCCAACCGGTCGCCCGCCGCCGCCGCTTTTTCGCGAAAATCATCCAAATCCACATCGCCATTCGGCGCAGATTTCACCACAACCACCTTCATCCCCGCCATTTGCGCCGATGCCGGGTTGGTGCCATGCGCCGATGTGGGGATCAGGCAAACATCACGCGCCGCCCCGCCATTCGCGCGGTGATAGGCGGCAATCGTCAGCAGCCCTGCATATTCGCCCTGCGCGCCGGAATTGGGCTGCATGCTCATGGCATCATAACCCGTAATCTCACACAACTTTTCCGACAAATCCGAAATCGCATACGCATATCCCTGCGCTTGATCAACCGGCACAAACGGGTGCAACGACCCAAATTCCGGCCAAGTGATCGGCATCATTTCCGCCGCCGCGTTCAGCTTCATCGTGCATGACCCCAGCGGGATCATCGCGCGGTCCAGCGCCAAATCACGGTCCGACAATCGGCGCATATAGCGCATCATTTCCGATTCCGCCCGGTTCATATGAAAGACCGGATGGGTCAGGTAATCGCTGGTCCGCACCATCGCTTCAGGGAACCCCAGTTCCGCGCGGTGCGGGGCCACGCCGTCAATCCCAAAGGCGCGCAAGACCCGCATCAACACGCGCTCATCCGTGGTCTCGTCCAGCGAAATCCCCACGCGGTCATGCCCGATCTTGCGGAAATTTAACCCTTCATGGCGCGCAGCGGCAAGGATACCGGCTTGGCCCACCCCCACCTCCACCGTGATGGTGTCAAAAAACGCATCGGGGGAAACTTTGGCCCCCGCCGCCCGCAGCGCCCGGCCCAAACGCACGGTGGCAAAATGCACGCGTTCGGCAATCGCGCGCAGGCCCTTTGGCCCATGAAACACTGCATAAAATGACGCCATCACCGCCAGCAGCGCCTGCGCCGTACACACGTTTGACGTGGCCTTTTCGCGGCGAATATGCTGTTCGCGGGTTTGCAAGCTCAACCGGTACGCCATGTTGCCGTGGCTGTCGATCGACACGCCCACAATCCGCCCCGGCATCGCGCGTTTCAACTCATCCTTACACGCCATAAACGCCGCATGTGGCCCGCCGTACCCCAGCGGCACCCCAAAGCGCTGGCTGGACCCCACCGCAATATCGGCCCCCATCGCACCGGGTTCCTTGATCATGGTCAGCGCCAATAAATCTGTCGCCACCACCGCAATCGCCTTGAAGGCGTGCAAGGCCTCGATCTGGTCGGTGTAATCGGTCACATGGCCGTACGTGCCGGGATATTGAAAAATCCCACCAAACACAGCGCTCGCATCCATCGCCGCCGGGTCGCCCACATGCACCTCAATCCCCAAGGGGGCGGCGCGGGTTTTGATCACCGCAATCGTTTGCGGATGGCAGTTGCGGTCCACAAAAAACCCGCGCGCTTTGGATTTCGCGCTGCGTTCGGCCATGGTCATGGCCTCCGCTGCCGCCGTCGCCTCATCCAACAAACTCGCATTGGCCACAGGCAGGCCCGTCAAATCCGCCACCATGGTCTGGTAATTCAGCAACGCCTCCAACCGCCCTTGGGCAATTTCGGGCTGATAGGGGGTATAGGCCGTGTACCACGCGGGGTTTTCAAGGATGTTGCGCTGAATCGCAGGCGGCGTGTTGGTGCCGTAATAGCCTTGACCAATCAAGCTGGTCATCACCTTGTTCATCCCCGCCACATCGCGCATTTTGGCCAAAAACTCATGCTCGGTCAATGCGGGCCAGCCCAGCGGCGTCTTTTGTTGGATCGACGCCGGGATGGTTTCATCCATCAGCGCATCCAGACTGGCGGCCCCAACCGCGCGCAACATCGCGGCCATTTCCTCGGGCGATGGGCCGATATGGCGGCGGTTGGCGAAATCATAGGTGTCATAGTCAACAGGCGTATAGGTCATGGTCATCCCCAAAAAGCGCGGTTTTGGTGCCCCCCCGCCGTGGCGAAAGGGGCGGGTATCAGCCAATAAAATCGGCGTATTCATCTTCGGACATGAACGCGTCCAGCACGCCCATGTCATCAATCTTCAGCTTGAAAAACCACGCATCGCCCAGCGGGTCATCATTCACCAAACCGGGTTTGTCGGTCAGCGCGTCATTGACCTCCACAATCTCACCATCGACCGGGGCCAGAATGTCAGACGCCGCCTTGACGCTTTCAATCACCACCACCTCATCCCCGGTGGCGACCATGGTTTCCACCTCTGGCAGCTCCACAAACACCACATCGCCCAATTGCGTGGCGGCATGTTCGGTGATGCCCACGACCACCAGATCGCCCTCCACCCGCAGCCATTCGTGATCTTCGGTAAATTTCATCATGTGCTTGGTCCTTATGGTAAAACGCTGGCCTCAGCGCTTGTAAGTGGTTGGTTGAAACGGCAAAGCGGCGATCGCGACGGGCAAGCGTTTGCCCCGCACCTCACCCCACAATTGCGTGCCCACGGCCGATTGCGCGGCAGGCACAAACCCCATGGCAATCGGCGCTTCCACCGACGGCCCAAACCCGCCCGAAGTGACGCGGCCAACAGCCTGCCCCCCCTCCAAACGGTCAAAAATCTCAACCCCTTCGCGCATCGGCGCACGCCCCTCGGGGCGCAAACCCACCCGCACCCGCGCAGGCCCGTCCGCCAGCTGCGCCAAAATCACCGCATCACCGGGGAATCCCCCCCCGCGCCGCGACTTGGAAATCGCCCAAACCAGCCCCGCCTCTACGGGTGTCACACCCTCGTCCATGTCATGACCATATAGGCACAGCCCCGCCTCCAGCCGCAGGCTGTCGCGCGCACCAAGGCCAATCGGGGCCACTGCCGGATGCGCCAACAGCGCGCGCGCAAGGCCCGCCGCCCCGCCATTGGGCACCGAAATCTCAAACCCATCCTCGCCGGTGTATCCCGACCGCGAAATCCACAATTCGCCAAACACCGAATGGGCGGTGATCACATCCATGAACCGCATCCCCATCACGGCTTGGATCATCCCCGATATCGCCTCCTCCGCCTGCGGGCCTTGCAGCGCGATCAGGCAGCGGTCCGCGACCTCAATCACCTCCGCAATCCCCGCCAAACCAACCCGCAAATGCGCAATATCGCCCGCTTTGCAGCCCGCATTGACCACCATAAAAATATGATCGCCCCGGTTGGCAAACATCAAATCATCAATAATTCCGCCTTGCGCGTTGGTCAGCAACCCGTACCGCTGCCGCCCTTCGGCCAGCCCCGCCACGGCCACAGGCATCATCGCCTCCAGCCCCGCCTCCAACGCCGCCATGTCACCAAGCGGGCGCAAAACCAGTCGCCCCATATGGCTTACGTCAAACAACCCGGCCTGCGCGCGGCAATGCAAATGCTCGCCCATCACGCCCATGGGGTATTGCACGGGCATCTCGTACCCCGCAAACGGCACCATCTTGGCACCCAAATCCACATGTAAATCAAACAACCCGGTCCGCTTCAGATCGGCCATAACGCCCCCTTTCACGCCGGAAAAACCCCGGCACCCCGCAGACAGGCCAACCCCATCTGCAAAATGCCCCCTCTGTCCTTACCCTGCAACAGGGCGCCTGAGATCGTTATCCCTTCGGCGGGCCACCCCAAACGCGGGAAAGCCACTCTCCAGAGTCCACCACCAGAACCGGTCCTTTTGCCTGAGAGTTTACCGGGGCGGTTGCTCCTTCGGCACCAGAAAACAAGGGCTTGCGCCCCGACCGGATTCTCCCGATCCTGATGGGGCAAAACCTAGCCCGGCGCAGCCCGCCTGCGCAAGCCCCAAAACGAAACCGACCCATCGCCACAGGAAACCGACATGACCCACCATTTTTTCGGCTACGGCTCGCTCGTCAACCGCGCCACGCACAGCTATCCCAACGCCCGGCCCGCCACTTTGCGCGGCTGGCGGCGCGCTTGGGTCCACACCCCGGACCTGACACGCAGCTTTTTATCCGTCATCCCCGACCCCACCTGCACCATTATGGGTTTGGTGGCCGAGGTGCCGGGCGGCGATTGGTCCGCCCTCGATCTTCGCGAACAAGGCTACACCCGCAGCCCCGATCACGCGATGGTCGGCGATCACCCGCATCCTATCCAAGTTTACGCTGTCCCGGGCGGCAACCCGCCCAGCGACCACGCACCCATCCTGCTCAGCTATCTGGACGCGGTGATACAAGGGTTTTTGATTGAATATGGCCACCAAGGCACCAGCCATTTCTTTTCCACCACCACAGGCTGGAACGCGCCCATATTGGATGACCGCGCAGCCCCGCAATACCCGCGTGCGCAGCGCCTATCGGATGCAGAATTGGCAGTGGTGGATGCAGGTTTGCGGACGGCGCGGGGTTAATCCCCGCGCGCAAAACCCCGTCAAACCACCACAATCCAAACAATAATCAGGCTGACGGTCAGATACACCAGCGTGTTGATCAACCATCGGATCAACACCGCATCGCCCGTCGGGTCAACGCCCAGCCGTTCGCATACTTTGGTGCCCGGCCATAAAATCATATCTGCCAATGTCATCTTTGCCCCCTTAATCTGCATTTTCAATACCTATTAAATAGCCATTTTAATTGCGCATTGTAAATGCTAATTATCTGCTCATGCAGTTAGACAAATTCACCGATTACGCCCTGCGCATCCTCATGACCCTTGCGGTGCGTGCGCCTGCCCGTGTGCCCACGTCTGAAATCGCGGGGCTTTACGGGCTGTCCGAAAACCATCTGTCCAAGGTCGCCACCCAATTGGCCCGCGATGGGTTTGTGCTGTCCGAACGCGGCCGCAACGGCGGCATGGTGCTGGCCCGCCCCGCCGACCAAATCAGCACCGGGGCCGTGGTGCGCGCCATGATGCGCGATGACCCGGTCGCCGAATGTTTCGGCGCAAACACCTCCTGCCGTATCCTGCCCGCCTGCGGGTTGCGCGCGCCACTGGCCGCAGCCCAAGAGGCGTTTTTTGCCGCTCTCGACCCCCACACACTGGCCGACATCACGCGCAACCGCGCAACCCTTACCGCCTTGATACTGACGTAAAGGCCGCCGCCAATCTGCCCCAAATCCGCCCCCAATCTGGCGGGCGCCTTGACAGGGCGGGCAGCACCCTCTAGGGCTAAACGCCAAAAAATCTTGATGAAATCATCGCTTTTCGGCTCCATTTCCCGAACAATATTCACCCAAAATATATGTTGAGATTTTGACAAATAAACGCTTCTACCGTCGGCCCGCACCCCACCGCCCCCGCCCGCTTTATTATCCTCAGCGGCTCGCGCTCCGGCACCTCGCTTTTGTCCGAAACGCTGAACAGCCACCCCGATATTTTGTGCCACGGTGAACCCTTTCACCCCACACCCCATTCGCATCTAAAAGGCGACATGCGCGGACTGGATCTTGCCGCCGCCGTCGCCCTGCGCGACACCGACCCCCAAGCCTATGTGACATGGTTTTATGACCACCCCGAGGTGAAATCCGTCGGTTTCAAAATCTGGCACAACCAAGCGCCCGCGATTGCCGATCAATTGATGGCCGACACATCGGTTGCAAAAATCATCTACGAACGCACCAACGTGCTGGCGCGGTTTTCCTCCAGCCGGTTGGTCAAGGAAACCGAGATTTACAACCTCAAACCGGGGGGAAAACGGTCGGAAAAACTCGACAGTTTGATTGATTTCAACGCCAAAACCTTTGCCGCCTATTTGAAACAGCACAACGACATGTTCGCGCAATACCGCGCCAACACCAAAGGCGCTGTGCTGCACAGCACTTATGATGAAATCAAGGCGGGCGGTTTTTCGACCGTGCTGAATTTCTTGGGAATGGCAGATATGCCCTTGGTCCCGCAAAAGGAAAAGCTGCACGGGTCGTCGATCATCGATCGGTTTGACCCCAAACATCACGACCTTATCCATACAACATTGCAGGGCATCGGCCACCCCGAATGGGTCACAGAATAAGGCGCAGCGCAGCTGTTGACCCGCGCAAAATCGCCCTGCGATCTGCGCGGTTCAAACCTTAATATTTGGTAAACAAAAATTCAGATATCGTTCTAAATCAGTGCCTTAGCCAGCGCATCGCGCGCGATACTTTCGCATTATCGCGCCCAAAACTTCAACCCCGCGCGCGCACAACCTGCAACAACGGCATCACATCGCCCATTTCCGGCCCATGTTCCTGCCCCGTCAGCGCCTTTCGCAGCGGCATAAACAGCGCTTTTCCTTTGCGCCCCGTGGCCTCTTTTACGGCCGCGGTCCAGTCTTTCCACGTCTCGGGGCCAAACGGCCCCTCGGGCAGCATCGCCACAGCTTGGGCCACAAATTCGCGGTCGTCCTCGTCGATCAACGGCTCCGCCCCGTCGCGGAAAAGCGCCCACCAGCCGTCCAAATCGGCCAGCACGGTGATGTTTCCCTTGGCCACGCGCCAAAACCCGTCTGCCAATGCGTCGGGCACGCCCAGCGCTGCAATCCGCGCCGCCACCGCATCCAAAGGCAAACCTTGAACATGGGCGCGGGTCAGCGGAAACAGATCGTCGGAATTGAATTTCGTCGGTGCCGCCCCAAAGCTGCCAATATCAAACCCGTCCATCAATTCCTGATGGCTGCCCGCCAGCTCCACCGGTTTGGATGACCCCAAGCGCGCCATCAGCGACAGCAGCGCCAGCGGCTCCACCCCCTGCGCGCGCAAATCCCGCAAACTCAGCGTGCCCAGCCGTTTCGACAGCGCCTCGCCCAACGGGCCGGTCAGCAACGAATGGTGGGCGAAATTCGGCGGCGTGCCCCCCATTGCCTGCATGATCTGAATTTGGGTCGCCGTGTTGGTCACGTGGTCCGCGCCCCGCACAATAAAGGTCACACCCATATCAATGTCATCAACCGACGAGGCAAAGGTGTACAAAACCTGCCCATCACCCCGGATCAACACCGGGTCCGAAACGGATGCCGCATCAATCGACACATCGCCGATAATGCCGTCCGGCCATTCAATCCGTTCCAAATCCAGCTTGAACCGCCAATAACCGGGGCTGTCGGCGCGCAGCCGGTCCTTTTCGGCCTCCGACAGCCGCAAAGATGTGCGGTCATAAACCGGAGGCTTGCCCATGTTCAGCAATTTCTTGCGCTTCAGGTCCAGATCGGTCGGGCTCTCAAAACACTCATAAAACCGACCCGCGGCTTTCAACTCTTCCGCCGCCTCGCGGTAACGGTCCATCCGCAAGGACTGCTTTTCCACCCGGTCCCAGGTCAGGCCCAGCCATTCCAGATCTTCCATCAACCCGTCCGCATATTCCTGTTTGGACCGTTCTTGATCGGTATCATCCAGCCGCAAAATGAACGTACCCCCCGATTTGCGGGCGATCATCCAGTTCATCAAAGCGGTGCGCAGATTGCCCACATGGATATATCCGGTGGGGGATGGGGCGAAACGGGTCACGGTCGGGCGGGTTGTCATATCAGGCTCCTTTGGACGCTGATGATCTGTCACATGGGGGCGGGTTTGTCCATATCGGGGGCAAAGGCCCCGCCCTGACGCAGACGTGACTTTCCATTTGCGCCGCAAACCCGGACGATTTACTGCGGTGGGTTGGCCGCAGAC
The DNA here is from genome assembly GCF_900110135.1 of Pseudorhodobacter antarcticus. Taxonomy (GTDB): domain Bacteria; phylum Pseudomonadota; class Alphaproteobacteria; order Rhodobacterales; family Rhodobacteraceae; genus Pseudorhodobacter; species Pseudorhodobacter antarcticus. The sequence continues at coordinate 136,844 of NZ_FOCO01000002.1, read as the reverse complement.
AGCACCTGCCCTACATCGCAAGTACATGGAACAGGAGACGCCGCGCATGAAAACACCCTATCTGTCCCGCCGCCACGCGCTGATGGCCGCCGCAGCCTTGCCTTTTGCCCCCGGATTGGCGGGGATGGCTCACGCCGCCGCAGACATGAAAGGCGCATCCATGGCCCAATTCAACCGTTTCAAACTGGGCGGATTTGAAGTGACAGCCCTGTTGGCCGGCACCCGCACCGTCGAAAACCCGACCGAGATTTTCGGGTTGAACGCCGACCCCGCCGAATTTGCCGAAGTATCAAAGGCCGCATTTTTGCCCACCGACAAAGCGCAGTTTTTCTTTACCCCCACGGTCGTCAACACCGGGTCCGAGCTGGTTTTGTTCGACACTGGCCTGAACGCCGACGGCATCACAGGCGCGCTGGCCGCTGCCGGATACACCCCCGACCAGATCGACACGGTGGTGCTGACCCACATGCATGGCGACCATATCGGTGGTTTGATGGGTGAGGCGGGGCCAACTTTCGCCAACGCCAAATATATCACGGGCAGTGTGGAACATAACCACTGGATGGCTGCGGCCAACGAAGGGTTTGACAAAAACGTGCGGCCTTTGAATGACCAAATCACGTTTTTGGAAGATGGTGGCGCGGTCACATCCGGCATCACCGCGATGGATGCTGCGGGCCACACCCCCGGCCACATGGGCTATATGCTGGAAAGCGACGGCGCGCAGTTGATGCTGGTGGCCGACCTTGCCAACCACTATGTCTGGTCGCTGGCGCATCCCGATTGGGAGGTGAAGTTTGACATGGACAAAACCGCCGCTGCCGCCACCCGCCGTCGTGTTTTGGGGATGCTGGCCGCCGACCGTGTGCCCTTTATCGGCTATCACATGCCCTTTCCCGCTTTGGGATATGTGGACACGCGCGGTGACGGGTTCCAATATGTGCCTGCCAGCTATCAGATGATGATGGGCTGATGTTTGGCCCGCGCCGGGAAACTGGCGCGGGCCCTTATTCCCGGTCGCGCCAGCGGTTGACCATCGGATACCGACGGTCCAGCCAGAACGCGCGGCGCGTCAGGCGCGTGCCGGGGGCAGATTGAAAGCGCTTGTATTCCGACAGATAAATCAGCCGTTCCACCTGTTCCACATCGGCGCGCGCGAACCCTGCGGCGACCAGATCCTCAATCGCCACATCATTGTCCACCAACCCTTCGAGTATCGCATCAAGGACGGGGTATGACGGCAGGCTGTCCTCATCCTTTTGGTCGGGGCGCAGCTCAGCCGATGGGGGTTTGTCGATGATGCGGGGAGGGATAACCTGGCCCGCCACGCCCATCATCCAGTCAAAATGATTGGCATTGCGCCAGCGGCAGGTTTCAAACACGCGGGTTTTATACAGGTCCTTGATCGGGTTATAGCCGCCCGCCATATCGCCATAAATCGTGCAATATCCCACCGCCACTTCGGATTTATTGCCCGTGGTCAGCAGCATCGCGCCAAATTTATTCGACATCGCCATGAGGAGAATACCGCGTAGGCGCGACTGGATATTCTCCTCGGTGATATCCGCCGCCAGCCCGTCAAACAGCGGGGCCAGCGTGTCGGTGATCGCCGCACGGCCCGCAGCGATGGACACGAAATCATAGGCGGTGCCAAGGCGGGTGGCGCAGTCCTTTGCATCCTCTAGGCTGTGCGGGCTGGTGTATTCGGACGGCAGCATGACGCAGCGGACGTTTTCAGGGCCAATCGCATCGGCGGCAATGGTGGCGACCAGCGCCGAATCAATGCCGCCCGACATGCCCAACAGCACCCGCTTGAACCCGGTTTTGCCCAGATAGTCGCGCAAGGACAAAACCATTGCGTGATAATCCGCCTGCCATGTATCGGGCTGTTTTACCATCATGCCGGGGTCCGCGCGCCAACCGTCAGGGGTTTGCACAAAGTCGACATGGGTGATCGCAGTTTCGAACGCGGGCATCTGCGCGGCCAGCGCGCCGCCGGGGTTCAGCACAAAAGACGCGCCATCAAACACTTGGTCATCCTGGCCGCCGACCATGTTCAGGTAGACCAGCGGCAGCCCGGTTTCGACCACCCGCGCGACCATGATATTCTGGCGTACCGCCAGTTTCTCGCGGTGATAGGGCGATCCGTTGGGGACCAGCAAAATCTCGGCGCCCGTCTCGGCCAGTGTTTCGGATACGTCCGTGTGCCAGCTGTCCTCACATATCGGCGAGCCGATGCGCAGGGGGCCGACGCGGTAGGGGCCTGTCACCTCGGCCGAGGAATACAGACGTTTTTCATCAAAAACACTGTCATTTGGCAGGTGATGTTTCAGCACGGTCGCGGTGATCTGCCCGCCTTGCAGGATGAAATAGGCGTTGTACAAACGCCCCGCTTTGAACAGCGGGCCACCGATACCCATCGCAGGACCATCGGCGCAATCCACAGCCAGCGCATCAATCGCGGCGATCGCATCCTCGATAAACCGGGGGCGCTGCACAAGGTCTTGGATCTGATACCCCGTGATAAACATCTCGGTCAGCGCGACCATATCAGCCCCTGCCGCCTTTGCGGTTTTCCACGCGTCCCGCGCCAAATCGCCATTGGCGGCAATCGCCCCGACGGTCGGGTTCAGCTGTGCCAAAGTCAGGCGAAATCGGGTGGCCATAAGCTGGGTCCTTGTCTGTTACCCGGTCAGATGTAGCAGACTGGCGCGCGAGGGAAAGGGCCGCCCACCGCCGACCGGACGCGCAGCGGCGCTTTGCAAACTTGTCACGACCAAGGTGGAGAGGTAAGATTTGGGAATGGCTGCAAAAGGATCAGGGAATTGGCACAGACGAAAAGCGGATGGACCAAAACTGTGATTTTGGCTGTGGCAATATGCGCGGTCCCACCCGCCTTTGCCCAAGATGGCGTGATCGCCAAGCAATACGATGATGGGTCTGTTTATGAAGGCACGTTCAAGGATGGGCGGCAGCATGGCACCGGGACGTATACCTTGCCCAATGGATACACTTATACCGGGGCGTGGGTGGACGGGGAAATTCGCGGCGCAGGCGTGGCGCGATTCCCCAATGGGTCGCTCTATGAAGGTATGTTTTTGGCTGGCAAGCCCGAAGGGCGCGGCAAGATCACCTATCCCGATGGTGGCAGTTATGATGGCGATTGGGCGGCGGGCCAGATGACCGGGCAAGGGGTGGCGACCTATCCCGACGGGTCAGTGTACACGGGCGCGTTTGTGAACGCGGTGCGCACCGGCAAAGGCGTTTTGCGCGACCCCACCGGATATATCTATGACGGGGATTGGGTCGCAGAGGAAAAGCAGGGCAAGGGGCGCATCACCTTTGCCGATGGGTCGATGTATGAAGGTGATTTGATTGCGGGCGCGCGGGTGGGCATGGGCCGGCTGACGATGCCTGATGGTTTGATCTATGACGGTGCATGGGAGGATGGGCAGATCAACGGGACCGGCACGCTGACGCAGGCCAATGGCGATGTGTACACCGGCACGTTTGACGGGGGCGCGCGGGTGGGCTTGGGCCGCGTGACCTATGCCAATGGCGATCTGTATGAAGGGGCGTTTTTGGCCGACCGCCGCCACGGCAAGGGCGTGTTTCGCGGGCCAGAAAGCTATGTTTATAATGGCGATTGGGTGGAAGGGCGGATTGAAGGGGTGGGGACCGTCACCTATCCCAATGGGGCCATTTATACCGGCGCATTTTTGCAGGACAAACCCCATGGCGCGGGCGTCATCACCTATCCAGATGGGGCCAGTTATGACGGGGCATGGCGCGCAGGCGTGATCCACGGCACAGGCCGGGCCACCTATGCCAATGGGCAAGTGTATGAAGGCGCGTTTGTTGAGGCGCAGTATCAAGGTGCAGGCGTGATGACCTATCCCGACGGGTATCGGTATGAAGGCGCTTGGGTTGGCGGGCAGCGCCAAGGGGAAGGCGTCGCCACCTATGCCGATGGCAGCGTGTACAAAGGCGGGTTTGTGGCGGGCGCGCGCCACGGCACGGGCGAATTGGTGATGCCGGACGGTTTTCGCTATACCGGCGATTGGAAGGCTGGCGTGATTGACGGGCAAGGTGTTGCCACCTATGCCAATGGCGACACTTATACCGGGCAATTTGTGGCGGGAAAACGGCAAGGCCAAGGGGTTTTGCGCTATAAGGCGGGGCAAGAAACGGCGGGCGAATGGACCAATGGGATTTTGACTGGGCCACCACCAGCGGAGGTGGTGCCCGACCCTGAGGTGCCCGAGGCGGTGCTGCCCGAGGCGGCGGTGCCAGAAGGGGCAGCCCCCGCCGCCCCCTGAATTACACCACCTTGCCCGCGTCCAACCGCGCCAGAATATCGGTCGATGTTTCCAAAACTTGCGCTTGGTGCGCAGGGGTCATTTTATCCCATGTGCGCACCATTTGGCCCATGCGCGGGTTTTTCGCCAACACATCGCGGTGGCGCTGCACGAAATCCCAAAACAGCGAGTTGAACGGGCAGGCATCCGGCCCGGTTTTTTCCGCCACCTTATAGGCGCAGCTGCCGCAATAATCCGACATGCGGTTGATATAAGCCCCCGACGCCGCGTAGGGTTTGGACGCAAGCAGGCCCCCATCGGCAAACTGGCTCATCCCCAAGGTGTTCGGCGCCTCCACCCATTCAAACGCATCAATATAGACGGCCAGATACCATTCGTGCAGATGCGCCGGGTCAATGCCCGCCAGCAGGCCAAAGGTGCCCGTAACCATCAAGCGTTGGATGTGGTGCGCATAGGCGTGGTCGCGGGTTTGCGCCACCGATTGCGACAGGCAGGTCATGCGGGTTTTGCCGCCCCAATACAGCGGCGGCAGCGCGCGGCTGTGGCCCAGCGCATTGCGGGACGTGTAATCCGGCCCCTGATGGAAATAGATGCCGCGCACAAATTCGCGCCAGCCGATGATCTGGCGAATGAACCCTTCGACCGCGTTCAAGGGCGCTTTGCCTTTTTGATGCGCGGTGGCGGCGGCTTGGCACACCTCCAGCGGCGAGAGCAGGCCGATGTTTAGGTAAGGCGACAGCAGCGAATGGGAAATGAACGGCGCGTCCATCAGCATGGCGTCTTGTTCATCGCCAAATCGCGGCAAGCTGTGGGTGATGAAGTGGTGCAAGGCTTGTAAGGCCCCTGCCCGGTCGGTCGCCCAATGAAACGGGCGCAAGCGGCCAAAATGGTCGGGAAATTCGGTTTCCACCAAGGCCAGCACTTCGTCAGTCACTTGGTCCAGTTCAAACCGCAACGCCTGCGGGCGCAGCATATCTTGGGCGGCGCGTTTGCGGTTGTCGTGGTCAAAATTCCACTGGCCGCCTGTGGGCTGGTCGCCGTCCATCAACAACCCGGTTTTGCGCCGCATGTCGCGGTAAAACCATTCCATCCGCAACTGTTTGCGCCCGTCCGCCCATGTGTCGAAATCGGCGTGGCTGGCGATGAAACGGTCGTCTTCCAGGATGGTCACGTCCAATGGCACGTCTTGCAACGCGGCGATCAACCTCCATTCGCCGGGGCGGGTGGCGGTGACATGGGTGCGCGAAAATTCCGCCGCGCGGCGCAATAACTCGCCACTGATGGAGTGGGAATTGTCCGCGTCATCCAGCCGGGTATAGGCGACCTGCCAGCCCTTTGCGCCCAGTTCTGCCGCAAATTTGCGCATCGCGGTCAGCACCAGCGCGATCTTTTGCGGATGATGCGGGGCATAAGTGCCCTCGGCCCGCACCTCGGCCATGACCACCACATCGTGCGCGGGGTTGGCGGATTTGAGGGCTGCAATATCAAGCGACAGTTGATCCCCAAGGATCAGGATCAGCCGCCCTACCATGGCACGGTTTTGCCCGCAAAATCATAAAAACCGCCGGTTTGTGCTGGCGTTAAGCCGTCCAAAACGCGGGTCAAATTTGCCGCCGCCTCCTCTGGTGGTACGGTGGGATGGTTGCCAACATATTTGGCGGTAAAATCGGTCGCGACCGTGCCGGGGTGCAGCAGCGCCAGCACCGCCTGTTTGTGGGTGCGCGCCAGTTCAATCGCCGCCGTATGCACCAATTGGTTCAGCGCGGCCTTGGCCGTGCGGTAGGAATACCAGCCGCCCATACCGTTGTCGCCAATCGACCCGACCCGCGCCGACAAGATGCCAATGCGGGCAGGCGTGTCGCGGGGCAACAGGGGAATAAGGTGTTTCAGCAGCAGAATGGGCCCAAGCGCGTTGGTGTCAAACTGGGCGCGCAAGCCCTCGGGCGTTACGGCGCGCAAGGCTTTTTCGGGGGTGTGCGGGCCAATTTCCAGCGCACCTGTGGCGATGAACACGGTGTCAAATGGCCCTTCCAATTCTGCCAGTGCGGCCTTGATGCTGGCTTCATCCGTCACGTCCAAACCATTCGCGCTGCGTGAAATGCCTTGCGCCCCAAGGGCCGCCACTAATGCCGCCCCAATACCGCCCGACGCCCCGATCACCAAAGATTTTGCCATAACACTCCCCTATTCCATGTCACAAATAGCGCCCCCCCCGCCCTAAACAACCCCGCATTTTTAGGGTTTTCATTCGCAAATCCTTGGCTATAGTCGCCTCATGGCACAGGATTTGATCATTTCAATCGACGCAGGCGCAATCAGCCCCCCCCCCCCCCGTGCCCTCCTCCTTCTTAGCCTCATCTGAGCGTGCCCTTGGGTGCGAACGCTCGGATGTGAACAGCGCCCTGAACCGCCGCTAACCGATAATTTACCAGAGAGAATCCAGATGACCGATAAAAGCACGCAGCCCCGTGTCTTGATTTTTGACACCACTTTGCGCGATGGCGAACAAAGCCCCGGTGCCACCATGACCCATGATGAAAAGCTGGAAATTGCCGCCAGTCTGGACGAAATGGGCGTTGATATCATCGAGGCAGGCTTTCCCATCGCGTCTGAGGGCGACTTTGCGGCCGTGTCCGAAATTGCCCGCCAAGCGAAAACTGCGCAAATTTGCGGGCTGGCACGCGCCAATTTCAAGGATATTGACCGCTGCTGGGATGCGGTGAAACACGCGCGTTTCCCCCGCATCCACACGTTTATTGGCACATCGCCGCTGCACCGCGCCATTCCGAATTTGGATATGGACCAGATGGCCGAGCGCATCCATGAAACTGTTACCCATGCGCGCAATCTGTGCGACAATGTGCAATGGTCGCCAATGGATGCCACCCGCACCGAACATGATTATTTGTGCCGCGTGGTGGAAATCGCGATCAAGGCGGGGGCGACCACCATCAACATCCCCGACACCGTGGGATACACCGCGCCCCGCGAAAGTGCAGCATTGATCCGCATGTTGTTGGACCGCGTGCCGGGCGCGGACAACATCATTTTCGCCACCCATTGCCACAATGATCTGGGCATGGCGACCGCCAATTCGCTGGCGGCAGTCGAGGCGGGCGCGCGCCAAATTGAATGTACGATCAACGGCCTTGGCGAACGCGCGGGCAACACCGCGTTGGAGGAAGTCGTGATGGCCCTGCGCGTGCGCAATGACATTATGCCCTACCGCACTGGCGTGGACACGACCAAGATCATGGCGATCAGCCGCCGGGTTGCCACCGTTTCCGGCTTTGCGGTGCAGTTTAACAAAGCGATTGTCGGCAAAAACGCCTTTGCGCATGAAAGCGGCATCCACCAAGATGGTATGTTGAAAAACCGCGAGACGTTTGAGGTGATGCGCCCTGAAGATGTGGGTTTGTCGGGCACATCCTTGCCTTTGGGCAAACATTCCGGGCGCGCGGCGTTGCGGGCCAAGATGAAGGATTTGGGGTTTGATCTGGCCGACAACCAGTTGAACGACGCCTTTGTGCGCTTCAAGGCACTGGCCGACCGCAAGAAGGAGGTGTTCGACGACGATCTGATCGCCTTGGTCCAAGACAGCGCGACAAACACCGCGCATGACACCTTGCAAGTCAAACGCCTGCGCGTGGTTTGCGGCACCGATGGGCCACAAGAGGCGGAGCTGACCCTGTCGATTGAAGGCAAGGACCATTCGATTGACGCCACGGGCGATGGCCCGGTGGATGCGGCGTTTAATGCGGTGAAAATGCTGTATCCGCACAAGGCGCGTTTGCAGCTGTATCAGGTGCAAGCCGTGACTGAAGGCACCGATGCGCAAGCCACCGTTTCTGTCCGGCTGGAGGAAAATGGTGCGATTGCCACAGGCCAATCGGCAGACACCGACACCATCGTCGCATCCGTGCGGGCCTATGTGAACGCGTTGAATCGGCTGATCGTGCGGCGCGAAAAGGCCGAAATGGGCTATGATACCAAAGGTGTCAGCTACAAAGATCAAGGCTAATCGCATTTTTTCGTGAGCGGTCTGAATTTGTGATTATCAAACATTGGTGGCGGGAAATTGCCACCAATACCCGAAATACCATCCTAAATCGAACCTATCCACAGGGTCACGCCGCCCAAGTGACAGCCCCCACGGGCGAGAAGGCACGCATGACGCGTGCCGTGACCCTTTCCCTTATCCGCCCCATATCTTACAAGAACACGCCTGCCTTAGATATCTGAGTCGCGGGCGCTTTGCGGCAACCTACAAGGATGGCTTCAGCATGTGGTTTTTTTCGGGTCTGTTCTCGTCCGATATGGCGATCGACCTTGGCACGGCGAACACGCTTGTCTACATCCGAGGCAAAGGCATTGTGCTGAATGAACCGTCCGTTGTGGCCTATCACACCAAGGATGGCAAAAAGGTCGTGCTGGCCGTGGGCGAGGATGCCAAGCTGATGCTGGGCCGCACGCCGGGCAGCATCGAGGCTATCCGCCCGATGCGCGACGGCGTGATTGCAGATTTTGAAGCGGCCGAAGAAATGATCAAGCATTTCATCCGCAAAGTTCACAAACGCACCACATTTTCGAAACCGAAGATCATCGTTTGCGTGCCGTATGGCGCGACCCCGGTGGAAAAGCGCGCAATCCGTCAGTCGGTTTTGTCGGCGGGCGCACGCCGCGCGGGGCTGATTGCCGAACCGATTGCAGCGGCGATTGGCGCGGGCATGCCGATCACCGACCCCACCGGTAACATGGTGGTGGATATTGGCGGCGGCACCACCGAGGTGGCCGTGCTGTCGCTGGGCGATATCGTCTATGCACGCTCCGTGCGCGTGGGCGGCGACCGGATGGATGAAGCGATTATCAACTACTTGCGCCGTCACCAAAACTTGCTGATCGGCGAATCCACCGCCGAACGCATCAAAACCAGCATCGGCACCGCACGGATGCCCGATGATGGGCGTGGCAGTTCCATGACCATTCGTGGCCGTGATTTGCTGAACGGCGTGCCAAAAGAAACCGAGATCAACCAAGCCCAAGTGGCCGAGGCGTTGGCCGAACCCGTGCAGCAAATTTGCGACGCGGTGATGCAAGCGTTGGAAGCAACACCGCCCGACCTTGCTGCCGATATTGTGGACCGGGGCGTGATGTTGACTGGCGGCGGTGCGCTGTTGGGCGATCTGGATTTGGCGCTGCGCGAACAAACCGGGCTTTCCGTCTCCGTCGCTAACGAATCGTTGAACTGCGTGGCCCTTGGCACGGGCAAGGCGTTGGAATATGAAAAACAGCTCCGCCATGTCATTGATTACGACAGCTAAGGGCGGCGTTTAACGCGAGGCTTTGGTGGCAAAGAACCGCATATCCCCCGACGAATACACCCGCCCGCTGCGCAGGATTTTGGTGGGGTTGCTGGTGTTTGCGCTGGTGTCGCTGTTTTTGGTGTGGCGCATTGACAGCCCGCGCGTGGAACGGTTTCGCACCGCGTTGGTGGACCGGATGGTGCCCAGTTTTGAATGGGCCTTGGTGCCCGTGACCAAAGCCGCCGACATGGTGGAAAGTTTCCAATCCTACGCCAACCTTTATGACCAAAACCAAGAGCTGCGGCGCGAATTGCAGCAGATGAAGGCCTGGAAAGAGGCAGCGCTGCAACTGGAGCAGAAAAATGCCCGGCTGATGGATTTGAACCAAGTGCGGCTGGACCCCAAACTGACCCATGTGACGGGCGTGGTTTTGGCCGACAGCGGCAGCCCGTTTCGCCAATCGGTGTTGCTGAATGTGGGCGCACGCGATGGCTTGCAAGATGGCTGGGCCACGATGGATGGCATTGGCCTTGTGGGTCGGATTTCGGGCGTGGGGAACCGCACCGCGCGGGTGATTTTGCTGACCGACAGCAACAGCCGAATTCCGGTGATCGCCCAACCATCGGGCCAGCGCGGCCTGTTATCGGGCGATAACACCGCCCGCCCGCCGTTAGAATTTTTGGAAAAGCCAGACCTCGTGCGCCCCGGCGACCAAGTTGTGACGTCAGGCGATGGCGGTGTGTTTCCGGCGGGCCTGCTGGTGGGCAGTGTGGTGCAAGGCGCGGACAGGCGGTTGCGCGTGGCCTTGTCTGCCGATTACGAGCGGTTGGAATTTTTGCGCGTGCTGCGCAGCCATGCTGTGGAACCGATCACCGATGCGGGCAATCTGATTGCTATTCCGGCCGCCAAGGCCCCGCAGGTCCAGACCAAAGCCCCCGCCACGGTGAGCCAATAGATGTTTGAACGTTGGGGCGACAGCCTGTGGGCCTACCGCGCGGCGTTTGTGCTGATCGCTTTGGGCGTTTTGTTCGTGCGCATGTTGCCGCTGGGCAGTGTCGCGGGCGATTGGCCCGGCCCCGATATCATGCTGTGTTTGATGCTGGCTTGGGTCACGCAGCGCCCCGATCATTTGCCGATGGGGCTGCTTGCGCTGGTCGTGCTGGCCGAGGATATGATCTTGATGCGCCCCCCCGGCCTGTGGGCTGCGATTGTGATCTTGGCCACCGAATTTCTGCGCGCCCGGTCCAGCCTAACGCGCGAATTGGGGTTTGTGGCCGAATGGATTTTGATCGCGGGGGTGATGATTGCAATGCTTTTGGCCTACCGTTTGGCCTTTGCGATCGCCTTTATGTCGCAGCCCGGCTTTGGCTTTGCTTTTGCGCAGACGGTCGGGTCCATTTTGATGTATCCTGTGGTGGTGTGGGTGCTGCGGGTGGCCTTGCAATTGCGCAAACTCACCCCCGGCGAACTTGACGCAAAGGGAAGACGCCTATGAGACGATCTGCCCGCGACACGGAAGAAAGTGCTGGTAAAATCACCCGGCGTGGCCTGCTTTTGGGGGGTTCCATGGCGGCCGTGGTGGCCGTGCTGGGCGCACGGATGCGCCATATGCAGGTCGACCAAGCCGATGAATTTCGCCTACTGGCCGAGGATAACCGCATTTCCATTCGCCTGATCCCGCCTGCGCGCGGCTTGATCATGGACCGCAACGGCAAGCTGATTGCGGGCAACGAACAAAATTACCGCGTGGTGATCAGTCGCGATGATGCAGGCAACGTCGAGGATGTGCTGAACCGTTTGTCCGGCATCTTGCCCATCGCGCCGGAGGATTTTGACCGCGCGCTAAAGGATGCGCGCCGCCGCAGCCCCCTGCCCATTATCGTGGCAGACCGCCTGTCGTGGGACGATGTCTCCAAAGTTGCTATCAATGCCCCCGCTCTGCCCGGCGTCGCACCCGAGGTGGGGTTAAGCCGTATTTATCCGCGCGATACCGATTTTGCGCATGTCGTAGGCTATGTGGGCCCGGTCAGCGACAGTGATCTAGCCAAGCTGGAAGAACCCGACCCCCTGCTGCAAACCCCGAAATTCCAGATCGGCAAGATCGGTGTGGAAACGTGGATGGAGGATGCGTTGCGTGGCAAAGCGGGCAACCGCAGGGTGGAGGTGAACGCCGTGGGCCGCGTCATGCGCGAACTGGGCCGCCAAGAAGGGGTTGCTGGCGGCGATGTGCTGCTGACCATCGACGCCGATGTGCAAAATTATACCCAGGCGCGACTGGGCGAGGAATCTGCTGCCGCCGTGGTCATGGATGTGAACAATGGCGATTTGATCGCGGTGGTGTCTGCGCCGTCGTTCGATCCAAACCTGTTTGTGCGCGGCATTTCACACAATGATTACAACGCATTGACCGAAAACGACCACCGACCATTGGCGAATAAATCGGTGGCGGGGGCTTATCCGCCCGGCTCCACCTTCAAAATGGTGACCGCTTTGGCGGCGTTGGAGGCGGGGGTGGCGACCACCGCATCTTCGGTCAATTGCCCCGGCTACCTAGAGGTGGGCGGCCGCCGTTTCCACTGTTGGAGCAGGCGCGGCCACGGGCGCGTGGACCTTGACCGCGCCCTGTCCGAAAGCTGCGATGTGTATTTTTACGATCTTGCGTTGAAAGTGGGCATCGACAAAATCGCGGAAATGGGCCGCAAATTGGGACTTGGCGAACGGCACAACATTCCGATGTCGGCGATCACCGAAGGGTTGATGCCGAATAAAGCGTGGAAACAGGAACGCTACGGTACGGATTGGCGGATTGGCGATACGGTCAACGCGTCGATTGGCCAAGGCTATGTGCTGACCTCGCCTTTGCAACTGGCGGTGATGACCGCGCGGTTGGCCACGGGAAAATCGGTGGTGCCGCGACTGGTGCAAAGCGTGGGTGGGGTGGCCGAACCCTTTGATGCAGGACAGCCCATGGGGCTGACGCCCGATATGCTGGATGCGGTGCATAAGGGAATGTATGCGGTTTGCAACAGCCAACGCGGCACGGCTTATGGGTCGCGGGTGGATGATAAAACGCTGAAAATGTCGGGCAAAACCGGCACCAGCCAAGTGCGCAATATCAGTGCGGCGGAACGCGCGCGCGGTGTTATCAGCAACGCCAACCTGCCGTGGGACCGGCGCGACCACGCGCTGTTTGTCGGCTATGCGCCCTATGACGCGCCGCGCTATGCGGTGGCGGTGGTGGTGGAACATGGTGGCGGCGGGTCCACCGCGGCGGCCCCGATTGGCCGCGATTTGCTGCTGCGCGCGCTGAGCGATGGGATCCCGCCCACCTCCGCCTATCCCGCATCGCAGCGCAACCGCATAGACACGATGCACCGCAACCTGCCCCTGCGCGCGCCCGATGGCACCCCCCCAGAAAGCACCCGCGCATGACCTTTCTGGAATACCGCCTGAAAACCGTCCCCACGGGGCCGACCAAGCTGTTGCATGTCAACTGGCCCCTTGTGGTCTTGCTGATCGCCATCGCATCGGTCGGGTTTTTGATGCTGTATTCAGTGGCCGGCGGGCGGATGGGGGTTTGGGCGGAACCGCAGATGAAACGCTTTGCAGCGGGTCTGGCTGTGATGTTTTTCGTGGGTTTCGTACCGATCTGGTTTTGGCGCAACATGGCGGCAATTGCCTATGGAGGGTCCGTGCTGCTGCTGGTTGGCGTGGAATTTTTCGGCTCAGTCGGCATGGGCGCACAGCGCTGGATTGAAATCGGGCCGCTGCGTTTGCAGCCGTCTGAATTGGCAAAAGTCACCTTGGTGATGCTGCTGGCCGCCTATTACGACTGGCTGGATATCCGCAAAACATCGCGCCCGGTTTGGGTATTGATCCCGATTGCCTTCATCATGCTGCCCACCGCTTTGGTGCTTGTGCAACCCGATCTGGGCACCGCCTTGCTGTTGATGACCGGGGGCGCGGTGGTGATGTTTTGCGCGGGCGTCAGCTGGTGGTATTTTGGCGCGGTGGCGGGGATGCTGGTGGGCGCTGTGGCGGGGGTGTTTGCATCGCGTGGCACGGGCTGGCAATTGCTGAAAGATTACCAATACCGCCGGATTGACACGTTCCTTGATCCGTCAAGTGACCCGCTTGGCGCGGGATATCACATTTCACAGGCGAAAATTGCGCTGGGGTCGGGTGGCTGGGCCGGGCGCGGGTTCATGCAAGGCACGCAAAGCCGGCTCAACTTTTTGCCCGAAAAACACACCGACTTCATCTTTACCACCTTGGCCGAGGAGTTTGGCTTTATCGGTGCGTTTTCCTTGCTCATCCTCTATGCTTTGGTGCTGGCGTTTTGCATCTCCAGCGCGATACAGAACAAGGATCGCTTTGCCAGCCTTATGACGCTTGGTATCGCTGCCACCTTCTTTTTCTACTTTTCGGTCAATATGCTGATGGTGATGGGCTTGGCCCCGGTGGTGGGCGTGCCGCTGCCTTTGGTATCATATGGCGGATCGTCGATGCTGGTGCTGATGGCCGCGTTTGGGCTGGTCCAAAGCGCGCATATCCACCGCCCGCGCTGATCGCTGCCGCCGGGTTTTAGGTATTTAAGCCAAGATGAATAGCAAGAAACAGGCTTTGCAATTCGGCTTGGTCCAAATACCTCTCCGCCGCCCGCCCCATAACCCGTTATAGGAGCTGCACATGATCCAAATCTATTTCGCCGCAGGGGCGCGCCTTTGGCCCGGATACGCCGCACCGTTGCGCGCGGCACTGGACGATGCGGGCATTGTGGCAAGCCTGACGCCCGATTGCGCCGATCCTGCGATGGTCGATTATATCATCTTTGCCCCCGGGGGCGACATCAGCGATTTCAGCCCCTACACCCGCTGCAATGCGGTTTTGAACCTGTGGGCCGGGGTGGAAAAGATAGTGGGCAACCCGACATTGACGCAGCCCTTGTGCCGCATGGTGGACCCCGCGCTGACGCAAGGGATGGTGGAATGGGTGCTGGGCCACACGCTGCGCCACCATCTGGGCATGGACCGCCACATCACCAATCCCACCCACACTTGGGACCCGACCTGCCCCCCGCTCGCCGCCGAACGCCCCGTGACCCTTTTGGGTATGGGGGCATTGGGGGCTGCCTGTGCCCACGCTTTGCAGGCCGTTGGCTTTCCGGTGACGGGGTGGAGCAGGACCGCGAAATCGGTACCGGATGTGGCGCTGCATCATGGCGACGCAGGATTGGTCGCGGCGCTGACGGGGGCTGCGATTGTGGTCTTACTGCTGCCCAAAACGCCGGCGACGGAAAACATCCTGAACGCGCAAACTTTGGCCTTGCTCGCCCCGGGTGCCGCCGTCCTGAACCCTGGCCGTGGCCATTTGATTGATGACGCAGCTTTGCTTGCGGCCCTTGATACAGGCCATTTGGGCCACGCCACGCTGGATGTGTTTCGCACGGAACCCCTGCCCGCAGACCACGCATTTTGGGCGCATCCCCGCGTGACCGTCACCCCCCATGTGGCCGCAGAAACTCGGCCCAGTTCCGCCTCTCGGGTGGTTATCGAAAACATCCGCCGGGCGCAGGCAGGTGCGCCGTTGCTGCATTTGGTGGACAAGTCGCGCGGCTATTGAAATTGGCCCCCCCAATTGGGGGCTGGCATTGTCGCAACCCTCGCGGTAGCGTTTTGATAAACCGGTCAGGGGTGCCCCCCGGACCGCCCGCCCAAAAGGAATGTTGCATATGCTGGGAAACATGGCCTTTGAGGCGCACCCCATCGCCCCCCATAACGCGGATTATGCCCGGTTTGGGACCACCAAGGCGGAGGAGGTGAGGCGAGACAACACCCACCGTTTGTCTAAGGAGTGCTGGTAGATCATGGTGGCGCAAGTGGAGGTTGCGGTGATTGGGGCGGGCGTGATTGGATTGTCCATCGCGCTGCGGCTGGCGGATGCGGGGCACGGCGTGGTGGTGATCGACCCTGCCCCGCCGGGGTCTGGCGCGTCGTTTGGCAATGCGGGGACGATCGCCGATTATGCGATCCAGCCCGTGGGCAGCCCGGATGTTTTGCGCGCCTTGCCTTCGCTTTTGTTTGACAAAAATTCGCCGCTGTCCATCAGGCGGGCGGCCTTGCCGAGTTTGACGCCGTGGCTGTTGCGGTTCGCGCGGCAATCTTTGCCCGCTGCCGCGCGGCGCAATGCGCAGGCGATTGCGGGGTTGATGGCGGACGCACTGCCGGGGTGGGAGGATTTGGCCGCGCGGATTGGCGGCACGGATGTGCTGATCCGGCGCGGGTGTTTTTATTTGTATGAGACTGCGCGGGGCGCGCAGGCGGCGCGGGCGGATTTGGATTTTCGGCGCGGCCTTGGGGTTTCGGTGGAGATGCTGGGGGCGGCGGAGGTGGCCGCGATGGAACCGGGTTTGCCGGAGATGCCGGGCGGGGCTGCGTATTTTCCGCAGGCGGTTTTCATGGCTGACCCCGGTGTGATGGTGGCCCGGTTGGCGGTTGCGGCGCGGGCAGCGGGGGTTCAATTTTTATCGGCGCGGGTGGACGGGTTGGCGCGCGGGGTGACGGGGGTTCGGCTGACGGGGGTGGGCCTTGATTTGGTGGCGCGGCGGGTTGTGGTGGCGGCGGGTGCCCATTCAAAACCGCTGGCGCGGGCGGCGGGGGATAGGGTGCCGCTGGATACCGAGCGCGGCTATCATGTGGAGTGGGATATGGAGGTGCCACGGCTGTCGCGGCCCTGCTGCCCCACATCGCGCGGGTTTTATCTGTGCCCGATGCAGGGGCGGTTGCGGGTTGCGGGGACGGTGGAATTGGGGGGGACCGAGGCCCCCGCGTCCCGCCACCGGATTGAGAAATTGGTCGAAGGGGCGCGGGCGTTTTTCCCCGACCTTGGGCCGCCCGACCGGGAGTGGATGGGATTTCGCCCGTCGATGCCCGACAGCTTGCCCGTGATTGGGCCAAGCCGTGGCGGGGGGGAGGTTATCCATGCGTTTGGGCATGGGCATGTGGGGCTGACGCTGGCCCCTGTTACGGCGGGTTTGGTGGCGGATTTGGTGGCGGGGCGCGACCCGGGGGCGCGGATTGTGCCGTGTTTGCCATCGCGGTTTTAGGCGCGGTTTTGAGGTGCATTTGAGGTGCGATACGGGGGGTGCATCGCGCGCGATGCGCGCGGTAAGGATTTGATTTTACAGGGAGAGTGTTTTTCTGTTTACCAAATCTTAACCTGCGATCCGCGCCATGGGCTGTCGCCGCGAAACAGCCCATAGGGCGCATTTCGCGGCCCCCTTTGGTTATCTGGACCCAACATTGACGCGATGCGGCACGCATCAAGGAATGGCGGGAGCGCCCCCTGTTTGCAGACCTACGGCATGCCCTTTTACAGCATACCGGGCACGACTTGATCGGGCGGGCGGTGACCATCGGCAAAGGTTTTGATGTTGATGATGACTTTTTCACCCATCTCGGCGCGCCCTTCGACGGTGGCGGAGCCCATATGGGGCAGCAGCACCACGTTGGGCAGTTCGCGCAATCGCGGGTTCACTTCGTGCCCATGTTCGAACACATCGAGGCCCGCGCCCGCCAATTCGCCTGCGCGCAAGCCCCGCGTCAGAGCGTTTTCGTCAATCACTTCGCCGCGCGAGGTGTTCACGATGACTGCCGTGGGCTTCATCAACTTCAGCCGCCGCGCGTTCATCAGGTGGAAGGTGGAGGGTGTATGCGGGCAGTTGATGGAGATAATGTCCATCCGGCTGACCATTTGATCAAGGCTTTCCCAATAGGTGGCACCCAGCACATCCTCTTGTTCCGGGCGCAGGCGTTTGCGGTTGTGATAGTGGATTTGCATGCCAAACGCCGCCGCACGCCGTGCCACCGCTTGGCCGATGCGGCCCATGCCAAGGATGCCCAAGCGCCGCCCACCAATGCGACCGCCCAAATGGGCCATTGGCGACCAGCCTTTCCATGCGCCGCCCTGCATTTCCGCCAGCCCTTGCGGGATGTTGCGGGTCACGGCCAATATTAGGGCCAGCGTCATATCGGCGGTATCATCGGTCACAACGCCCGGCGTGTTGGAAACAAGGATGCCGCGTTGGCGGGCCGATGCCACGTCGATATGGTCCACGCCCGCGCCGTAATTGGCGATTAGTTTCAATTTCTCACCAGCTTGCGCCAGCAAATTCGCGTCGATTTGATCGGTGACGCAGGGGACCAGCACATCGGCGCGACGCATCGCGGCCCCAAGTTCGTCGCGGGTCATTTTGGCGTCGGGGTCGCGCAATTCGACGTTAAACAACTCCTTCATGCGGGTTTCAACGGTTTCGGGCAAGCGGCGCGTGACGACAACGGTTAGGCGCGGTACTGGCATGAAAATTCCCCGATTCACTTTCAAATCTTTTGCATTAATGGCAAGGTGACGCCAAGCGGGGCGACGTACAAGCCCCGGAACGGCAATGATCGGCAACAAAGACGGCAAACCCGCCTGCGCGGGGGCCAAGGAATACAGGCGGACGGGATTTATGCGAGTGTGGGTAAAGGTTTTTGCGGCGGTTTTGGTGCTGGGGTTGCCAATGGCGGCCCCTGTGGTGGCGCAAGATCTGACCAAAGAGCAGATTGAGGCAGAGGTTTTGGCGGGCACGCGCGGGGCGGTCACACGTTTGCCCCTGCCCCGCTATGTGTCCTTGAAAACCAGTGAGGGCAATGCGCGGCGCGGGCCGGGCCTGACGCACCGGATTGATTGGGTGTTCACCCGCGCGGGCATGCCGCTGCGCATCACCGCCGAATATGAAAACTGGCGGCGGATTGAAGATGCCGAAGGCGCGGGCGGTTGGGTGCATTATTCGCTGTTATCGGGCACGCGCAGCGCGTTGGTCAGTGACGCGGTGTTGGATTTGCGCGCCCAGCCGATGGCCGAGGCGGCGGTGGTGCTGCATGCCGAAGCGGGCGTGATTGCGCGGGTTTTGGAATGTCGCGCGGAATGGTGCCGGTTGAGCGTGGAAGGCGAGCGCGGTTGGGCGATAAAGACCGCGTTTTGGGGGGTGCGGCCGGATGAGATTTTTGACTGATTTGGCGGGCGTGCGATGAGCGGGCCGGATGCCACACGGATGAACCTGTCGGCGGGCGCCGCGTCGGTTATTGTCGCCAGTTTGTTGGTGGCGCTGAAGCTGTGGGCGCTGGGGGAAACCGGGGCGCTGTCGGTGGCGGCGTCGCTGGCGGACAGCGCGATGGATTTGATGGTCAGTTTGGGGGCGATTGCGGCGATTATCTATGCCGCGCGCCCGGCGGATGAGGACCATGAGTTTGGCCATTCATCCGCCGAGGATTTGGCCGCGTTGGGGCAATCGCTGTTCATTCTAATCTCGGCGGGTGTGATTGGGTGGGCGGCGGTGCGGCGGTTGATCACCGCGCAGCCCGAGCGGTTGCAGGCCGAGGGGGCGGGGATTGCCGCGATGGTGGTGTCGATCGTTTTGACGCTGGCGTTGGTTGCGTGGCAGACGCGGGTGGCGCGGTTGACGGGCAACAAGGTGGTGAAGGCGGACCGGCTGCATTATTTGGGCGATTTGCTGCCGAATTTGGGGGCGATTGCGTCGCTCTATGCCTCCGCCCGCTTTGGGTTGATCCAGATTGACAGTGTGATGGCGCTGGCCGCGGCGGGGATGTTGGTGATTGGTGCGTTGAAAATTGGACGCGGGGCGTGGGATGCGTTGATGGACCGCGCGGCCGATGCCGACGTTGTGGAGGGGATTGCGACCTTGGCGCGCGACTGGCCGGGGGTGGTGGGGTTTCACGATCTGAAAACGCGGATGTCGGGCAGCAAAGTGTTTGTGCATTTGCACATTGAATTGGACGGGGATTTGAGTTTGCGCGAGGCGCATGAAATTGGCGCGGGGTTGAAGCGGACCATTCTGCTGGCCTATCCGCAGGCGGATGTGATTATTCACAAGGACGTGGCGCGTTAAGCGACCCGCGAGGGGATGCGGTTTTCCAGCCAGCGAAACGCCAGCACGATTAGCCCTGTGATGACCATATAGACCACAGCGAGCAGCAGCAGGGGTTCATAGACGATGAACGTATCTTGGCGCACGCGGCTGGCGACGGCGTAGATGTCGACGACTGTGATGGTGGCGACCAAGGGCGTTGCTTTGAGTTGCAGCACGGTTTCGCCACCAAGCGTTGGCAATGCGCGTTGGATGGCGAGTGGCAGCCAGATGCGGCGCAGGATGGTGGTGCGGGGCATGCCCATGGCGCGCGCGGCCTCTAGCTGGCCCCCCGGCACGCCTTTGAATGCGCCGCGCATCACCTCCCCTTCATAGCCTGCGAAGCTGAGGGTGAGGGCGACCACGGCATAGGGCCAGGCTTGGCGCAGGTAGGGCCAGAGGTCACTTTCGCGAATGGCGGGGAATTGCGGGAACAAGGAGCCGAGGCCGTAGTAGAGGAGCCAGAGTTGCAGCAAGAGCGGCGTGCCCCGGATGACGGTGCAAAAGATGCGGGCGGGGGCGGCGAGATACCACGGGCCAGCGGCCTGGGCGAGGCCCAAGGGGATGGCAATGAGGAAGCCGAGGGTGGCGGTGACGGCGAGCAGCCAGAGGGTGCGCCAGATGCCTTGGCCGATCAGGGGCAGGTATTTCGGCAGCCAATCCCAGCGCAGCAAAAGCGCGCAAGCGAGGATGATGGCGATTGCAATGGCGGCCATGACGATGCGGTGGGGGTGCCAGAAATTGGTCATGTGCTGGGCCGTTGGCCGCGCCGCGCCCAGCGTTCGATGATTGCAAAGATGAGGGTGGAGACGAGGGTGATGAGGAGGTAAAGCGCCCCGGCAGCGAGGAAAAAGGTGAGAAATGCCTTGGTGGATGATGCGGCTTGACGGGTTTGCAGCGTGAGTTCGGCAAAGCCGACGATGGCCAAGAGGGCGGTATCCTTGGTCGCGATCAGCCACAGGTTGGCAAGGCCGGGGATGGCGTTGGACAGCATCAGGGGCAGCGTGATGCGCCATGCGGTGCGCATTGGCGGCATGCCCATGGCGCGCGCGGCCTCTAGCTGGCCTGCGGGCACGGCGAGGATAGCGCCGCGAATAACTTCGGTCGCGTAGGCGCCTTGGACGACACCAAGAACGGCGATGCCCGCCGCCACGCCCGATATTTGGATGCGGGCGTAGCCGAAGGCGACCATCGCTTGGTTCACCAAATCGGTCACGGCGAAATAAAGGATGAGGATGAGGACGAGTTCGGGCACGGCGCGCACCACGGTGGTGTAGACCGCCAAAAGGTCGCGGGTGACGGGGCCGCCGTGCAGTTTGCCGAACGCGCCTGCGGTGCCGATGATCAACCCAACGGCGTAAGCCCCAAGGGCGATCTGGATGGAATTGGCCAGACCGCGCATAAGGTTGGCCCCCCAGCCCGGTGGCGACCATGCCAGCAGGCTGAGGGTTGGAAACGCCGTAATCAGCGCTTCCCACATGGGTTAGCCGCCGTAGATCGAGCTGTCGAAATAGGGCGCGGAGATGGTGTCATACGTCCCATCGGCGATAACTTTGGCGATGCCTGCGTTGAATTTTTCGGCCAGCGCGGTGTCACCTTTGCGCAGACCGACGCCCACACCTTGGCCCAAGATCGCCTGATCATCGGGCACAGCACCCATCATTTCGCAACACGCCCCGGCATCGGATTTTAGGAACGCATCCAGCGCGATGCTGTCGGCTTGGGTGGCGTCAATGCGGCCTGCGACAAGGTCTTGGTTCGCTTCATCCTGGGTTTGATAAAGCTTGATTTGCGCCCCGCTGAAATGGGTTTGCGCGTAATCTTGGTGGATGGTGGAGACTTGGACACCAAGGATTTTGCCTGCCAACCCTTCGGCATTTGGCGCGATGCCAGCGCCTTTGGCTGCGATGATCACGGTGGGGGTGTTGTAGTATTTGTTCGAAAAATCAATTGTTTGCATCCGGTCTGCGGTGATCGACATGGAGGCCATTATCGCATCGACCTGACCCGATGTTAGCGAAGGGATGATGCCATCCCATGCGACGGGGGTGATCACGCAGTCCATTTCGGCGGCAGCACAGACCGCGTTGATCATGTCCACTTCCCAGCCTGTCCAGTTGCCAGCGGCATCGGGCGCGGCAAAAGGGGGATAGGGTTCAGAGGCGATGCCAACCTTGACGGGTTCGGCATAGGCGGCGGTGCCAAGGGCGAGGGCCGCGAGGGTGAGGGTTAGTTTTTTCATTTGTAGTCTCCTTCTGTTGGTTCGTTTTTTGATTTGTTCGTTTTTTGATAATATTGGCGAGGAATTAGCCCACAGTCGCAAGAAATTGTTGCAATCGTTCAGATTTTGGCGCGGCGAACAATTGGTCGGGTGGCCCCTCCTCCTCAATCACGCCATTGTGGAGGTAGATGACGTGGCTTGCCACCTCACGCGCGAATTTCATTTCGTGGGTGACAAGGATCATGGTGCGGCCTTCGGTTGCCAGATCGCGGATGACGCCCAGCACCTCACCCACCAATTCGGGGTCGAGTGCGGATGTGGGTTCATCAAACAGCATGGCGCGGGGGTTTATGGCAAGGGCGCGGGCAATGGCGGCGCGTTGCTGCTGGCCCCCCGACATGAAGGCGGGATAGGTGTTTTCCTTATCGGCCAGCCCGACCCGGTCGAGCAGGGCGCGGGCACGGGTGATCGCCTGATCCTTGGGGATTTTTAGGACTTGGGTCGGCACCTCGATCAAATTTTCCAGCACGGTTTTGTGGGACCACAGGTTGAATTGCTGGAACACCATGCCAAGGCTTTGGCGCAGATTTTCGATTTGTTTGCGGTTGGCGGGTTGGCCATCTGGGCGCAAGGCAACCTCCTGCCCGCCAATGATAATGCGGCCGGAGGTGGGGGTTTCAAGGAAGTTGATGCAGCGCAGCATGGTGGATTTGCCGGAGCCGGAGCCGCCGATGATCGCCACCACATCGCCTTGATGCGCGGTTAGATTGACGCCTTTAAGCACCTCCAGTGGGCCAAAGGATTTGTGCAACCGTTCCACGCGGATCGCCTCAACGCTGGGTGTGTTTGGTGCAGTCATGGGTCCATCATCAAGTTCACCATTGCAGTACACCCGCCAAGGCGTGATTGTGCAAGCCATAATTTGGGGGCGATTGGCATGAGATATGCAGCGGTGACGGAGCGTTTGGCGGGGTTGGGCGGGGCGAAATGGGCGGTGCATGCCCGCGCGCGCGCGATGAAGGCCGAGGGGCGAGCGGTGATTGAGCTGACGATTGGCGAGCCGGATGTGGCCACGCCGGACGCGTTGATGGACGTGGCGGCGGCGGCGATGCGGGCGGGGCGCACGGGATATTCCAATGGGCAAGGCGAGGCGGCGCTGCTGCGTGCGCTGGCCGATCGGTATTCGGCGCGGCGCGGGCGGGCGATTACGCCGGCGCAAATTATGTGTTTTCCGGGCACGCAGACCACGCTTTATGCGGTGTTGATGGGGTTGGTGGGGGCCGGCGATGAGGTGCTGGTGGGCGACCCTATGTATGCAACCTATGAAGGGTTGATCGCGGCCACGGGGGCGGTGGCCGTGCCTGTGCCATTGCGCGCGAATACGGGATTTCGGGTTGCGGCGGATGATATTGCGGCGCGGGTCACGCCTGCCACGCGGGTTATCATGTTGAATTCGCCGCACAACCCGACTGGCGCGGTTTTGACCCGTGCCGATTTTGCGGCGATTGGCGCGGTGGCAAAGGCACATGATCTGTGGATTTTGTGCGACGAGGTGTATGAGGATTTGGTGTTTGAGGGCGTGACCTTTGCGTCGCCGCTGGACCTGCCAGATTTGGCGGAGCGGGTGATTGTGGCATCGTCTATTTCCAAAAGCCATGCGGCGCCGGGGTTTCGGTCGGGGTGGTGCGTGGGGCCGGAGGCGTTTGTGCAGGCCTTGTTGCCGCTGTCCGAAACCATGTTGTTTGGCAACCAGCCGTTCATCGCGGATATGACGGCGGCGGCGATTAAGGCGGGGTCGCCGGTGGCTGTGGGGATGTGCGCACGGTTTGCGCGGCGGGCGGATTTGGTGTTTGACGCGCTGGACGGCGTGGCGGGGTTGGCGGTGCACAGGCCGGATGCGGGGATGTTTGCGCTGGTCGATGTGGGCACGGACGGCGAGGCGTTTGCGCTGGCGTTGCTGGAGGCCGAGGGAGTCGCGGTGATGCCGGGGCCATCGTTCGGGGCGGCGTTGCGGGGGTGGGTGCGGGTGAGTTTGACACAGCCCGATGATGTGATCGCGGAGGCTTGCGTGCGGATTGCGCGGTTTGCGCCAAAATTTTCGGGCGGGCAGCGGACATGACGACCGTGGGCGAGGCGTTGACCCAAGGCCTGCGCGCGCGGGGCGTTGAGGTGGTTTTTGGCATCCCCGGCGTGCATACGATTGAGCTGTATCGCGGGCTGGCGGGGTCGGGGATGCGCCATGTGACGCCGCGCCATGAACAAGGGGCGGGGTTTATGGCCGATGGATATGCCCGCGTTTCGGGGCGGCCGGGGGTGGCGTTTGTGATCACCGGGCCGGGGGTGACCAACACGCTAACCGCGATGGCGCAGGCGCGGGCGGATAGCGTGCCGATGCTGGTGATTTCGGGGGTCAATCGGCGGGGCAGTTTGGGGCTGGGCATGG
This sequence comes from Pseudorhodobacter antarcticus, assembly GCF_900110135.1. Taxonomy (GTDB): domain Bacteria; phylum Pseudomonadota; class Alphaproteobacteria; order Rhodobacterales; family Rhodobacteraceae; genus Pseudorhodobacter; species Pseudorhodobacter antarcticus. Next base: position 112,591 of record NZ_FOCO01000002.1, on the reverse strand, counting down.
GCGCGTTGCATGAATTGCCCGACCAAGCGGGGTTGGTGGGCGCGCTGTGCCCCAGTTTTCAAGTGACATCGCCGGAGGTGTTGGAGCAGTGTTTGGATAGGGCCTTTGCCGCGATGTTGGGGGGGCGGCCCGGCCCGGTGCATATTGAGGTGCCGGTGGATGTGATGGGGATGGCGGCGGTGGAGGTTGGCGCGCCGCTGCCTGTGCCTGTGGCAGCCCCTTGCCCCGATTTGGTGGCGCAAGCGGTGGGTTGGTTGGCGGCGGCGCGGCGGCCCGTGATTTTGGCGGGCGGGGGCGCACGGCGGGCGGATGTGGCGGGGCTGGCGGCTGCGCTGGACGCGCCGGTGGTGCAGACGGTGAACGGGCGCGGGATTTGCCAAGGGACACTGTCGGTGGCGGCATCGCCCAGTTTGGATGCGGTGCGGGCGTTGATTGCGGCGTCCGATCAAGTGCTTGCGATTGGCACCGAATTTGGGCCGACCGATTATGACATGTATGTGCGGGGCGGATTTCCCGATGTGTCGGGGATGATCCGCGTGGATATTTGTGGTCAGCAACTGGCGCGGCATCAGGCACGGGTGGTCCTTCAGGGCGATGCGGCGGCGGTGGTGGCGGCGCTGATTGCGGGTTTGCCTGCGCGCGCGGGCGGCGATGGGGCGGCGCGGGCACAGGCCAGTTTGGCGGCGGCGCGGGCAGAGGTGGCGGGCCTTGGCGCGGCCATGCCGGGGCAGATTGCGATGCTGGAAGCGCTGCGGGACGCCGTGCCGGGCGCGATTGTAGTGGGCGACAGCACGCAGCCGGTTTATGCGGGGAATTTGCTGTATGACCACGACCGCGCGGGCGGTTGGTTCAACGCGGCCACGGGATATGGCGCGCTGGGGTTTGCAACGGGGGCGGCGGTGGGGGCAGCGATTGCGGCCCCCGATGCCCGCGTGTTTTGCCTGATTGGCGATGGCGGGTTGCAGTTTTCGCCAGCAGAGCTGCGCGTGGCGGTGGATGAGGGGTTGGACATCACCTATTTGGTTTGGAACAACGCCGGATATGGGGAAATTGCCGATGCGATGCGGGCGGCGGGCACGGAGGTGATTGGCTGCGCACCGTCACCGCTGGGATTGGAGGCGTTCGCGCGGGCCTGTGATTTGCCCTATGTTTGCATTGCACCCGATGCGGCGCAGTTGGCGGCGGCGGTGGGCGCGCGCGGGCCGCGACTGATTGAAATTCGCGATTATTGAGGGCGCGCCCCGCCCTTGATGAAAGAGGCAGGCGCGCCCGGTTTTAAGTTAGGTTTCAACGGTTTCCGGCAGATTGTTCGCGATGCGTGGCTGGATAGGCCGCTGCGGGCTGCGCGCAATTTCGATGCGGCGGGGCTTCAACGCCTCGGGCATTTCGCGCACCAGTTCGATGTGCAGCATACCGTTTTCGTGCACGGCACCCGTGACGCGCATATGATCGGCCAGCGCGAAACGGCGGGCAAAGGCGCGGGTGGCGATGCCACGGTGCAGGAATTGGCGCGGCGCATCTTCATCCCCTTTGCGGGCGGCGACGATCAAAGTGGCATCGCGCACCTCCACGCTTAATTCGTCCGGGGTGAAGCCTGCGACGGCGATGGAAATGCGGTAATCATTTTCATCAGTCTTTTCAATGTTATAGGGGGGATAGCTGGGCTGGGCCAAATCGGCGGTCAGCGCGCGGTCCATCATATCGGCCACGCGGTCAAAGCCGATTGTGGCGCGGTAAAGCGGCGTTAGGTCGAAATTACGCATATCATCCTCCGTAAAGCGATGCGTGCGGCCCTCCGGTTTTGGACGGGCCACGGGTTGGGTGCAGGCCCGTTGCGGCACCTGCTAACCAAATTTGGGATGCGTTTGGGCGGGTTTCAAGGGGTGGTGCGGGCTTTGACAAAGCGCGCGCTGGTGCCCGTTTGCGTGCCCACGCCGATGCGCCGGATTTGGGCCAAGGGCGCATCACCTTTGGCAAGGATGACACCCTTGCCGGACCGGAGTGCTGCCTTGAGCGTGTCCACATGGTCGGGCAAGCGCATGCCGTAGCTGACCGTTCTTGTCTTTTCCCGACGCCCCGAGGAGATAATGGAGATGATTTTGGCCCTGCCCATGGACAAATCGAACACGGGCGCGCCAGAGGCACCGTGATCGACATCGCAATCAAAGGACAAAATGGCGGCGTCTTGTTTGCTGATGTTGCACGAGCGTTGCCAAGACGGCGCATCATCGCGCGCGCGGGCGTAAGACACCACGCTGATTTGTGCGCCGGTGGCAGCGGCGGCAATGGCAAAGGGGGCGGCGCGGCCTGCGGGGATGGGTTCGGACAGTTCCAGCAGGGCAACATCATGGGCAATGCTGTTGGTGGTGACAGGGCTAAAGGGAGGGTAGCCGGGATGGGCCACCGCGCGGCGCACGCGGCCCGTGGCGATGATTTTATCATCGCGCAGGCCCGCGCGAAATTGGATTTGGGCAGGGTCGTATGGGGCCTGCGTGCGGCTGTCAAACAGGCAATGCGCCGCCGTTAGCACCAGATCGGGGGCGATCAGGGTGCCTGTACAATAGCCGCCGTTGCCCATGTCGATGCGGCCAACCGCCTCCCAGCCCAGCACTTGATCGCGGCGGGTGAGGGACTCGAGGCTGGAGGTTTGCGCGCCAGTTTGCGCCCCCGTTTGTGCGGTAACGGGGGTGGCGAGCAGGAGGGCGAGGGTGAGGGTGAGGGCGCGGATCATGGTTTTACAAACTTGGCGGTGCTGCCTGCGCCCGCTTCCATCGCGCGCAAGGCGGGGTCAGCTTTTTGAAAGGGGCTGGATTCATCGGCCAGCGCCGCGCGCAGGGTTTCCAGCGGCCCTTGTAACGTGGTGCCAAGGGCAACTTGATCGCCATCATAATCGGCCTTGGACGACACCACGGACACCACGCGGGCCACGCCATCGCGGATAGAGAAAACGGGCGCGCCAGAGGAGCCGAAATCGACAGAGCAAGAGAGGACGAGCAGCTTTTCATCGCGGTTCAGGACGTGGCACAGTTTTTGCAAACTGGGCGCTTCGGCGCGGTCGAGAGCGTAGGAGACGACGCCCACCTCATCCCCTTTGGCGGGTAAGGGGTCGGTTTCAAAAGGTTGGATGGAGGGGATGCGGATGGGGTGGTCGAGTTCCAAAAGCGCCAGATCAAAGGCGACGCGGGTCAGCCTGTCGCCGCCGCCATAGACGTATTCGGGGTGGGCCACAGCGCGTTTGATGCCGCGATACGCCGCGGCGCGGCCATTGCGCCAGCCCGCCAGAAATTCGATTTGATCGGGGTCGATGCGCACCCCGGTTTTACTGTCAAACAGGCAATGCGCGGCCGTTAGCACAAGGTTTGGCGCAATCAACGCGCCCGTGCAAAAGCTGCGTTTGCCCATGTTCAAGCGGCCCACGGCATCCCAGCCCCGGCTTTCATCGCCCGTGTTCAGGCGGTGCAGCGACGCATCTTGGGCATAGGCCGCACCACGCACGGCGAACACCAGCATGATGCACAGGGCGATCCGGGACAGGGTTTTTATCACAGTCATTCAACCTCCGGGTATAGGAGGGTCGGCGTAAGGGGCGTTTGAGGCGGTTTTATGGCAGTTTGTTAATCATTGGTTAAGGCGCGCGGTTTTGGCCCGCCTGTGGCCCAATCGAGCAGTTCGACGGTGTGGACCATCGGGATTTTGGTGCCCGACCCGATTTGCATCATGCAGCCGATATTGCCTGCGGCGATGATATCGGGGGTTTTCGCCTCCAGCGTTTGGACCTTGCGGGCTTTGAGTTGCTGGCTGATTTCGGGTTGCAGCAGGTTATAGGTGCCGGCTGATCCGCAGCACAGATGGCTGTCGGCGGGTTCGACCACGGTGAAACCCGCGCGTTTCAGCAGATCCTTTGGGTGGTTTTTGATTTGCTGGCCGTGTTGCAAGCTGCACGCGGCGTGATAGGCGACTTTGATGCCCTTAGGTGCGCCTTCGGGCAGCCCGATTTTGACCAGCAGTTCGGAAATATCCATCGCCATGGCCGATACCGCCGCCGCATCCGCCGCCAGCGGGTCATTGCGAAACATATGGCCGTAATCCTTGATCGTGGTGCCGCAGCCGGAGGTGTTGATCACCACGCCGTCCAGGCCACCATTGGCCTTTTCCCCCATCCACGCGTGGATATTGGCGGCGGCGGAAGCGTGGGCTTGGTCCGCCTTGCCCATGTGATGGGTCAATGCGCCGCAACAGCCCATGCCCTTTGCCACGACCACCTCACACCCCAAGCGTTGCAAAATGCGAATGGTGGCATCGTTGATGTCGGTGTTCAGCGCCTTTTGCGCGCAACCCGTCATCAATGCCACACGGAATTTGCGCGGGCCGGTGGGGGCAAATGTTTGCGGGTCATCGTTGCGGCTGACGGGGGGGATGGTTTTGGGGGCCATTTCCAGCATCGCACGCAGCCGTGCATCGGGCATCAAAAACGCAAAGGGCCGCCCAAGTTTTGCAGCAAACAGCGCCAGACGAAAGCGCGTGGGATGCGGGATAATCTGCGCCAAGGTCCAGCGCAGCAGGCGGTCCATCAGCGGGCGCTTATAGGTTTTTTCAATATATTCCCGCGCGTTATCCACCAAATGCATGTAATGCACGCCGCTGGGGCAAGTCGTCATGCAGGCCAGACACGATAAGCAGCGGTCAATGTGTTTCACCGTTTTGGCATCGGCGGGGCGGCCCTGTTCCAGCATATCCTTGATCAGATAAATCCGGCCGCGCGGGCTGTCCAATTCATCACCCAGAACCGCATAGGTGGGACAGGTCGCAGTGCAAAAGCCGCAATGCACGCAACTGCGCAAAATTTCGTTGCTGCGTTGAATTGCAGGGTCTTTAAGCTGCTCGGGGGTGAAGGTGGTTTGCATGGGTCAAGCTCCGGTGATCACCAAAAGGACGGATAGCAGCAGCAAGGGCAAAACGCCCAAAAGCGGCAAGTAAAGGCGCTGCGGGATAAACCTGCGCATGGCTTGGGCCGCCGCAGCCATACCCGCGCCGACCAAGGCCAGCGTCAGGATATGACCCGCGTTAGGCGCGATCAGATAGCCCAACAAAATCAGGCCCCCCGCCAGCACCAAACCCATCACGGCGGGTGGCCCTTTGGGCAGGGTCGCAAGCGAGACATAGATCACCAGCACGGTGCCCAGCGCAAAAAGACTGCCCATATTCAGCCCATCCTGCCGGGGTTCAAAATCCCGCGCGGGTCAAATTTGGCACGCAACGCGGCGGTCAAGGCGGCCACGCTGGGCGCTTCGGGATGAAATGCGGGCACTTGCGCATAGGTATCGGCCCCCGCGCGCATCAAACTTGCATGGCCGCCAATGTTTGCGATATGGGCGCGCAACGGGATGGCCTGCGCATCGCCAAAGTCCGGCACCTGCGCCCAGATCAACCCGCCGCCCCAATCACACATCACTTGGGCATCTTGCAACAGCGCCAACACCCCCGGCATATCGGATGGTTTCACCGACACGCGCCACACAGCCCCCGCCTGCCCGGCGAAATCACTGACATCGCGCAACGCGGCCCACAAAGCCGCGCTGTCCGCGTCCGTCACCACATCCCACGCGCCCATCAACTTGGTCAATTGCCCGGTGCGGTAAGCCACCGACCCCGCCATCCCTTCGATCCGCAACCGCACGCGGCCGCCCACATAACCGGCCCCCGTCACCTCAAACGGTGATCCAAGGGCTGCCGACATCGCGGCCACCGCCGCCTCCCCATCCAACGGCCCCGAGATCAAGGTCGCCTCCGCCTCTGGGCGCGGCAGAACTTTGCACGCCACCTCGGTCAACACACCCAAACTGCCATAAGACCCTGCCATCAGCTTGACCAAGTCATAGCCGGTGACGTTTTTCATCACCCGCCCGCCGTTTTTCAAAATGGTCCCTGCCCCATCGACAAAACGCACGCCAATCAAGCTGTCACGGCACGCCCCGGCCTGAATCCGTCGTGGCCCCGATGCGTTCACCGCAACCACCCCGCCAATGGTCGACACCCCATCCCGCCCCAACAGGCCCCGAAAATCCGGCACTTCAAACGGCAACCGCTGCCCGCCTTGCGCAAGCGCGGCCTCCACCTCTGCCAACGGCGTGCCTGCCCCTGCAACAATGGTCAGCGCACCCGGTTCATACAGCGAAATCCCTGTCAGCGCGGATATGTGCAGCGCCTCACCCCCGCCATCCGGCCCAAACCCGCGCGTGCCGCCACCAACAATGCGCAACGGTCCTTGTGCCCCTGCAATCACTTCCGCCAATTCGCTCTCGTTCGCAGGCGTCATACGCATCGCCCCTTTTTCTGTTTAAAAATATCCTCGGGGGGTCTGGGAGGCAGACAGCCCCCCAGCTTTTTGTGTCGTCGGGGGGGCAGACAGCCCCCCAGCCTTTTGTGTCGTCGGGGGGGGCAGACAGCCCCTCAGCTTTCGCCATCTAACCCAGCATCACGCGCGGCGGCTTGCTGTCACGTCAAGCGGAAACACCTTGGCCGGGTTCAACAGCCATTTGGGGTCGAACACATCTTTGACCATCAATTGCGCTTCCATATCTTCGGGGGCAAATTGCACTTTCATCAAATCGCGCTTTTCAATGCCCACACCGTGTTCTCCGGTCAAACAACCCCCAACCTCCACGCACAGGCGCAGCACATCGGCGCCGAACGCCTCGCACAGCTCCAAATCGCCCGGTTTGTTCGCATCATACAAAATCAAAGGGTGCATGTTGCCATCGCCCGCGTGGAACACGTTGGCGACATCAAGGCCATAGTGTTTGCTGAACTCCCCTATCCGGCGCAACACGTAAGGCAGGCTGGACACCGGGATGGTTCCGTCCAAGCACATGTAATCGTTGATTTGTCCCATCGCGCCAAAGGCGGATTTGCGGCCCAGCCAGATGCGTTTGGCTTGGTCGTCATCCGCCGCCTCGCGCACTTCAACCGGGTTGTGGCGGCGGGCGATGGCCACGATCAGGGCCAGTTGTTCGTCGATTTCGGCGCGTGACCCTTCGACCTCCACGATCAACAATGCCTCGCATTTTGGATAGCCGGCTTTGGCGAACGCCTCGGTCGCCTCGATACACGGGCGGTCCATGAATTCGATCGCCACGGGCAGGATGCCTGCTTTGATGATGTCGGACACGCATTCGCCCGCCACCTCGTTGCTGTTAAACCCGATCAGGACCGGGCGCGCGCCTTCGGGTTTGGGCAGGATGCGCAAGGTGGCTTCGGTCACCACGCCCAATTGCCCCTCGGACCCGCAGATCACGCCCAGCAAATCAAGGCCGCCCGCATCCAGATGCGCGCCGCCGATTTCGAGGATTGTGCCGTCCATTTGGACCATAGTGACGCCCAAAAGGTTATTCGTCGTGACCCCATATTTCAGACAATGCGCCCCGCCGGAATTCATGGCGATATTGCCCGCAATCGCGCAAGCCAGCTGGCTGGACGGATCCGGCGCATAGAAAAATCCATCCGATTCCACCGCCCCCGTGACCGACAGGTTGGTGCGGCCCGATTGCACGCGAATGTAGCGGTTGGGGTAATCGGTTTCCAGCACATCATTCATGCGCGCCACGCCCAAAATCACGCAATCGCCTGTGGGCAGCGCGCCGCCCGCAAGGCTGGTGCCCGACCCGCGCGGCACCACGGGCACGCCCATTTGGTGGCAAATGCGCAGGACGGCGGCAACCTCGGCGGTGGTGCGGGGCAGAACGGCCACCAATGGCGGGCATTTATAGGCGGTCAGCGCGTCACATTCATAGGCGCGCACTTCGATTTCGTCATAGATCACGGCATCTGGGGGCAAAACTTGCAGCAAGGCCGCGACAATGGCGGGTTTGCGCGCGACAATTGACGCGTCGATTTTTGGCATTTCCATAGGCTGGTTCCCCCCAATGCGACCCCGATGTGAGTCAACTGGTAAATATATATAACCAATTACACCTAAAATCAAGCCTTCCTTGCCCGCTGCTGTGATTTCCCTTAGCGCATGGGGGTGCATTTGACAGACAGGCAAAAGATGACCACCCCCCAAATCCTAACGGCTTTTACGATGTTTGACATGGCGGCGGTGGCGGTTCTGCTGCTGGCTTGGGGGGGCCTTGGATGGATGGTGGAACATCCGCCTGCGCGCCGCCCGTCGGTGTCGGTGTTGATGGCGCAGTATCGGCGCGATTGGATGGTGCAATTCATCAGCCGCCAGCCAAGGATTTTTGATGCGGCGGTGCTGGATAGTTTGCGCCAAGGCACGGCGTTTTTTGCATCGGCCTGCATGATCACGCTGGGGGGCGGGATTGCGGTGATTGGCAACAGTGACCGATTGGACAGTTTTGCGGCGGATTTGACGCTGGAGGTGCCGGGGATGGTGCTGGAGCTGAAGGTGGTTTTGGTGATGATTTTCGTCGCCAATGCGCTGTTGAAATTCATCTGGTCGCATCGGTTGTTCGGCTATTGTGCGATTATGATGGCGGCGGTGCCCAATGCCCAAGACGCGCCAGACGCCCTGCCCCGCGCGCATGCTGCCGCCGAGATTAACATCACCGCGGCGCGCAGTTTTAACCGCGGGTTGCGGTCGATTTACTTTGCTTTGGGCGCGTTGGGGTGGTTGCTGGGGCCCTATGCGCTGTTGTTTACGACCTGTGTCACCGCCGCCGTGTTGGTGCGGCGGGAGTTTATCAGTCAGTCGCGGTTGATTGTGATGCAGGGGTACGGGACCTAAACCGGGGTGGTTTTGCGGCCCCTGCGCCCCTCAATCAACCACGCGGCGAGGATGAGGGCGACCGACAGCAAGAGCCAGACCCATGCGGGCAGCAAAGGTGAGACGCGGATATCTTGGGTCAGATACGCTCCGCGCGGGGTGATGCCGATCCAGCCGCGACCGGACGCCACGCGGCCCTGCCCCACGGTCCGAATATCCGGTGTGCCATCCGCGATGGTTTGAAAGCCGCCGCGCATCGGGGCCACTATGGGGGTCAACGGGTCTTCGCTGGCGATCGTTTCCTCAAATTCGCGCGGGGCGGAGGGGCCGAGCGCCATGACGGTCGAAAGGTCGCCTTGGGTGAATTTATAAAGGCCCATTTCGGGCGCGTCATATTGCGCCATGTAGCGGCCGGGGCCAGTTTCGGGCAGGATAAGTTCGGTTGTGGTGCCATTGGGGGCGGTGATCGTGACCGGGCCGGGGGCATCGCCGATGGTGCGGCGGGTGATGGTGAGGCGTTGGCCTGTGGCGGTGGCGACCAGCGCCTCCTCCTCCAGCTCCGGCTCTTTCATCATCCAATGGGCGAGGCGGCGCAGCAGTTCCAACTGCGGGCCGCCGCCGTCATAGCCGCGCCCCCACAGCCACATATGGTCCGAGGCGAGGACGGCGATGCGCCCTTCGTCCACCCGGTCCAGCACTAGCAAGGGCGACCCGTCGATGCCCGACATGACCGCCTGACCGGAGGTTTGGGTGATGCCTATTTGGCGGAACCATTGGCCCCAACCGCCTTCGGGGGCGGATGCCTCTAGCCCTTGGGTGACGGGGTGGCGGCGGCCCAGATCGGTAAGTTCGGGGCGAAACCCTTGTTCAAACACGCGGCTGGTGGCGGTGACGGGCATGATTTCGCCAAGCGACGACCGCCACAGGCTGTCGGCCGAGCCAAATTCGGGGCCAGCGGCGATAAGGACTGTGCCGCCGCGTTTGACGTAATCGCGCACGCTGTCAAAATAGGCGGTGGGCAAGATGCCGCGCAGGCGGTAGCGATCAAAGATGATCAGGTCGAATTCGTCGATTTTTTCCACGAACAATTCGCGGGTGGGAAAGGCGATGAGGGAGAGTTCGGACACCGGAATCCCGTCTTGTTTTTCGGGCGGGCGCAGGATGGTGAAATGCACGAGGTCCACCGAGGGGTCGGATTTTAGAAGGTTGCGCCAGACGCGTTCGCCTGTGTGCGGCTCGCCGGAGACCAGCAAAACGCGCAGACGGTCGCGCACGCCGTTGATTTGCACCACGGCGGCGTTGTTACGGTCAGTCAGCTCGCCGGGCGTCACATCCACTTGGAATTGCAGCACATTCATGCCGCCGTGGGGGAGGGTTACGGGGAGTTCGAGATCTTCGCCCACCGGAACGCGGTAAGATTGGGGGTCGCCGCCGTCCACCGCGATGGAGATGCTGGCGCTGCCTGCGATGTCGGCGGGCACCGCGCCTTGATCGTCGATGCGCAGGGTCAGGGTGATGGATTCGCCCAGAATGGCAAAGGCGGGGGCGTTTTTTATGATCAGGCGGCGGTCCCAATCGGTGGATTGGCCCGTGAGAAGGACGTGCAGGGGGGCGGGCAGATCGGGGGCCAGCGGCAAATCATGCGCTTGGCCATCGGTGATCAGGATGGCACCGGCGATGCGCGCGCGGGGTTCTTCGGCGATGCCTTCGGCCAGCGCGGTCATCAGTTGGGTGCCGGTGTCGCCGTCACCATCGCCCAGCCGCAGGATGCGCAGTTCGGTGTTGGGCAGGGCCGCGATTTCAGCTTGGACCCGCGCAAGGGCTGTGGCGGATTGATCGGGGCGGGTGCCGATTCGTTGGCTGGCACTTTCATCAACCACCGCGATCACGATGTCGGACAAAGGTTCGCGATCTTCGCGCTGGAACGCGGGGTTGGCGAGGGCGGCCAGCAGCGCGATGGAGCCAAGACCGCGCAAGGCCCAGCCCGAGAGGCCGCGCCATAGGGCGTAGGCGGTGATGGCAAGCGCAAACCCCGCGAGGGTATAGAGGGCGGCAAGCGGGATCAAGGGATCAAAGATTAGGTTGGTCATTTATTGGCCCAATCTTTCCAGCAAGGCAGGGACATGGACCTGATCGGATTTATAATTCCCGGTAAGGACATGCATGATGAGGTTGATGCCAAAGCGGGTGGCAATTTCGCGCTGGCGGTCGCCTGCAAAGCCGCGGCCCACCGGAAACATCGGCGCACCGCGGGCATCGAGCGCCCACGCGGCGGCCCAGTCGTTGCCACCGATCACCACGGGGGTCACGCCATCGTTGAGGTTGCGAAAGGGCATCCCTTCAGCCAGTTCGGCGTCTGGGGGGGACGCCTCCACCCACAGATCGCGGTGATTGTGGCGGCCGGGGAAATCTTGGAGGAGGTAGAAGCTGCGGGTAAGCACGTGATCTTCGGGCAGGATTTCCAAAGGAGGAATATCCAGCGGGGCGGCGAGGAGTTGCAATTTTCGCGCGGCCGGGGTTTGGGCGGCGCCTGCGATATCACCATCGCGGGTGTCGAATAAAATCATGCCACCCGTGCGCAAATAGCGGTTCAGGGCGGCGTAGGCGGCGGCCGAGGGCATAGGCTGATCGACGGTGACGGGCCAATAAAGGAAGGGGAAAAACAGCAGTTCATCGGATTCGAGGTTCACCGCGAGGGGGGATTCGGGTTCGATGGTGGTGCGTTCAAACAGGCGTTGGCCAAGGCCCGCGAGGCCTGCGCGCGAGATATCATCGACACGAGCATCGCCGGTGACGACATAGCCGAGGCGCAGGGCGGATGTCGCCTCAATCGCCCTTAGATCATCAGGGATTTGCGCGTGGGATGGGTGGGGGTTTAGGAGCAGAAGGGCGGTGGCGATCATGGCGGCGTTGCGCATTGTGCCGAGAAGGCGGCCCGAGAGCGCGAGGGCTGCGAGGATGTCGATCAGCAGCAGCGAGAGTGCTGTGGCCAGCGCTGTGCCTTTCAGGGCTTGTTCGGTTTGCACATCCAACCCTTCGCGTGTGATGGTCGCGGGCCATGCCGCTGGGGTTAAGGTGGTATCGGCGCGGGTCACATTCAACGCCACGCGGCGATCATCGCCTGCGTAAAGGCCGGGGGGCAGGGCCGCTGAGGGGCCAGTGGTGGACAGCGCCGTGGCAAGGGTTTGCCCGTCAACGCCAGCCACCTCGCCCGCGTCATTCAGGCGGCCAAAGGCATCAAGCGCGACTTGGGGCACCCAAGTTTGGCCTGCCAGATCGGCGGCATCCGGGGCGGCGGGGCGGGTGGAGACTGCAAGGCGTTCAAGCATTTGCACGAACAGGCCCGACAGTGGCAGGGTGGACCATTCCGCGTTGGCGGTGACGTGGAACAGCACCACCTGCCCCTGCCCCACGGGTTTGCGTGTGACCAAGGGCGTGCCATCGGCCAGCGCCGCAATGGTGCGGGCGGCCAGATCGGGGTCGGGTTGCGCCAGAACTTGGGCCGAAACGGTCACATCAGGAGGGATTTGCAGGCCGAAAAAGGGCGAACCTTCGGCGAAACCTGCCAGGAATTTCGGCTCCCCCCAGCTCATCGCGCCGCCGACGTTACGGCCGCCCGCGCGCAGACGGACGGGCAGCAGCGCATCCTCGGCATCGCGGCTGATGTCGGAGGCGGCGAGGCGGGGGCCTGCGAAGCGCAGCAGCAGACCGCCCGTGTCGAGCCAATCCAGCATTTGGTCGGATTCGAGCGGCGACAGGGTGGCGACATCGGCCAGCACGATCACATCGGGGTTGGCGAGGATGATGTCGGACACGGAGCCGTCGATCAGTTCGGCTACGGGGTCCAACGCTTGGCGCAGGTAATGGGTGGGGGAGAGGAGTTGGAGGGCTTCATCTTCGCCGGTGTTGGAGATCAGGGCAACTTTGCGGCGTTTCAGGCTGTCATCGGTGAGGGTGACGGCGGCGGCGGACCGGATGCCTGCCAGTTCAAAGCGGCTGACGCGGTTGCGCAGTTCAGGGGGCAGCGACAGGTCAGTGGTGGCGTTTTGGTCGTCTGCCGCAAAGGTGAGGGGGATGCGGGCGAGTTCGCGTTCAATCCCTGCGGGGTCGAGGCCACGGGCGGAGATTTCGATTGTTTGGTTGTCGGTGGCGGGCAGGCGGGTGGCGGAAAGTTGGATGACGCCGTCCGCAAATTGGGCGGGGCGCAGGGCGATGATGGGGCGTGGGCTTTCGAAAACTGTGAGTTGGCCGCGCGATTGCAACGCGTCACGCAAGGTGGCGCGGCCGGGGTGGTCGAGGCCGTCCGACAGCCAAAAGCTGGCGAAATCGCCGGGCGGCAGGGCGGTGGCCCATGCGGCAAAATCAGGGGTCCATGGGTTTGGGGTGACGCCTGCCACGGTTTGCGACAGCGCGCCAGCGGCTTGGAACACCGGGGCGGTCGGCGCATCCGTGAGGCGGATGAGGGCCACGGGGCGGCCTGTGCGCGCAGCTTCATCCAACAGGGCGGTTGTGCGATCAAGGCGGCGGGGCCAGTCGCGGGCATCGGCCCATGAGGCGTCCATGAGGATAAGAAGCGGGCCTGTGCTGGCGGTTTCGCGCTGGTCGGGGTTCAGGACGGGGCCCGCAAAACCGATGATGGCGGCGGCGATGGCAATCATGCGCAACAGGAGGAGCCACCACGGGGTTTTGTCGGTTTCAGCCTCCGCATCCTTTAGCCCCAAGAGAAGCGCCACGCCGGGAAAGCGGCGGCGGATGGGGGCGGGTGGGACGGCGCGCAGGAGCAGCCAGAGGATAGGCAGCGCGAGGAGGCCGAGGAGGAGAAGCGGCGTGGTGAAGCCAATGGGGCCGAGCATGAACATCAGCGGCCCCGCTCAAGTGCGGCGTAGAGCCAGAGAAGGGCGGATTGCGCGGATTGGCCGGTGTGGTGGCACAGATAATGCCAGCCGGACGCGCGGGCGAGGGATTGGATATGTGCTTTGCGTTCGGCCAAACGGTCGAGGTAGCGGGTGCGCAGATCGCCTGCGCGCAGGGTTTCATGGCGCAAAGACCCGCCCATCGATTCGAAAATGGTGCGACCGTCGAAGGGAAACTCCTCCTCCGCCGGGTCGAGGATTTGGACCAAAGCGCCGCGCACGCCGCGATCGGAGGCCATACCGAGGGCGGTTTCCACATCTTCGGGATTGCCGAGAAAATCGGAGAAAAACACGGCGCGGCCGTGGGAGGTGAGGCCCGCGACATCGGGGCTGCCGTAATCGGTGGGGTTTTGCGCGGCGGTGGTAAGGCCTTGCATCAGGTGCAAAATTTGCGCGCGGCCTGCGCGGGGGCGGGTGTCGCCGCCTGCAAGGCCGACGCGTTCGCCACCGCGCAGCAGCAGGACGGAGAGGGCGAGGGCGAGAAGATGCGCGCGATCAGTTTTGGGCGCGCGCGATGGGTCGCCCGAGAATTGCATGGCGCGGGAGGGGTCGACCCACAGGGCCACGGTTTGGGCGGCTTGCCATTCGCGTTCGCGCACGAAATGCTGATCGGACCGCGCGGAACGGCGCCAATCGACTGAGCCTGCGCTATCACCCGCGGAGGCGGGGCGGTATTGCCAAAACTCATCGCCCATGCCGGCACGCCTGCGCCCATGTTCGCCCAAGATTACGGTGGCCGACAGGTGTTCGGCCTGCGCCAACAGAGCGGGCAGTGCTGCACCCAGCCCTTCGGCCCTTGATCGCAGATCGGGAGCGAGTTGCGGTGTCACGCAGCAGCCTCAAGTCCCAAGGTGCGGGTCACGGTGGCGTCGATTAACCCACCAAGGCTTTCGCCGCGGGCACGGGCGGCGAAGGACAGCGCCATGCGGTGGATAAGCACGGGGCGCGCGAGGGCGGCCACATCAGCGATCGAGGGCGCGAGGCGACCATCGAGTAGCGCGCGCGCGCGAACGGTGAGCATGAGGGCTTGGGCCGCGCGGGGGCCGGGGCCCCAAGAAAGCTGACCACGCAAGGCCGCGCCTTCGGGTTCATCGGGGCGGCAGGCGCGGACCAGATCGAGGATGCCTTCCACCACTTGATCGCCCACGGGCATGCGGCGCAGCACGGATTGGGCGGCGAGCAGTTCCGTGGCGGTGAAAACGCCGTGCACTTGCGCCTCATCAGCGCCGGTTGTCGCCAGCAGGATGTCACGTTCTGTCGCGCGATCGGGGTAGGCCACGTCGATTTGGACAAGGAAGCGGTCAAGCTGCGCTTCGGGCAGGGGATAGGTGCCTTCTTGTTCAATCGGGTTTTGGGTGGCGAGGACGTGGAACGGGGTTCCAAGGGGTCGGTGTTTGCCTGCGATGGTGACTTCGCGTTCCTGCATCGCTTGCAGCAGCGCGGATTGGGTGCGGGGGCTGGCGCGGTTAATTTCATCCGCCATCAGAAGCTGGCAGAAAATCGGCCCTTCGATAAAGCGAAAGGCGCGGGTGCCGTCGGTGCCATCCAGCACCTCAGACCCCAAAATGTCCGCGGGCATCAGATCGGGGGTGAACTGGATGCGGTTGCCGTGCAGGCCCATCACGGTGGACAGCGTATCAATAAGGCGGGTTTTGCCAAGGCCCGGCAAGCCCACCAACAGCGCATGGCCGCCGCAGAGCAAGGACGCCAGCACAAGGTCCACCACCTGCCCCTGCCCGATGAACCGCTGGTTGATCGAGGCCTTTGCCGCGCGCAGCTTTTCCCCCAAGGTTTCGATGTCGGTGACCAATTGGGCGGCATTAGCGGTGGTATCTGGACTGGTGGATGGAGTCTGGGGCATGACAATCCTCAAGCACGGGTTATATTGGGCCTATTAGACCGATTTATGTCGCAAGGTTCAAATGGCAAAAGGGAATGACGGACAATTGATTGTGAAACCAAGTGCAGAAGGCGTGATGGCGTCGGTGCAAGCGGTGGGCAAAGGGGCGGGCCCTGCCCCGGTGCATCTGTGGAACCCGCCGTTTTGTGGCGATTTGGATATGCGGATTGCGCGGGACGGGACGTGGTTCCATGAAGGCACGCCGATTGGGCGGCCCGGCATGGTGCGGATGTTTTCCAACATTTTGAAGCTGGAGGGGGGGCGGTATTACCTTGTGACCCCGGTGGAGAAGGTGGGAATCACCGTGGATGACGCGCCGTTTGTGGCGGTGGATTTTGAAGCGGCGGGTGTGGGGGATGCGCAGCGGTTGACCTTTGTGACGCATGTGGGCGACCGGGTGGTGGCGGGGGCGGACCACCCCCTGCGCGTGGTGCGCGATGCAGAAAGCGGCGAGCCGTCACCCTATGTCATGGTGCGGGACGGGTTGGAGGCGCTGATTGACCGCAAGTCGTTTTACCGGCTGGTGGATTTGGGGGTTTGTGTAGCGCATGAGGGGGCGGAGTGGTTTGGCCTGTGGTCGGGGGGCGTGTTTTTCCCGTTCATCCCGGCCGCGGAACTTGCGTGATCGCAGCGCTTTGCAAAAGCGCTGTGCGGCCCAAGGATAAGGTGCTTTTTGCGGGGCGCAAAAGGCAACGCATGGCGGGAGTGGCCCTTGTTTGGCGAGGTTGGCCGCAGATCGGGGGAAACCTCGCGGTTTTGAGGCCAATCGCTAATCGTTTGCCCAAGCCTTGCCGCGTCTTGCCGCGCGCGCGGGGATCGCTATGGTACGCGCACGACACTTTTAGACCTTTCAGAAAGACCAAAGCCATGAGCGCACCCGCCCCGGAAACCAAAATCGTTAGCCAGTGGAAAATTGCCTGCGATGGCGATGGACCTGTTATGGGGCATCCGCGCGTGTGGTTGACCATCCCAGAGGATCGCGGTTTTGTGGAATGTGGCTATTGCGACCGCCGGTATGTGCATGACAGCATGGCAGATCAGGTGAAATAACCGGGTGCGGCGCGGAGTTTTCTGGACGGCGTTTTTGGCTGTGACCTTGCCGCTGCTTTATTTTGCGGCGGGGCTGGTGGGCGGTGTTGCCTTGACCGGGGGGCCGCGCATCGACGGGGCGCGCGAATACCGGGTCGGGTTGGTTGCAGGGCCCCTTCATTATGATCTGTTGATCCCTTTGCATGATGATATTCGGCCGCGTTTTGCGTTTGCCACGGCTGCGGCTGTGCCGCTGGACCGGGCGGAATGGCTGTTGGTGGGGTGGGGCGCGCAGGGGTTTTACACGCAAACGCCGGGGCTTGCGGATATAAGCCTGCCCGTGGCGTGGCGCGCGGCGGTGGGGGACGCGGCCGTGATGCGGCTGGAGGCGGTGGGGCGGATTGACGATTTTGGCGCCATCCCCTTGATTGCGCTGACGCAGGCCGAGATTTATGCGCTGCTGGATGCAGTTTTGGGGTCGTTTGACGGGACGCAGGCCTTGCCCCTGCCCGGTTTTACGGGCCGGGATGCGTTTTTCCCCGCGCGGGAGCGGTTTAACCTGTTGAACACGTGCAACGTCTGGCTGGGCGATATGCTGCGGGCGGCGGGCCTGCCGTTTGGGCGTTGGACGCCGTTCCCGCAGTCCATTCGGTTGTCATTGGGGCAAACGGGGTTGGCGCTGGACTAGCCCCCTTCCCCTAGATTCCTTGCGCGGGCCGTGCCACAAAGGCGCAACAGCCAAGGAGTGCATATGAGCGAGACATTTGGCAAAGGCCACCACCTGCATTTGATCGACGGGTCGGCCTATATTTTCCGCGCTTATCATGCGCTGCCACCGTTGACGCGCAAATCCGATGGCTTGCCCGTGGGCGCGGTTGCGGGGTTTTGCAACATTCTGTTTCGCTATTTGGAAGGCAACAAGACAGGCGATGCGCCGACGCATGTGGCCGTTATCTTTGACCATTCATCCAAAACCTTTCGCAATGACATCTATCCCGCCTACAAGGCCAACCGCCCCGAATTGCCCGAGGATTTGCGCCCGCAATTCCCGCTGACCCGCGATGCGACCCGCGCGTTCAACATTGCATGCATTGAGACGGAGGGGTTTGAGGCGGATGATATTATCGCGACGCTATCGTGCCGCGCGCGCGATGCGGGGGGCCAAGTGACCATTATCTCCAGCGACAAGGATTTGATGCAGCTGGTGGGGGACGGCGTGGGGATGCTGGACCCGATGAAGAACAAGCTGATTGGCCCCGACGAGGTGTTTGAGAAATTTGGCGTGGCCCCGAACCGGGTGGTGGATGTGCAATCACTGGCGGGCGATTCGGTGGATAACGTGCCGGGCGCACCCGGGATTGGGATTAAAACGGCGGCGCTGTTGATCCAGGAATATGGCGATTTGGAAACGCTGCTGGCGCGGGCGGGTGAGATTAAGCAACCCAAACGGCGCGAAAGTTTGCAAGATAATGCCGATTTGATCCGCATTTCCAAACGGCTTGTGCAACTGGATTGCGAGACGCCGCTCGACGTGACGCTGGAAAGCATGGTGGTACGACTGCCCGATGCCGAGCCGTTGATGGCGTTTTTGAACCAGATGGAGTTTCGCACCCTGACCAAGCGCGTGGCCGACAGCCTGAAAGTGGCGGTGTTGGTGGAGGCGGAGGCGGTTGAGGCGCAGGCGGTGCCGTTTGACCATTCCAAGTATGACATGGTGACG
Source organism: Pseudorhodobacter antarcticus (assembly GCF_900110135.1). Classification (GTDB taxonomy): domain Bacteria; phylum Pseudomonadota; class Alphaproteobacteria; order Rhodobacterales; family Rhodobacteraceae; genus Pseudorhodobacter; species Pseudorhodobacter antarcticus. The sequence continues at coordinate 94,304 of NZ_FOCO01000002.1, read as the reverse complement.
GATGAGGGCGCGTTGCAGGTTTGGATTGACCGAATTTATGCGCGCGGTTTTGTGGCCGTGGACACCGAAACCACCAGTCTGGATGAAATGCGCGCTGAGTTGGTGGGTGTGTCGCTGTGCGTGGAGGCGGGGCAAGCCTGCTATATCCCGCTGGCGCATAAGGCGGGCGGCGGGGATTTGTTTGGCGCGGCGAAATTGGTGCCGGGGCAGTTGGCCTTGGAGCGCGCGCTGGCGATGTTGCAGCCCATGTTGGAGGATGCCAGCATCCTGAAAATCGGGCAAAACATGAAATATGACGCCAAGATTTTTGCGCGCCAAGGGGTGGATGTGGCCCCGATTGATGACACGATGCTGATGTCCTCGGCGCTGTTTGCGGGGCTGCACAACCACGGTATGGACACTTTGGCAGAGCGGTATTTGGGGCACGCCTCCATTCCGATTAAGCAGTTGCTGGGCGCGGGCAAAGCGCAGATTACGTTTGATTTCGTGCCGTTGGAGGAGGCGGTGAAATACGCCGCCGAGGATGCGGATGTGACCCTGCGCCTGTGGCAGTTGTTCAAACCACAGCTGCACCGCAAATCGGTGACGACCGTGTATGAGGTGCTGGAGCGCCCGCTGGTGCCCGTATTGGCGCAGATGGAAATGGCGGGGATTGCAGTGGACCGCGATACGCTGTCGCGCATGTCAAACGCGTTTGCGCAGAAAATGGCGGCGCTGGAGGATGAGATTCAGACGCTGGCAGGGCGACCGTTTAACGTGGGTTCACCCAAACAGTTAGGCGAGATTTTGTTTGATGAAATGGGCTTGCAAGGCGGGGTGAAGGGCAAAACCGGGGCCTATGCCACGGGTGCCGACATTCTGGAGGACTTGGCGACCGAGCATGAATTGCCCGGCCGCGTGCTGGATTGGCGGCAGTTGGCCAAGTTGAAATCCACCTACACGGACGCGCTGCAAGATCATATCAACCCGGAAACCGGGCGCGTGCACACGTCTTATTCGCTGGTGGGGGCGGTGACGGGGCGGTTATCATCCACCGATCCGAATTTGCAGAACATTCCGGTACGGTCGGATGAGGGGCGCCGGATTCGTGAGGCGTTTGTAGCACCGAAAGGCCGCGTGATAGTGAGCCTTGATTACAGCCAGATTGAACTGCGGATTTTGGCGCATGTGGCCGATATTCCCGCTTTGAAACAAGCGTTTAAGGATGGGATTGATATTCACGCCATGACCGCAGCCGAGATGTTTGGCGTGCCTGTGGAGGGGATGGACCCCATGGTGCGTAGGCAGGCCAAGGCGATTAACTTTGGTGTGATTTACGGGATTTCCGGCTTTGGGTTGGCGCGGAATTTGCGAATACCACGGGCGGAGGCGCAGGGGTTTATTGACCGCTATTTTGAACGGTTCCCCGGTATTCGCGAATATATGGACGCCACGGTGCAGTTTGCGCGCGACAACGGCTATGTGCAAACGCTGTTCGGGCGGCGCATTCATACGCCCGAGATTAACGCCAAAGGGCCAGCGGCAGGGTTTGCCAAGCGGGCGGCGATCAACGCGCCGATCCAAGGGACGGCGGCGGATATTATTCGGCGTGCGATGGTGCGGATGCCGGATGCGATTGCAGGGATTGATGCAAAAATGCTGCTGCAAGTGCATGATGAACTGCTGTTTGAAGTGCAGGAGGATGCGGTCGACGCGCTGATTGCGGCGGCGCGCGGCATCATGGAAGGGGCCGCACTGCCCGCCGTGCATTTGTCGGTGCCGATCACAGTGGACGCAGGCCAAGGGGCGAATTGGGCGCAGGCGCATTAAGCGCCTGCGGGGGTTAGGCCCGATTGATCGCCGCGTGAAAACAATTGTTGCTGGCGGAGCGGACGTGGGCGTAAGCCACGTTTGGGTCTGACAGCAGCAACGCCGCGCGGGCGGGGATATCTGGCGTGGGCGTGACCGCCCCGGTGCCGTAAAGGATGCGGTGATCGCTGCCATAACCACGCAGAATATAGGCCGGGGAATTGAGGAAAGCGGGCAGGTTTGGCCCGCCGCCTGCCGCACAATCATCTGCGCACAAAAAAATCGGGCCGATTTCGGCGTAAGGTTGGGGCATGGGGAACGGGCGATGCGCCAGCACCAGCATCGCCGCCCCTTGCGGGATCATATCCAGACAATGGCGGCAGGGGTAGCCTGCGCCAGCGGCGATTGCGCGTTCGGGCGGTTGGCCGTTGGCATCAAGGCCCCCTGCGCGGTAGGCGCGGACGGTTTCGGTGGGGATGGGGGTGAAATGGATGGTCATCGGATGCCTTTTGAGACTGGAAATAAAGCACCCTGCCCCGATCTGGGCGGCCCTGCGACCCGTTTCTTGCGCAATTTGACCCCGCGCCGCGCGTTAAGGTTTTTCGACCATCCGGCCCATCGGGCGACCACCAAGGATGTGCAGGTGGTAATGCGGCACCTCTTGCAAGCCGTGGTCGCCTGCGTTGGTTATGGCGCGAAAACCTTCGCCCGCATCAAGGGTAAGGCCCAGCATCGCGCAGACCTGTGCGGCGGTGCGGTGAAAATCCACCAGCTCGGCATCCGATGCCTGCGCGCAGAAATGGTCGAAGGTGACATAAGGCCCTTTGGGGATCACCAGCACATGCACAGGGGCCGCGGGAGCAATGTCGTGAAACGCCAGCGTATGCCCCGTTTCCAAAATGGTTTTATTGGGGATTTCACCGCGCAAAATGCGGGCAAAGATGTTTTGGTCGTCATAGGTATAGGGCATGGGTCAATCCAAAAACAAATGGGGGGTGTCCGCGATTTCCCGCGCTTTTTCCAAAGATATATCAAGGAAATCCGCCAAAGCCACCGCATTTTCAGCGGCGGGGGCTAGTTCGCGGATGCGCATCAGCTTGCTGAAATCGGCGTCGCGGATTTTGTCGCTTTCAAACCGCACGTCATAGCGGATGGTGGGCAGCAAGCGGTCAAGAACGTCTTGCGGGGTGCGATCGCCAGCAAGGCCCACGCGGCGGGCGTGGCCGATGAGATAGCTGTCGGAGAAATCACATTCCACCTCTAGCAAACGCACGGTAGATTTGTCAGCGGCGAAATCTTGCATCAATTCAACATTTGCGGGGTCAATACAGACGATAAGCGTGTCGGTTTGCCAATAATCGAACAACATGCGCACCAAAGCGCGGCGGTGGCGTGTGCGTTTTCCCAACGTGGATTGGATGCCGCCCAGATCGGGCAAGACGGTCGACGCCTCATTGAACAGATAATCCACGGCGGGTAGGCCCGTGACGCTGCGCATGCGGTCCACAAGGCGCTTTGCGATATGCCATTTTTTGCAAATCACCATCAGTAACGTGCGTTCGCGGCCCAGACTGCTTTCGGTTTCCCAAAAACGCGGCGCAAAACGGCGGCCGATGCGGCCCCGCCCGGTGAGGAATTGGAACAGGCTGCTGCCTTCGTTCGAGATGGGGAAATGTTGGCCTGTGGCGGAATAAAGTTTGCCCAGCCGCGCCTTCAATTCCACCGCATCCACAGAAATTTTGCGCGCGAACAAGTAATTTTGGCTGAGGAGGAGGTCGTAATGGTCGTTGTAAAACGTGACGGGCATGCCGTAATCGGTGAACAGAAGAAATGTCAGCGAGCGTGCGCGGATTTCGTGTTCGGGCACCAGATGGCGGACAAGGGTTTGGAAAAACGTCTCATCCGGGATCCAGGTCGTGCTGAAAAACCGCATGACATCGCGGCGGGTGTCGCAAAAACCCAAAACCGCCTCCATCGTGCGGCGGCGCAGGCACCACCATTGGCTGCCGATCTGAATTTGCAAATCAGCGGGCACTTTGCGCGCGAGGCCAAGGCGGCCCTGCACCTGCATAGAGGCATAAAACAACCATTTGTGGGTGCGTTCGTTGAAATAGTGGCGATAGATCAAACGCTCTTCTTTGATGCCCGCTTTGATCCAATCGGATTTCAGGAAGTCGACGCTTTCGACGTAATCCACATCCTCACGGTCCAAAAAACCGTGAGCATATTCGGCGGATTTGATGGGCATGCAATCGCCCGACAGCATATAAAAATGGGTGGCGCGGGGAAAAGCATCGACGGCGGCGCGCACGGCAAGCAAGGTGGCGGCGACCAAGCTCCACCCGCCCCAACCGCATTTTAGGCGTTTGCGCGCGAACGTGACCGAAGGGTTGCCGGACAGGCGGGCGCGGATAAGGTCAAAATCACTGGCACGCGCGCGGGCATCGAAATGGATGGCGATGTAATCACCGCCATCGGTCAAGCGTTCGGCCTGCGCGATAATCCCTTCAGGGTCTTTGTGGCATAGTAGAATGTAGGCAATTTTGGCCATTTTAGAAACTCTTTGCCCTGTTTTGGGGTATTGTTTCCCTAAATACCTTTATCGGTCATTGAAAAGACAGAGTTTCTTTGCTTTTTAGCAATGAAATCTTCCCAAACTGTCGATACACGGGGGGAATGGCTATGGAGGCAATGGTTTATGGGTTTTCCGGGTACTTGGATGACAGAAAGCGAAAGCGTCATCTATCGGGTTGTGCCGAAATGTGCGTGTTCGACGATTGGGCAGATCATGTTTTATTCCGACCACGGTCGGTTTTTTGAGGGTGACATCCACGATTCGACCGCTAGGCTACACAAATGGGCGCAAGAGGGCAGCCAAGCGCTGATCGAACGGCGGGTGAAAGCGCAAAACACCTATGCATTCACTTGCGTGCGTAACCCTTACACCCGCATTTTATCATCGTTTTTCGACAAGATTTGCGGGATTCAGCGCAATGGCAAACGGTATCGCGGCAATATGGTGCCGTTGCTGGTACAAAAATACGGGATTGAAGTGGGCGGCGACGACGGAAAGGCCGAGTTCGACCAGATCCAGAGTTTCCGGCGGTTTTTGCTGTTTGCCCGCGACAGTATTCGGTGGCGCAAACCGATGGAGCCGGACATCCATTGGTCCGCGATGTCGGGCCATGTGTCGACGTTTATTGCCAATGGCGGGCGGTATAACAAGATTTTCTATACCGAGACGTTCAATGACGGGATGGCCGATGTGTTGGCCGCAATCAAAACGCCGCATAAGGTGGATTTGAAAGCGATCCCGAAGTTCAACGAAAGCGAAGGGCATGGGCCCAAACGTGCGCATCCCGTGGAGGATTATTTCGACGATCTGTCGATGCATTTGGTGTGGGAAATCTACAAGCGCGATTTCCAGCTGTTCAAATATGACTTTGAAAATCCGGGCAATAAGATGCCAATTGGTGCGATTGATTTGGATGAGGTTCACGCCAAGCTGGGGGAATGATCTGGCTTTGGGAAACGGTGGCGGGGGACCTGCGCGGTCCCCCCTTCGCGCTTTGCCGCGAATTCCCCCCTGGCGAGGTATTTTAACCAAGACGAATGACGTTTGGCGGTGATGCAGCAGGCGCGTTAGCGGCGCGCGGCGCGGGCCCCAGAGGGGCTTTAGCCGCGCGCCCGTTCGGTTCCCGCGTTAGAGCAAGCCGTGCTGTTTGAACAAGGCGCGCAGGTCGGATTCGGGGCGAGCGCCGATGTGGCTGATCACCTCGGACGCGGCGATGTTGCCCATTTTTGCGGCGGTTTGCAGGTCGTGGCCGTTGGTGATGCCCCAAAGGAAAGCGCCTGCGAACAGATCACCCGCGCCAGTGGCATCGACGATTTGGGTGGGCACGGCGGGCACATGCCAATGCTGGCCGTCTGACAGCACATGCGCGCCGTTTTCACCATCGGTGCAGGCGACGATGGCCACATCCTTTGCGGCGGCGTGCAGGGCGGTTTCATAATCGTCGGTTTCATACATCGACAAGATTTCGGCGCGGTTGGCGAACAGCAGGTCCACATCCGTTACGATCATGTTGCGGAACGCATCGCGGTGGCGCGAGATGCAAAACGCATCAGACAGGGTCAGCGAGACGCGGCCCCCTGCCCCTTTGCAGGCGGTAATTGCGCGGGCGAATGCCTCATGGCTTTCGGGGCCGTCGAACCGGTAGCCTTCGAGGTAGATCCATTCAGCCTGCGCCATTTGGCCTTCGTCAATGTCATCTGGGGTGAGGAATTCGGTCACGCCGAGATAGGTGTTCATCGAGCGTTCGCCATCGGGCGTGACCAGCACAATGCAGCGCCCGGTTTCTTGCGCTTCAGACTTTGGGGCCATGCGGGTTTCGTACACCGCCCCTTGCGCGCGCAAGTCATGGGCGAAAATTGCGCCCAACTGGTCATCCTTGACCTTGCCGACATAGGCGGTGCGGCCGCCCAGATGGGCGATGCCTGCGATGGTGTTGGCGGCGGACCCGCCCGAGATTTCCTTGGCAGGCCCGATGCGATTGTAAAGATCGACCGCGCGGTTCATGTCAATCAGTTGCATGATGCCTTTGCCAATGCCGTTGTCGGCCAAGAAAGCGTCGTCGGTTTGGGCCAGTACATCGACCATCGCGTTGCCGATACCGACCACATGAAACTGTTTCATATCGTTTTATCCTCATATGGGCAAAGGTCGCGGATCAAGCAGATACCGCATTTGGGTTTGCGCGCGATGCAGACATAGCGGCCGTGCAAGATCAGCCAATGATGCGCGTGGTGTTGAAATTCGGACGGAATGTGATCTTCGATCGCGCGTTCCACCGCATCTACATCGCGCCCCGGACAGATGCCCGTGCGGTTGCCGATGCGAAAGATATGGGTGTCGACCGCTTGGGCGGGCATGTGGAACCACATGTTCAGCACAACATTGGCGGTTTTGCGCCCCACGCCGGGCAATGATTGCAGCGCCGCGCGGCTGGAAGGGACAATGCCTGCGTAATCATCGACCAAAATCTGCGCCATGCGGAACACGTTTTTGGCCTTGGTGCGAAAAAGGCCGATGGATTTGATCGCGTCGGTCAGCCCGTCCAGCCCTAAATCCAGCATTTTTTGCGGGGTGTCGACGGTGGCAAACAGCGGCATCGTTGCTTTGTTCACGCCAATATCGGTCGCTTGGGCCGACAGCGCCACGGCGACCAGAAGGGTATAGGCGTTGGTGTGGTGCAATTCGCCTTTCGGTTCCGGCTCCGCTGCCTGAAACCGGGTGAAAATTGCGCGCATGAGGTGATAGTCGAGCTGTTTTGCCATACTGCACCCTATGCCGAAAACTGTCGCCTGCTGCAAGGCATTGGTCAGCCGCAATTGCGCAAGAAACGGGTCGCTGCGGGCGGGTGCGCGCGGTAGACTGGGGGCAAGCGGGGAGGCATGCGATGACCAAAGACCTGAGCGACAGTTACCATTTCCACGTCATGCGCCGCGCAATTGATGTGATCGACGCGGCCGACGGCGCCGTGGCGCTGGAGGATTTGGCGCGAGAGATGGGGATGAGCGGGGCACATTTTCAACGCTTGTTTTCGCAATGGGTGGGGGTGTCGCCCAAACGCTATCAGCAATATCTGACGCTGGACCATGCGCGGCGCTTGCTGGCGGACCGGTTTACCGTGCTGGACACCAGCCATGCCGCCAACCTGTCGGGCGCGGGGCGGTTGCATGATTTGTTCCTGCGCTGGGAGGCGATGAGCCCCGGAGATTATGCGCGCGGTGGTGCGGGGTTGCAGATTTCCTGGGGGTGGTTTGACAGCCCCTTTGGCCCCGCCTTGGTCATGGGCACCGCACGCGGGATTTGTGGCATGGGGTTTTTGGGTGATGGCACCGAGGCGGAGGCGATGCAGGATTTGGTGCAACGCTGGCCGCATGCCGCGTTTACAAAAGATGCGGCCGTCCTGCGCCCTTGGGTGTTGGCGGCGTTTGGCGCGCAGGCCAGCGACCTGAAAACACCTATTTTCATGATCGGCGCGCCGTTTCAAATCAAAGTGTGGGAGGCGTTGCTGCGCATCCCGTCCGGCCATGTCACCACCTATTCCGAAATTGCCGCGGCCATTGGGCATCCGCGCGCGGTGCGGGCGGTGGGCACCGCTGTAGGGCGCAACCCGGTCAGTTGGTTGATCCCGTGCCACCGCGCCTTGCGCAAATCGGGGGCCTTGGGGGGATATCACTGGGGATTGCCCGTCAAACGCGCGCTTTTGGCCTGGGAAGGCGCGCGCGCTGATCACGATCGCGAAACAATCGAGGGGTAATTGGCCAATTTCCGCCGAACGGGCCACGCAACCATATGCAGGGGGCGGCGGAACGGTGTATGCGTGGGCACAGTCCCTGATAATGGGTCACCCCTGCGAGGCGAGAAATTGATTATGATGAAAACATCTGCACTGATGCTGACTTTGGGCGCGTTCACTTTGGCGGGCTGCGTTGTGCCGCAAGCGACCGAAGAAAACCGCCGCACCCAGACGGGCGCTGTTGCGGGCGCGCTGATTGGGGGCGCGTTGGGGGCCAATTCCAATGGCGATAACAAACTGGCCAAAGCGGCGCTTGGGGCGGGCGTTGGCGCGTTGATCGGTGGGGCCATCGGGTCGTCGCTGGACGCGCAAGCGGCCGAATTGCGCAATTCGATTGGTAATGACCGCGTCAGCATCACCAACACGGGCAATTCGCTGATTGTGAACCTGCCGCAAGATATTTTGTTCGCCACCGACAGCGCCACGCTGCGCGGCGATTTGAACCAAGATATGCAGGCTGTGGCGCGCAGCTTGATGAACTATCCCAACACCACCGTGCAAGTGGTCGGTCACACCGACAACACCGGGGCTGCGGCCTATAACCAAGACCTGTCGCAGCGGCGCGCGGGGGCTGTTGCATCGGTGTTGCAAGCAAATGGTGTGCCGGGTGGCCGGATTGTGGCGATTGGCCGGGGCGAGGACCAGCCGGTCGCGTCGAACCTGAACGAGCAGGGCCGCGCGCAAAACCGCCGCGTGGAAATCATCATCCGCCCGAACTGATATATCGGTGATGGAGGACGAAAGGGCGGGGATTTCCCCGCCCTTTTGCATATGCGCGGTTCCGGCTTGAGGATGGGGGGATTTGGTCTTAAGATTTGACCAATCCCCGTGCGTGAGGCCCGATATGCCATTTGAACCTGTCCACACTGAAAAGCTGTCCACAGCCGTGGTGCGCCAAATTGAGCAGTTGATTTTGCGCGGCATCCTGCGCCCCGGCGACCGCCTGCCTGCGGAGCGTGAATTGGCAGAGCGGATGGGCGTGTCGCGGCCCAGCCTGCGCGATGCGATTGCCGATTTGCAAACGCGAGGCCTGTTGGACAGCCGCCCCGGGTCTGGCGTGTTTGTGGCCGAGGTGTTGGGGTCGGCGTTTTCAGACGCACTGATCACCCTGTTTTCGCAGCATGAGGAGGCGGTGTTTGACTACCTTGCCTTTCGCCGCGACATGGAAGGGTTGGCAGCAGAGCGCGCCGCACGGCTGGCATCTGACACCGATTTGGCAGTGATTTCAGCGATTTACACCAAGATGGAAGCCGCACACAGCCGCCGCGCATCGGCGGAGGAGGCGGAGCTGGATGCGGGTTTTCACATGGCGATCATTGAGGCGAGCCATAATGTGATTATGCTGCACATGATGCGGTCGATGTATGATTTGCTGAAACAGGGGGTGTTTTACAACCGCACCATGATGTTTCGCAACCGCACCACCCGCAGCGCTTTGCTGGAACAACATCGCGCTATTTGTGATGCATTGCTGGCGCGGGACCCGGTGGCGGCGCGCAGGGCGGTGAACACCCATCTGGATTTTGTCGAGGTGGCGCTGGCGGAACAATTGAAGGCGGAAAAGCATGAGGCGATTGCGCGCCAACGGCTGGACCACGAAATGCAGCGGTAAGGTTTGGACATAAAAAAACCCGGCACCAAGGCCGGGTTTTTTGGTATTGTCGCAAGGGGTTAGTGCAGTTTGGCACCGACCTGCTTGATCGCTGCGTCAATGGACGCGGCGGCCGAAACTGCGGTCACTTGCTTTGCCAACACATCGGCCGCCGCAGCGATTGCCACGGTGACAGCATGTTCGCGAACGGCCCGCACAGCCCCAGCTTCGGCCGATGCGATGCGTTCTTCAGCGCTGGCCAAACGGCGCGCGATGGAGGCGGCAAGGTCGATCTTGGCCTGTTCGGCGGCGGCAGCTGCCTCCTCCTTGGCGGAGGAGACAATGCGATCCGCCTGTTCTTGCACTTCTTTTTTCTTACGCTCGTAGCTGGCCAAAATCGCTTTGGCCTCCTCGCGCAGCGCGCGCGCTTCGTCCAGATCAGCTTTGATTTGAGCGGCGCGTTTGTCCAACATTCCGGTGATGATGCCGGGAACGCCGAATTTCAAAAGGATCGCAAGGAACAGCAAGAACCCCAGCGAAACCACAAAGTTTGTGTTGGCGAGGGAAAAGAACGGGCCTGTTGCCGCCGCAGCTGGAGTGGCTGCGATTATGGCCAAAAGGATGAGCTTTTTCATGGCGTTACCCTTTCATTCTTGCGGTTACGGCGGCGGTGATGGCCTTTGCATCGGCCTTGCCACCCAGAACGGCCACCAATTCCTTGGCGGTGTCATTGGCGACTTCGGATACACTTTCCATCGCACCTGCCCGAATGTCAGCGATGCGCTGTTCGGAAACAACGGTTTTCGCTTCAATCTGTGCGTCAGCTTTGGCGGATGCTTTGGCCAGATCGGCCTCAATATCTGCTTTTGCAGCGGCGACGATTTTTGCAGCCTCTGCGCGGGCGGTGGCCAGCGCTTTATTGTAGGCGGTTTCCGCCTCGACCGCTTTCAGCTTCAACTCCTCAGCTGCGGCCAGATCATTGGTGATCGTGCCCCGCCGTTCAGCCAAAACCGCCCCTATCCGTGGCACAGCCACGCGGGTTACGATCATGTAAATTGCGACCAATGCCACCAGAAGCCAAAAAATCTGGTTATCAAATGTCGAAATATCAAGTTGCGGCATTTTCACAGTGGCAGTTGCACCGTGGGCAGCCGCTGTCGCATCAACAGCTTCAGTCGACATGTCGTTTCTCCAGCATCCCAAAGACTTGGCCGGACAGGAGAACCCCATCCGGCCGAAAGGTCAGAACGCGTGGATCAGACCGCGAACATCAACAGCAAAGCGATCAGGAACGAGAAGATCCCGAGGGCTTCGGCAAATGCGATGCCGACGAACAGTGTTGCGGTTTGGCCAGCTGCGGCCGAAGGGTTACGCAGCGCCCCTGCAAGGAAGTTCCCTGCAATGTTGCCCACGCCAATACCTGCGCCGCCAAGCCCGAAAGCTGCCAGACCTGCGCCGATGTATTTACCCATTTCTGCGATATCGCCTTCCATAGCTTTTGCTCCTTATGGAATTAGTGGTTTGGAATTAAGACCTTAGTGATGCCCGTCGCCAACGGCGTCGCGCAGATACACGCAGGTCAGGATGGTAAAGACGTAGGCCTGCACGCAGGCCACAAGCACTTCGAGCGCATAAATCGCGGTCACAGCACCGATCACGATCGGCGAGGCAACCACCAAGGTTGCAAACCCTGCGATCACTTTGATCACAGCGTGACCCGCCATCAAGTTCCCTGCCAAACGAATGGAGTGGGAGACGGGGCGAACGAAGTACGAAATAATTTCGATCACAGCCAGAATGGGGCGGATGATCAAGGGGGCCGAGGTGACCCAGAACATGCCGAGAAACCCGATGCCGTGTTTGACAAAACCAAGCACGGTGACGCCAACGAACACCATCATCGCCAGCACCACGGTCACGGCAACGTGGCTGGTGGTGGTGAACGAGCCGGGCAGCAGGCCTAACAAGTTGGAAAACAGGATGAACAAGAACAGGGTCAGCACATAGGGGAAGTATTTGACGCCTTCATGGCCCGTCACCTCCTCTACCATATTGTGTACAAAACCGTAGATCAGTTCGGCAACAGACTGGCTGCGGCTGGGAACAATCGCGCGGCGGCGGGTGCCCAGCATGAACAGCGCGGCGATGGTCACAACTGCAATCGCCATCCACAAGGTCACGTTGGTCACCGTGTACCACGCGATATGGTCACCGCCAAACAGCGGTTTAACGATGAACTGGTCCATCGGCTTGATCACGAAACCGGTTGCGTCGCCTTCAGCCATTATCGCCCTCGTCCTTGATCGGCGCTGTCGCCGGTTGTTTGTTTGGGCCTGCCTGCAAGGTTTGCGCAGTTTTCATCATCGTCCGCACGCCTGCGACAAACCCGAGCAGAACGAAGATCACCAGAAAGATGGGCTGCGTGCCGAACAAAAAGTCCAGACCAAACCCGATCGACAGACCCAGCAACAAGCCGGATACCAGTTCGATCACCATCCTCCAAGCCACCTCACCCTGTGAGAATACCTTGCCGCTGCCCGGGCTGGTTTTGGCGGCTTTGCCTTTTACCGATGCGATCCGGGCCTCTAGGGCCGCAAGCCGCGCGGTATCGGGTTCTTCCGTCATCACTTTGGACGCCCTTCATCGGTTGAGGCTGTTTATGCAGCAAAAGGCGGCGAGTCAAGCAGCCATCGCCGCAGGAACGTCGCAAGGCAAGCAATTGAATTTGCCTGTATATTTTCGGGTTACGGCGGGTGCGGCATGCGGGTGCGGCGCACGCCCCTGCCCCGGCATATTCAACCAAATGGTTGACGATACGCCACCGCCATTGCACAACAGCCCCATGACCAACGCGTTGAACGCCACCTTTGCGGCCCTTGCCGATCCGACCCGCCGCGCCATCCTGTCGATGTTGCTGGAGGATGATATGGCCGTGACCGATGTCGCCGCCCCGTTTGCGATGTCGCTGGCGGCGATTTCCAAGCATCTGCAAGCGTTGGCGGATGCTGGGTTGATTAGCCAAGAAAAGCGGGGGCGGGTGAATTGGTGCAAGCTGGAACCCGACGCGCTGCGGGCCGCATCTGTGTGGATGCAAGGGTTTGGGCAGTTTGAACCGATCAATCTGGACGCGTTTGAACGGTTTTTAGTGGCCGAATTGGACGCGGATGAGGGGGACGACGGCGCCTGCGACGGCGCTGCGCAACCCGCGCGCATTTAGATCAAACTGGCGGCAGTTGGCGCATCAGCCGCGTTGATCCGCCGCAATCTTGCCGTGATTGGCGGGCAATTTGGTTCCATCAACGATTTGCTGAGGCGTATCTGACATGACATTTTCGCGCCGCAAGGCCCTGACAACATACAGCTTTATCAACCGTTTGCTGCGCCTTGACCCACAGATCGGTACGCAGCCGCTCTTGTTCATGTTGTTCAGAATGCTGCCGTCACGCCGGGCAGTTTGAGTTCCATTATCAAATCGCGCAATTCCTGCCGCGCGGCAAGGTTGGACATGTTCAACTGATCGACGCCTGTGTCCTTTAGGTCCAGCAGGGTCAGGCCGCGCGGAAACAATTCGCGGAAAATAACGCGTTCGGAAAATCCGGGGGCGACGCGAAACCCGATGCGGCGCGACAAATCCTCCAGCGCGGCACCGACCTTTTTCTTGTTGTGCATTTGCTGCGCGCCAAGGCGGTTGCGCACCACAATCCAGTCAATCGGCTTTAACCCGGCTTGCGCGCGCAACTGCCGCGCTTGCCACACCATTTCGGAATAGATCGACGGGCCGATGACCTTCCCGGTTTCGGCATCAACCCGCGCCAACAAATCAAAGTCGATGAAACTGTCGTTCAGCGGCGTGATCAGCGTATCGGCCAAGCTGTGCGCCACTTGGCTGAGGCGCGTGTGCGACCCGGGGCAATCGATGATGATGAAATCGGAAACCGGTTCCAGCGCCGCCACAGCAGCAGACAGCCGGGCGTCATAGGGGTTTTCACCGGGGGCCAGCGCCTCGGGCGCAATTTCGGGCAAGACGCGGTAATCTGGGGTTGGCAGGTCCAGCCCCACCCGCGCCAAATAGGCCAAGCGGTTTTCGATATAGCGGCCAAAACTGCGTTGGCGCAGGTCAAGGTCCAGCCCGCCCACGCGGTGCCCCATGCGCACCAACGCCGTGGCCACGTGCATCGAGGTGGTGGATTTGCCCGACCCGCCCTTTTCATTCCCGACAACGATGATATGCGCCATTTTGGTTCCGCTTTCGGTTTGGGGCCTTGCCCTTGTGTAATGACAATCCTGCGCCAAAAGGGGAAGCCCCTTTTAGGGGTTTTCAAACCTTAGCCGACAAGTGCGACCGGGGAAACAACAGCCGACGGTCCAGCGATTTATCAAAATCGCACATCTGCGGGGATACCATAAAAAACGCCGCCCGTTGCGGGGCGGCGTTTCTTTCGAAAAACAACCGGTTAGGATTAGAAGCCCAAGCCAGCGTACTTGTTCTTGAACTTGGACACGCGGCCGCCGGTATCCATCAACTTGGAGTTGCCGCCAGTCCATGCAGGGTGTGCCAGCGGGTCAATATCCAACGACATCTGATCGCCCTCTTTGCCCCAGGTCGTGAAGGTCTGGAAGATGGTGCCATCGGTCATCTTGACGTTGATCATGTGATAATCGGGGTGAATACCGTCTCTCATGCTTCCGCTCCTTTGACCTTAAGGGGTTTGTAGTTGGTATCTTCGACGATGCGGGCAGATTTGCCGCGACGATCGCGCAGATAATACAGTTTGGCGCGGCGCACACGGCCACGACGCACAACTTCGATGCTGTCGATGTTGGTGGAATACAGTGGGAACACACGTTCCACGCCTTCACCAAACGAGATTTTCCTCACGGTGAACGAGGCGGCCAAAGTGGCGCCACCACGCCGAGAGATGCAGACACCCTCATAATTCTGAACGCGCGAACGCGTGCCTTCGGTCACTTTGTAACCGACTTTGATCGTGTCGCCGGCTTTGAAGTCCGGGATAGTTTTTCCCAATGCGGCGATTTGTTCCGCCTCTAGGATTGCGAGCAGGTTCATACCTGGTCCTTTCATATGCTTACGGTTTGCCCGTAATGGTGATGCTGCCCTATTGCTCTTGGTCTTCAACCGGGTCCCTACCGTGCGATGCACAGTAAGCCCGCCAGAGATCAGGCCTGCGTTCCTTTGTCAGCCTTTCGGCCATTGCCTGCCGCCAGTCGGTGATTTTGCTGTGATGCCCGGATTGAAGTATTTCCGGTATCGCCAGCCCCATCCAAACGGCAGGTTTCGTAAACTGGGGAAATTCCAACAGCCCGTCCGAAAAGCTTTCTTCCTCGGTGGACGTTTGATTCCCAAGCACGTGGGGTATAAGCCGCACGGTCGCATCTAGCAAGGCCGTTGCTGCAATCTCGCCGCCCGTCAGGACGAAATCGCCCAAAGACACTTCCTCCACCCCGTAATGGTGCAAAACGCGTTCATCCACGCCTTCGAACCGGCCGCACAGCATGGTGATGCCTTTGGCCTGCGACCAGCGGCGCGCCATGGATTGATCGAACGGTTTTCCACGGGGGGACAGGTAGATCACGGGCCAATCGGCGCGTCCCGGCGTGCCATCTGCCGCCGCGTCCAGCGCTGCGCCCACCACATCGGCACGCAACACCATGCCCGCACCGCCGCCCGCAGGCGTGTCATCGACATTTTTGTGTCGGCCTTGCCCGTAACTGCGCAAATCAATGGTTTCCAGCGTCCACAGGCCCATATCCAACGCTTTGCCCGTTAAGGAAAGACCTAGAACGCCCGGAAACGCATCGGGAAACAGGGTGATTACCTTGGCCCGCCATGCGCCCACAATGCGCACATCGCCCATCAGGTCGCGCGGTTTAACACTGGCCTGCACGGCAATGCGGCCATGCGATTTTGACGGGGGGGCGGTTTCATCGGTCATGGACGGGCCTTACCCGGTTTGCGCCGTTAGGGAAAGGCGCGTCACGTTTGCGGCGCTTGGGCCACAATTTCGGCCTCCAACGCTGTGATGGCGGGGGCCGCGCCGGGCAACAGGGCCGCCAACCCTTCCAGATAGGCAACAGACGGGCAATCGGGCCAAATATCGGGGTCTTGGCGCAGCGCATGGGTCAACCGTTCGGCCATGCGTGAAATCAGCTCTGGGTCCGCGCCCAAGGCCTGCATCGCGCGGCCCGGCGCGTTTGTAATCCCCATCCGGTCCAGCGCAGCACCATCCGACGCCATGACCATCAACGCCCGCCGCCCCGCCCCCGGCGCACCCCCTGCCGCGACCCGGTCCAGCAACACCGAAAACGTCATCGTTTCATCCACCAGCGCGCGCAGGGCGGACAGGTGGTGATCCAGCACCGCCTCGCTTGTGGTGTCGGGCAGGCCCAACAGCGGGGTCAACACCGCATCGGCATAGGCGCGATCACCGCCCACGCCCCCTTCTACCTTGGTCAGTGCGGCTTGCAGTTTTTCGTCCAACGCCTCCACGTGCCACGGGTCCCACACCAGACGCGCCAAAGGAATCGCCAGCAAAGACAGGGAAATCGGCAGCATCATGGGCAAGGGTGGCATGGCGTTCATCACGCCGCCAAGGCCGCGCCCAATGCCAAAGCACATCAAAACCAGCAGCAGTTGCACCGCCGTGCGCGCGGCCACCGCCACCAGCGGGGCGGCGCGCAGCCAGTCAGACCAGCGGCGCGGAAAATCCTGCGGGCGCATCACCACCAGCCACAGCATAAAGATAATGGCAAACACCGGAACCACGGACCACCCAAAGCCACCCAATCCGGCCAAAAGCGGGCCGAAATACAGCAGGGCATTTGCACCCTTTACCACCCGCGACGTTTTGGCCACCAACCTGTCCCCATCTGTTAGCGTTAATTTTACCAGCCTTGCTGCGTTAGTCCAGCCCCTCTGGCGGATCCACAACGATGCGGCCTGCGCCCAGATCGACCGTTGGCACCGTGGCCATGGTAAAAGGCAGCAAAATCGACGTGGCCCCTGCCACCCCAACTTCCAGCAAATCGCCCGCCCCGTGGTTGTGGACCGCCGTCACCTTGCCCAGCATCACGCCACCCGTGTCACGCACCTCCAGCCCGATCAAATCGGCGTGGTAATATTCATCATCGGGCAAGGACGGGAATTTATCGCGCGACACGAACAAGGTGATGCCTTTCAACGCATCCGCCTGTTCTTTGGTGTCAACACCCGCGATGCGCGCGCCAAGGCCGCCCGCCACGGGGCGTATCAGCGTGACCTTGAAACTGCGCGTGCCATCCTCGGAATACAGGGGGCCATATTCGGCGATTGCAGTGGGTTCGGCGCAAAAGCTTTTCAGCCGCACCTCACCGCGCACCCCGTATGATCCGGAAATCGCGCCCACACATAGCTGGTTTTTGGGGTCTGGTTTGGTCATTATCGCCGCTCCGTAAACAAGGCGGGGTTGCGTTGTTCCCAACCCGCGCGTTCCAATTCAGGGGTTTGTGTTTCGGCCTCCGGCCAGCCAACACACAGATATCCGATCAAGCGCCATGTGTCCGGCACATCCAGATCGCGCGACAATTGCACAGGGTCAAGGATGGACACCCAGCCAATCCCCAGCCCTTCGGCACGCGCGGCCAGCCAAAACAACGTGATCGCGCCCACCACGGAATAGGCGCGGGTTTCGGGCATGGACTGCGCGCCAAGACCCGCCCCTTTGGCGGTGGCATCGTCGCAATAGACGGCCAAATGCACAGGGGCCTCGCGCATGCCCGACAGTTTCAGGCCTGCGTAAAGATTGGCTTTTTGTGTATCATAGCCAGCCAAGGCTTCGGCGTTTGCCGCCTCAAAATTGGCAACGGCGGCAGCGCGGGCGGCGGCCGTTTCAACATGGATCACGCGCCAAGGTTCGGACAGGCCCACAGACGGGGCCAGCCCAAACGCACAGAGGCAGCGGTCCAAAACCGCTGCCTCAATCGCATCCGTGCGAAAGCGGCGCACATCGCGCCGCCACCGCATCAGATCCAGCAATTCGGCCCGAAACGCCGGGCCATACTGACCTTGCACGGGGCTGGTCGCCGCTTATTCTGCGGTTGCTTCGGCTGCCACAGCTTCCGCCGGGGCGGCGTTGCGTGCGGCTTTCTTGGCGGTCAATTCTGTCATGCGCTTGCCGGGAACGGCTGCTTTTGGGTTGTTGCGGACCTTCTTTTCGCGCAGGCCAGCGGATTCCAGAAAGCGCGCCACGCGGTCGGTGGGCTGTGCGCCTTGGCTCAACCAATACTGCACGCGCTCGGCGTTCATCTTTACGCGATCTTCGGAGTCTTTGGCCAGCAGCGGGTTATACGTGCCCAGCTTTTCCAAGAAACGGCCATCGCGTGGCATACGGCTGTCGGTGGCAACGATTGAATAGTGGGGGCGCTTTTTAGAGCCGCCACGGGCCAAACGGATTTTCATGGACATGGTGTAGTCTCCTTCGGGTTTTATGGGTAGGGTGGGTGTAACCCACCGCCCCTTTTGGTTATTTCTGCAGTTGTTCGTGATGCCTGATCACTTCGGAAATGATGAAGGTCAGGAATTTCTTGGCAAATTCTGGGTCCAAATCGGCCTCTTTGGACAGCCATTCCAGCCGTTCAATCTGGCGGCCTTCGCGGCTGGGGTCGGATGCGGGCAGGTTGTGTTCGGCCTTCAACTTGCCCACCGCTTGGGTTTGTTTGAACCGTTCGGCAAGCGTGTAAACCAGAATTGCGTCCAGCCGATCAATGCTGTCGCGGTGGTCTTTCAGCACTTCGGCCGCGCGGGTGACGTCATTCATGATCTGCGCTCATTTCTTTTTCATCAGGCCGGACAGGCCCGCGGGCAAGGTCATGCCGCCGCCGCCCATCCCCGGAAAACCACCGCGCCCCATACCCATGCCTTGCTTTAGGCCGCGCGCCGCTTCTTCCATCTGTTCGGGCGTCATGCCGGATAGGTCTGGCATCCCTTTGCCACCCAGCATTTGCTTGATCGCGGCTTTCATACCGCCGCCTTTGCCCATCTTTTTCATCATATCGGCCATTTGCTTGTGCTGTTTCAGCAAACGGTTCAGCTCTTGCACCTCAAGCCCCGCGCCCGCCGCAATCCGCTTTTTGCGGGATGCCGCCAGCAAATCGGGGTTGGCGCGTTCGCGTTTGGTCATTGAGTTGATCAGCGCCACTTGGCGGCGCAGCATCATGTCATCAAACCCAGCCGCCTCCGCCTGCTTGGCCATTTTGCCCATGCCCGGCATCATGCCCATCAGGCCCTGCATGCCGCCCATTTTCATCATCTGTTCCAGCTGGCCTTTCAGATCGTTCATGTTGAACAACCCTTTGGCAAACCGTTTGGCCATACGTTCGGCGACTTCCGCCTCAAACGTTTCTTGGGCGCGCTCTACCAGCGCCACAATGTCGCCCATGCCCAGGATGCGGCCGGCAACACGCTCTGCCTCAAACGTCTCAAGCGCGTCCATCTTTTCGCCCATGCCGACGAAACGGATGGGTTTGCCTGTGACTGCGCGCATCGACAGGGCCGCGCCACCGCGCCCGTCACCGTCCATCCGGGTCAAGACAACGCCCGTCACGCCAACTTTGCCGTCAAATTCTGTCGCCACGTTCACGGCGTCTTGGCCGGTCAAACCATCGACCACCAACAGCGTTTCACGCGGCTCGGCGATATCACGCACCGCTTGAATTTCGTCCATCAACATCTGGTCGATGTGCAACCGGCCCGCCGTGTCCAAGAACACGATGTCATAGCCGCCCATCGACGCTTGGATTTTGGCGCGCTTGGCGATTTGAACCGCCGTTTCACCTTTGACGATCGGCAAGCTGTCGACGCCGACTTGGCCCGCCAAAATCGCCAACTGTTCCATAGCGGCGGGGCGGTTGGTGTCCAGCGACGCCAGCAGCACGCGCTTGCCCATCCGGTCCTTGAACCGTTTGGCCAGTTTCGCAGTGGTTGTGGTTTTGCCCGACCCTTGCAAACCGACCATCAAAATCGTCGCGGGTGGATTGTCAATTTTCAACGGCTCGGGTTCGCCGTCGCCTGCCAGAATCTTAATCAGCTCATCATGGACAATTTTCACAACCTGCTGGCCCGGTGTGACCGATTTGGTGACTTGCTGGCCCGCCGCCTTTGCCGCCACCCGTTTTACGAAATCGCGCGCCACGGGCAGGGAAACGTCCGCCTCCAGCAGCGCCACACGCACTTCGCGCAGGGCGGTGTCAATATCGGCGTCCGACAACGCGCCTTGCTTGGTCAGCCGGTCAAAGACACCGCCAAGACGTTCTGATAGGTTCTCGAACATGGGCTGCCTCCGTGGGCTGATGCAAAATACTGGTATATCAACCAGCGGCGAAAAAACCAATGCAAGGCAGCACCCGTGGGCGCAACGCGCTGACGGATGGCGATCCCGGCAAAAGCCTAGGGACCGGAAGCATCATACTTCCGGGAATTGGATGTGGGTTATGCCGCACGGCAGCCAGAGTCAAGCCCCGCCCCGCCCCGCCCCGCCTGCGGTTAACCGCGTATTGCGGCCACAGTTGAAAACAATTGTGCAAAAATCCCATTCAACCTTTCGGTGAATAGCTTTAGCCTGCCACCAAGTAGGTAAGATAGGTGTGTGTGTGGACAATTGGGACGAAATCAAAACAGCTTATCAAGTGGCCCGCATGGGCACTGTATCTGGGGCCGCCGAGGTGTTGGCCGTGCATCATGCCACCGTCATTCGCCACATCGACAGCCTTGAAAAACGCCTTGGGGAAAAGCTGTTTCAGCGCCATGCGCGCGGCTATACGGCGACCGAGGCGGGGCGCGATTTGCTGACCGTTGCCCAATCGACCGAGGATCAATTTGCGCAACTGGCCAACCGGATTCGCGGCCATGGCGAAACCGTGACGGGGGAATTGGTTGTCACCTCTATCGCGGAAATCAGCCCACAGTTGACGGCGGCGATGGTCAGCTTTCAGGCGGATTACCCCGGCCTGACCTTGCGGTTTTTGACAGGCCAGCGCCTGTTCCGGCTGGATTACGGCGAGGCGCATGTGGCCTTGCGCGCAGGCACCGCCCCGTCGGAACCCGATTATGTGGTGCAACCGTTCATGGTGCTGCACCACGCGCTTTACGCCTCCCCCGCCTATGCCGCCGCACATGGCCTGCCCAAAACGGATGCGGATTTGGCCGCGCACCGCTTTGTTGTCAGCGACAATATGGACAACCGCGCGCCGTTTTATCACTGGTTGCGCGGTATGGTGCCGCCCGAGGCGCTTAGCTTTCGCGCCACCGAACCTGCGCCAATTTATGATGCCATTCGCGCGGGCGCTGGCCTTGGGTTTGTATCCCGCATTGCGGCCCTTGCGATGCCCGAGCTGATTGAGGTGATGCCACCCCGCCCGGAATGGGCCGCAAACCTGTGGCTGGTGACGCATGTGGATTTGCACCGCACCCTAAAGGTGCAACGGTTTTTGGCCCATCTTAAAGGGGCCGCGATCGAATGGCAAAAGCTGTAACCTTTGCGGGGCGCGACAGCAGGCGCGGGCACCTTGCCATGCTGGCGTTTTCCGCTTTGGTTGCAGGCTCATTCTCACTGGGTGCAATGGCCGCCCCATTTGTGGACCCCGCCGCCTTGACCACGTTGCGGTTTATCCTTGCAGGGTTGATCGTGGGGGTGGCCGCAATGGCGACCACTGGGATAAAGCGCAGCGCGTTTGACGCGCCGTGGCGGTATCTGGTGCTGGGGCTGTTGCTGGCTTTGTATTTTGTGTTCATGTTTGAAGGGTTGAAAACCGCCGCCCCCGTATCGGCCGCCGCCGTTTTCACGCTGACACCTGTTATGGCGGCTGGGTTTGGCTGGGTCTTGCTGCGCCAAATCACCACGCCGCGCATGGCGCTGGCGCTGACCATTGGGGCCGCAGGGGCCGCCTGGGTGATTTTTCGCGCGGATTGGCACGCCGTGTTGAACACCCATATCGGGCGTGGCGAATGGGTGTATTTCTGGGGCTGCGCCGCTCATGCGCTGTATGCGCCAATGGTGCGCAAGTTGAACCGGGGCGAACCTGCGGTGGTGTTCAGTTTTGGCGTTATGGTGGCGGGGGCATTGCTGTTGGTGCTGTGGTCTTGGCCCGCGATTTGGGCCACCGATTGGCGCGCGATGCCTGCGATTGTGTGGGTAACGCTGGCCTATGTGGCGATTGCGGCCAGTGCGGCGACATTTGTGTTGATGCAATATGCCACAATGCGCCTGCCCGCAGCCAAAGTGATGGCCTATACTTACCTGACGCCCTGTTGGGTGATTTTATGGGAAATCGCCTTGGGGCGCGGGGTGCCGCCTTTGGGTGTTTTGGCGGGCATCGCCATGACCATTCTGGCGCTGTATTTGCTGCTAGAGGATTAACGTTCCTGCCTTTGGCGCAGCCCTTTTTCCAACTGGCGTAGCGCGATGGACAGGGTGATCGTCATGGTCAAATACACCAGCGCCACGACATTATACGTTTCAAAATACTTAAAATTGCCTGCCGCCGTGACCTTGCCCAATTGGGTGATATCGATCACGCCCAGCACCGATACCAAACTGCTGTCTTTCACCATCGCGATGAAATCATTGCCCAAAGGTGGCAAAATCACGCGAAACCCTTGCGGAAACACCACCAGCCGGAAGGTGTGCCAGCGCGACAGGCCCAGCGCTTGGGCCGCCTCGGTCTGGCCTTTGTCGACCGATGCAAGGCCTGCGCGAAACACCTCTGCCAAAAAGGCGGAATAGGCGATGGTCAGGGCGATCACCGCGCGCCACAGCAAAGGAAAATCGCGGTTGCGGATGGGGTCAAACCCCAAGGGCGCTGTGGCCCAATTCCACAGCGCGACCATGGCAGGGGCCA
This sequence comes from Pseudorhodobacter antarcticus, assembly GCF_900110135.1. Taxonomy (GTDB): domain Bacteria; phylum Pseudomonadota; class Alphaproteobacteria; order Rhodobacterales; family Rhodobacteraceae; genus Pseudorhodobacter; species Pseudorhodobacter antarcticus. The sequence continues at coordinate 71,669 of NZ_FOCO01000002.1, read as the reverse complement.
GCACGAAGGCGACATACAAAAGCAACACAATGATCGGCACGCCGCGCACAATTTCGGTATACAGCCGGGCGGTTTGGCGCAGCACCATAAACCGCGACCCCGCCGCCACCGCCAGCACCAACCCCAAAACGGCGGCAGACGTGAACGCCACCACCGTCACCATTATGGTGGTCCAAATGCCTTTGGACAGCGTCGACAGGACCTGCGAATACAAATCATCCGACAGCACCTCCCAAAACAAATAGCCGCCGACCCCAATCAGGATCAGCAGCCAATAGGGAAAATCCTTGCTGTCAGGCGCAGGCAGCATCAGCCGCCCGAGGCCGCAAACCATTTGCTGTTCAGCGCGTCCATCGTGCCATCGGCCTGCATCGCGGCAATCGCTGCGTTGATCGGCGCAACCAATTCAGACCCTTTGGGGAAGATGAACCCAAAATCCTCTGCCCCCAGCACATCGCCCACGATCTTCAGTTTGCCTTCGCTGGCCGCGACATAGCCCGCACCCCCGGTGCTGTCGGTCAGCGCCAAATCCACATCGCCGTTGCGCAACGCCTGCACGCCTGCGCCGAAGGTTTCAAACATCTTGATGCGCGGGTTCGCCTCATTCCCGTCCAGCACCTCGTACACACCGACATAAAACGGCGTGGTGCCGGGCTGGGCGGCCATCAGAAAATCGGCATTGGCGGCGAAACTCGCGGCATCGGTGAACCGCTGTTCATCACCGCGCACCAGCATGACCATTTCGGACCGCATGTAGGGGGCGGAAAAATCAACCTTTTCGCGGCGATCATCGCGGATGGTGATGCCTGTCATGCCCAAATCAAACTGCCCTTCGGACACAGCGGGGATCATCGCATCCCAACTGATATTCTCATACCCCACGGTCATATTCAGGCGTTTGGCGATTTCTGCCATCGCGTCATATTCCCAACCCACCGCCACACCGTCACGCATAAATTGCAGCGGCGGATAGGCGTTTTCGGTCACCACAACAATCGCCTTGCCACCCAGATCGGGCAGATCGGCGGCATGAACGGGGGCGGCAAGCAGGGCCACAAGGCCAAGGGCAAAGGTCAGTTTCATCGTATCATTCTCCACAAGTTGGAAGGGGCGGGGACTGGAATTTCAGGGCAAAGTAACGGACGCGTCGGGAATGTCCAGCGCCCGCGCACCACACACCGGACAGCCTGCGCGCGCAGGGGCCGCGATCACCCGCGCCTCGGCGTAAAGCCCGTCATAAAGCATGATGCGCCCGCGCAACCCTTGCCCCGCCCCTGTCAGATATTTCACCGCCTCCATCGCCATCATCGCCCCCATCACGCCAGGTAAAGGCGCTGCCACACCCCCTTCAGCACAACTGGGGGCCAAACCATCCGCCGGGCGGGTGGGGAACACACATTCGAAACACGGGCCGCCGCGCGCGGGGTCATACAGGCTAATCTGCCCTTCCCATTGGGTGATCGCGGCGGCAATCAACGGCTTGCCCGCCGCCACGCACAACCGGTTGACCAAATAACGGGTGTCGAAATTATCGGTGCCGTCCAAAACCAGATCATATTCATCCAACAGCGCCGCCGTGCTGGCATCCAAACGGCGATCATAAGCGCGCAAGGTGATAAAGGGGTTCAACGCCCCCATCGCCGCCACCGCCGAATGAACCTTTGGCATGCCGATGCGGTCGTCCGTGTGAATGATTTGGCGTTGCAGGTTGGAATTTTCGACCACGTCCGCGTCAATCACCCCGATTTGCCCGACCCCAGACGCCGCCAAATACATCATCGCAGGGCTGCCAAGCCCCCCCGCGCCCACCACCAAAACCCGCGCGGCTTGCAACTGACCCTGCCCCGGCCCGCCAATTTCGCGCAGCATGATGTGGCGGGCGTAACGCTCCAGCTCCACCGCTGCAAACCCTGTGCGCGGCGGCGCGGGCGGGGGTGGCGTGGCATCCACACGGCGGCGCAGCGCCTTCAGCCCCAGACGGTATCCCACAACAGGCACCGCCAGCATCCCCACAATCAACCATCCGGTCAGGTTGCCACCCAACAGCCCGCCAACCGGGTTTGGCTGCACAATCAAAGGCGATTGGACGAACGCCAAAAGCGCCCACCAAATCGCGGCAAGCCCCACGGCCGTGCCCGCAGGCAACCGCCGCGCGCCAAAATACAAGGCGGCAAAGCCAATAATCCCGATCATAAAGCCACCTTTCCAACGTCAGGTCCGCGCAGGGCGTTAGGCCCAAAATCAATCAACGCACGCCCCGCCACCACCTAGCCCCCGGTGGAGCCAAAACCACCCGCCCCGCGCGCGCCGGTCTGTGAAAATGCGCGCACCACCTCAAATTCGGGGCGCAGAATGGGCACAAACACCAATTGCGCAATGCGGTCGCCCGGGCGAATGTCGATGGGTGCGGACCCGGGTGGGTTGCGATTCCACAGGCTGATCAACACCTCGCCCGTGTAATCGGGGTCGATCAAGCCCAGGCTGTTGCCCAAAACCAAGCCCTTTTTATGCCCCAACCCCGAACGTGGCAATACCAGCCCCGCCAGCGCCAGATCACCGAAATTCAACGCTATCCCGGATGCGATCAAGATTGCAGGCGCTTGGGCCAGCACTTGCACAGGCGCATCCATGCAAGCAAACAGATCCACCCCCGCCGCCCCCGCGCTTTGATACTGCGGCAGGCCCCAATCGAAAATTCGCGCGTCCAGAACTTTGATCTGCATGGCTGGTCCCTTTCGCCGCTTTTGCCCGGTAATACCCGCTTGGCGCGGCGGTTTCAATCAAGCCCGTAACGGCCCACGGCCCCCCCAAACTAACCCCTTTCTTTCTGCCCATCGGCTGGGATACACCCAGTGCTCTTGCCCCGCGCCGCGATCGTCACAGATCTTGCAATCGGCGCCCGATACGCTGCCCCACCCCTGACAACAGGCCCCAAACATGCGCTTTGCCGTCGATGTTATCATGGACTATCAGATTCGCCGCGATGACGTGGTTTTGCTGATGATTGAGGCGGCGCAAACCGATGGGCAAGCGGTGCTGGACGCCACGCTGGACATCACAGACGCCACGCTGCACCGCGCGCAATCGGCCCCCCTGCAGGTTCGGGTGCCGGGGCAATCGTTTCATCTGCACTACCGCGCCATGCTGCACATCACCCGCCCTGATGTGGTTTGGGACGCGCTTGCGGCTAGCCCCGTAAACGCGCTGCCCGATGATGTTGCACCCTACCTGCACCCCTCGCGCTATTGCCCATCGGACCAGTTCCGCGACATTGCGGAACACCAGTTTGGTGCGCTGGCGGGGGGCGCGAAAATCGCAGCCATCGCGCGCTGGATAACGGCGACCATTGCCTATGTGCCCGGCAGTTCCAACGGCGAAACCACGGCGATGGACACCTACACCGCGCGCGCTGGGGTTTGCCGGGATTTCACGCATGTGCTGTGTTGCATGGCGCGGGCGGCAGGAATTCCGGCGCGCTATGCCTCTGTTTACGGCGTGGCGGTTGATCCGCCCGATTTTCATGCCGTGGCGCAGGTTTGGCTGGACGGCGCATGGCATTTGATTGATGCGACAGGGATGAGCATGGCATCAGGCCTAGCCATAATCGCGGTGGGTCAAGATGCGGGCGATGTGTCGTTCATGGAAACCGAACACTGGGCGCAGATGATTGGCAAAACGGTGACTGTGACGCCGCAATAAAGCGCGCTGCGTCAAAAAACGCTGCCGGGTTGCCATGTTCAGGGGATGGCCATATTTCAGGAAACAGTCTGGTGCGGTCGGGGGGACTCGAACCCCCACTCCGATTAAAGAACAGCGACCTCAACGCTGCGCGTCTACCAATTCCGCCACGACCGCAAGCCTTGACTGGACGCGTCTTAGCGATTGCTGTGCGGGATCTCAAGCTGATTTTTTGCACCACCCGCAGGGGGTGCGGCCAACAGCCCGTAGGTCCGATTTCGTTTGAAACCGGGTGGGCCAGCCTTTAACGATTGCACAACGGCAAAGCGTAAAGGATTTTGGCGTGAACAGCGCGGCACATCAGATGATCGACGGGGTGGAATGGCGCTGGATTGACGGGCTTGCGCCCTATGTCGAAACCTTGGCCGCGATGGAGGCGCGGGTGGCCGACATTGCCGCCGGCACAGCACCCGAGGCGATTTGGCTGCTGGAACACCCCCCCCTTTACACCGCAGGCACCAGCGCGCAGGCCGCCGATCTGGTCGATCCCGACCGCTTTGCCGTGCATGTGGCCGGGCGCGGCGGGCAATATACCTATCACGGCCCCGGCCAGCGCGTGGTGTATGTGATGCTGGATTTGAACAAACGCGGCCGCGATGTGCGCAAATTTGTCTGCGCGCTGGAAAACTGGGTGATTGGCACATTGGCCCATTTTAACGTGTGCGGCGAACGACGCACGGGCCGCGTCGGTGTTTGGGTGGCGCGCCCAGACCGCCTTGGCCCGGATGGGCAAGCGGCCGAGGATAAAATCGCAGCCGTTGGCGTAAAACTGCGCCGCTGGGTCAGTTTTCACGGCATTTCCATCAATGTGGACCCTGATTTGTCGCATTTTTCCGGCATCGTGCCTTGCGGCATCACAGATCACGGCGTCACCAGCCTTGTGGACCTTGGCCTGCCCGTGACGATGAATGATGTGGACACAGCCCTGCGCCACGCCTTTGCGCCCGCCTTTGCCCCCCCATCCTGATGGGCGCGTTAGCCCGGCCCCCCTCAGGGTCAACGCGACAGGTTGCCCACTGGCAAGGGCGCGAAAAATAAGGTAAACAAAGGCCTGAAAATTGTTAGACCCGTCCAAAAAGGATAGCTTTATGAAACTGCCAATGATTGCCGCAGCCCTGCTCGTTCTGGCCGCGCCCGCCTTTGCCGCCGATGCCGCAAAAGGCGAAAAAGAATTCAACAAATGCAAATCCTGCCACGAAGTTGTGGCGGCCGATGGCACTGTGATTGTGCGCGGCGGTAAAACCGGGCCCAACCTGTACGGCGTGATTGGCCGCACCGCAGGCACCACCGATTTCAAATACGGCGAATCGCTGGTGGCTGCTGGTGCCGCAGGTCTGGTCTGGGACGAGGCAAATCTTGTCACCTACACCGCTGATCCCAAAAAGTTTTTGGTTGAGGTGACGGGCGATTCCGGGGCCAAATCCAAAATGTCGTTCAAACTGGCCAAAGGCGTCGAAGATATCGCCGCCTATCTGGTTTCCGTATCGGCTGCGACAAACTGACACCCTAAATAGCGACTTTGACGTAGTTTTTCTGGATCTACGTCAAAGTCTACAATTGCCGTGGCCCCTTGGGCATCCTAGAACATCAGTACAAGTGGCGGCGGGAATCTGTTGATTTGCGTGCGCCGGAAATATCAATTCAAGCGGGAGGCAGGCATGGCCGACGCAGCCATTCATGGCCACGAACATGACGAACGCGGGTTTTTCACCCGCTGGTTTATGTCCACCAATCACAAAGATATCGGGATTCTGTATCTGTTCACCGGCGGCCTTGTTGGCCTGATTTCGGTTATGTTCACCGTTTATATGCGGATGGAACTGATGCACCCCGGTGTGCAATACATGTGCCTCGAAGGCGCGCGCTTTACCGCCGCGGCCACGGGTGATGTCTGTACCCCGAACGGGCACCTTTGGAACGTGATGATCACCGCACATGGCATCTTGATGATGTTCTTCGTCGTGATCCCCGCGCTGTTCGGCGGGTTTGGCAACTATTTCATGCCGTTGCAAATCGGCGCGCCGGATATGGCCTTTCCGCGCATGAACAACCTGTCCTACTGGATGTATGTGGCGGGCACCTCGCTTGCTGTGGCGTCCTTGTTGGTGCCGGGTGGCGAAGGCCAAAACGGTGCGGGCGTGGGTTGGGTTCTTTACCCGCCCCTGTCGACCCAGAACAAAGACGTGTATTCGATGGACCTTGCGATTTTCGCGGTTCACTTGTCGGGTGCCTCGTCGATCTTGGGCGCAATCAACATGATCACCACGTTCCTGAACATGCGCACGCCGGGGATGACCCTGCACAAAGTGCCGTTGTTCGCATGGTCGATTTTCATCACCTCTTGGATGATCTTGCTGGCGCTGCCGGTTCTGGCGGGCGCAATCACCATGTTGCTGACCGACCGTAACTTTGGCACCACCTTCTTTGATCCGGCAGGCGGCGGTGACCCGATTTTGTATCAGCACATCTTGTGGTTCTTTGGCCACCCAGAAGTGTACATTATCATCATCCCCGGTTTCGGTATCATCAGCCACGTTATCGCAACCTTCTCGCGCAAGCCGATCTTTGGTTATTTGCCAATGGTTTACGCGATGGTGTCCATCGGTGTTCTGGGCTTTGTCGTCTGGGCGCACCACATGTACACGGTCGGTATGTCGCTGACCCAGCAATCCTACTTCATGCTGGCAACCATGGTTATCGCGGTGCCAACGGGTGTTAAAATCTTCAGCTGGATCGCCACCATGTGGGGCGGCTCGATTGAGATGAAAACACCCATGCTTTGGGCGTTCGGGTTCTTGTTCCTGTTCACCGTGGGCGGGGTTACCGGAATTGTGCTGTCGCAGGCTGGCATTGACCGCGCGTATCATGACACTTATTACGTCGTGGCGCACTTCCACTATGTGATGTCCTTGGGCGCGGTGTTCGCGATCTTTGCGGGCGTCTATTACTGGATTGGCAAAATGTCGGGGCGTCAGTACCCGGAATGGGCAGGCAAACTGCACTTCTGGATGATGTTCATCGGCTCCAACCTGACGTTCTTCCCCCAGCACTTCTTGGGCCGTCAGGGCATGCCGCGCCGCTACATCGACTACCCGGAGGCGTTTGCCCAGTGGAACTATTGGTCGAGCGTTGGGGCCTTCCTGTCCTTTGCGTCCTTCATCTTCTTTATCGGTATTGTGATCTACACGCTGCGCTTTGGCAAACGCGTGACCGAAAACAACTACTGGAATGAATATGCAGACACGCTGGAATGGACCCTGACCAGCCCACCGCCCGAACACACGTTCGAGCAGTTGCCAAAACAGTCCGATTGGGACAAGGGCCACGCCCACTAACCCATCAGACCTAACACGAACAAAGGCCCCGGAAGTTTCCGGGGCCTTTTGCATATGATCTGCCGTGCATTTACGCGAAATTCAAGAAACTGCTTAAAAATAATGCAGCTATTGCGCGGCTTGCGCACAGATTATACAAGCGCAGGCGCATCCTTGCACATAGACCCCATCATGCTGACCGGATTATCCTTTCTTTTCGTCGGTGCGGTCTTGTCCTTAAATGGCATCTGGATGCTGGGCCGGATTGGTGACCGCGAAATCGCGGTGATCAATATTATCACCGCAGCCATCACCGTGGCTGTCGCCTGCGCTTTGGCCTTTGGTGCGGATGCCAACCTTGCATCGGTAAAGGCTGCCGCCCTCACCCTCCTTTTCTCCACCACCTATATCTGGGTCGCGGCCAACCGCATTTTCGGTTTTGACGGGCGCGGCCTTGGCTGGTTCAGCTTGTTTGTGGCGATAACTGTCACCCCTGTCGCGGCGCAAACTTGGGCCGTGGCCACCACCCCTTTTGCCCATTGGATTGCCCTGTGTTGGGCGGCATGGGCGGTGCTGTGGTTGCTTTACTTTCTGCTGCTGGCGCTGGGTCGCCCCATCCAGCGCGCCACCGCGTGGTTCACCTTGTTTTGCGGCATCGCAACCGCTTGGGCACCGGGGTGGCTTTTGTTGAACGGCTGGTCATAATTTCCCCTTTCCAGCCTGCCATCCGCGCCCTATCTGTCCGGCATGCCGTATGAATGGACCCCCACCGACACGCCCGCAAAGGCACCAAAGGCGCTGCACCTTTGGCCCTACCGATCCTTGCCAAAGCGCGGGTTTGTGGGGTTTATCGGCGTGACAGCACTTATGATCACGCTGCCCCTGCTCGCCATTCTCGGGTCGCCCGTGCTGTGGGGGTTGCTGCCGTTTTTTGTCATTGCGATTGGCGGCATGTATTGGGCGTTGGACCGCAATTACCGCGACGGCGATATTCTGGAAACCCTAACATTTGACGGTGCGCGACTGCACCTAACCCGCCAAGGCCCCCACGGCAAACGACAAACTTGGGAGGCGAATCCCCATTGGGTCCGCGTCGATTTGCACGCAAAGGGCGGGCCTGTGCCGGAATACATCACCCTGTCGGGCGGCCCCCGAGAGGTGGAACTGGGCGCGTTTTTGTCTGAGGAGGAACGCGTGACCCTTGCCCGCGAATTGCGCCAAGCCCTGCGAGATCACAACGCGCAAACCGTGCCAGCCTAACCTGTCGGCCTAAACCGTCAGCTGTCAGTCGCAGCCAAAACACATTTAAACCGCGTGTCGCCTTCTTTAAACATCCGGTCCGCAAACGCATTCGTCGCCGCATCCAGGCGCGCGCCGCCCGCCTGCATCTGCGCCTCGGTCGCGCTGCCGGCGGTTTTCATCATCTCCGCCACCTGCGCATCGGCAAATCGGCCGCTTTCGGTTTCAAAGAACCGATGCATGGCCTGCGCGCGCAATTGTGGGGTCGCCCCACCCGGCCCTGTCGGCGCACAAGCATAGGTGTTGGTGGAACCTGTCGCCGCTGCCGCATAAGAAAACGATTGCGCGCCGGGGTACAGCGCTTGCCCCACGCTGTTTGCCACACATCCCGACAGCACCAGCACCGCCGCTAAAACAATCCGACCGCTCAATTTAACATATCCTTCACCCGTGGCCCGACCGCGCCAAAATCCATCTGTCCGGTGTGCTTGGCCTTCAGCACTGCCATCACCTTGCCCATATCACGGATGGACGCCGCACCCGCTGCCGCAATCGCCGCTGCAATCGCTGCATCCACCTCTGCGCCCGCCAATTGGCGCGGCAAATATTCCTCAATCACTTTGATTTCGGCCAATTCCTTTTCGGCCAGCTCCAACCGCCCGCCTTCCTCGTAAATTCGCGCGCTTTCTTGGCGCTGCTTCACCATCTTGGACAAGATCGCCGTGATCTCCGCCTCCGATACCACTTCCTCCGCCCCGGTGCCCCGCAGCGCAATCTCACGGTCTTTGATGGCCGCATTGATCAGGCGCAGCGTCGACAGCCGCTCCACCTCTTTGGCCCGCATCGCATCTTTCAGCGCCGCTTGCAGTCGATCGCGCAAAGTCATGGTTGTGATCTTTCCAGTGGTTTCAGCATTTCGTTACCCTAACCCGAAGCCAATCCAAGGGCAACGGGCGGTTATTTTCGCAAGCTATTGAAATTGCTACATATACCATTTCACCCCACGCCTTGACCCCGCGCGCCCTGCCCCGTAGTGTCCGCAAAATCCGGCCACAGAGAGTCGTACCATGTCCCATTCCACGCCCCACACCGATAAACCCACCGCCTGCCTTGCGCTGGCCGATGGCACCTTGTTCTTTGGGCGCGGCTTTGGTGCCACGGGCCAAACGGTGGCCGAACTGGTGTTCAACACCGCCATGACCGGATATCAGGAAATCATGACTGACCCCTCCTATGCGGGTCAGGTCGTGACCTTTACCTTCCCCCATATCGGCAACACTGGCGTGACGGATGAAGATGATGAAACCGCCCAGCCCGTTGCCGCTGGGATGGTGGTGAAATGGGACCCGACCGAGCCGTCAAATTGGCGCGCCACCTCGGAATTGACCGAATGGTTGCTGTCCAAGGGCCGCATCGGCATTGGCGGCCTTGATACCCGCCGCCTAACCCGCGCGATCCGCCAACAAGGCGCGCCGCATGTGGCACTGGCCCACAATCCAGACGGTGTGTTTGATATTGAGGCGCTGGTCGCCGCTGCGCGCGCTTGGCGCGGGCTGGAGGGGTTGGACCTCGCCCGCGATGTCACCTGCGCGCAAAGCTATCGCTGGGATGAAATGCGGTGGGCTTGGCCTGACGGCTATACCAAACGCACAGGCGATGGGTTGCGCGTGGTGGCCGTCGATTTTGGCGCAAAACGCAACATCTTGCGCTGCTTGGCCTCGGCTGGTTGCGATGTCACCGTGTTGCCCGCCACCGCCACCGCCGCCGATGTGTTGGCCCTGAACCCCGAAGGTGTGTTCTTGTCCAATGGCCCCGGCGACCCCGCGGCCACGGGCGAATATGCCGTGGACATGATCAAAGGTGTGCTGGCCGCCGATATTCCAATTTTCGGAATTTGCCTTGGGCATCAAATGCTTGCCTTGGCATTGGGTGGCAAAACCATCAAGATGAACCACGGCCACCACGGCGCAAACCACCCGGTCAAAGATTACGACACCAACAAAGTCGAAATCACCTCGATGAACCACGGCTTTACCGTTGATGCCCAAACCCTGCCTGCCGGCGTGCGCGAAACCCATGTCAGCCTTTTTGATGGCTCCAATTGCGGCATCGCCTTGACCGGAAAACCCGTGTTTTCCGTGCAATACCACCCCGAGGCCAGCCCCGGCCCCCAAGACAGCTATTACCTGTTTGACCGATTCGCTGAGGCGATGAAGGCGCGGCGTTCTACCTGAAATGGCTGATCTAGATGTGGTGACAAGCATTTGCCGTACCACCATGCCTTGAAATGACTTGTGGACAATTTTCCAAAAATCTGTGGAAAACTCTGTGGTTAACCCGTTGTTAACCCTTGTCACCCAAATCTGAACCCCAGTCCGGGGGTCTTATGACAGCAGCACGTCCCATTTTTGCCGCCCACAGCGCAGCACAGATCGCACCGCTGGATACAGGCGCACATGTCACGCAATTGCCGGGCGGCGGGCGCAAAATTGCGGTTACGGCCCCGTCCGTTCGCAGCCTGGGGGTCGCCCTGCTGCGCGATGGGTTAATCACGCCCGATGCGCTGGTGCTGGCGCTGTCCTTGCAAAAACGTCATCGCGGGCGGCTGTGCGACATTTTGCTGTCGCGCCAGTTGATCACTGAAAGCGCGCTGTATAAAGCGCAAGCACGCCACTGGAACGTCCGCTTGGTTGACCCCCTGACCGCCGCCCCCGACCCGCGCTTGATTGACAAAATCGGTGCCGCAGCCTGCCTGCGCGAAGGGTTGATCCCTTGGCGCCAAGCGGGCAAGGCCGTGGTGATCGCAACTGCGTACCCCGAAGATTTCGCACGTCATTACAAATGGCTATACAGCGTTTATGGCCACGTCATCATGGCGCTTGCGCCCGCGTCACAAATCCAAACGGCGGTGATGAAAGCGCGATCAGCGGTGCTGAACCACGCCGCCGAAACCCGCGTCAGCGCCTCCGAAAGCTGCCGGGACTGGGGCAAGGATGGTCTTGCCGTCAAGGTGGCGCTGGTGATGTTGGTGGCGGTCCTTGGCCTGTGGTTGTCGCCCAACACGGTCGCTTTGGCGTTTACCTTTTGGGCGACCGTAACACTCGCCCTATCCACGGGGCTGCGCGCTGGCGCCATTTTCGCAAGCCTTCGCCACCGCGATCCGCCGCCCCCCGCCCCTATCATCGCGCGCTTGCCCACCGTCTCGATCATGGTCGCTTTGTTCAAAGAGGGGAAGATCGCCCCCCGCCTCATTCGCCGCTTGGACCAATTGGATTATCCCCGCGACCTCCTCGACATCCTTTTGGTGGTAGAGGAGGAGGATGCCATAACCCGCGACGCCCTGCGCGCCGTGGAATTGCCGCCGTGGATGCGTGTGGTCGTGGTCCCCGATGGACCTTTGAAAACCAAACCCCGCGCGCTGAATTTCGGGCTTGATCTGTGTCGCGGCTCCATCATCGGGGTTTATGACGCCGAGGATGCCCCCGAACCCGCCCAAATCCGCAAAGTGGTGGACCGGTTTTACCAGCGCGGGCCCGATGTCGCCTGCCTGCAAGGGGTCTTGGATTTCTACAACCCGCGCACCAACTGGCTATCGCGTTGTTTTACAATGGAATATGCTGCGTGGTTCCGCATCATCCTGCCCGGTCTGCAACGGCTTGGCATGGCCATTCCCCTTGGCGGCACCACCCTGTTTTTCCGCCGCGCCGCGTTAGAGGAGTTGGGCGGCTGGGATTCGCACAACGTGACGGAGGATGCCGATCTGGGCATGCGCCTTGCCCGCCACGGCTACCGCGCCGAGATTTTGGAAACCACAACGTATGAGGAGGCGAATTGCCGCGCCTTGCCTTGGGTCAAACAGCGGTCGCGCTGGCTCAAAGGTTATATGATGACGTGGTGTGTCCATATGCGCGACCCTGCCCTGCTGTGGCGCCAACTCGGGCCGCGCAAATTCTTTGGCTTTCAGATTCTGTTCCTTTGCACCTTGTCGCAGTTTATGCTGGCCCCGGTGCTGTGGTCCTTTTGGCTTGTGCCTTTGGGGGTGCCGCACCCGCTGGCTGCCGCCCTTTCGCCTTTGATGATGCACATTCTGATCGGGCTCTATCTGTTGACAGAGGTGGTTAACCTGACCGTCACCATCATGGCGCTGCGCATGACCAACCACAAACTCAGCTGGTTTTGGGTGCCAACGCTGAACTTTTACTTTCCGCTCGGCGCGCTCGCCTCGTACAAGGCGGCGTGGGAAATGGTGACAAACCCGTTTTACTGGGACAAAACCAGCCACGGCCATTTCGACCAGACCGGGCATATCGACCAAGCAGGCCTGCGTTAACGGGTTTTCACCTCACCCGCATCAATCCGCAACCGGGTTTCAAACGCTTGTGAAATATGCCCGCGCAGCGCTTGATATGCCGCCTCACCGTCACGCGCTTCAATCGCGCGCACAATCGCATTGTGCTCGGCCAACCCCATCGCATCGCGCCCTTCGGCAGCAAAGGATGTGGTTGCCATCAACGCCATCGATCGATGCACCAAATCCAATTGCTGCACCAAAAACCGATTGTGCGATGCCAGATGGATTTGCTTGTGAAACCGTTTGTTTGCCCGGCTCAACGCGCGCGGATCACCGCCCAGCAGCGCCATATCCTCATCCACCATGCCGCGTAGCACGCGCATTTCCTCAGGCGTTGCGTGACGTGCGGCAAGACGGGCTGCAAGCCCTTCCAACTCGGTCCGCACGGCATAAAGTTCCGCCAATTGGTTGTGATCAAGCGATGCCACGATCAAACTGCGCCCATCCCGCGTCAGCATGGATTGCGTTTCCAACCGCTGCAGCGCCTCACGCACCGGGGTGCGCGACACGCCAAACCGATCCGCCAGCTCCGATTCGACCAAACGATCCCCGGGTTTGTAAACACCAGCGTCAATCGCCTCAAGGATCATGGTATAGGCGTCTTTTTGCACGGCTTCTCTTTCAAAAGTTACACAAATGCAGGTTACCGGGGGGGCCGCCACAGTCAACCGCAAACGCATTGCAAAGCGCCGCGATGCCCCCTACCTTGCGCAAATGCCAAAAGATGATTTCACACATGTCCGCGCTTGGGTCTTTGATCTGGACAACACACTCTACCCCCCCGCCGCCCGTCTGTTTGATCAGATTGAGGTGCGCATGACCCAATTCGTGATGGACACCATCAACGTGAACCGCGTTGAGGCGGACCGTTTGCGCCGCCATTATTGGGCAAAATACGGCACCACCTTGGCCGGGCTGATGTCCGAACATGGGATGGACCCCACGCGTTATATGGTCGATGTGCATGACATAAATTTAGATCATTTGCAGCAAGATCATGCACTTGCGGCCCATATCCGCGCGCTTCCGGGTCGGCGCATCGTCTATACCAACGGCTCTGCGCCCTATGCCGAACGGGTGCTTGCGGCGCGCGGCCTGTCCAATCTGTTCGATGCGGTTTACGGCGTCGAACACGCCGATTTCCGCCCCAAACCCGACCGCGCCGCGTTCGAGGCGATTTTTGCCATCGACGCCCTCAACCCCCAAATCGGCGCGATGTTTGAAGATGACAGCCGCAATCTGGCTGCCCCCCACGCGTTGGGCATGCGCACTGTTCACGTCACCCCAGACGCCGAAACCGCCGAATATATCCATCATCACACCGATGATCTGACCGCGTTTTTGGCCCGCCTTACCGCCTGATACTGCGACAGACCGCCACGCCGCGTCAAACCGCCCTATCCTGTGGCGCGCGCAATCCTCCATATGAAATATATGATTACAGGAGGATTGCGATGACACCACAGACCCGCCGCGCGCCACTGGGCCTGCGCTTGCTTTACGCCGTGCCCATCATCGGCCAAATCGCCCGCGATATCGCCAAGGACAAGGACAGCATTTATTACGCGCTGGCCATTTTTGTCACCTTGGTCGTGATTGCGGTGAAAACATGGGGCCTCGTGGCGCTGACCATGACCGCGCTCATGCTGGTGCCCATCATGTTCGTCCTCTTTATCGCCATCACCCAAGGGTGACGTTTTGACCGTTGGACGAATGCCCAAAATCGCCCTATCTGTAGAGGGCAAAACAGGGGCATGACATGATCCGGCAAAACATCGATATCTTGATTTCTGGCGGCGGCGTGGCGGGGCTTTGTGCCGCGTCAGCCTTTGGCTGCGCTGGGTTTTCGGTGCTGTGCGTCGACCCCACACCCCCCGTCACCGCGCGCGATGCGGCAGGCGCGGACCTGCGCAGCACGGCGTTTTTAATGCCATCCGTGCAACTTTTCCGCGATATCGGCCTGTGGGACCGCCTGTCCCCCCATGCCGCCGCCCTGCAAATCATGCGCATCGTCGATGCCGGCGGCGCGCCGGGTGAAGTGCGTTTGACCCGCGATTTCAACGCCACCGACCTGTCCGAAAACCCCTTTGGCTACAACCTGCCCAACTGGCTGCTGCGGCGCGAAATGCTGGCGCATCTGGCCGATTTGGACAATGTCACCTTCCTGCCCGGCGTGGCCCTAACCGCCCTCATCACCCGCGAAACCGAAGGTTTGGTGACCCTGTCTGACAGCACGCAGTGGCGCGCACGCCTGGTGATCGGCGCAGATGGTCGCAACTCTGCAGTACGCCAAGCCCTTGGAATTGAAGTGAAAACTACTCGCTATGGTCAAAAGGCGCTGGCCTTTGCCACCACCCACCCCATCCCGCATGACAACGTCTCAACCGAGGTGCATCGCTCCGGCGGGCCCTTCACAATGGTGCCTTTGCCCGATCACAACGGCCTGCCCGCATCCGCGGTGGTCTGGATGGACAAAAGCGCCGAAATCACCCGGCTCGCCGCCCTCCCCGCCCCGGAATTTGACGCCGAAATGTCCATCCGCGCCTGCCACATCCTTGGCCCCATGACCCGCAGCAGCGCCCTGACCGTCTGGCCCATCATCAGCCAAACCGCCGCGCGCCTGTCCGGCCAACGCAGTGTTTTGATGGCCGAAGCGGCGCATGTCATGCCCCCCATCGGCGCCCAAGGTTTGAATATGAGCTTGGCTGATCTGGCGACCCTGCGCGATTTGGCGCTGGCCGACCCGGCAAATCTGGGTGCCGCACCCATGCTGGACGCATATCACGACAGCCGCCACCGCGACATTGCGCTGCGCGTGGCGGGCATTGACGCATTGAACCGCGCGTCGATGATGGGCGCACCCGTTCTGCGCGACCTGCGCGCCGCCGGGTTGAGCGCGCTGCACAGCGTCAGCCCCCTGCGCAAAGTGTTGATGAAAACCGGGTTGGGGTTGCGCTGAGCGCGCGTTTACAAAACCACCTCAACCGCGCGTTGCAGCCGGGCAACCGTGCCCGGCACATCGGCCAGTTTATCCAATCCAAACAACCCGATACGGAAGGTTTTGAACGCCTCCCCCTCGCCCACTTGTAAGGGCACACCGGCGGCAATCTGCATCCCTTGCTCGCGGAATTTCGCGCCGTTTTGCACGGCAGGGTCGTCGGTATAATTCACCACAACGCCGGGTGCTGCAAACCCATCAGCGGCCACCGACATGACGCCGCGCGCCGCAAACATCGCGCGCACTGCCTCGCCCAACTCCCACTGCGCGGCTTTCGCGGCATCAAACCCCATCGCTTGGGTTTCCTTCATCGCTTCTAAAAATCCAACCAATGCGTCGGTTGGCATCGTCGCGTGATAGGCGTGGCCCCCGTTTTCATAGGCCACCATGATGCTGCGCCATTTCTTCAAATCCAGCGCAAAACTGTCGGAAACTGTCGCCTCCAACCGCGCCGCCGCGCGCGCCGACAGCATCACCAACCCCGCCGATGGGCTGGCCGACCACCCCTTTTGCGGCGCAGATATCACCACATCCACGCCGGTTGCCGCCATATCCACCCAAATACACCCGCTGGCGATGCAATCCAGCACCAACAGCGCGCCCACCTCATGCGCCGCTGCGGCCATCGCTGTGATATAGGCATCGGGTAAAATAATCCCAGCGCTGGTTTCCACATGCGGGGCAAACACCACATCTGGTTTTGTTTCATGGATACGCGCGACCACTTCGGCAATGGGCGGCGGCGCATAGGGCGCGCGCGCCGCGTTCCCGGTTTGCCGCGCCATCACTACATCCACATCGGCGGCAAACCCGCCCGCATCAAAAATCTGGCTCCACCGATAGGAAAACCACCCGTTGCGCACCACCATCACCCGTGCGCTGCGCCCAAATTGCCGCGCCACCGCCTCCATCGCGTATGACCCGCCACCCGGAACCACGGCCACCGCTTCGGCGCTATACACCTCGCGCAGCAACACGGAAATCTCGCGCATAACCCCTTGAAATTTCGTGGACATATGGTTCAGCGACCGGTCCGTAAACACAACGGAAAATTCATCAAGGCCAGTCGGGTCAGCACTGTTTGGAAAGGATGCCATAGGAAATCTCCATTGATTGTTTGCCCCACGCTACCCGGTCCACCCTGCAAAAGCAAAACCCTTTCCCCCGCGTTTCACCCCAGCGGGCCCGGCAGCGCCTCCTCGGTCAGCAAAACATTCGCCTCCACCTGCCCAACCCCCGGCAACGTCATAATCCGGCGGCGCAGCACACGTTCAAAATCAGCAATATCGCGCGCGACCACGCGCAGGCGGTAATCAAACAGCCCCAACACATGCTGCACCACCTGCACCTCGGGGATTGCTGTCACCGCCCGTTCAAAATCCTCCAACGACACCCGGCCCTTGGTCGCCAGCTTGATGCCCAAAAACACCGTCACCCCAAACCCCAACGCCGCCCGGTCCACCGCCACCCGCCGCCCCGCGATAATCCCCGCCGCCTCCAGCCGCTTGATGCGCCGCCACGCCGCAGGCTGGCTAAGGCCAAACCGCCGCCCCAACGCGCCTGCACTGGTGGTCGCATCCCTCGACAGCGCGCGCAGCAGGTCGCGGTCGGTATCATCCAAATCAATCATAAGGGCAGCGCGCTTTCGTCTTTGATGGTGGCAATCAGCATCAGCGCCTCAATATCCGCGATATGCGGCAGGGTCAGGATGCGCGTGCGGTAAATCTGTTGGTACTGCGCCATATCCCGCGCGATCACGTTCAGGCGCACATCCACCCGGCCCAAAAACGTCTCAATTGCAATGACTTCGGGCACATCCCGCGCCGCGGCCAAAAATTCATCAAACGCACGGGGTTCGGTTTTATCAAGGTTGAACCGCAGCGACACCTCCACCTCATACCCCAATGCGCGCCAGTTGATCACGGCCACGGGAACGGCAATAATCCCCGCCGCCCGCATCCGTTCCACGCGCCGCCAGCAAGTTGCAGGCGTCACACCCGCCCGCGCTGCAAGGTCGGCATTGGCCAAATCACTGTCGGCCAGCAAATGGCGCAAAATCCTGCGGTCCGCATCATCAATAAGCATGAATTTTTCACCAAAGGCCCAATCTGCGCATGATCTTTCGCATAGACCGGTAAAAACGTCAAACTATGCACGCATCCCCTGCCAAACCCGCCTATATTGCCCCCATCAAGCAACCAAAGGATACTATCATGCGCGTGTATTATGACCGTGACTGCGACATCAACCTGATCAAGGACAAAAAAGTGGCCATCCTCGGCTACGGTTCCCAAGGCCACGCCCATGCGTTGAACCTGCGCGATTCGGGTGCGAAAAATCTGGTTGTGGCGCTGCGCGACGGCTCCCCTTCGGCCAAAAAAGCCGAAGGCGAAGGCCTGAAAGTTATGGGCATCGCCGAAGCTGCCGCTTGGGCCGACCTGATCATGTTCACCATGCCCGACGAATTGCAGGCCGAAACGTACAAGAAATACGTCCATGACAACATCCGCGAAGGCGCTGCAATTGCGTTTGCCCACGGCCTGAACATCCACTTTGGCCTGATCGAACCAAAAGCCGGCGTTGATATTTTGATGATGGCCCCAAAGGGCCCCGGCCACACCGTGCGCGGCGAATACACCAAAGGCGGCGGCGTGCCCTGCCTTGTCGCCGTTCACCATGATGCGACTGGCAAAGCCATGGAAATCGGTCTGTCCTATTGCTCCGGTATCGGTGGCGGGCGGTCTGGCATCATTGAAACCAACTTCCGTCAAGAATGTGAAACCGACCTGTTTGGTGAACAAGCAGTTCTGTGTGGCGGCTTGGTCGAACTGATCCGCATGGGCTTTGAGACGCTGGTTGAAGCGGGATACGAGCCTGAAATGGCGTATTTCGAGTGTTTGCACGAGGTGAAGCTGATCGTCGACCTGATCTATGAAGGCGGCATTGCCAACATGGATTACTCGATCTCCAACACCGCGGAATACGGCCAATACGTTTCCGGCCCACGCATCCTGCCGTATGATGAAACCAAAGCCCGCATGAAGGCAGTTTTGGCTGACATTCAATCCGGCAAATTCGTGCGTGACTTCATGCTGGAAAACGCTGTGGGCCAGCCCACAATCAAGGCCTCGCGCCGTTCTAACGATGAACACCAGATCGAATTGGTGGGCAAGAAACTGCGCGACATGATGCCGTGGATTTCCAAAGGCAAAATGGTCGACAAGGCCCGCAACTAAACCTAAATCAGCAATCACAGTCGGGGGGGGCGCGCGACACCGCACGCCCCCCCCATTTTGCATAAAGAAGCCCGCACATGACCCAACCCACCCGCCGCGACTGGCTGTCGATCTTGTTTCTCGGTTTGGTTTGGGGCGGCACCTTCATGGTGGTCAGTTTCGCGTTGCGCGGTTACGGCCCCATCACGGTCGCCACCGCCCGCGTGGTCCTCGGCGCGCTTGCCCTTGCCAGCCTTGCCGCAGCCCTTGGTCGCCCGATGCCCGCGCACAGCGCCAAACTTTGGGCGCATATCCTTCCCATTGGCCTCCTTTCCTCCGCCATCCCGTTTACGCTCCTCAGTTGGGGTCAAACCCAAGTCCCCTCGGCCTTCGCAGGCTTGTCGATGGCCGCCGTGCCGCTGCTCGTTTTGCCGCTGGCCTATATCTTTGCGGGCGAAACCCTGCACCGGTTCAAGGCTGCAGGCTTTGGCCTTGGCTTTCTCGGCACGCTTATCCTGCTTGGCCCCGACATCCTGACGGGTGGCCCCTTGGTGCTGCCGCGCCTCGCCTGCATCGCCGCCGCGCTGTGCTATGCGGTGGCCTCGGTCCTCACCCGCCGCTGCCCCCCGATTGACCCGATCACGCTGGCCGCCCTGTCGCTGACCGTGGGCGCGGTCACCCTAACCCCCTTGATGCTGGTAACCGAAGGGGTCCCCACATGGGCCGGGCCCATCCCCGGCACCGCCATCATCCTGCTGGGGCTGGTCCCCACGGCCCTTGCCGCCCTGTTGCGCGTGTCCGTAATCCGCAGCGCAGGGTCGGGGTTCATGACCCTGACCAGCTACCAAGTGCCCGTCTGGTCGGTCGTTTTCGGCGTGCTGGTGTTAAATGAAGAATTGCCCTTGCGGTTTTTCGCCGCCCTCGCCCTCATCCTCGCGGGGCTTTTGCTGTCACAACGCAAACCGGGTTAATTCAGCGCGCCCCACAGCGCCAGCGCCTGCGCGGTTGCGGCCACATCATGCACCCGCAAAATATGTGCGCCCTGCGCTGCGCCGTGCAGCGCCACCGCGATCGACCCCGGCACACGGTCCGCCGCTAAATCCGCGCCACCAATAACCCCAATGAATTTCTTGCGCGAGGCCCCCAACAGCACGGGGCACCCAAGCGCATGGAACGCGCCCAGCCCCCGCAACAACGTCAAATTATGCGCTTGGGTCTTTGCAAACCCGATGCCGGGGTCCACCACCAGCAGCCCCTGCGCCACACCGCGCGACACGGCAAAATCCACACGTTCCGCCAAATGCGCCAAAACCTCGGCCAGCACATCCGTATAGGTCGGGTTCACCTGCATCGTCGCAGGCTCCCCCTTGGAATGCATCAGGCAGGCCGGCACGCCCCACCCCGCCACCACATCCACCATTTCAGGGTCAAATCGAAAGGCGGTGACATCATTCACCATATCCGCCCCCGCCGCCAAGGCTGCATCCGCCACCGCTGCCTTGCGCGTGTCGATGCTGATGGGCGTCACCACCCCTGCATCGCGCAGCGCGCGAATGGCAGGCACCACACGGCCAATCTCCTCCGCGACCGAAACCGTCTCGGCCCCCGGTCGCGTGCTCTCGCCGCCAATGTCCAAAATATCGGCGGATTGCATCAAGGCCGCGCGCGCCAAAACCGACGCCACGGATGAAAAATCGCCCCCATCCGAAAAACTATCCGGGGTTACGTTCAATATCCCCATAATCCGCGGGCGGTCCAGCGCCACCCCGCACACTGTCCCTGCGGCCCGCATCACAGCACCAATGCCCGCACCGGGATTGTCGCATCCGGGGCGGGCACGCCCACCACAACCAACTCCAGCGCTTGCATTTGCGCAGCCAACCACGCGGCCAGCGCCAAACCATCACCCTGCGGCGGTACAACCGCGTCCATCACCATCCGACTGGGGGCCCAAACGCTGATCTGGCCGTTGCGCAGCGCCCAATCCAACTCCGTCCGCGTGCCCACCACAAAACAGCGCGCATCGCGGCCCGCCAGCGCCCATGCCGCCTGCTCCATCGCCAGCAGCGCAATCCGGCGCTGGCCTTGGGGGTCCCCACTGACAGGCAGGGGTAAATCGGGCACTGCGGTCACAATAATCAACGGGGCCGCACCATCCAACGCCGCAATCGCGCCTGTCAACGCACCGGGATCGCCCAAATACACCACCACAGGGCGGGGTGCGGCCAGCGCATCGACCGCCACAGCGGCCTTGCTGCGCACAATCTCTACCCCTAAATCATAAGGGCCACGGTCAATTTTTTCGATCCGCAGAAAAACCCGCAACGCTTGCGGTTCCGCCAATATCCGCAGCGCCACCCGTTCTGCCAATGTTTCCAACAGGTTCACACGCTCCGCGCACAACTCGTGCCCCACCGCTTGCGTCAATCGGTCATAAGACAGGATCAGATCAACATCATCATCCAAAGGCTGCGGCACCTTCGCCACCTCCACCACGATGTTGAACCGCACCTTTTGCAAAACGCCGCGCTCTTGCGCAAAAGCACCGATTTCCACCTCGACCACATAATCGCGCACGGAAATACGGTCTGCCGGGTCATCGCCCACCAAACCGGCCACCCGCGCATCCGGGTGGTCAAAAGCATGGGAAAGATCGCTGGTCATCGCCGCTCCACCAAGGGTTAATCCCCAGCCATATCACGCGGCCCCAGGCCCGGCCATGCCCGTTAGCGCCGCCTTGGAACGGCCGCACGACGATCAGGACGGTTGGCGGTAAAACAAATGGGTGCCAATTTTGGCAGTGTTTGGGAACCGCCGCGCCCAATTGGGGCGCACAGATGTGGTGTGGAAATGCGTGGCGCCTTTGGTCAGATTGCGCGGCGCACCGTCAATCATCACCCGCGCCACTTTGGCCACGCGGGCATAGGCTGCCTTTTCGTTAATCCGGTCCGCGCGCCCATCGCAAGCATATGAAAACTGGCACGAATTGCGCCGATGCGCGCCTTGGTTCACCACGCCACAAACCGAATTTGGATATTTGCGGCTGTCGACCCGGTTCAAAATCACCTCGGCCACGGCAAACTGCCCTTTGATGGATTCGCCACGCGCCTCAAAATAAAGGGCTTTGGCAAGGCAGGCAAACTGGTCGCCCCCAGTGGCTGTGGGCTGCTTGGCAATCCAGTTGCGGTCATAGGAAACCTGCGTCGCCGCCTCTTTGGGCCGCGCATGGGTCAGCATCGCCTCGGGCATCGCACCCAACGCCAACCGCTCCGCGCCCATCAGCGCGCCCAGATTTTCCGTCGGGTTGTTTGATCGGCTCATCGACGTTTCGGCAACGGCAACACCTGTCAACGCAAGCGCCATGGCAGCGGCGCCCAACCAACTTAATCGCACATTCATTCAGCAAGATCCCGGATCTGTTTCACCTACAAACGCGCTGCCGGAACCCCAGCCCCCCACGCGTCGCAGCGCTTCACCTAGCTGAAATTTTTTCCAGAGTCTATACCTTGTGGTATTTTTGCAACAAACGCATATTTCACCCTTTGAAACATTGGTACTAAAACCCGCATAACCCCCTGATAAACCTTAATTTCCGTCGTTGGGGTCCAACAGCGCCAAATGGGCCGCAGCCAACCGCGCCAACGGCACCCGGTAGGGCGAACAGGACACATAATCAAACCCCGCCTTGCGGCAAAACGCGATTGATTCGGGGTTGCCCCCATGCTCCCCACAAATCGAAAGGGTCAGCTTTTCGCGCGTCTGCCGCCCACGTTCGGCCCCAATCAACAACAACTCCCCCACCCCGTCCACATCCAAGATATGGAAGGGATCTTCGGGAAACACACCCTGCTGCACATAGGTGTTCATAAACCGCCCAGCATCATCGCGCGACAAGCCATAGGTCATCTGCGTCAAATCATTGGTCCCAAACGATAAAAATGCCGCGTGCTGCGCAATATCACCCGCCCGCAACGCCGCGCGCGGGGTTTCCACCATCACGCCCAGCTTGAACGCGAAATCGGTCAGCTTGGCCGTGCGCACCCTTGCTGCCACCGCATCAATCCGGGTTTTCACCAACTCCACCTCGCGCCGCGCCGACACCAAAGGGATCATGATTTCGGGCACAATCGACCCGCCGCGCCGCGCCACCTCAATCACCGCCTCAAAAATCGCCTGCGCTTGCATGTCGTAAATTTCAGGCAGCACAATCCCCAACCGCACACCGCGCATCCCCAGCATCGGGTTGAACTCCGCCAACGCCTCCGCACGCCTAATCACCTCCGACAAGGGGCGGTCCAGCGCCTCCGCCAACTCGCGCATCCCTTCGCGCGAATGGGGCAAAAATTCGTGCAGCGGCGGGTCAAACAACCGGATACACACAGGCAAACCCTGCATAATTTCAAACACTTGCACAAAGTCATCGCGCTGCATGGGCAACAACCTTGCCAAGGCTGCCGCCCGGTCGGCAGGCGTATCGGCAAAGATCATCTCGCGCATTGCGACCAACCGCGCCTCTTCAAAAAACATATGTTCGGTGCGGCACAGCCCAATGCCCTGCGCCATAAAGTTGCGCGCAACCAGCGCATCGGCGGGCGTGTCGGCATTGGCGCGAATCCCAATATCGCGCACATCATCGGCCCAAGACAGCAGCGTGCGAAACGCATCATCCAGCGCGGGCGGCAACATTTCGGTCGCCCCGGCCAACACCTCGCCCGTGGTGCCATCCACCGTAATCACATCGCCTTCCACAAACTTGCGGCCCGATTTTGAGGTGATGGTCAGCGCCTTGGCGTCAAAGCTCAGGTCCGATGCGCCCACAATGCAGGGCAGGCCCAAACCGCGACCAATCACCGCCGCATGGCTGGTCATGCCGCCGCGTTCGGTCAAAACACCAACCGCCGAATGCATGCCGCGAATATCTTCGGGCGCGGTTTCACGCCGAACCAAAATGCACGCCTCACCGCGCGACTCGCTGGCTTGGGCTGCTGCCGATGAAAACACAATCCGCCCCGTCGCGGCCCCCGGACTGGCCGCAATGCCCCGCGCCACCACATCGCGCGGCCCGCGCGGATCGACCTGCGGGTGCAGCAATTCCGACAGCGCGCGCGGTTCCACCCGCAAAATCGCCTCCTCGCGCGTGATAATCCCGTCTTGCGCCAGTTCCACCGCAATGCGCAGCCCCGCCCGGCTGGACCGGGGCACCCGCACTGCATCAATCACTGCCAAGCTGTTGCGATCAATGGTGAATTTTATCTGCATCTCCTCACGCAGCTTGGCTCGGCATGCCGCCCCCTGCCGCGCCAGCGTCGCAAAAATCTCGGGCGCCAAATCCTCCAACGACGGGCCGCGTGGGTCGCGCGTCAAATAAAGCGCCTCCTCGCACACATCATTCAGGTCGGTCGATTGGCTTTGCCCCACAAACCGCCCCGTGATCTGCTCCAGCCCCGTCACCGGGTCAATAAACTGAATAACCCCGGTGCCAGACAGGCCTTGCCCCATCCCTTGCACCATTTCTTGCACCACCAACCCCAGCGGCGCATCTTCGGGCGCGCCTTTGGATTGGCGCAGCAACCGCGCCGATGTTCCGGCCCACGCCCGTGCCATGGACCGCAGCACCTCTGCCAACTGCCGCGCCGGGTCCTCGGGGAACGGCTCGTCCATCTCATCGCGGTAGGCGCGCAGCGCATCGCGCAACGCCTGCGCCGACGGTTCGGCAATTTCGAACATATCGGGGTCCAAACGGGCCACATGCACCGCGTATCCTTGCACAAATCGCAGATACAGCGCATCCGCCGCCGCCTGCCCATGCGTCAGCACCAACCCCGCATGCCGCGCCGCATTCATCCCGATGTTCAACACGGTCGATGGCCCGCCCCATTCCGGATTTTCCGGGCTGGGCCGCACGGACACCAGCGCATCCGGCCCAAAACACGCCAAAACGCCCGCGCAATCCAAACTGCGCCCCGCCGCAATCGCCTGCACCGCAGCCGCCGACACCGCCACCGTGCGCGGCACCGGCATATCCAGCCGCCCCAACCGCTGCAAACATTTCGCCCGCCAGCCATGCGTCGGCGTGGTGATCGCCGCCCCATGGGTGATTTCAGCGAAATCCGTGATCAGGTCAAGTTTCTGCACTGCGGCACCTTTTTATGTTCAATCGCAGCATAGACGGAACGGGGTGTCGCGCAAGTAAAACGGTTGGGTTTGCGCAGAAAGCCGGGGCGTGCTTGGTCAAAGTTGGGGGCTTCACGCCCCCAAACCCCCGTGGGATATTTGTAAACAGAAAAAGAGGTTAGCCCTCAATCTTGGTCAGGTCGGCCACGGGCGCGCAGGCGGCGCGGATGCGGTGCAGCAGGTTCAGGCGGTTGCGACGGATGATGTCGTTTTCCGCGTTCACCTGCACCGTGTTGAAAAACGCATCAATCGGTGCGCGCAAGTTTGCAAGGGCGGCCATCGCCGTGGCGAAATCCTCAACTTTCATCGCCGGGGCAATGGTCGCCGCGGCGGTGTCCAGCGCGTGGAACAGCGCGCGTTCCACATCGGTTTCCGCAAACTTAATATCGGCACCGTAGGAGTATTCGACATTATCCTTCGCCTCCGCTTGGGTCAGGATATTGTTGGCACGCTTGAACCCTTGCAGCAGGTTGGTGCCATCATCAGAGGTGATAAAGGTATTGAGCGCGCGGGCGCGGTTGACCAGCAGCGTCAGGTCATCATTGCCGGGCATCGCGATGCAGGCGTCGATGATGTCGTGGCGGATGCCTTCATCGCGCAGAAAGACTTTAAGGCGGTCGTGGAAGAAGGTGAGGAGGTCGGTGGCAATTCCGCTTGGGGTGGGGAGGAGATATGGCTCCAAATCACCCCCGACAAAAGCCATCTCGTCATCACCAAGGTGCAGGTTGCGCGGACGTTCAAAAGTGACATACTTTGGTTCTTGGCTTTCGCGATCATAACCCGTGAAAATTAGTTGCCAGCCGTCCCAGTTTTCTGAGCCACCATCGGGCTCAAAGACGTTGAAAACGACGGAAAAACATTCGTATAGGATGTGACCTTCTTGATTTAGCAGGTTTTGTAAATCAATCCGCACCCCATTCCCCAAAATCAACCGAATAGCCCCCAACGCAGCCCTACGCAGCGCAAAGGGGTCTTTGCTTCCTGTCGGTTTCTCGTCAATCGCCCAGAACCCGGTCAGCGTGTCAATCTTATCGGCCAGCGCCACGGCCACGGAAACCGGGTCGGTTGGCACCGCATCGGTTGGCCCCAGCGGCGCGTAATGCGCTTTGCAGGCCAGCGCCACAGCCTCTGGCATCCCAGCAGCCCGCGCGTAATAGCCGCCCATCGTGCCTTGCAGTTCGGGGAATTCGCCCACCATCGCGGATTGCAGATCGGCCTTGGCCACCCGCGCAGCCGCAGCCGACAGTTCCGCATCCGCCCCCACCATCGGCGCAATTTCCGCCGCCAGTGCTGCAATCCGCGCCACCCGGTCGGCTTGGCTTCCCAGCTTGTTGTGGAACGTCACAGACGCCAACCCGGCCCCCATCCCGTCCAACCCCTTGGCCGCCACCACGCGCAAATCATTTTCCCAAAAGAATTTCGCATCCGACAACCGCGCCGACAACACCTTGTTATTGCCCGCCAAAATCGTGGCCCCATGATCAGCCGTGTCGCGGTTGGCGACTGTCACAAACCCTTCAATCCGCCCCGACTTTGGGTTACGGACCGAGAAGAATTTTTGATGCTCCCGCATCGACGTCTGCAAAACCTCCGGCGGCAGGTCCAAAAACGCCGCATCAATCCGGCCCATCAACACCACGGGCCATTCGACCAACCCCGCCACCTCGGCCAGCAGGCCAGCGTCCGGCACCACCTCCAACCCTTGGGCAAAGGCTTGGTTTTGCGCGTCCTGCCAAATCGCGGCCTCCCGCTCGCCTGCGTCCAGCACCACAAAGGCGCGGCGCAGCCGCAAAGAATAATCCTCAAACCCCGTCACGGTGATCGCAGCCGGGGCCATGAAACGGTGGCCGAACGTCACATTCCCAGCGGTCAGATGATCGACCACCACGGGCACCACCTCCGCCCCCGCCTCATCGCTTAGAATACACAAAATAGATTGCAAAGGCCGCACCCAGCGCAACGTCCCCGCCCCCCAGCGCATCGATTTCGGCCAAGGGAAGTTGCGCACAGCAGCCTCCACCACCTCCGCCACAATCGCGGATGCCGCACGTCCGGGCCGCTCCAACACGGCAAAATAGACCTGCCCCTTTTTGTCGTCGCGCGTCTCCAACTGCTCACGGGTCAACCCGGTGGCGCGCAAAAACCCCTGCAAGGCGGCATCCGGCGCATCGGTTTTCGGCCCTTTGCGTTCTTCGCGCACCGGTTTGCTTTCGCCCAGCAACCCGTCCACCGACAACACCAAACGGCGCGGCGTGCAAAACGCGCCCGCGCTGGCATAGGTCAGCCCCGCCTCCACCAAGCCATCCGTGACCAGCTTTTTCAGGTCTGAGGCTGCCCGCACTTGCATCCGCGCGGGAATTTCCTCGGAAAACAGCTCCAACAACAAATCGGGCATGGCTTATTCCTCTTTCACAACGGGGCAACCTTCGGGCGCAGGTTCGCCCTTAAACACCACCGCCCCGCAGCGGTTGATCTGGTTCCACGCAAACGCCCGGCCATCGTCCATGATCGCGATCACGCGGTCGATGCCATATTCGATGTTTTCCTCGCCCATATAGGCAACGGCGCGCCCCTCTTCCAACGCCAAACCAATGGCTTGCGCGTCAAAACAGCCAAACCAACTGGGCGCGGTCAACGGCACCGCCCGATCATACACGCGGTAGGTTTCGGTCAGCATCGCCATGCTTTGCGGCGTGCGAAAACAGGCGCGAAACCGGATGGGCGAACTTTCGGAATCAATCCCCTCAAACGCCTCGATCATCACGGGTTCGGCCACGCCCTCCACCGTTGTCATGCGAATTTCGGCGGCAGGGCTGTTCGCCTTCACCTCATCATAAAACGCATAAACTTGCAGATAATACATGGCCCCACCGGCCAACACCGCAGTAATCACAGTAAACCCCGCAAAAATTTTGCCAATCACAGCGTTTCCAATTCAGCACCGGCGGCGTCCGTGCGCACAAACGCATCCGCGCAGGCCTTGGCCAACGCACGCACCCGCCCGATATAGGCTTGGCGCTCCGTCACCGAAATCACGCCGCGCGCATCCAGCAAGTTAAACAAATGACTGGCCTTGATGCATTGATCATAGGCCGGATGCGCCATGATAATGCGCCGCCCCGCCCCGTCCACGGCGTCCGCGTTCAGCGTCGCCAAACACTCGGCCTCAGCATCTTTGAAATGCTGCAACAGCACGTCGGTGTTGGCTTGGTCAAAATTCCAACGGCTATATTCCTGCTCGGTTTGGCGGAAAATATCACCGTATTTCAACGGCGTCGGCGCGTCGGGGTCATTGAACGGCATGTCCATGACGTGATCGACACCCAGAATATACATCGCCAACCGTTCCAAGCCGTAAGTCAATTCGCCAGACACCGGGTGGCAATCATGGCCGCCAACCTGCTGGAAATAGGTGAACTGGCTCACCTCCATGCCGTCGCACCACACCTCCCAACCCAAGCCCCACGCGCCAAGGGTCGGGGATTCCCAATCATCCTCGACAAAGCGAATATCATGCAGCGCCATATCAATGCCAATCGCGGCCAGCGACCCCAGATACAGGTCTTGCATGTCCGGCGGGCTGGGTTTGATCAAAACCTGATATTGGTAATAATGCTGCAACCGGTTCGGGTTTTCGCCGTACCGCCCATCGGTGGGCCGCCGCGATGGCTGCACATAGGCCGCCGCCCACGGCTTGCCGCCAAGCGATCGCAGCGTGGTCGCCGGGTGAAACGTCCCCGCCCCCACCTCCATATCATAAGGTTGCAAAATCGCGCAGCCTTTGCCCGCCCAATAAGTCATCAGCCGCAAGATAATCTCTTGAAAACTGCGCGGGGTGGTTGGTGCAATGGTCATGCGCATCCCTTTTTGGTCTGGTTTGCGCTTGTCCATATGCAAAGGCCCGCACAGGGTCAATGCGCCCAAGCGGCGCGGACAGGCCCCAACAGACCAAAAAGGCGGCAAAATGCACTGCACACTCTGGTAGAATCCGTATTTTTGTGTTTTCGCCATAAGCGAAGTTTATTTTGTACCAAAAGCGGGATCACGATGCGCCAGTTTATGACCCTAATCAGCCTTGTCCTTTGGTCCCTTTCGGCCAGCATCCTATCCGCCCAAACCGCCCCGCAACCCGCAGCCGAAGATCGGGCTTGGATCCAGATTGAAGCGCAGCCAAATCTGAATTTGGCCCAAGAACGCGCCAGCGCTTATGCCAGCGCGTTTTCCGATGTGGCCGGGTTTCAACTGCCCTCCGGCTGGTACGCCGTAGCCCTTGGCCCCTACACCCCCGAAGCGGCGCTGACGCGGCTGACCCAACTGCGCCGCGACAACCTGATCCCGAATGACAGCTTCATTGCCAATGGCGAACAGTTTCGCGGCACCTTCTGGCCCGTGGGCGCAGACCCGCTTACCGCCCCCGTGCGGGGTGAAGCGGCTGTGGCCACAGACCCCACCGTAGCCCCCGTCACCACCGCCCCCATCGCAGATGCTGCGCCAGACGCAGCCCCAACAAAAACAGTTGAGATTATTGTCGAACCCGCACCAGAACCCGAACCACTGGGCGAAACACTGGCCGAGGCGCAACGCTCTGAACAAGCCTTGACGCAGGACGAACGCAAAGACCTGCAAACAGCCCTGCAATATTTCGGCTTTTACACCAGCACGATCGACGGCGCCTTTGGCCGTGGCACCCGCGCCTCCATGGCCGCTTGGCAAACCGCCAATGGGTTCGAGGCGACAGGCGTTATGACCACCCAGCAGCGCCAACAAATGTTTGATCGCCGCACCGCCGACATCGCCGAACTCGGCCTCACCCCCGTGGTGGAACAGGAGGCAGGCATTGAAATCAACCTCCCCCTCGCACTTGTCACCTTTGATCGCTACGAACCGCCCTTCGTGCATTTCGTCGAAAAAGACAATTCCGGCGTGCGCATCGTCCTTATCTCTGAACCCGGCGACCGCGCCGTGTTGCGAGGCCTTTATGACATCTTGCAAACCCTAGAGGTGGTCCCCGCCGTGGGCGAACGGTCCATCACCGACAGCGGCTTTACCATCAACGCCAGCAGCGACGCCCTCGCCTCCCACTCCTTCGTTGAACTCAGCGGCGGGTTGATCAAAGGTTACATGCTGATCTGGACACCCGCCGCCGCCGACAAAGCGGCCCGCGCCCAAGCCGCCATGCAATCCAGCTTTAAAACCATCCGGGGCCGCGCGCTTGACCCCGGTTTGGTGTCGCTGGATGATGCCCAACGCCGCAACCTGCTGGCGGGGATGGAAGTGCGCAAACCCAAACTGTCGCGCAGTGGGTTCTTTGTCTCGCCCGCAGGCGCCGTGCTGACCACGGCCGAGGTGGTGCAATCTTGCGGCCGCATCACCCTTGACCGCGATATTGAAGCGACCGTGACCGCCCAAGACGACACGGCAGGCCTTGTGCTGCTGATGCCCACCAAACCCCTTGCCCCGCGCTTTGTCGCGGAATTTGGCAGCGGCAGCATCGGCACCGAAATCGCCCTTGCTGGCTACAGTTATGAAGATGCGCTGCCCGCCCCCACCCTGACCTTCGGCGCGCTGGCCGACACCAAAGGCCTTGACGGGGAAACCGGCATCGCGCGCTTGTCGCTTGCGTCCCTGCCCGGCGATGCAGGCGGGCCGGTGGTGGATGCCAAAGGCGCCGTGATCGGCATGCTTATCCCCGCCACCGCCCCCCAAGGCCGCGTGCTGCCTGCCGAAGTGTCATTTTTGGCCGATACCACAGCGATCACCGCCCTGTTGACCACCTCTGGCATCCCGCCAAAAACCGCCCCCCGCGCAGCACCTTTGCCGCCCGGTGATCTGACGGATTTGGCGATGTCATTGACCGTCTTGGTATCGTGCTGGGAATAACCGAACGGGTGGGGTTTTGTCGCCCCACCCAATGCCCCCGTTGCAGGCGTTTTTAGGTATTTGGACCAAGCCGAATGGGGAAAACGCGCGCAATTTTAATCAAATTTGGTTCAATTGCGCCAGAACCGCGCCAAGAATAAAACATAGACTGACAGCAGTTCCAACCGCCCCACCAGCATACCCGCAATCATGATCCAATGCGCGGCGGTGGGGAAACCATCCACCGCCCCCGTGGGCCCCACCCCCGGCCCAAACGCGGGGCCGATGTTGGCCACGGCGGTCCATGCGGCGGTAAAGGCGGTTTTCATTTCCAGCCCCGTCAGCGACAGCGCCACCGCGACCACGCCAAAGGTCAGGATGAACAGCGTGAAAAACACGATGACCGAATTGATCACATCATTGCCCACGCGCCGCCCGTCATAGCGTACATCCAGCATCGCGGACGGGCTGTGCAAGCGGAGAATTTGCACGCGGATCGCCTCAAACAAAATCAGATAGCGAAACACCTTGACCGAACAGCCGGTGGACGATGTACACCCCCCAATCAGCCCCACCATGATCAGCACCACAAAGGGAAACGGACCCCACGTCGACAGATCAACCGAGGCAAACCCCGTGCCCGAAAACGTCGATACGATGTTGAAACTGCTTTCGCGCAGCGATTCCCAGAACCCGCGGTCGAAATGATACATTTCATACGCGGTCACCGCCAACGCGGCATAGGCGTTCCAGCGCAGATAGGCCCGCACTTGGGCATCGCGCCACATCGGTCGCAAATCGCCCTGCGTGGCTTGCACAAACCGAATAAACGGCAAGCTGGCCAGCAACATAAACACAATCGCCACCAGCTCCATCGAGTGGGCGAATTTACCGAATGAGATGTCGGAACTGGAAAATCCGCCCGTGGAAACAGTGGTCAGGGCGTGAACGACCGCGTCAAACCCGCTCATCCCCAGCGCGAAATAGGCGGCCGCACAGGCCACCGTCAGACCGATATAAATCTGGATCAAGGCGCTGGAAATATCCAGCGCGCGCGGCAAAATCTTGCCCAGCGTGTCAAACCCTTCGGATCGGAAAAACTGCATCCCGCCCACCTTCATCACCGGCAGGAAAATCAGCGCCACAATCACAATGCCAAGGCCGCCCAGCCATTGCAAAATACCCCGCCACAGGTTCACCCCCGGCGGCAAATTGTCCAAGCCAACAAACACCGTGGTGCCCGTGGTGGTCATGCCCGACACCGCTTCAAACATCGCATGGGTGAACGGCGCATCGGGCGCACCCAGCATAAAGGGCAGCGCACCAAAGGCAGGCAACATCACCCAAGTGCCTGTTGTTAATACGAAACTTTGCCGCAGCGTAATCCCTTGACCGCGCTCCATCCCATTGGCGCAGGCCAGCGACAGCAGCGTGCCCATCAGGCAGGTCAGCACCGCAGATTCCAAAAACGCCTGCCAATTGCCATCGCCCGACACGTAATCCAGCACCATCGGAAACAGCATCATCGCCCCCAAAGTGGCAATCAGCAGACCAATAATATATCCAACGGGGCGCAGATCAATCATCTGGCAGACTTGAAGCGGTCGGGCACGCCTGTCAACTCCCCCCGCCTTATCGCCGCCAAAACGAGGGCAAAAGGATCACCATGATCGCCAGCAACCCCAACCGCCCCAGCAACATCGCCAAAGTCATGATCGCAATCGCGGCTTGCGGAAAATCAATAAACGTCCCCGTGCGCAACACCAGCGGGCCAAATCCATAGCCGACATTGCCCAAACTGGTCCAAACCGCAAACAGCGACGACAGCGTATCAACGCCCGTCAGCGACATCGCCACCGTCAGCACGCCCAAAATCACAATATACCCCGTAAAAAACAGGATCAGCCCGTTTAGCACGTCATTTTCCACCCGGCGGCCACCGTATTTCACCAACGCAACCGTGTTCGGGCGCGTAATTTGCGCCAAATGCGCGCGCAATGCTGCCAGCGCTATTTGCACGCGAAACACGCTTAACCCCGCCGCCGATGACCCCGAACACGCCCCCACCATGCCCACCAAAAAGGCCACGATCAACATGAACCCGCCCCAAGATGCAAAGGTGCCGGAAAAGAACCCGGTGCTGGACATGATCGACGTCAGGTTGAACAGCGATTGGCGAAACGCCGGTTCCCACGGCATACCCGCGTGGAAATGCTGCCACACCGTCACCATCACCACCGCCCCGCAGAGCCAGCGCAGATAGGCGCGCGCTTGTTCGTCTTGCCAAAATGGCCGCGCATCGCCGCGCAACATTTGCAAATAGCGCACATAGGGCAGCGACCCCAACAGCATAAACACCGTGCCCACATATTCGCCCGCGCCGGAATATTTCTCAAATGAGATGTCAGACGGCGAAAATCCTCCCGTCGCAATCGTCGCGGCCCCGTTCACAACCGCATCCAGCGCCGTCATGCCAATCAGCCCATATGCGCAGATGCACAACGCAGTCAAAATCACATAAACCCGCGCCAATTCCCGCGCAATATCGCGCGCGCGCGGCAGCGCTTTGCCAAAGGTATCAAACCCTTCGGTGCGGAAAAACTGCATGCCGCCAACCCGCATTAAAGGCAGGAAAATCATGGCGATAAACGCAATCCCAAGGCCGCCAAGCCAGTTCAGCATGCCCCGCCACAGGTTCATCCCGGCGGGCAATTGGTCCAGCCCGAAAATCACCGTGGCCCCCGTGGTGGTGATGCCCGAAACCGCCTCAAAATACGCATCTGAAAACGCCAGATGCGGCGCACCGATATAAAACGGCAGCGCCCCAAACAGCGGAAGCAGCGCCCAAATCCCTACGGTCAAAAGATACGCTTGTTTCAGCGACAGCGCGCCCCGCAGCGCATTGCGGGTGGACAGCACCACGCAGGCTCCCGTCAACCCAGTGATCAAAGCGCTTTCCAAAAATCGCAGCCCGTTGACCTGGCGATCGCCCAAATCAACCAACGCCGGCGCCATCATCAAAATGGCCAGAACGATCAGGATACGCCCGATCACATAGGCAACAGGGCGCATGTCTATCATGGTGGAATAATCGCTATGCCTGTGCAGGGGCGGCGTCAATTGGGGAAATTGGGGGCAATTAACAGTCTTGCAACAATCGCGTGATCAAGGCGCGTTTATTGCCGATCACCAAGGGCCGTTTGCCCCGCCCACCCATGCGGTGAACAGGGCAAAAACGGCCAAATTAACCGATATGAAACAATGTCGTGAACAGCTTGGGGTCAAGGCTGGTCGCGGCAAATGTGTCGCCAATCGTCAGCACACTGACCGCATCATGGCTGTGCAGGCTTTCTTGGTGGCTGGCGACAATCCTAAAATCACCCACGCGCGGGTCGGCCTGCAACTGCGCACAAAAACTGCGCGCCGCATCCTCCACAAAGATCGGGTTGGCGGCGTTCAACTCGGCAAAGGCTTGTTCATCCTCGCGCTTCACCATCACTTGCGTTTCCGTTGGCACCGCCGCCCGCGCAAGGTTGATAAGGTCCTCAAACCACAGGCAGTTATCGCCCACCAACTCCACCGATATCCGTGCAACCGACCGCTGGCTGTGCGGCGTGGCCAATTGCCCCCGCGTGCGCCGCGCATGTTCCGACAGTTCCAACGAACACGGGCATGTGCTGGAATAGACATAGTCCAGATGCATGATCGTCTTGCGCACGCCTCCCTGGTCCACCAACTCCAACGCGATATCGTAATATTGCCAACCCGCCAGCCCCGACCGCAGGCTTTCAATCTTTACCGGAAACGAAAACCGCATTTGAATTCGCGCATCGAAACTGTCCAGGTCACGCTTATAATCCTCCAAAGCACGCTCTATCACCTTATGGCTAAACGCTTGTTCCGCATGGGAATAAAACGACCGCATGATGCGGCTCATGTTAATGCCCTTCTTCTCGGCCTCCAAGCTGACCGACCCCGTGACGCTGGTTTCCAACACCACATCCGCCCCGTCGCGCACGTGATACCGGATCGGCAGGCGGAAATTGGAAATCCCCACATGCTGGATCAGGGTCTTTTCCCCCTTGATCAAGCTCGCCGGCCCGTTCTGCAAATCCGGCAGGCTGGCCTTATACGCCGCATCCACCACGAAATCCGCCGGGTAGTGCGCCGATAATTCAGGGTATCCACCTGCCAAAAACGCTTGTGCGCCCAACGCGGCCACCTCCCCCGCAGGCGCATCGCCCGCCCAGCGCTGCAACAGCGCCAACGCGGCCTCCGCCTCATCGCGGGTGGGGACTGCGTTTGGTTTCATCTGGACGTTCACGGCATATTCCCCTGCAAAGCGGCCCCAACAAAAGACCAAACCGCAACTTAGGGCGGTCCGTGGCAAATAGCAAATTTCTCTGGCGCTTTTTCGCCCTTAGGCTCTGCCACGCTCTGGCGTTGCGGGCCCAAAAGCCTTGCTGTGCCACGGCGCTTCTACAATCGCGTATTCGCTGTCGGCCACCAGCCAAACACCCCCCACCCGGCGCAGCACGGAAAACACCGGATAGGGTTGCTGCACCATAACATCGCGCGCAATCAACCGCGTTTCATGCGTGGAAAACACAGTGTCAGCATCTTGAAATTCAGCCGAGATGCAGGTCCGGCTTAACAGCGTCACTTGCAGTTTGTTAAAATGCGCGCGCACCGCATCAAACACCGACCGCACATCCTCTCGCGTTTGCAACAACCGCTTGCCGTCAAAGGTTTTCACATATTGCGGCAGCAAAAAATGCGGCGCAAACAGGTCAAAATCGCCGGACATCAGGCCAATGCCCGTCTGCTCCAGCGAATATTCCGCCACCTCTTTTGCCGTTGCAAAATCCCGCATCCACCCTCAAATGGCGGCCAACCCCGCCTGCAAATCTGCGATCAAATCCTGCGCATCTTCCAACCCAACCGACAGCCGGATCAACCCCGGCGTAATCCCCAAAACCGCCTTTTGCGCCTCGGGCAGCCGCTGGTGTGTCGTGGTCGCCGGGTGGGTCACGATGGACTTTGCATCGCCAAGGTTATTCGAAATCTTAATAATCTCAAGCGCGTTCATAAACCGGAACGCAGCGTCTTTGCCGCCCGCAATGTCAAACGCCAACATGGTGCCGCCCGATCCCATCTGGCGCGCCGCCAAATCCGCCTGTGGGTGGCTGTACAGGCCGGGATAAATCACGCGCGTCAACCGCGCGTCGCCTTCCAGCGCCGATGCCACCCGTGCCGCCGCTTCGGCCATCGCCCGGCAGCGCAAATCCAGCGTCACCATGCCGTTCAGCATAATCCACGCTGTAAACGGGCTCATCGACCCGCCGGTGTGCTTCATATACGGCTCCACCACGCCGCGAATAAAGTCACGCGTGCCGCAAATCACGCCGCCCAACGCGCGTCCCTGCCCGTCGATATGCTTGGTGGTCGAATACACCACCACATCCGCACCCTGCGCCACCGCGTTTGAAAAAATCGGCGTGGAAAACACATTGTCCACCACCACAATCGCGCCAACGCCGTGGGCAATTGCGGAAACCGCTTCTATATCCACCAGCTCCAGCGTCGGGTTCGACATCGACTCGAAAAACACCGCTTTGGTGCCGGGCACACAGGCCGCACGCCACTCCGCCAAATCCACCCCATCCACAAAGGTAACCTGCACGCCGTAGCGCGTCAAAACCTCCTCAAGGATATACAAACACGACCCAAACAGCGCCCGGCTGGACACCACATGATCGCCCGCGCGCAGCATCGACGTCAGCGCCCCCGATACCGCCGCCATCCCGCTGGCCGTTGCAAACGCATCCTCCGTGCCTTCAATCGCGGCAATCCGGTCCTCAAACATCCGCACCGTGGGGTTGCCATAGCGGGCATAGATAAACTCATCCGGCCCCGGTTTGATAAACCGCGCCTCCGCCGCCTCCGCACTCTCGTACACAAACCCTTGGGTCAGGAAAATCGCTTCCGCCATCTCGCCATACTGGCTGCGGCGGCTGCCTTCATGCACCAATTGCGTGCGCGTTTTCCACTCTTTGGTCATCTCGGGCCCCCGGCATAAAAATCCCGGCAACCCAGAAGGTGCCGGGGTCATGCCCGAACCCTCTTTAGCGGAATGTTTAACGTGGCCCGCAATCCGGTAACAAAGCGCCACGCGTCCCTAATACGCCGCCCGCCCGAAAACGTCAATGTAGGCTTTAGGGGCCCAGCTTTCGGGGTCACCTTTCGGGCGCGCCCGTCACGACCGCCGTTCAGGGTCCGGTGTCACCCAAAACACGGTGCGGAAAAACGCGGTCAACAACACATGATGCACCACGGGCAAAAAGGCGTAAAACACCACCCAGCCTTCCAGCGAAACGGCGGCAATCATGGTTTCATTCAACAAAATATAAATCAGGTGCAACACCAGCATCGCTTGCGTCAACTCGCGGGCATAAGGGGCATAAACCGCGCCCGGCCAATAGGCCCGCGCTGTTGAATAACTGCTGTCCATCGCATCAATCGCGAATAAAATCACAAAACCCGCGCTGATCATGCTGGGCACATGTTGGCAAAGTTCTGGGCTTTGCGCCGCAAAAATCACCGCGCCCGGAATCAAAAACGCCCCCACCATCCGCTTGCGCCCCGTACCTTCACGTCGCGCCTCGCGGGCAAATTGCGCCCGCCACCGCAGCGAAAACCGCGCGGTTTGGCACAGCACAAACGCCACCACAAAGGCGATATCGGGCTGGTCCGGCCACAATGTCCTACAGACCGGAAAGGCAATCAACAGCACCGCGGATGGCAGCATCACACGCGCTTCGATCATCGGAATTTTCTCAAACAATGCGGCAAAAATCCGCAAACTAATCCAAATGCGCCCGTCCATAAACCCCTCCTTTGGTGCCTCAAATTCGGGCATAGGGGGGGATTTTGGCAGAGTTGCGGCGCAAATGTGCCGCCACACCACAGCTGCGATCCGCGCGATCAAAGACAAAGATAGGGTTAATGAAAAAAACAGTTTCTTTTTATATCAATATCTTAACTTGCGCATCGCGCGCGATTTCACGCATCTTCCTTTGGTGGTTCAATGCCGTATTTCGAAAAAACTCGGGATTGCGTCATGAAAAACAAAAACAGCGCGGCGGTCAGGCCAAAGGTTTTGAAATTCACCCAAGCTTCGGTCGAAAACCCGCGCCAAACCACCTCATTAAGCACGGCAAGCAGAACGAAAAAACCAACCAATCTCTTGGTAATAATCATCCACCCCGCCTGTTCCATCGGCAAAACCTCTCCCATCAAAACCTTAAGATAGCTTTCGCCCCGCCACAGCCCAAACCCCAAAATCGCTGCAAACAGCGCGTAAATAATCGTGGGTTTCATCTTGAAAAACCGCTCATCATTCAGCCAAACCGACAGGCCGCCAAACACCGTGACCAGCACCACGGTCAAAATCTGCATTTTCGACAGCTTGCCCGTCAGCGCCCATAAAATTCCCGTGGTCAGCAGCATCAGGGGAATGAAAGCCGCCGTGACCACGATAAACCCATCATATTCGGTGCCCCCAATCGTGAACACCTCATCCTTCAGTTTGATATAGCCAATGAAAAATGCCGCCACCGGGCCCAGTTCCAGCAGCATTTTCACGCCGCCGCTGACCTTTTTTTCTGCCTTGTCTGCCATGTCCTACCCCATCACTTCCACAATAACCGCCCCCGCCGCAATTAACGCCATCAGCCCCAATTGAACCCGCGTGACGCGTTCTTTCAACACCAGCCACCCAATCAGCGCCGCAAAAACGGTGGATGTTTCGCGCAGCACCGCCGCCTCACCCACCTTATCCAGCCGCGTTGCCATCAAGATGGACCCGAAACTGAAAAATGCAACAAAGGCCCCCAAAAGCCCCCGCTTCAACAGCGGCCCCACCTCATGCCACGCCAGCGCCGCCAATTGCCGCCGCATCACCAGCGGCATGAAAACACCGTCAAACATGAAAAACCACGCAAGAAACGTGAACGGGTCATAGGTCGCGCGAATTCCATACGCATCATAGGTCGTGTAAAGCGCCACAAACGCCCCCGTCGCCACCGCATAGAAAAGCGCTTGCACCAGCGTGTCGCGCGCCACGACCACATAGCGCAGATTATACACCGCCAGCCCGAATATCCCGGCAAGCAGCGTGGCAAGCCCCACCCATTGCCCAAAGGTGAAGCGTTCATCAAACACCACCATCGCACCCAAAACCGCAAACAACGGCCCCGTGCCCCGCACAACCGGATAGACCACCGTATAAGCGCCACGGCTGTAGGTCATCGCTTGCAGGTATTTATAGACCGCGTGAATGACCACCGCGCCTGCGAAAATCAGCCACATATGCGGCTCCGGCCACGGCACCAAAAACAGCGCAAAAGGGGCCGCGATCAAGCCGTAACAGCCATCAATCGCCGCGCGCGAAATCCACGGATCATGCTTGCCCTTTTGCAGCGCCCCAAACAGCGCATGTAAAACGGCGGCCAAAAGCGCAAGGGCCAGCGCAAGGTCGTGACCCGCAGTGGTCCCTTCTAAGGCGCGTATCCAGTCGCTCACTCGACGCAGCGGGGGGCCAGCCCCCCGCACCCCCCGGGATATTTAGAAACAGAAAAAGAGGGTGTCACTTGTCGAGGCCTACAAGCGCGTTTGCGAAATCTTGCGGGTCAAAGGGGGAAAGATCGTCGATTTGTTCGCCCACCCCGATCGCATGAATGGGCAGGCCGAATTTATCGGCCAGCGCCACCAGCACGCCGCCTTTGGCCGTGCCGTCCAGCTTGGTCATCACAAGGCCCGTCACATCTGCCAGATTGCGAAAAATCTCAACCTGGTTGATCGCATTTTGGCCCGTGGTCGCGTCCAAAACCAGCAAGGTGTTGTGCGGCGCGTCGGGGTCTTTTTTGCGGATAACGCGGACGATTTTGGTCAACTCCTCCATCAAGTCTGCGCGATTTTGTAGGCGGCCTGCGGTGTCGATCAACAAAAGGTCTGCGCCGCTTTCCTGCGCCTTGGTCATCGCATCAAAGGCAAGGCTGGCGGGGTCGGACCCTTCGGGCGCGGTGAGGACCGGAACGCCCGCGCGGGTGCCCCAGACCTGCAGCTGTTCCACCGCCGCCGCACGAAACGTGTCGCCCGCCGCGATCACCACCGTTTTGCCTGCCGCCTTGAACTGGCTGGCCAGCTTGCCGATTGTCGTGGTTTTGCCCGACCCGTTGACCCCCACAACCAGCACCACTTGCGGGCGCTTGGCATAGATGGGCATCGGGCGGGCGACGGGTTCCATGATCCGCGCCACCTCATCAGCCAAGGCTTGTTTGATTTCCACCACGGATACTTTTTTGCCCATCCGCCCTTCGGCGATGTTGGCCGCGACCCGCAGTGCGGTATCGACGCCCATATCTGCGGCGATCAGCACCTCCTCCAACCCCTCCAGCATTGCGTCGTCAAATTCACGTTTCACCGCGTCAGGTTGCTGCCCGATCAAGCGCCCCAAAATCCCCGGTTTGGGCGCATCGGGCGCATCTACTGCCACAATCGCCTCCACCCCTTCGGTGATTTTATCCGAGGAGCGGAACATCTTGTCGCGGAGTTTTTTCAGGAATGACATCGCGGTTCCTTGCACTGCAGGCGGTTTCCTTTCCCCTATCCAATCTGGCCGCGCAGGGAAAGGGCTTTGCCCGCGCAAAACCTGCGATCATTTTGCTTTCCTTAACCCGTCGCATGGTTATGTTGTGAAGCGTTGTTTATTCGCCAAAGGCCCGCCATGCCCAAACTGCCGCAAATGCCGCTGTTCGCCCTTGCTGCCCTGCTGCCTTTTGGGTTGATCTGCATGGCTGCGATCACGGGCGGGCTGTGGGTTTGGGCCGCGGTGCTGTACATGGGGGTTTTGACGGCGGGGCTGGACCAATTGCTGCGGCTAACCTTGCCTGACGCGCCACAGGGGGCGGAGTTTCCGGCCGCCGATGCTTTGTTGATCGTGTTGGCCTTTGCGCATCTGGCGGCGTTCGGGCTGGTTGTTTGGGCGTTGGCGAGCGACAGCGGGCTGCGCGTGGGAGAGCGGATTTTGCTTGGCCTTGCCGCCGGGCAATGGTTTGGTCAAGTTTCCAACCCCACTGCGCATGAATTGATCCACCGCGGCCACCGCGCGCTGTATGCTTTGGGTGTGGTGGTTTACGCGACGATGCTGTTTGGGCACCACGCCTCGGCGCACCGCCTTGTGCATCACCGCCATGCCGCCAGCGCGGATGATCCCAATTCCGCACGAGAGGGGGAGACGTTTTACGGCTTTTGGCTGCGCGCATGGCGGGGGTCGTTCCTGTTGGGCCTGCAGGCAGAAACCGCGCGGCGGGTGGGCAAGCCGGGACCGCATCCCTATTGGATTTACGCGCTTTTGTCGCTGGCGTCGCTGGGTGCTGGGTTTGCGATCGCAGGCCTGCCGGGGGTGGCGGTATGGGCCTTGTTGGCGGTTTACGGCCACAGCCAATTGTTGTTGGCCGATTACGTCCAGCACTATGGCCTGACCCGCGCGCGACTGCTAAATGGCAAGTTGGAGCCGGTGCATGAGGCCCACAGTTGGAACGCGCCCCAGTGGTTTTCATCGGCTTTGATGCTGAATGCGCCGCGCCATTCGGACCATCACACCCATCCCAGCCGCCCCTATCCGGCACTGCGCATGCCACCCGAAACTGCAGCGCCTTATTTGCCCTATCCACTGCCGATTTGTTGCACTTTGGCGCTGGCCCCGCG
Organism: Pseudorhodobacter antarcticus; assembly: GCF_900110135.1. Classification (GTDB taxonomy): domain Bacteria; phylum Pseudomonadota; class Alphaproteobacteria; order Rhodobacterales; family Rhodobacteraceae; genus Pseudorhodobacter; species Pseudorhodobacter antarcticus. Next base: position 30,011 of record NZ_FOCO01000002.1, on the reverse strand, counting down.
CCTGTGGCAGCGCATTATGGACCGGCGTTTGGTCAAATGGCGCAACATGCAGGCCCAAACGGCGCTGTGACTGGCCATTTCGTTTTGGCTGGGGCATAATTTGCAAAACTAATGACAGGATCCCCCCATGCGCGCGACCTTTCTTTGTGCCCTGCTTGCCCTGACGCCTGCCCATCTGGCACAGGCCGAAACGCCGCTGACCGCCACCGAATTTGACGCCTATACGCAAGGCAAAACCATCTTTTTCTCCTCTCAAGGAGAGGCGTATGGGGTCGAGCAATATCTGTCGAACCGCCGCGTGCGATGGGCGTTTATTGATGACACCTGCCGCATTGGGCATTGGTATTCTGATGCTGCCAACATCTGCTTTGTCTATAAACAAGACGCCACGCCGCAATGCTGGGAGTTTTATCTGACCAACGGCAAACTGCGCGCGCTGTTCACATCAAACCTGCCCGCGACGGAGCTGTTTGAGACAGGGCAAACCACCCAGCCTTTGGCCTGCACCGGGCCGGATGTTGGGGTTTAGCACAGGTTAAAACAGGCTGCCTTGTCCGCCCGGCGGCGTTGCTGGGGTGGGTTTTGTGGGCTTTGTCCGGGGCGCGGTTGCAAAGCGACCATCGTGGAATTCGATTTCCAGCGCGCCTGCGGTTTCGGCGGCAAACCGAGTGGTGATCACCCCATCGCTGTCGCGCACAACAGCATACCCACGCCGCAGGGTTTCGGCATATCCCAGCGTTTGGCGCGTGCGGTCCAGCGCGTCCAGGCGTTTGGACAAACTGTCCAAGCGCAGGGCGGGTGCGGCTTGCAGCCGTTTGTCCAGCATCAATAATTTCTCACGCGTGCGGGTAATATCGCGCCCTGCATCCGCAAAGGCGCGGGTCAAAGCAGGGGCAAGACGGGCGGACAGCAGGGCCAAACGCTCTGCCGCGCGGTCCATCCGGCGGGTTTGGGCAGCGGTCAACGCGCGGTCACGTTCGGCCAACCGATCATGTCTGCGCGCCACCAAATCCAGCAGCAAGCGGGGCCGCATGGGGGCTGCAATCCGGTCCAATCGCGCGCGTTTGGCGCTGGTGGCCAAAACCAAAGCCCCGCCCAACCGCCCCGACCACAGATCAAACCGCTGTGCCGCCGCCACCGTCAAACTGTCCAAACGCGGCAGCGCACGCCCCAAATCGCGCAGGCGTTGGCCGCGCGCGCCCACCCCTTGCACCACGGCACGCAACAGCCGCGCGCCCTGCCCGTCCAGCCCCGCAATCAATTCCATCCGCACGGGCACGGCCATTTCGGCGGCTGCCGTGGGGGTGGGGGCGCGGCGGTCGCTGGCGTAATCAATCAACGTGGTGTCGGTTTCGTGCCCCACCGCCGAAATCAGCGGGATTTGGCTGTCGGCCGCCGCGCGCACCACAATTTCCTCGTTAAAGCCCCACAAATCCTCCAGCGAGCCACCGCCGCGTGCGACGATGATCAGGTCGGGGCGCGGCACGGGGCCGCCCGGCGCAATGGCGTTAAAGCCGCGAATGGCCGCTGCCACCTCTGCCGCGCACGCTTGGCCTTGCACCGCCACGGGCCAAATCAGCACATGGCGCGGAAAACGGTCGCGCAAACGGTGCAAAATATCGCGGATTACGGCACCCGAAGGCGAGGTAACCACCCCAATCACACTTGGCAAATAGGGCAAGCGGCGTTTGCGCGCCTCATCAAACAACCCCTCAGCCGCCAGTGATTTGCGCCGCGCCTCCAGCATCGCCATCAACGCGCCGGCCCCTGCGGGCGACACATCTTCGACAATCAACTGATATTTCGACTGGCCGGGAAAGGTGGTCATGCGCCCAGTGGCGATGACTTCCATCCCTTCCTCCGGCCTCACCTGCATTTTGGCGACTTGGCCTTTCCAACTGATCGCGGCGATCACCGAACGGTCGTCTTTTAGGTCAAAATACATATGCCCCGATGCGGGCCGCGACACGCGCCCAACCTCACCGCGCACGCGGACAAGGCCAAATTCGCCTTCAATCACGCGCTTTACCGCACCCGACAGTTCGGACACGGTAAATTCCGGCGAATTGCCGCTTGGCGCCACGACTGAACCGGGCCCATCTTCAAACATATCAGACATTTGGCGGCCTTCTTGTGATCTGCGTGGCCACACCATAGAACGCGAGGCAACAAAGGCCAAGCGGGGGCGCGCAATGAATATCTTGATTTTGGGCAGTGGCGGGCGGGAACACAGCCTTGCTTGGGCGTTCAAGCAAAACCCGAAATGCGATCGGTTGATTGTGGCGCCGGGCAATGCGGGGATTGCATCCATCGCGGAATGTGCGGATTTTGACGTGATGGACGGGGCCGCCGTGGTGGTGTTTTGCGCCGAAAACGCGGTGGATTTTGTGGTTGTGGGGCCAGAGGCACCGCTGGCCGCTGGCGTGACCGATGCCACGCGCGCAGCGGGGATTTTAACCTTTGGCCCGTCAGCTGCCGCCGCAAAGCTGGAAGCGTCAAAGGCGTTCACCAAGGAAATTTGTGATGCATGCAACGCCCCCAACGCCGCCTATGCGCGGTTCACCGATGCGGCGGCCGCGCGTGATTATGTCACCGCTCACGGCGCGCCATTGGTGATCAAGGCCGATGGGCTGGCCGCTGGCAAAGGCGTGATTATGGGCATGACGCTGCCGGAGGCGCTGGCCGGGATTGATGAGATTTTTGGCGGCGCATTCGGGGCTGCAGGCACGGAAGTGGTGATTGAAGAATTTATGGAGGGCGAGGAGGCCAGCCTGTTCATTCTGTCGGATGGGGTGACGTGCCTGCCCATCGGCACCGCCCAAGACCACAAGCGCGTGGGCGATGGCGACACCGGGCCAAACACCGGCGGCATGGGCGCATATTCGCCCGCACCGGTGCTGAGTGATGCAATTTTGGAACAAGCAATGGCCAAAATTGTGCGCCCAACTGTCGCGGAAATGGCACGGCGCGGCACCCCGTTTGAAGGAGTTTTGTACGCTGGCCTGATGATCAAGGACGGCCACGCGCGGTTGGTGGAATATAACGTACGCTTTGGCGACCCGGAGGCGCAGGTTTTGATGATGCGGCTGGGCGCGCAGGCGCTGGACTTGCTTTTGGCCTGCGCGCGCGGAGATTTGGCAACGGCACAGGTGAATTGGGCAAACGACCACGCGCTATGCGTGGTGATGGCCGCGAACGGATACCCCGGCACGCCGCAAAAAGGCACTGTGATCAATGGGGTGGACAGGCTGCTTGCCGACAGTTTCAACATGGTGTTTCATGCAGGCACCGCGCTGCAGGACGCGGATTTGGTGGCGGCAGGGGGCCGCGTGTTGAATGTGACCGCGCGCGGCGATACTCTTGCTGCAGCGCAAGCGCGGGCTTATGACATGGTGGACCGCATTGATTGGCCGGGTGGGTTCTGCCGCCGCGACATCGGCTGGCGTGCGCTGTAGCGGCGTCAAGAGAGGTATTTAAGCCAAGACGAATACCAAGGACGCCGCTTTGATCCGCCCTTGCGCCCATATCTTTTGACTCATAAAAGCGTGGCGTAATTTGGGGCCATGCCTTTGGGGCCGTGGGAGGGACCATGCCGCTTCTTGTGATGAAATTCGGGGGCACCTCGGTGGCCGATCTGGAGCGCATTAAAAATGCAGCGGCCAAGGTCAAGCGTGAGGTGGAGCGCGGCCATGACGTGATTGTCATTGTCAGCGCAATGTCGGGCAAAACCAATGAGTTGGTGGGCTGGGTTGAAGGCACATCGCCTTTGTATGACGCGCGCGAATATGATGCGATTGTGTCGTCGGGTGAAAATGTGACCGCAGGTTTGATGGCATTGACTTTGCAGGAAATGGATGTGCCCGCGCGGTCGTGGCAAGGGTGGCAAGTGCCGATCAACACCACATCGGCCCATGCATCCGCACGGTTTGAATCCATCCCTGCCGCCAATATCAACGCGAAATTTGCCGAAGGGTTTAAGGTCGCGGTTGTCGCCGGTTTTCAGGGCGTCAGCCCCGAGGGGCGCATCACCACATTGGGGCGCGGCGGATCGGACACCACCGCCGTCGCCTTTGCCGCCGCGTTTGGTGCGGAACGTTGTGATATTTATACAGATGTGGACGGCATTTATACCACCGACCCGCGCATCACATCAAAGGCCCGCAAGTTGGACCGCATCGCGTTTGAGGAGATGCTGGAACTGGCCTCCCTTGGTGCAAAGGTTCTGCAAACTCGGTCTGTTGAACTTGCTATGCGCTATAAAGTGCGGCTGCGGGTTTTATCCTCATTCGAGGATACGAATGACACTTCTGGCACTCTGGTCTGTGACGAGGATGAAATCATGGAATCGAAAGTTGTATCCGGCGTTGCCTATAGCCGCGATGAGGCGAAGATCACTTTGGTCACTGTTGAAGATCGCCCCGGCATCGCCGCCGCGATTTTTGGCCCGCTGTCAGAGGCGGGCGTGAACGTCGATATGATCGTCCAAAATATATCGGAGCGCGATTACGACGATCACCCCGGCGCCGTGACGGATATGACATTTTCCTGCCCGGTCAACCAAGTGCCGCGCGCGCGCAAAGCGATGGAAGATGCCAAAGCGGCAGGTCACATCAACTATGACGAATTGAATGTGGACACCGATGTGGCCAAAGTATCGGTCGTGGGCATCGGCATGCGGTCACACGCAGGGGTTGCAGCGACTATGTTTAAGGCGCTTTCGACCGAGAATGTGAATATAAAGGTTATTTCTACGTCCGAGATCAAAATCTCAGTCTTGATTGACAGGAAATATATGGAACTTGCCGTGCAGGCGCTGCATGATGCCTTTGAATTGGACAAGGCGGGATAAGCCGCAGATCCAAGCGGGGGAATATGCCGGAACGCAACGAAAGCGATAGCCGCAAACTGCTGAAACGGTTGCGCGACAGTTTGGCAGAACCCGGTCAGGGCCAAGAACGGCTGGACCGGATCACCAGCCTGATCGCGGATTCGATGCGCACCGAAGTGTGTTCCATCTATTTGTTCCGCGACGCTGACACGCTGGAATTGTGCGCCACCGAAGGGTTGCGACCAGAATCCGTTCACCAAACCCGCCTGCGTCTGGGCGAGGGGTTGGTGGGCCGCGTCGCCAAATCCACCACGCCGATCAACACCGCCAATGCCCCTGCCGAAAAAGGCTTTCGTTTCATGCCCGAAACGGGGGAGGAGGTGTTTTCCTCGTTCCTTGGCGTGCCTGTACAGCGGGTGGGCGAAAAGCTGGGCGTTTTGGTGGTGCAATCGCGCGCCGCGCGCCAGTTTTTGGATGATGAGGTGTACGCACTGGAAGTCGTCGCCATGGTGCTGGCAGAGATGACAGAGCTGGGCGCGTTCATCGGCGAAGGCGAGGCGCTGGGGGCCTTGCACAAGCAGCCCATCATGTTTCGCGGCGCCACGGGCCAAGAGGGCAGCGCCGAAGGTCATGTTTGGCTGCATGAGGCGCGGGTCGTTGTAACCAACCCCGTGGCCGATGATCCGGCCGCGGAAACCGACCGTATCCGTGCCGCCGTGGGGGAATTGCGCGTGTCGGTCGATGATCTTCTTGGCGCGCAAAGCCTTGATAAAGATCAAAAACAAGTGCTAGAGGCGTACCGCATGTTCGCCCATTCGCGCGGTTGGCTGCGCCGGATGGAGGAGGATATTCAAGCAGGCCTTTCGGCCGAAGCGGCGGTGGAAAAGGAACAATCGACCACCCGCGCGCGCTTGTCCCAAGTGCCCGACGCTTATTTGCGCGACCGTTTGCACGACCTTGATGACCTGTCCAACCGCCTGTTGCGCATCCTGACCGGGCAAGGCCATGACACCGGGGCTGCGATGCCCGAAAACCCAGTTTTGGTTGCGCGCAACATTGGCCCCGCCGAACTGCTGGAATATGGCCGCAAACTGCGCGGCGTTGTGCTGTCCGAAGGGTCGGTTGGCAGCCATGCCGCGATTGTGGCGCGCGCGCTGGCGATTCCTTTAGTCATCCACGCGAATGGCATTGTGGCGCAGGCCCTGAACGGCGACGCCATTTTGGTCGATGGCGACCAAGGCATCGCCCACTTGCGCCCCGAAGAATCGGTGGCCGCCGCATTCCGCGATAAAATCGCCATGCAAACCCAAGCGCAACAGCGCTATGCGGGCCTGCGCGATTTGCCCGCCCTGTCGCGTGACGGGCGCACCATTGGGTTGCAAATGAACGCAGGTCTGATGGCGGATTTGCCCAGCTTGGAGGGGTCTGGCGCCGATGGTGTTGGCCTGTTTCGCACCGAATTGCAGTTTTTGATCCGCAATAAAATGCCCAAACGCGATGAACTCGCACGCCTTTATGCCCGCGTGATTGATGCCGCAAATGGCCGCCGCGTGGCGTTTCGCACGCTCGATATTGGGTCGGACAAAGTGCTGCCCTATATGAAACCGCAGGATGAACCCAACCCCGCGATGGGCTGGCGTGCAATCCGTGTGGGCCTTGATAAACCCGGCGTGCTGCGGATGCAGGCGCAGGCCCTTATTCGCGCCTCTAACGGGCGGCCTTTGTCGATCATGTTTCCGTTCATCGCCGAACATGTGGAATTTATCACCGCCCGCGCCCATGTGCTGGACCAATTGGACCGCGAGGCGGCAATGGGCCACCCCACGCCCAGAGCCATCGAAATCGGCGCCATGCTGGAAACCCCCAGCCTTGCCTTTGCCCCCCGCGCGTTTTTTGAAGCGACTGATTTCGTCTCTATCGGCGGCAACGACCTCAAGCAGTTTTTCTTTGCCGCTGATCGCGAAAATGAACGGGTGCGCCGCCGCTATGACACACTGAACGCGTCTTTCCTTGGGTTTATCGCCCAAATCGTCGCGCGTTGCACCGACACACAAACCCCGCTGTCTTTTTGCGGCGAGGATGCTGGCCGCCCTGTCGAGGCGGTCTGTCTGGCCGCGATGGGCCTGCACACGCTGTCGATGCGCCCGGCCTCCATCGGTCCGGTAAAAAGCCTTATCCGCCGCACCGATCTGGCCGCCTTACGCGCTGTGATTGATGAAAACTGCGCCGCAGGTGTCGAAACCGTGCGCCCGGCGGTGATGGACTTTTTGGCCCGCCAAACCGACTAAGGCGGCGTTCCGCCAGTCGTTTGGCGGCCCCCCGCCTGTCCTTTTCCCCAAGTTTCGCTAAAAATGGTTGAGTCGGGGCGCACCGCCCCCCACACTACCCTATGATCACGCGTCAAACAGCGTGGCACCACCTTGGAGGAGGATCCTATGACAAAACTCACCGCAAATCTGCGGGCTTTGCTTGCTGGCGCTGCCATTGCAACTGCCCCCGCCGCCGCATCGGCGCAAGAATTCATCAACGTCCTGACAGGCGGCACGTCGGGCGTCTATTACCCCGTCGGCTCCGCGCTCGCGACCCTTTATGGCGCGAATATTCCAGACGTGCAGGCACAGGTCCAATCGACCAAGGCAAGCGTTGAAAACCTGAACCTGTTGCAACAGGGCAAAGGCGAATTGGCGCTGGCGCTTGGCGATTCGGTGAAATTCGCGTGGGAAGGCAACGCCGAAGTCGGCTTTCCAGCGCCTTTGACAAAACTGCGCGGCATTGCTGCGGCTTATCCAAACTTCATCCAGATCGCTGCGACCGCTGACAGCGGCATCAAAACGCTGGCCGATTTGGCGGGCAAAAGCCTGTCTGTCGGCGCGCCAAAATCAGGCACCGAACTGAACGCGCGGGTGATTTTAGAGGCGGCAGGCATGGCCTATACCGACATGGCAAAGGTCGAATATCTGCCCTTCGCGGAATCGGTTGAATTGCAGAAAAACCGTCAGCTGGATGCGACCTTGCAATCGGCGGGTATGGGCGTCGCCTCGATCAAGGATTTGGCAACATCCATGCCCACCCAGATCGTATCCATCCCCGCTGATGTGGTCGAAAAACTGGGTGCGCCGTTCGTGGTCGGCACCATTCCCGCTGGCACCTATGAAGGTCAGACCGAAGATGTGCCCACCGCCGCCGTGATGAACTTTTTTGTCACGCATGAAGATGTGTCTGATGAAACCGCCTATCAAATGACCAAGCTGATGTTTGAAAACCTGCCGTTGCTGGTGGCCGCCCACGCGTCTGCCGGGGCCATCGGTCTGGAAACCGCGCTGACAGGCATGCCAATTCCGCTGCATTCGGGTGCGGAACGCTACTACCGCGAAGTTGGCGTGATCAAGTAACCTGTCACCCGGCATCCAAGGGCGGCCCGGCACCCCCGGCGCCGCCCTTTTTTGACCGCGAAAACCAAGTTTTGACCGCGCACGCCGATGTTTTGGCTGCGCAAGCTCAGGGGCGTCAGCATGCAACCCAATTCCACCACTGAACCTACGCACCACGACCCCCTCTCCTCTGGCTTTCCGCCCGGCGTCGAAGGCCGCATCCTCTTTTGGATTGCTGTCGCTTTTTCCGTTTTTCAAATCGCCACCGCCGCCCATATCGTCGATTTCGCAAGCCAAATCACCCGCGCGTTCCATGTGGGCTTCCTTGCGCTCCTCGGCTTTCCGCTGCTGGCCATCCTGAAAGGTGGGTCGCGCAATGCCCGCATTATTGGCTGGTCAATGGCCTTACTCGGCGTCACCGTGGCGGCGTATCAATGGTGGGAATACGTCCCCCTGATCTTGCGCGCGGGCGATCCTTTGCCTGCGGATATCCTCATCGGTTGCATCGCATTGTTCACCGTGTTCGCCGCCGCTTGGGCGCTGATGGGCCCCGCCTTGCCCATCATCGCGGGTCTGTTCCTGTCCTATTGTCTGTTCGGTGAATATCTGCCGCGCCCCTTCAACCACCGCGGCTATGACTTTTCCCAAGTCGTCGATCACATGGCGTTCGGCACCGAAGGCATCTACGGCATCCCCACCTATGTCTCCTCCACCTTCATTTTCCTCTTCATCCTGTTCGGCTCGTTCCTGGAAAAAGCGGGCATGATCAAACTGTTCACCGATGTCTCCCTCGGCCTTGTCGGCCACAAACAGGGCGGCCCGGCCAAAGTGTCGGTGCTGTCCTCCGGCCTTATGGGCACCATTTCCGGCTCTGGCGTGGCCAATGTCGTCACCACCGGGCAATTCACCATTCCCCTGATGAAATCCTTTGGCTACCGCCCCGCGTTCGCGGGCGGGGTGGAGGCGACCGCCTCCATGGGCGGCCAAATCATGCCCCCTGTCATGGGCGCCGTGGCCTTCATCATGGCCGAAACGCTTGGCGTGGAGTATTTTGAGGTGGTCACAGCCGCCCTCATCCCCGCCATTCTCTATTTCGCCTCCGCATTTTGGATGGTTCACCTAGAGGCCGGGCGCGCCAACCTCGTCGGCATGGCAAAGGCCGATCTGCCCTCACCCCGCAAGGCAATCCGCGAAGGCTGGCACCTTGTTCTGCCCCTCGCTGTCCTCGTCTACCTGCTCTTTTCGGGCTACACGCCGCTCTTTTCCGGCACCATCGGGCTTGCGCTCACCGTCATGCTTATCCTTGGGGCCGCCGCATCCCTCAACCTGCCCGAAGGCGTGTTCCGTATCATCTTCTGGATCGGCCTCGGCCTCATCGCCGCCGCCTTTTTCAGCTACGGCATCTGGGTCGTAATGACCGCCATCGCGGCCCTCGTCGCCCTGAACGCCGCCACGAAAGGCGGGCGCGAAACCCTGACGATTTGCCGTGATGCGCTGGCCGATGGGGCCAAAACCGCGCTGCCTGTGGGCATCGCTTGCGCGCTTGTCGGCATCATCATCGGCACCATGACACTTACGGGCGTCGCCAACACTTTCGGCAGCTTTATTGTGTCCGTGGGCCAAGACAGCCTGATCCTGTCGCTCATCCTCACCATGATCACTTGCATCATCCTTGGTATGGGCATCCCCACCATCCCCAATTATATCATCACATCAGCAATCGCAGGCCCAGCGCTTCTGGAACTCGGCGTGCCCCTGATCGTCAGCCATATGTTCGTGTTTTACTTCGGCATCCTCGCCGATCTCACCCCTCCCGTGGCGCTGGCCTGCTTTGCCGCCGCCCCCATTGCCAAGGAATCCGGCCTGCGCATTTCCATGCAAGCGGTGAAAATCGCCGCCGCAGGTTTCGTCATTCCCTTCATGGCGGTCTACACCCCGGCCCTGATGCTGCAACCGGGCGGCCCCTTGGCGGATGCGATCGGCTTCATCCCCGCCGTCGCCTATATCGTGCTAAAGGCAAGCATCGCGATTGCGCTGTGGGGCGCCGCCGTTATCGGCTGGCTCGGTCGCCCGCTGGCCATCTGGGAACGCACGCTGGCCGTGGCCGCCGCCGCAACCCTCATCGCGGCCCTGCCCATCACCGACGAAATCGGCTTTGCGCTTGTCGCCCTTTTCGCCGCCAACATCTGGTACCGCCGAAAGCAAACCGCATGACCGCCTGTCTCATGGTGGGGGCGACAATGCTCGCCCTCACCAGCCCAAACTTCACCCTGCGCTGGACCCATTCGGTTGAGAAAATCGAATGGCGCGAATCCTACCACATCACCGCCAAAACTCTCACCCTCACCCGCGCTGCGATCAAAGGGTCTGGCGCAGGCATGGAACCCGCCGACACTGCTAAACTCGAAAATGGCTGGTGGGTCTGGCACCCGATGACCCAACTCCCCGCCCTCACCCTCGCCGCCTCTGGGGCCACAGGCGCAGGCTGGCAGCTTTGCACCCCCGACTGCCAAACCCTCGGCCAATCCCCCGGCCAACCCATCACGCTCAAACCCTGCCCCTAAACCCCCTTCCCCTTTCATCTTGGCTTAAATACCTTGAGGGGAATTGCCGCCAGGCAAGGGGGCCAACGCCCCCGCAACCATTACGAAGGCCGCATATGTCCCAAACCACAGATTTCGCGATCATCGGCGGCGGCATCATCGGCCTTGCCACCGCGCTCGACCTGCAATCGCGCCACCCAAGCGCCAAAATCACGCTGCTGGAAAAGGAATCCACCCCCGCCCGCCACCAAACCGGCCACAATTCTGGCGTCATCCATGCAGGCGTCTACTACGCCCCCGGCAGCCTCAAAGCCCAGTTTTGCGCCAAAGGTGTTCCCGCGACCAAGGCGTTTTGCGCCGAACACCAAATTCCCACCCAAACCTGCGGCAAGTTAATCGTCGCCACCGACCCAACCGAACTGCCGCGCTTGGCCACACTCGAATCCCGCGCCCGCGCCAACGGCATCCAAATCGAACGCCTATCGGCAGATGACGCGCGCGCGCTCGAACCCAACATCACCACCGCAGGCGCGATCCTCTCCCCCAGCACCGGCATCGTCGATTACGCCGTGATGGCCCAAAAAATGGCCACCCTCTTCACCACCCACGGCGGAACCATCCAGTATAACACCCGCATCACAGGCGGCGCAGAAACCACAACAGGCATCACGCTGCACACCACCACGGGGCAAGTTTCCGCCGCCAAGGCTGTGTTCTGCGCGGGCCTGCACGCCGACCGGATGGCCCAAACCTTTGGCGCAGAGATTGATTTCCGCATCATCCCCTTTCGCGGCGATTATTTCGCGATCAAAAACCAACCCCATGATCTGGTGAACCACCTCATCTACCCGGTCCCCGACCCCGCCCGCCCGTTCCTCGGCGTCCACCTCACCCGCAAACTGAACGGCGGTTTCACCGTCGGCCCCTCGGCCGTGCTGGCCGGCGCGCGCGAAGGGTATGGGCGTTTCAGCCTCAACCCCCGCGACCTCGCAGACAGCCTCAGCTACCCCGGCTTTTGGCGGTTGATCGCGCGCAACGCAGGCTCGGCGGTGGATGAACTCAGCGCCAGCTTGATCAAACAGCGCTATCTGAAAAAGGTGCAAAAATACTGCACCCGCATCCAAATCGACGACCTCGCCCCCTATAAATCGGGCGTGCGCGCGCAAGCCGTGTCGCGCGCGGGCCAGATTATCGACGATTTTCTGTTCGTCGACACCCGCCACAGCTTGCATGTTTGCAACGCGCCTTCCCCCGCCGCCACCTCCGCCATTCCCATCGCGGCCCATATCGCCGACCGCCTGCTGGCCGCGCCATGACGGGCACGCGCACCCTTATTGCCGCGATTACCCTCGCTCTCTGCGCCGCCCTTCTCGCCTATACCCTCACCCACCGCAGCAGTATGGCGGCCCTGAATACCCAGCTTGATCAAACCCTTATCCTCACCGCCCGCGCGGTCGAAACCGAAGTGGCCCGCTTTGGCGCCCTGCCCGCCATTGCCGCGCAAGATGCCCGCATCCTTGCCGCCCTCGCCCACATCGATGACCCGACCACGATTGATGCCGCCAACCAATACCTCGCCACCACGGGCGCACTTTCGGGCGCATCCCTTTTGTTTTTGATGGATGATACCGGCACCACGCTGGCCACCTCCAACTTTCAGACCGACATGAACCTGATGGGCCGCAATTTCAGCTTTCGCCCCTACTTTCAGGCCGCAATGCAGGGGCAAACCGGGCGCTATTACGCCATTGGCGCGATCACGGGCGACCCCGGCTATTTCTTGTCCACGCCCTTGACCGCCGATGGCGCGCGCGGCGTTTTGGTGGTCAAGGTCGATCTGCGCCCCTTGCAAGACACTTGGACCAGCGCAGGCCTTGCCACCGCGATCATCGACCAAGACGGGGTGGCGTTTTTGTCGGGCGCGCCCGAATGGCTGTACCGCCCCACCAAAGCGCTGTCGCCGGGCGCCTTGGCCCGCATCCACGATGCGCGCACCTATGACGGCGTCGATTTGCGCAGCCCCGACCCCATCCTAACGGCCCCGAACCGCGCCATGTTGGGCGCAGGCCCCATGCAAATCCGCACCAAACCTTTGACCGATGATGGTTGGACGCTGCTGGCAGGCGCGCCCAACGCCCCCGTCACCACCACGGCCAGCCTTTCTGCGATCGGTGCGGCGCTGCTGGCGTTTCTGGCCACGGGGCTTGCCAAAATCGCACATCAACGCCGCCAATTGGTCGCCCTGCGCTTGCGCCAAAACGCCCTTTTGGAAATCCGCGTGACCGAACGCACCCACGATCTGGCGCTCGAGGTGCAGGCCCGCCGCCAGACCGAAGCGGACCTGCGCGCCGCCACCGATGGGTTGATCCATGCTGAAAAAATGGCTGCGCTTGGCCGCATGTCCGCAGCAATCGTGCATGAAATCAGCCAGCCGTTGGCCGCGATGGAGGCGACGCTGGCCGCCGCCGAAATTGCCCTGCCACCGGGGCAAACCAAAACCCAAACCCGCATCGACACCGCGCGCGGCCTTGTGCGCCGGATGCAGCGCACCACCAAACACCTCAAAAGCTTTAGCCGCAAGGAACAGGGCACCCTGACCTTGGTGAACCTAACCCAAGCCATTGAAAACGCTATCGACCTGACGGCACCCCGCGCCCGCACGGCAGGCGTCACCCCCAAGTTCACGCCCCCCAATCCACCGCTTTATGTCCGCGCCGGGGCCATTCGCATTGAACAGGTCCTCGTCAACCTCCTCCTCAACGCGCTTGACGCCGTGCAAGGCATGCACGCGCCCCAAATCACCCTTACCACCACCGCTGGCCCCGATCTGACCACCCTCACCGTCACCGACACGGGCGCAGGCATCAGCGCCGCCGACCTGCCCCGCGTGACCGAACCGTTCTTTTCCACCAAAATCAGCGGCGAAAACCTTGGCCTTGGCCTATCGATATCCCAAGCAATCGTGCAGGAATTTGGCGGCCAAATCGCTCTGAATTCCACACCCGCAGGCACAACCGTCACCATCACCCTGCCCACACCCGCCCAACAAAAAGGTGCCGCATGACCGTCTTTGTCGTCGATGATGATGCCGATCACCTCGCAGCCCTTTTGGACCTGCTGGACGCGGGCGGCCATACCGCACAGGGATTCGCAGACGCCCAAAGCGCTGTCACCGCCGCCACCCAAACCCCGCCGCAGGCCATCCTGACCGATCTTCGGATGCCGGGCATGGACGGCATGGCCCTGCTGGCCGCCATCACCCAACTGCCCCACGACATCCCCGTTATCCTGCTGACAGGCCACGGCGATGTCACCGCCGCTGTCCAAGCCATTCAGGCAGGGGCCGAGGATTTCTTGGAAAAACCCTATAACGCCAACCACTTGCTGTCTGTTTTGCAACGCACGCTGCGCGCCCATGCCACTCGCGATGAACTCGCCCGCTTGCAAAACGAACGTCCCCACCAAATCGACACCATCCTTGGCGACAGCCCCGCCCTTGCCACCCTGCGCGACCGCATCACCGCACTCGCCCCCCTGAATGTCGATGTTATCCTGACGGGCGACACGGGCACTGGCAAGGAACTCGCCGCCCGCGCCTTGCACGCCGCATCGCCGCGCGCCAATGGCCCCTACATCGCCCTGAACTGCGCCGCCCTGCCCGAATCGCTATTTGAGATAGAGGTGTTCGGCCACGCCGCCGCCGCCTTTCCCGGCGCACAGGAAAAACCTGGAAAACTGGAGGCGGCAAACGGCGGCACGCTGGTATTGGATGAGGTGGAGGCGATGCCTTTGCCACTGCAAGCCAAACTGCTGCGCGCCTTGCAAGAACGCAGTGTGGAACGCTTGGGCGAAAACCGCCTGCGCCCTTTGGATTTGCGCATCATCACCACGTCAAAAACCGATCTGCGCGCGGCCATCGCAGGCGGCACTTTCCGCGCCGATCTATTTTACCGCCTTGCGGGCACCGAACTGCGCCTGCCGCCCCTGCGCGGCCTTGGCCCCGATATCGCGCTTATTTTCGCGCATTACGCGCATCTTGCCGCCCGGCTTTATGGCCGCGCCGAGCCACATATCCCGCTGTCCTTGCGCCGCGATCTGCAACGCCACGATTGGCCCGGCAATATCCGCGAGTTGAAAACCGCCGCCGAACGTTTTGCCCTCGGTCTTGATCTGTCGCTGCCCGACACCGCCCCAAAAGGCGATACCCTGCCCGACCGCGTGGCCGATTATGAAGCGCGCGAAATCACTGCCGCCCTTGCCCGCCACGGCTCGGTGGACCGCGCAGCACAATCTTTGGGCATCGCACGCCGCACGCTGGCCGATAAAATCGCGCGCTACGGCATTACGCCTTAATCCGGGCCAAATCCTTCAACGCCGCCTCAAACCGCGCGCGCACGGGGGCGGCCCCATGCAACGCCGTCAGCCGCAGCAGCCCAAACCGAATATGCGCCAACTCGCGGTAATGCGTCAAAAACGCCGCGTTCAGCGCGGCCCCCGTGACCGCGCCCAAAATCGGCACCGTTTGCGCCGCCAGTTTTTGCGTTAGCACAGCGGCAAATCCCGGCACCACCCGCGCTAACAATGCGTGCAGCGCTGGCCCCGTCAACGTCATCCGCGCCCCCAGAAATGAGGTGTTTATCCCATCATCTTCCGCCAACGGCCCGCCTGATGTCAGCACCCGCAACGCTTCTGCGCGCACTTCGGGCAAGGTGGTGTCAAACCCTTCGGCCTCGGCGGCGCGCAAAATCGCGTGCAAAATCACCGTCACCGTCACAGGCAATTCCGCCAGCGACGTGGCAATCCCGCCCGCACCCCCAATCGCCCCGGTAAACGCGGCAAAGGCGGGGGCGGCGCGCGGCCCGAAATCGGGCACCGCCCGCCCATGCCCCGCCACATCGACCGCACGCCGCAGGGCGTTGCCCGTCACGCGTTCAATCTGATCGCGCACGCCTTTGGGCAAATGCGCCATCTGCTCTTCAATCGTGCCGCCAAATTTGGTGATTATCCGCATCAACGGCCCATTGGCACGCCGCTGCCGCTGCGCCAACTGCGCAATCTCTGGCCCCGGATCGGGGGCCAGCGGGGTGGGCAACAAAGGGTTCACCTTAACGCTCATACCCAAAAGATAATGCGCCCAATGCCCCAAAACAAGCGGTCACGCCCGCACCACATCGCCCACCACGCCGTCCCACGCGCCCAAAACCAACGCCAGCCCCAAAACCCGGTCCGGGTTCGTGGGCGGCGGCATCACCACATCGTTCAACTTGGCAAACCCAAACCGCCCATAATAAGGCGCATCGCCCACCAACAAAACCCGCGCCGCCCCCAGCCCCCGCGCCACATCAAGGCTTTCGGCGATCAACAGCGCGCCCAACCCCTCCCCCTGACGGGTTGGATGCACCGCAATCGGGCCCAACAGAAAAATCGCAGCATCCCCCACCCGCGCGGGCCAATAGCGGATTGCGGCAGCCAAAACACCCTCCGCATCGCGCAGCACAAGGCATAAGGGCGCAATCGTCGGCACCCCATCGCGCAAGCGGTACGACGACAACGCAGTGCGCCCCGGCGCAAAGCACAGGTCATACAGCGCCTCCACCTCGGCGCCATCCGCCATTGTTTCCTGCGTCAACTGGTACAAATTAGCCGCCCCCGCATCTGAAACCGCATGCCAAACGAAAGGGCAAAAAACACGCAGACGCGCCAGTTGCAAGGGTGAAAAACCGCGCCGCCGCATCACGCTTTTGCCCTTTCGCGCAAGGCCACCCCCGCCTATCGTGGGTGCCAACCAACAGCGGGGCAACAGCGGGGCGATGCAAATGGAAACCATGATCGGCGTGATCGGCGGCTCTGGCCTTTATGACATTGCGGGGCTGGAGGGCGCATCATGGGTCAAGGTGAAAACCCCTTGGGGCGCGCCGTCAGACCAAATCCTCGTGGGGCGGCTGGACGGGGTGCCAATGGCGTTTTTGCCCCGCCACGGGCGCGGTCATCGTTTGTCGCCCAGCGATGTGCCCTACCGCGCCAATATTGACGCGCTCAAACGTTTGGGCTGCACCGATGTCATCTCCGTTTCGGCCTGCGGGTCGTTGCGCGCCGATTATGTGCCCGGCGATTTTGTGATCGTGGACCAGTTTATCGACCGTACATTCGCGCGCGAAAAATCATTTTTTGGGGCGGGCTGCGTGGCGCATGTGTCCGTGGCCGACCCCACCTGCCCGCGACTGGGGGCGGCTTGCGCACAGGCCATTTCCGGCGTCACCGTCCATATCGGCGGCACTTACCTTGCAATGGAAGGCCCGCAGTTTTCCACCCGCGCCGAATCGCAGATGTACCGCGCTTGGGGCGCCGATGTGATCGGCATGACCAATATGCCGGAGGCGAAATTGGCGCGTGAGGCGGAGCTGTGTTACGCCTCCGTTGTCATGGTCACCGACTTTGATTGCTGGCACGAAAGCCACGGCGCGGTGGATGTGGCCCAAGTCATCGCCACGCTGACCACCAATTCCGGCCACGCGAAATCAATGATCGCGCGGCTGCCCGCCCTGCTGGGTGCAAGCCGCGCGCCCTGCCCGCATGGCTGCGACCGCGCGCTGGACCACGCCATTATGACTGCCCCCACTGCCCGCGACCCCGACCTGTTGGCCAAACTTGATGCCATCGCAGGCCGCGTTTTGTGAAATCCGCCCAAGGAACCCCCATGAAAACCGTCAAAGATTACATCCGCACCATCGTCGATTTCCCCCATGACGGCATCTTGTTTCGCGATGTCACCACCTTGTTCGCGGACCCGCGCGGCTTTCGCATGGCGATTGACCAATTGCTGTCGCCCTATGCCGGGATGCGCATCGACAAGGTGACGGGGTTGGAGGCGCGGGGCTTTATCCTTGGCGGTGCGGTGGCGCATCAGCTTTCCACCGGCTTCGTGCCCATCCGCAAAAAGGGCAAACTGCCGGGCCGCACCATCGCCCAAGATTACAAATTGGAATACGGCGAGGCGGTGATCGAGGTGCATGACGACGCGTTTTTGCCCGGCGAAAAGGTGCTGCTGGTCGATGACCTGCTGGCAACCGGCGGCACCGCCGAGGCGGGCATCAAACTGATCGAACGGCTGGGTGCCCAAGTCATCGGCTGCGCCTTTGTCGTTGATCTGCCCGACCTTGGCGGCCGTGCGCGGCTAGAAGCGATGGGGATGGAAGTGCACGCCCTGTGTGCCTTTGAGGGGCTGTAAAAGGCGTTGGCCGTGAAACGCAAAACAAAATGCTGGCTGGTAACCTTTGGTTAACGGAATCACTTTAAACAGGCTTTACCGGGATGACCGGTCGCTGCTTGCAAACACGTGACCACTCAACCCCAAACCCCAGCCCCGCCGGTTCACCCCGGCGGGGCAATTCTTTTTTTGGGCCAGCACAGATAGGTATTTGGACCAAGACGAATGGCAAGGACGCGTTAGGCAAGCAAGCGCAGCACTGCGCCCGGGTTCATGATCCCCGCAGGGTCCAGCGCTGCCTTGATGGCGCGCATCGCCGCCAGTTTCGCCGGATCGCCGTATTTCTCTAAATCATCCACCTTTAGTCGCCCAATGCCGTGTTCCGCGCTGACCGACCCACCCCGCGCATGGGCAAGATCATGCACCAACCCCTTGATCGCCTCGCGGCTGTTTTCATGCTGCGCGCGGGTTTGCCCCGGCACCGGAAACACGTTGTAATGCAAATTCCCATCGCCCAAATGGCCAAAGCAATTGATGCGCCAATCTCCCAACCGCGCCAACTCTGGCCCCGTTTTCGCAATAAAATCAGCCACCTCGCCCAAGGGCAGCGAAATATCATGGCTGGAAATGGACCCAATCCGGCGGTTCGCCTCGGGGATGTTTTCACGCAGGCTCCAAAACTCCGCGCGTTGGGCCAATGATTGCGCGATGGTGCCGTCCAACACCAAACCCGCCTCCATCCCCGCCTCAAACAATCCCATCAGCGCGGCTTGCGGGTCCAACCCTTCGGGCAGGCCCACATCAATTAGCACCATCCACGCCGGGGCCACCGCAAAGGGTTGGCGCTGTTCTGGCATCACCTCGGCCAAAAACGCCAACCCCATGCCGGAAATCAGTTCAAACGCTGACACCAGCCCCCCCAGCCGCGCCTGCGCCAATGCCAACAAATCTAGCGCCGCCGCGGGGTCGCGCACCACCATAAACGCGGTGCCCATTCCGGCGGGCACAGGCGACAGCTTCAAACTCGTCGCCGTGATCACCCCCAGCGTGCCTTCCGCCCCGATCAACAGATTGCGCAGATCGTATCCGGTGTTGTCCTTGCGCAACCGTTTCAGCCCGTGCCAAATCGTGCCATCGGGCAAAACCGCCTCCAATCCCAAGCACAAATCCCGCGCATTGCCATAGCGCAGCACATTCACGCCGCCCGCATTGGTCGCCAAATTGCCACCAATGCGCGCGGATCCTTGGCTGGCCAAACTCAACGGAAACATCCTGTCCACGCTCTGCGCCGCCGCCTGCACCTCGGCCAAGGTCGCGCCCGCCTCTACCACCAAAACGTTTTCCGCGGCATGCACGCTGCGCACCGCGCGCATCCGTTCCAGCGACAAGACCAAAGGCAGCGGCCCACCGTCTTGCACTTGCCCCAAAACCAACCCAGTGCCGCCACCAAAAGGGATCACCCCCACCCGCGCCCGCGCCGATTCCGCAATGATAACAGACACTTCATCAACTGTGCGCGGTCGCGCCACCGCACCCGCCTGACCGCCCACACGCCCGCGCGGATCGGCCAAATAGCGCGGTTCCACGCCCCCCAGAACATCTGGTGACAACAGGGCCGCAAGGCGCTGCACAAAAGCATCATCGGCCGGGTTCAGCATGGGCACTCCTGTCGTTTTGCCAGTCTTACCCCAGCCTATCGCGGCACGTTAGGGCAAATAGTCCGGCTCCAGCACAATGATCGTGGGCTTGCCGGGCAGGCGTGCCAGCGACAAATCAATCTGGCTTATCTCCGGGCGCACCACGTCAAATTCCGTGCTCATTTCCGCCAAGAACACTTCCAGCGATGCCCCCGAAAACCAATGCATCGGCACCACCACAGACGATCGCAGCCGCCGCACGACCGACATCATCGACGGCAAATCAAGGGTATAGCCACCATCCACCGGCACCATCAACACATCCAATCGCCCAATCGCCGCAAACTGCGCGGCATCCGGGATATGGTGCAAATGGCCCAAATGGCCGATGCAAAGCCCCGCCACCTCAAAGATAAAAATCGAATTGCCGCCCGGCCGGACAAACCCGCGGTTCATCACATCGGTCGGCACATTGCGCACCAACACCTCGCCCAGGTCCAAATGATGGTCTGCGTTGTCCCAACCTTGCAGCACATGCGGGATGCGCGGGTCGGGGTTGCTGGTCCAATGGGTGCCATGCGCATTGTTCATGGTCACCACATCGGGCACCGTATCATCCGCGCCGATAAACCCCGTGTAATCGGTCACCAACACTTTGCCCATCGGCGTGCGCAGCGCAAAACTGGCATGGGTCAGATAGCGGATGCGCACCTCGCCCTCCGCCACCGGGGCCGTGAAACTGGCTTTGTGAACTGGGGTTCCCGCATCGGCCAACGCAATGCAATGGCTTGGCACGCGGTCTTGCGCCGCTGCAGGCGCGGCCATCATCAGAAACGAAAGGACAAAGCGCAGCATCGACACCCCCCATGTTTTCCTGTGAAAACCTAGGGCATCACCTGCAAAAGTCACGTCAAATCAGCCAACATCCGTCCGCCCGCGCCTGTCCGCGCGCAGCGCCGCATACAGCACATGGTTGCGCCACCGCCCCGCAATCTGCAAATAACTTTGCGCCACCCCTTCATATTTGAACCCGGTTTTTTCCAACACCCCGCGCGAGGCTGCGTTTTCCGGCAAACACGCCGCCTCCACCCGACTTAAATCCAAACTGGTAAAGGAATGATGAACCATCGCCAAAATCGCCTCACGCATCAGGCCTTGGCGCGCAAAAGGTTGCCCAATCCAATAGCCAATGGTGCCCGCCTGCGACGGCCCGCGCCGAATATTGTCCAGCGTGATCGCGCCCACCAACTGCTGGTCACTGCGCCGTATCATCAGCATCGGCAGCGCCGTGCCCTGCGATTGTGCCCGCGCCGCCCAATACACCCGGTTGGTAAACGCGCGGCGCGACAGATGGTCAGCCGCCCAAACCGGCTCCCAATGGGTTAGAAACGCTGCACTTTCGGCTCGCACCGCCGACCATGCATTCCAATCGCCATGCATGGGCAGGCGCAGCGTCATCCGCTCCGTCTCCACCTTCACCTTGCGGCGAAAACCCAGCATCAGGCGGCAAGCCCGCGCTTGATCTCCTCTAGCCCCGGCGCATCCGCAACCGGACCATACAGCGCCAGCGCCGAATCCGCATGGATCATCTCGCCCGCATAGCGGCGCACATCCGTCGTGGTCACCGCGTCAATTTTTGCCACCGCCTCATCCGCGTCTGGCACCCGGCCATAGATCGCAAGCAGCCGCGCCAAGCGTTCCGCCCGGCTGGATGGGCTTTCCAGCCCCATCAGCATCCCGGCTTTCAACTGCACCCGCGCGCGCGCCACTTCGGCCTCCGTCATATCGCCGCCCGCCCGCTTCAACTCGGTCAGGGTGATGTCGGTCAGCTCGCCAATTTCCGCATCGGACGTGCCCGCGTAAATCGTGATCTGCCCAGCGTCCTCATAGGCCCCCGATTGCGCGAAGATCGAATAGCACAGGCCCCGTTCCTCGCGCACTTTTTGGAACAGACGGCTCGACATACCACCCCCCAGCGCCATCGCGTAAATCTGCGCGGTATAAACATCAGGCGACAAATACCCCGGCGCGTCAAAGGCCAGCGCGAAATGCACCTGCTCCAACGCTTTCACCTCGCGCCGCTCCGCGCCCTTAAACGTCGCGGGCTGGATCAACCCCGTTTTGGCCGGGGCGCGCGCGCCAAACATCGTCTCGGCCTGCGCCACAATCGCGTCATGGTCCACCGCACCGGCAGCCGACAAAATCATGCGGTCTGGGTTGTAATGTTCCGCCACAAACCCGGTCAAATCGGCGCGCGAAAACCCTGCAACCCGTTCCGCTGGCCCCAAAATCGTGCGCCCAAAGGCTTGGTCGGGGTAACACGCCTCTTGCAGCCAATCGAAAATAATATCGTCCGGCGTGTCCAGCGCTTGCCCGATTTCTTGCAAAATCACATGGCGCTCCACCTCAATTTCCTTGGGGTCAAACACCGGGTTCAGCACAATATCGCTAATCACATCCAGCGCCAGCGCCACAT
This sequence comes from Pseudorhodobacter antarcticus, assembly GCF_900110135.1. GTDB lineage: Bacteria > Pseudomonadota > Alphaproteobacteria > Rhodobacterales > Rhodobacteraceae > Pseudorhodobacter > Pseudorhodobacter antarcticus. The sequence goes on along the minus strand of NZ_FOCO01000002.1, from coordinate 7,949 downwards.
CATCCGACAGCACCCGCGCGTAATAGGCGGTCATTTCGCGGCTGGTATAGGCGTTGATATACCCGCCAACATCTTCAATTTCCTCAGCAATCCGCAAAGATGACCGCTTTTCGGTCCCCTTGAACGCCATATGCTCCAGAAAATGCGCGATACCGTTCTGCTCGGCCCGTTCATGCCGCCCGCCTGCCGTGATCCAAATCCCCACGCTGGCCGATTTCAACCCCGGCATCGCCTCGGTGACAATGCGAAACCCGTTTGGCAAAGTGGTCAGGCGGCTGGTCAATTGGCAATCCTTTCACGGATATGGGCTTGCAACACGGCAAGGTCATTGGGCAGACGGGTTAGGCGTTCGTCGCGATCAAACAGATCGGCCATGCGGTCCGGCAGCGCAGGCCGCACGCCCATCGCCGCCTCCACCGCATCGGGGAATTTCGCAGGGTGTGCGGTGGCCAGCGTGATCATCGGCACGACGCCCAAGTGGGCTTCTGCCACCTTCACACCCACGGCGGAATGGGGGCAAAGCACCTCTCCGGTATAGGCAAACGCGGCACGAATGGTCGCACTGGTTTCATCCTCCGAACAACGCCCCGATGCAAATTGTTCGCGCAACATCTGCAACGCGCTTTGCGAAATCGTAAAGCCGCCCGATTTCATCTCACCCATCAACTGCGCCACGGCCATGCCATCGCGCCCGTAAGCATCAAACAAAACCCGCTCAAAATTCGATGATACTTGAATATCCATCGACGGGCTGATCGACGGCTTCACCCCATTCGTGCGATGCTCTCCCGTCCGCAGCGCGCGGTCCAAGATGTCATTATGATTGGTCGCAACCACCAACTGATCAATCGGCAACCCCATCGCCCGCGCGATATAGCCTGCAAAAATATCGCCGAAATTCCCCGTCGGCACGGTGAAGCTCACCCGCCGCCCCGGCGCACCCAACGCCACCGCAGAGGAGAAATAATACACCACCTGCGCCAAAACGCGGGCCCAGTTGATTGAATTCACCCCCGCCAACCGCACCCCATCGCGAAAATCCATGTCGTTGAACATGTCCTTCACACGCGCTTGGCAATCGTCAAAATCGCCGTCCATCGCAATCGCGTGCACATTCGCCTCCGATGGGGTGGTCATTTGGCGGCGCTGCACCTCGGACACCCGGCCATGCGGGTACAAAATGAACAAATCCACGTTCGACAGACCGCGAAACGCCTCCATCGCGGCCGACCCGGTATCGCCGCTGGTCGCACCCACAATGGTAATCCGCTGGCCCGACTTCGCCAAATCCGCCTGCATCATCTGGCCCAGCAGTTGCATCGCGAAATCTTTGAACGCCAGCGTCGGCCCATGAAACAGCTCCAGCAAAAAGTGGTTCGGCCCCAGCTGCACCAATGGCGCGCGCGCGTCGTGCCCGAAACCCTTGTAGGCGGCCGCAATCAAACCGCGAAACTGCACCTCGGTGAATGTGTCGCCCAAAAACGGCCACATCACGCGAAACGTAACCTCCTCATACGGCAAACCCGCCAGCGCCGAAATCTCCTGCGCGCTCATCTGCGGCACATGCGCGGGCACATACAGCCCGCCATCGCGCGCCAGCCCGGTCATCATCGCCTCGGCAAAACTCAGCTCAGGGGCCTGACCCCGGGTGGAGATATAGCGCATCAAACGCCCCCTTTATGCAACGTTCCGCCTCATACGCCACAGCAGCAGCACTGTCATCCCCGCCCAGACGATAGCAAGCAAAAACCATGTGATCGCATAGTTCAAATGATCGTTTGTAATCGCGGCGCTGTCCACAGGCAGCGGTTCAATCCCGTCGCCTGTGTCACTGCGCGCCACCACCAACAAAGGCTCCGCCTTCAGTGCTGCGGCCAATGCCACCACATCACGCGCAAACCAAATCCCGGTTTTGGCATCCGGCGCGGGGGTGTAACCGTCCACCTCATCAGGCCAAACCAAATTGCCAGTCACCGCCAGCGTGACAACCTCACGCGGCAATCCCCGTGCCGCCTCGGCCAAAAACCCACGGTCCAGCAAAACCCGGCGCCCTGTGTCGGTTTTCAACACCGTAACCACCCGGTATCCCGCGCCAATTTGCTTGCGACTGACCAACACATCCACGCTGTCCTTGGTCAATTCACCACTGACCGACACAGGCAAATATTGGTCCGCCACCGGGTCCGGCACACCGGGCAGGTCCACCGGAATAGCCGCAATGCGCGCATCAATCTGCGCCAAAACCTGCTCTTTCCACGCAAGGCGCTGCACTTGCCAAAGGCCCAGCGACACCAAAATCGCCACCCCGGCCAGCCCAAACATCAAGGGCAATATCACGCGCCGCATCATCCGCAATTCCCGTCCATATCAACCGTTTTGAAAGCGAAAAGCGCGGCCCTTTCGGCCCGCGCCCTTCTAAATTTTGGTCAGCCCTTGGTGCCGATCACTGGCCCCAAACATAGATAGAGGCGAACAAGAACAGCCACACCACATCCACAAAGTGCCAATACCACGCCGCCGCTTCAAACCCAATATGCTTTTCCGGGGTGAAATGGCCTTTGTACGTCCGGATCAAGCAAACACCCAAAAAGATCGTCCCAATCAAAACGTGGAACCCGTGGAACCCGGTCGCCATGTAAAAATTTGCACCATAAATGTTGCCCGCAAACCCAAAGGCCGCGTGGCTGTATTCATAAATCTGGAATCCAGTGAACAGCGCGCCTAACAAAATCGCCAGAATAAGCCCGTTCTTCAAATCCTTGCGGTTGTTGTCATGCACCAACGCGTGGTGCGCCCAAGTCGCCGCAGCGCCCGAACACAGCAAAATCAACGTGTTGATCAACGGCAGGTGCCACGGGTCAAAAGTTTCCACGCCTGCGGGCGGCCAAACGCCGTCAATCCCCGGCGACAATGGCCCCATCGGATACATCGCGTGTTTGAAAAACGACCAGAACCACGCCGCGAAAAACATCACTTCGGACATGATGAACATGATGAAACCATAGCGCAGGCCAATCCGCACCACAGGCGTATGGTCGCCCACTTGGCTTTCCGCGATCACATCGGACCACCAGGCGAACATCACATACAGCACCATGGCAAGCCCGATCAGCCCCATCCAAGGGCCGGACCCGTGCATCCAAATCACCGCGCCAAACAGCATGATGAACGCGCCAACCGAGGCCATAAGCGGCCAAATCGACGGTGGAAGAATATGATAATCGTGGTTCTTGGCGTTGGCCATGGTCGTCGTTCCCTCGGTTTTTATCTCAAGCGCCGCTTGGATGCGGTTTTTATCAGTTTACAGGCGCAGGCGTTGCGGGGGCAAGGCTTGCTTGCTCCTCAACCGGCAAATCCGCCTCATAAAATGTATAAGATAGGGTGATTTCATGCACAAACTTGCCTTCACGGTCCGTCACAATGGATGGGTCCACGAAAAACGTGACGGGCATCTGCACCCGTTCGCCCGGCTGCAACACCTGTTCGGTAAAGCAGAAGCACGCAATTTTGGTGAAAAAACCACCTGCAGCGTCGGGCGCCACGTTATAGCTGGCCATGCCGCCCACCGCGCGGTCCGTCGGGTTATACGCCTCATAAAACGCAAGGCCGGTTTCGCCAATCCGCACTTCCATCTCTCGCTGCATGGGTTTGAATTCCCACGGCATATCGCGATCTTTGGACGCGTCAAACCGGATGGTGATGGTTTGGTCCAAAATCACATCGGGTGCGACAGACGCCACCAAGGGCGTGCCACCAAACCCCGTAACCCGACAAAACCAGTCGTAAAACGGCACTGCCGCAAAGGACAGCGATACCATAAGCACCGCGACGCCGGTCAATTGCGCGGCAGTTTTATTAATGGGGGTCATTGCTTGGGGGCCTCCTCAACAGGAACACGGACAGAATTGGGCACCAACTCTGGGCGCACCACATGATCAAACGCCTGCATTTCGCCAAGGTTCATCACCTTGACCACCGTCAGGCCAAACACCAACGCGACAAAGGCGACCAAGACCAGGCCCAACCCCACATTGCGGCTGAACCGGCGCTTGTGCATGTCATGTTCTTCGCTAAATACCATTTTACCAGCCTCCAAGCCCGTAAGGTTTCAACGCCGCCTCGGCCAGAAACGCGCCAAATATCAAGAACAGATACAGCAGGGAAAACTTGAACACTTGCTTTTCCACCGCGTATTTATCCGCCGCAGCCATCACCTCATCGCGCCGCCAAATCCGCCATGCGCCCAGCAAGAATATGCCGTTCAACACCACCGATACGGCCAAAAACACCGGCCCGCCAATCGACGTGAACGCAGCGCCAACCGCAAAGGGGATCAGCAGGATCGTATACACCAACACATGCGCCCGCGTGACCTTTTTGCCATGCGTCACAGTCAGCATCGGCACACCAGCCTTGCTGTAATCCTCGTTCATAAACAACGCCAAAGCCCAGAAATGCGGCGGCGTCCACATGAAAATAATCATGAACATCAACACCGCTTCAACGCCCACATTGCCCGTCACCACGGCCCAACCGATCATCGGCGGAAACGCCCCCGCAGCCCCGCCAATCACAATGTTTTGCGGCGTGGACCGCTTCAACCACATGGAATACACCACGGCGTAAAAGAATATCGTAAACGCCAACAACCCCGCCGCCAACAAGTTCGTCGCCAACCCCAGCATCACCACCGAAATGCCCGACAGCGCCATGCCAAACCCAAGCGCCTCGCCCGGCAACACCTTGCCCGCAGGCACAGGGCGGCGCTGCGTGCGCTTCATCACCGCGTCAATATCGGCGTCCCACCACATGTTCAGCGCGCCCGATGCCCCTGCCCCAAGCGCAATGAACAAAATCGCGGTCATCGCAATAAACGGATGGATTTGCCCGGGCGCCACCAAAACGCCGACCAACGCCGTAAACACCACCAGCGACATCACGCGCGGCTTCAATAGGGCGATGTAATCACCAAACCCTGCCTCTTTATCATGGGGAACCGCCGCGTCGCTCATCTCACATCCTTACGTCAAAACCGGGGGCGCAGGGTTGCCCCCGCGCCGCCTTTCCTCAATCAGCCAAGGCCACATCCACAGGTGCCGCTGGCAGGCCCGCAAACTCTTGTTTGGCCCCTGCCAACCAGGTTGCATAGGCCTCCTCAGACACCACCTTTACGGTGATCGGCATGTACGCATGGTCCTTGCCGCACAGCTCCGAACATTGCCCAAAATACACGCCCTCACGCTCGGCATTAAACCACAGATGCGCCAAACGGCCGGGCACCGCGTCTTGCTTTACGCCAAACGCTGGGATGGTCCAGGAATGGATCACATCTGCGCCAGTCACTGTCATCACAATGGTCTTGCCAATCGGCACCACAACGGATGTATCGGTCGCCAGAAGGTAATCGCTTTCGGCAAAACCCGCCTCAACCAACTTGTCGCGCGGCAGCAAAAAGCTGTCGAATGCGAAATCTTCATCCACATATTCGTAACCCCAGTACCACTGATACCCAGTCACTTTAATGTTGATGTCGCCTTTCGGAATTTCCTGCTGCTTGAACAGCACGGGCAGCGAATACACCCCAATCACCACCAAAATCAGGATGGGCACAATTGTCCACGCCACTTCCAGCGGGCTGTTGTGCGTGAATGTCGCGGGCGTCTTGTTGCGCTTTTCGTGGAACCGCCATGCGCACCACAACAACAGCGCCGTCACAAACACCGTGACCACCGTGATGATGATCAAAATGAAATGGTCCAACCACTGCAAATCGCGCGCCAATTCTGTCGCAGCAGGCTGAAAGCCCATGCCACCCGGAATAGGCCGCCCCACCACTTCCAAATCCTGTGCAAAAGCGGCGCCCGCCGCCATCACTGCACCAAATCCGGTAAATCCTGTCATCATGCGCATCTGCAATTCCCGTTCGTTACGCGGCCATTTGGCCGTTTTTCAAGCTTTACCCTAACTTAGGGCAGAATCCCGTTGTTTCTACTCTCGGTGAAACCATATTAAGACCATGACGACAAGAGAAACCATTGCGGCAAACCGACGCCGTTTGATGTAAATCAAGGACTTTCCATGACAGACGCCCCTTTCCGCCCCTTCGACACCCATCTGGATGAGGCGGTTGCCCTTGATCTTCTCCGCCAAGCCACGCACGGTGCCGATGATGGAGAGCTGTTTTTGGAACGCCGCCGGTCCGAGGCGATTGTTCTGGATGATGGTCGCGTCAAAACCGCCAGCTATGACGCATCCGAAGGGTACGGTCTGCGCGCCGTGCGCGGCGAGGTGGCAGGCTACGCCCATTCCACCGAAATCTCCGAATCCGCGCTGCGCCGTGGCATGGACACCGCACGTTTGGCTGTGGGCGCTGGCGGTGGCACATTGGCCGATGCGCCCAAAGGCACCAACACCCGGCTCTATACCGATCAAAACCCGATGGCAGACGCCAGTTTCGCTGGCAAAATCGACCTGCTGCGCGAAATTGACGCCTACGCACGCGCCCTCGACCCCCGCGTGATCCAAGTCTCCGCCACATTGGCGGCGGGCTTGCAAGAGGTGGAAATTCTGCGCCCCGAAGGGCTGCGCCTGTCTGACATCCGGCCCATGGCGCGGCTGAACATTTCCGTCATCGTCGAACAAAACGGGCGGCGCGAATCGGGCGGTATGGGGGGGGGCGGCCGCTACGGCCTTGCCCGCCTGATGGACCCCGCGCATTGGCAATCTGTGGCGCGCGAGGCGCTGCGCATCGCCCTTGTTAACCTAGATGCCGTCCCCGCCCCCGCAGGCGTGATGGACGTGGTCCTCGGCGCCGGCTGGCCCGGCATTTTGCTGCATGAGGCGATTGGTCACGGGCTGGAAGGTGACTTTAACCGCAAAAAAACCTCTGCCTTCTCGGGGCTCATGGGCCAGCGCATCGCGGCAAAGGGCGTGACCGTACTGGATGATGGCACCATCCCCGATCGTCGCGGCTCGCTGTCATTTGATGACGAAGGCACGCCAAGCCAGCGCAATGTGCTGATCGATGACGGTGTGTTGGTCGGCTACATGCAAGACCGCCAAAACGCACGGTTGATGGGCGTGGCACCCACCGGAAACGGGCGGCGCGAAAGCCACGCGCACATCCCGATGCCGCGCATGACCAACACCTATATGCTGGGCGGCGATACCGACCCTGCGGAAATCGTCGCGTCGTTGAAAGACGGCATTTACGCCGTGGGTTTTGGCGGCGGCCAAGTCGATATCACCAACGGCAAATTCGTGTTTTCTTGCACCGAGGCGTACCGCGTGCAAAACGGTGTGATCGGCGCACCGGTCAAAGGGGCCACCTTGATTGGCGATGGGGCGACCGCGCTGCAAAAAATCCGCGCGATTGGCAATGATATGGCGATGGACCCCGGTATTGGCAATTGCGGCAAGGCGGGCCAATGGGTGCCGGTTGGGGTGGGCCAGCCGACCTTGATGATCGGCGGGTTGACAGTGGGCGGATCAGCGGCCTGATTTTATGGGGCCAGGGCGGAAAGCGGGGGACATTCTGTCCCCCGCTTTCCGCCCTGGAAGGTATTTGCGGATTTATGTATCAAACGCACCAACAAAAGTGAATCCTTTGCGTGCTGATTTTGCTAGATTGCCCTCATGCAGGACAAAAGCATCAACAAGGCCTTATTGGCACTACGCAAGGCAATGGCTCTGTTGCACAAATCCCATGAGGGATTCATCTTGTGAATCCAGCATGGTAGCTGTGTGGTATGAGTAAACCGACACCCCTCGCCTACAAGACCAGGAACTGGTCCGCCTATAACGAAGCGCTCAAGCGTCGTGGCTCGCTGACGATTTGGTTCGATCCCACCATGACCTGGGAGGCTGCGCCGACCGGAAAACGTGGCCGACAGCCCGACTACAGTGACGCTGCGATCCAGACATGTCTGACGATGAAAGTACTGTTCGGC
>NZ_FOCO01000045.1 GCF_900110135.1 Pseudorhodobacter antarcticus | reverse complement strand
GTCCCGAGCAACTGGTGCGAGGCATTGGCCAAAAAATCCCGTTCCACCACAAGTTGGCCAATCTTGGAATGCAGCTTGTCGAGTTCAGCCGCACTTACCTGCTCCGGGGCGGCACCTCGGCGCGCAAAAGCTGTCGCCATGTTCTCTATCGCCGCGCGCTTCCAAGTGCCGAGTTGTGTCGGATGAACATCGTACTTCTTCGACAGCTCCGCCAGCGTCAGCTCCTCACGGATCGCTTCAAGCGCAACCTTCGCCTTGAAATCAGGCGAATGGTTCTTTCGTTTCTTCATTCTGGATCACTTCTCTCATCATGCGATCCAACTTAACAACTGGTCCGAAATTCCGCGACCAACTCTGAGGGGTGTATTTTTCGTGTCCCCTGCGCGCCCTTTGCTAAGGGATATTTAACCTGCGGGGCGGCGGCCCGTTAGACCGTGCGGACGCGGTTTATGAGTTTGCCGATACCGTCAATTTCGCAGATCACTTCATCCCCATCGGTCAAAAACTGCGGCGGGGTCATGGCGTAACCGACCCCGGAAGGGGTGCCGGTGGCCAAAATATCGCCGGGTTCCAGTTTCATCCCTTGGGAGAGGGAGGCGATGAGCGTGGGGATGTCAAAAATCATGTCGGCGGTGCTGCCGTTCTGGCGCAGATCACCGTTCACATAGCAGCGCAGGGCGGTGGCCTGCGGGGTGGGCATGTCGTCGGCGGTCACAATCCACGGGCCCATCGGGCAAGAGCCGTCCAGCCCTTTGCCTTTGAAAAACTGTCCGCCGTGGCGGCGCTGCACGTCGCGAGCGGTGATATCGTTGATGATGGTATAGCCAAAAATATGGTCCATCGCCGCGTCTTTGGAAATGTCGCGGCCGGGGGTGCCGATCACCAGCGCCAGTTCCACCTCATAGTCAATTTGGGTGGAAATATGGGGGAACAGGGGCACATCGGCCCCGGTGCCCACAACGGCGGTGCGGGGTTTTGTGAAGTAAACTGGCACTTCGGTCACGTTGATTGTGACCTTTTGCGCCCGCGCCCCTTCGGCAATATGGTCGGCATAATTGCGGCCAACGCAGAACACGTTTTTTTCGGGTCGCGGCAGGGGGGCAAGGAATTGTACGCTGTTTGCGGCGATTTGGGCGGCTGCAAAGCCCCCGGCATTGGCCTTTTCGATCAGCGTTGCAACCTCGTTCCAGACGGTTTTGCCGCCTGCGATGATGGATTGCAAAGAACCGTCCAAAATCGCCTTGGTGGAGGACCCAGCCGCACCTGCCGCAGCGTTCAACAGCAAAAGCGCGCCGTTGGAAAGCTGCGCGACCGCCACGGCCCCGTGACCCGCATCAACTGTGGCAAGGCGCATTGGATGGTCCCCCTTTGGGTGGCATTTGGCCCCCGTGATGTGGGGCGGATTGCTGTGGGCTGGCCCCCGCAGTGGTGGGGCCAGCCCGTTTTATAGACCGCGTTTGAGGTGGGTTTATGCGTCGCCCAAAATACGCAGCATTGTGGCGGACGGGCGCATGATGGCGTTGGTTTTCTGGGGGTCGGTGTGGAAATAACCGCCCAGATCTGCGGGTTGCCCTTCGGTCGCGGTAAGTTCGGCCAGAATGGTTGCTTCATTTTCCGCTAACGCGGCGGCGATGGGGGCGAAATGGGCGATCAAAACCGGATCTTCGTTTTGATTGGCAAGGGCTTGCGCCCAGTAAAGCGCAAAGAAGTAATGGCTGGCGCGGTTGTCGGTTTGGCCGACTTTGCCTTCGGGGGATTTGTTGTGGTCCAAAACACCTTGGGTGGCGCGGTCAACCGCGTGGCCAAGGATGCGGGCCTTGTGGTTATCCGTGGTTTCGGCCAGGAATTTCAGGCTTTCCCCCAGCGCGCAAAATTCGCCCAAGCTGTCCCAGCGCAGGTGGTTTTCCTGCACCAATTGTTGCACATGTTTGGGGGCAGACCCGCCTGCACCGGTTTCAAACATGCCGCCGCCGTTCATCAGTTTGACGATAGACAACATTTTGGCCGAGGTGCCGAGTTCCAGAATGGGGAACAGATCGGTCAGATAATCGCGCAGAACGTTGCCGGAAATGGCGATGGAATCCTGACCCTTGCGGATGGTTTCCAGCGACAGGCGGGTGGCGGCGCGCGGTGTCAGGATTTGGAATTTATCTGCAACACCTGCGGCGGCGAGGATGGGGCGCACATATTTCAGCAGTTCAGCGTCATGCGCACGGCCTTCGTCCAGCCAGAAAATTGCTTGGCAGCCTTCCGCCTTTTGGCGGCTGATGGCGAGTTGGACCCAATCTTCAATCGGGGCTTGTTTGGTGGAGGCGGCGCGCCAGATGTCGCCTGCGGCGACCGTTTGTTCCAACACTTCGTCGCCATTGGCCAGTACGATGCGCACCATGCCTGCGTGCGGGATTTCAAACGTGGTGGGGTGGGAGCCGTATTCTTCGGCCTTTTGTGCCATCAGGCCGACGTTTTGCACGGTGCCCGCAGTGGCGGGGTCGAGCGCGCCGGTTTCTTTGAAATAGGCCACGGATTCGTCATAGATGGGGGCATAGCTGCTGTCTGGGATGATGCAGTTGGTGTCGGCCGCTTTGCCATCCGGGCCCCAGCCTTTGCCACCCGCACGGATCAGGGCGGGGATGGAGGCGTCGATGATCACATCTGACGGCACATGCAGGTTGGTGATGCCCTTGTCGGAATTGACCATATACAGTGGCGGGCGTTCGGCCATGACGGCGTCAATGGCGGCCATGATTTCGGTCGCCTCGGCCATGAGGGCGACTTGGTCCAAGAGCGCGCCGAGGCCAGAGTTCGGGTTGATGCCAGCGGCGGCCATTTTGTCGCCGTAGACATCGAACACGGGTTGCAGGAACACGCGGACGGCGTGGCCAAAAATGATGGGGTCCGACACCTTCATCATCGTTGCTTTGAGGTGGATGGAGAACAAAACCCCGGCGGATTTGGTTGCCGTGATTTGGTCTGCCAAAAACGTATCCAGCGCGCGGGAGGACATGAAAGTGGCATCCAGCACGGTGCCCGCGGTGAATTTCAGCCCGTCTTTTAGCACGGTCAGACCGCCATCGGGGGCGATCAGTTCGATGCGGGCCACGCCGGATTGGGCGGACGACAGGATGATGGATTTTTCATTTGAAAAGAAGTCATTGGCGGACATAGTTGAGACAATGGTTTTGCTGTCTTTTGCCCATTTGCCCATCGAATGGGGATTGGCCTTGGCGTAGTTTTTCACCGCAACGGCGGCGCGGCGATCAGAGTTGCCTTCGCGCAAGACCGGGTTCACCGCCGAGCCTTTGATCGCGTCAAACCGGGCGCGGATGGATTTTTCTGCGTCTGTGGCGGGGTCTTCGGGGTAGGTTGGAATGGCATAGCCTTTGGCCTGCAATTCCTTTACGGCCGCCACCAGCTGCGGGACAGAGGCCGAAATGTTGGGCAGTTTGATGACATTGGCGCCGGGGCTTTTGACCAATTCGCCGAGTTCGGCCAGATCATCGGGTTGACGCTGATCGGGCGTTAGGTTTTCGGGAAAAGACGCGATGATGCGCCCGGCAAGCGAGATATCTTTGACACCCACAGACACGCCTGCGGCGCGCGCAAAGGACTGGATGATGGGGAGGAGAGAGGCGGAGGCGAGTTGCGGCGCCTCATCCACTTTTGTGTAAATGATATCGGGTGTTGCGGGGGTGGTCATGGCGGAAAGCCTTTCCTTGCAATTGCGAAAGTCGCGGAATTGTTTGGAATGGGGATGCCCGAATTGGCGTGCAAATGCAATGATCAACCCCAAAAGACGGGCAAAGTTTATGGTTTTTTGCCCATCCCGTTTTGCACGGCCCCGCTAAGGGATTCAGTCTTTCTTTTCGCAAAATGTCAGGACCATATCCCAGCCCGCCAGCAGCACGGTGATGCTGATCACGGCGATCAGGTCAAGGCGGGGCACATGGATGACAAGGATGCCCAGAAAGCCCAGAAGGACCGCAAAGGCAAAGATACCCAGAAATTTTTGCATCGGTTACGCCTTTTGAGTTGAAGTGAGATGTTCGGTCAGCCAGCGGGCATTGCGCAATAGGCGCGCATCGTCGCCCCGCGGGCCGATCAATTGCAGGCCCATCGGCATACCGTTTTCGGCGGTAAACAGGGGCAGGGAGACGGCGGGAACGCCCGCAAGCGTCCAGATGCCGTTGAAAATGGCGGAGCCGGTGTTTTCCAACCCTTTTGGGGCCGGACCTTGAGCGGCGGGGCACAAAATGGCGTCGCAACGTTCAAAGATTTTATCGAGCGCGGTGTTTAGCAATGCGCGCCAATCAAGGGCTGCGATATAATCGCGGGCCGATACGCCGCGCCCTTCAACCATTGCGGCGCGCAGGATGTCGGACATCTGGTCATGGCCGCGCCGTTCCAAGCCAAAGTAGCATTTGGACATTTCGGCAAAATTGATGCGGCGGCGCACATCGCCCATGTCGTCAAAGCCGGGGAAAGGCACGTCAAAACATTGCTCACCCAAGGCCTGTGACACCTCTAGCATCGCGTCCTGCATTTGCGGGTCGGCGCTGTCGTATTCGGGCGGGCGCAGAAAGGCGAAAGTGGGGGTGACGGGGGCGGGGGCCAAGCAGGTCGCCAACAGGCGGGGCATGGGCGCGGGTTCGGTGGCGGTGTCGGCGGGGTCGTGGCCTGCCAGCACCTCGGCCAACAAGGCCGCATCGGCGACAGAGGTGGCGAATACGCCGACCGTATCAAGGAACGGCGATTGCGGCAGGATGCCTGTGCGGGGGATCATGCCAAAGCTGGGTTTTAGGCCGACCACGCCACAATAAGACGCCGGGCGAATGACCGAGCCGCCAGTTTGTGTGCCAATGGCCAAAGGCACCATGCCCGCCGCCACCGCCGCCGCCGACCCGCTGCTGGACCCGCCGGGGGTGTGGGCGGGATTGTGCGGGTTGCGGGTTTTGCCTGCAAACATGTAGGCACATTCAGTGGTGACGGTTTTGCCCAAGATTATGGCCCCCGCCGCGCGCAGACGGGTCACGATCCACGCATCGGTGGATGGCACGCGGCCTGCATCAATCGGGGTGCCATTGGCGGTGGGGATGCCCTTGGTGTCGATGATGTCCTTTATCCCCACGGGCAGGCCGTGCAGGGGGCCAAGCGCGCGCCCGGCCTGTCGCCACGCATCCAGTTTGCGCGCTTGGGTGATCGCGTGGTCACCGTCCAGCCATGCCCACGCGCCCACTTGGGGTTCATGTGCTGCGATGCGGGCCAAACAAGCCTCTACCAGCGCCTCGGCCGTCAAGGCCCCGCTGGCAAGGCGGTCGCGCAAGGCGACCGCCCCAAGGGCCAGCAAAGCATCGGCGGTGTTTTGCGGTGTTTTAACGGGATGGGCCATAGAACACTTCCGGCAAGGCAAAGACGATTTGGGGGAATTGGTACATGAGGATCATGCACAGCACCACCATGCCGCAATAGGGCAGCACGCCTTTGAAGATTTCCATCAGCTTTACCTCTGGGGGCGCGATGCCTTTTAGGTAATACGCGCTCATCGCCATGGGCGGCGTTAGGAACGAGGTTTGCAGGTTCAGCGCCACCAACACGCCGAAAAACAAAGGGTCCACGCCAAACAGCGGCAACAAAGGCAAGAAGATGGGCACGAAAATGATGATGATTTCGGACCATTCCAGCGGCCAGCCGAGCAAGAAGATAATAAGCTGTGCCAAGATCAGGAACTGGATGGGCGTCATATCCAGGCTTTTGACGAAATCGCCGATGACCTGTTCGCCGCCAAGATAGGAAAACACCGCCGAGAAGGTGTAGGAACCGACGAACAGCCAGCACACCATCGCGGTGGTGCGCACGGTCAGATACACGCTTTCGCGCAAACGTTGGAAGGTCATGGCGCGGTAAGCCACGGCCAGCACCATGCCGCCAAGCGCGCCGATCGACGCCGCCTCGGTCGGGGTGGCGAGACCGAAAAGGATGGAGCCAAGCACCGAGAAAATCAGGATGGCTAGCGGCAGGAAGGATGTGACCAGCATCCACATCATTTTGCCAAAGGGGACGGCTGGCAATTCCTCATACGTTGGTTTTGGGGCGAGTTTGGGGTTCAGCATGGACCGCACGACGATATAGATCAGGTACAAGCCAACCAGCGTGAAACCGGGCAAGATCGCTGCTGCGTAAAGCCGCACGATGGAAACGCCCGAGGACGCGGCATAGACGATCAGCATGATGGAGGGGGGGATCAAGATGCCCAGTGTCCCGCCTGCGCAGATGATGCCCGCAGCGAATGAATGGTCGTAGCGCATTTTCAGCATTTGCGGCAGGGCCAAAAGCCCCATCAGGGTCACAACCGCGCCGACGATGCCTGTGGCCGTCGCAAACAGCGCGCAGGTGATAAGGGCTGCGACGCCCATCGACCCCGGCACGTTGCGGGTGGCCACGGCCAGCGTGCCAAACAGCTTGTCCACAATATTGGCGCGTTCCACGATGTAGCCCATGAACAAAAACAACGGGATCGCAGTCAGAACTTCGTTCGAGATGACGGTGTAGGTTTGGTTCACGAACAAATCGAATATTCGATTGTTGAAATACCCATCAAACCAAAGGGTTGCACTGTCCCACCAGCCCGCATCCTCACCCAGCCGATTGAATGCGCGCCACATGCGGCCTTCGTCATAATAGGCGTAATAGCCAAAGCCGATGCCAAGCGCCATAAGCGTGAAGGCGATGGGAAAGCCAAGAAAGACGCAGGCAATAAAGATGCCCAGCATGGCGAGGGCGATTTGTGGATCTGTCACGCGTTGATCTCCGGGGTTGCGGGCTGGTTATTTGGGGGCCCGGGTCATTTGGGCTGGTTTTGGGCGGCCTGCTTCATCAGCAGTTCCTCAGTTTCTTCGACATCATCTTCGGCCTCCATCCAATAGCCTTGGCGGATGCAGATGATGCAGCGAAACACTTGGGCCAATCCTTGGATGAGCAGCAAAATTCCAGCGACGACGATGACGGTTTTGAATTGATAGATTGGGATGCCTGCCGGGCTGTTCACCGACACCTCGGAGTAGCCCCACGAGCGGCTGGAATATTTGAACCCTGTGACCACCAGCGCCATGATGCCGGGGAAAAAGAACAGGATATAAAGGGTAAGGTCCATCCATGCCTGGGTGCGTTGTTTCCAAGTGCGATAGATGAAATCGCCCCGCACATGCCCGCCGCGTGACAGCGTGTAGGCCCCGCCCATCATAAATAGGGTGCCGTACATGATGAACGACACATCAAGCGCCCAAGGGGTTGGCGCGTTGAAAACATAGCGAACAAGCACTTCATAGCTCATCCCGAAGGTCATCAGGACGATTAACCAACCAAAGGTTTTGCCGAAAAACGCCGATGTATGATCGGCAAAGCGGATGTAGGACAGCATGCGCAGGCTCCAAACCGGTAAGATGGCCCCGGAACTTGCGTCCCGAGGCCTGTGTTATGTGTCGGAGCGATCAGAGCTTCAGCTTGCCGGGGAAGTAATGCTCGTAAGCAAGACCCAGATCCGGGGCGTTCATCAGCTCGTAATACGCGACTTGGCTGACCCATGCGCGCTGGCTTTCCATGACTTTGGCATTGAACGGATCAGTGCCCAAATCAGTGATCAACCCATCCCAAGCGGCCAATTGTGCTGCCAGAATTTCCTTGGAGGTACGGTGAACCGTAACACCGGAATCGGTTTGCAGCTTTTGCAGGTCGGCCGAATACTCTTTCATCGCGAGGGCCAAGTTTGCGGTGGCCGAGGCTTCGACAGCGTGGCGCAGAATGGCCTGCAAATCTGGGTCCAGATCATCCATGAAGTCTTTGTTGAACACGAATTCAAACGCCTCAGAGGCTTGGTGATAGGAGGACAGGTAGTAGTTTTTGGCCACATCCTGTGCGCCAAAGCGGCTGTCCGACGATGGGTTGTTGAATTCAAACGCGTCAATCACGCCACGTTCCATCGCAGGCACAATTTCGCCGCCCGGAAGCTGTGCGACCGACATGCCCATAGATTGCAGCAAGTCAGCAGCCAGACCCACGGTGCGATATTTCAGGCCCTGCAGATCCGCGACAGAATTGACTTCGTTCTTGAACCAGCCAAAGGGCTGCGCGGGCATTGGCATGCCCAACATGCCATAGACGTTCAGGCCAAGGGTTTGCTGTGTCAGTTCTTCGTACAGTTCCTTGCCGCCGCCCTGATAGAACCAGCCCAGCATGGTCGTGGCAGAACCGCCGAAAACAGGGCCGGTGCCAAAGAAAGACGCCGCTTTGGATTTGCCGTACCAATACACCGGCACCGAATGGCAGATGTCCAACACGCCGTCGCTGACCGCATCCATCACTTGAAACGCGCCGACGATGGCACCTGCTGGCAAAAGGTCGATCTTCAGGCGGCCGCCCGACATCGCTTCCACACGTTCCACGTATTGGCGGGCGAAATCCATCCAGATGTCGGATGCTGGCCAAGAGGTCTGCATTTTGACAACCAGCGGTTCTTGGGCCAAAACGGCGGGCGCTGCCAGCACGGATGCAGCCGCAGCGGTGCCGCCAAGGGCCCCTGTGCGAATGAACGAACGGCGTGAAAGCCCTTTGTTAAGGGTATCTGTCATGTAATTCCTCCCATTTGTGCGCAAGGAGTGTTCCAAGCGCGAATTTATCATTCACCCAGATACCAAACGGCACGGTATAGCCTTGGTGCGCTTTCGCCCGTTAGAATCTGTGTGAAGTGGCCCAGCCTCCCGATTGGTCCACCTATGAAGGTTAGAGTGGCAAATCTGGTCTGGCAAGAGGGACATTGTTATTTTTGAATATCAATACTTGGCGGGGAGATAGGCTTTGCAACCCCTTGCAAACAGGGCAAAAAGGGTCTTGACTGCGGGTGTTGCCACACAAAGGCGTGCGATGGGTTGGGGTTGGAAAAAGCGGGCGGGCCGATGGTGGTGACGTTAAAAGATGTGGCTGTGCGGGCGGGGGTTTCGACATCTGCGGTGTCGCGCACGTTCACGGATGGGGCGTCTGTATCGCCTGCCATGCGCGCCAAGGTGCAAGCGGCGGCCACTGCGTTGGGGTACAGCCCGAATTTTTTGGCGCGCAGCCTGACCACGCGGCGCACCAAGTTGATTGGGCTTGTGTCCAACAACTTTCACAACCCGATTTTTCTGGAGGTGTTCGATCTGTTCACCCGTGGTTTGCAAGACCGCGGCCTGCGCCCGTTGCTGGTGAACCTAAGCGATGAGACGGATCCCGACCATTCGGTGCAGATGTTGCAGCAATATTCGGTGGATGGGGTGATCGTGGCCTCATCCACCTTGCCGCCCGCGTTTTCCAAGGCGTTCGCGGACAAAGGTATTCCCGTGGTCAACACCTTTGGCCGCCATGCGGACCGCCCCGATGTGCATGTAGTGGGCATCGACAACATCGCGGCGGGGCGCATGGCGGCGCAGGCGTTGGTGGCGCGCGGATATAGATCGGTTGCGTTTTTGGGCGGGCCTGCGGGGGCGACATCGACCCAAGACCGCTGGACCGGGTTTGCGCAAGTGTTGGCGGAGTATCCGGGCATCGCGCTGCGCCATTCATTCGCGCAGGCCTATTCGTTTGAGGCGGGGCGGGCCGAGATGTTGCGGCTGGGGTTGGAGCCGCTTGCGCAAGCGTATTTTTGTGGCGACGATGTGCTGTCGA
This sequence comes from Pseudorhodobacter antarcticus, assembly GCF_900110135.1. Taxonomy (GTDB): domain Bacteria; phylum Pseudomonadota; class Alphaproteobacteria; order Rhodobacterales; family Rhodobacteraceae; genus Pseudorhodobacter; species Pseudorhodobacter antarcticus. Next base: position 13,677 of record NZ_FOCO01000045.1, on the reverse strand, counting down.
TCGGGGTGTTGAGTGCGCTGCGCGATTTGGGGCGGGCGGTGCCGCAGGATGTGGGGATTATCGGGTTTAACGATATGGAAATGGCGGGGTGGGAAAACATCGCGCTGACCACGATTGCGCAGCCGATTGGGGCGATTGTTGCGGCATCCATTGCGGTGATGGCTGCGATGCTGGACGGGCAGGGCGGCGATGCGCGCGGGCAGTTGTTTGAGTGCCGGGTGGTGGAACGGGGGACGTTGCGCCCCCCGCGTTAAGGTTTATTGGAACATCGGCGGGCGGGCATCGACCCACGCACCCTGCGCTTTGGCGGATGCAACGGCCGCATGGACCGCCGCCATCGACCGCAGACCATCGGGTGCTGTGGGCAACCCATCGCGCACCTCGCCCCGAATGGCATCGGCCAAATCGCAATAGATGTTGGCAACCGCCAGCGGGAACCCTTCGGGATGCGCAATCGACACGCGCGACAGGCGCTGGGCATCGGCATGCAGCCCGCCTTCGCCCTTTTCAATGATCTGGGTGCGCCCGCCCACGGGGGTGTAAATCAACTGGTTCGGCTGTTCAGACGCCCAACGCAGCCCGCCCGTTTCGCCAAACACCTGAATGTCAAACCCGTGTTGCCGCCCAATCGCCACCGATGATGTCCAAAGCCGCCCCACGGTGCCGCCTGCCATGCGGAAATTGACCATCGCATCATCCTCCAACACTCGGGATGAAATGGTCGATGCGAAATCGGCAGACAGGGTTTGCACCTGATCATCGCAAATGAAACTGGCCATATGCAGCGCATGGATGCCGCAATCGGCAAACTGCCCCGACACGCCCGCCATGGCCGGGTCATAGCGCCAACGCACGCGGGGGTTTTCGGCGTCGGTCGCATCGCCGTGGTGGCCGTGGCTGAAATTGGTCACCACAAGGCGGATTTTGCCCATTTCCCCTGCCCGTACCATCGCGCGCGCTTGGCGCACCATGGGATATGCGGAATAGCAGTAGTTGACCGCACAGATTTTGCCGGTTTTCGCGGCGACGCGCACAATCTCCTCACCCTGTTCCACGGTCATGGTCATCGGCTTTTCGCACAGCACGTTGAACCCAGCCTCTAAAAACGCTTTGGTGATTTCAAAATGTGTGGCGTTGGGGGTGGCGACGGTCACCAAATCCACCCGGTCGGTGCGGTCACGCTCGCCCGCCAGCATCTCGGCCCAATCGCAATAGGCGCGGTCGGGCGCGATGCCAAAGGTTTGGGCATAGGCGCGGCCCTCATTGGGGCGGTGGTCCAGCGCGCCTGCGACGAAATCAAACAACCCGTCGGCCTGCGCGCCCAAGCGGTGGGCGGGGCCGATTTGGCTGCCCGCACCTCCACCAATCATGCCCCATTTTAGTTTTGCCATGTCAGGGTATCCTTAAAAGCCGATGGATTGCAGGTATTCGCGGTTGGCGCGCGCATCCTCTAGCGGCGTGCCGGGCTGGGACGGGTCGCAATCTTGTTCGACCGTACACCAGCCCGAAAACCCAGCGTCCAGCAGGATTTGGCGCACAGCCGAGAAATCCACATCGCCCTGTCCCAGATTGCAAAAAATGCCCTGACCGCAGGCTTTGTAAAAATCGGTGCGCTTGGCCACCACATCGGCCTTGACCACAGGGTTTATGTCTTTGAAATGCATATAGGAAATGCGGCCTATGTGGCGCTTCATAAACGCCACCGGGTCATAGCCCGCATAGGAATGATGCCCGGTGTCAAAGCAGATTTTCAGGATTTTGTCGTCGACCTCATCCAGCAAACGCTCCAGCTCCGGCTCAAAATCTATGAAGCCGGCAGCGTGGGCGTGGATGCCAACGGTTAGGCCGTATTCCTCAGTTCCCAGCCGCGCGATGGTTGCAAGGCGGTCGCGAAAGGCCGTCCATTCGGCGTGGTCCATCTGTTCGGCCTCGCCCGCGCGGCCCGCCGTGGGGGCGCGGCGGGGCGATATGCTGTCGATCAACACCAAGTGCTGCGCGCCGTGGGCGACCAGCGCCTTGCACGTGCGATGGCTGGCGTCCAGCACATCATCCCACATGGCCGCATCGTGAAAGGCGCGAAACACCACGCCGCCGATAATCTGCAAATCACGCTGCGCAAGGGCGGGGGCAAGGATTGCCGGATCTTCGGGCATGAACCCGATGGGACCCAGTTCGATGCCTTTATAGCCCGCCCCTGCGCATTGGTCCAAGACCGATTGCCATGTGGGATAAGACGGGTCGCTGGGAAATTCGATGCCCCATGAACAGGGCGCGTTGCCGATTTTGATCGTCATTGGGGTGCCTTTCACAGCATTAAAATTTTGACACATCGACCCAAGATTTGGTCTGGGCAGAGGCAAAGGTGGCGGCGACCACTTGGGCCACGTCCAAGCCATCCTGGAACGTGGGCCAAACGGGGGCGCCCGTTTCAATGGCGCGCAGGAAATCACGCGCCTCGATGATAATTTGGTCTTGGTATCCGGTGCCATGGCCCGGCCCTTGGCAAAATGCGGCGTAATCGGGGTGGGCGGGGCCGGTTAGGATTTTGGTGAAACCGCGAGTCGCCTCCGGCCCCTCGGCGCGGTACAGCCACAGCGCGTTTTGGTCCTCTTGGTCAAACCGGATCGCGCCTTTGGTGCCCGTGATTTCATAAGCATAGCCCATCTTGCGGCCATGCGCGGTGCGGCTAAAATACATCTGGCCCATACAGCCATTGGCAAATCGGCACATCATTTGGGCGTGATCATCATTGGTCACAGTGCCGCCGGGGCGGGTGGCGTGCACCGTTTCCACCATCGCCACCAGCGACGCGATGGGGCCAATCAGCGCCAAGGCTGCGTTGATCATATGGGGGGCCAGATCGCCCATGGTGCCGTTTGCATCGCCCGTGGTGCGCCATGTGGCGGGGCGGGCGGGGTCTGCAAAAAAATCCTCGGTGTGTTCGCCGCGAAACCATGTGATGTCGCCAATGGTGCCATCTGCAATCAACTGGCGGGCGAATTGGCTGGCAGGGGTACGGATATAATTGAAGCCGGACATGTTCACCTGGCCTGCAGCGGCGGCGGTCATGGCGCGGCTGTCATCAATCGACGCGCCCAGCGGTTTTTCGCAAAACACAGGTTTGGACAGCGCAAAGGCCGCCAGCGCAATCTCGCGGTGCGTTTCTTGCGGCGATGCGATGATGATCGCCTGCACGGCAGGGTCATTCACCAAAACCCGCCAATCATCGGTTGCGCGCGCAAAGCCGAACGCGGCGCGGTACCGTTCGGCCGATGCGGGCGTGCTGGCGCAAACCATTTCCAAACGGGGCCGCAATTTAGTGTCAAACACAGCGCCCACGGCGGCCATCGCAACCGCATGCGCCTTGCCCATATACCCGCCGCCAACAATGCCGATGCCGATTTCTGTCATGTGTCGCCTTATTGTTGAAAATAGCTTTGCAACCGGTTGCAAAATTTGTATCCTTGGATTTGAAACCGCGCAAGCTGCAAACGCTGTGGCGGGCTTACGGGAAAGATCACGCATATGACAAACGGCACCCTGACATTGACCACCGCGCAGGCGATCATTCGCTATCTTGCCAACCAATACATCGTGGTCGACGGGGTGGAGATGCGCCTATGCGGTGGCGGGTTTGGCATTTTTGGCCATGGCAATGTCACCTGTCTGGGCGAGGCGCTGTATGATGCCCGTGACGCCTTGCCCCTGTACCGGGGCCAGAATGAACAAAGCATGGGCTTTGCCGCCGCCGGATATGCCAAAGCATGGTTGCGCCAGCGGTTTATGTTTTGCACGGCCAGCGCGGGGCCGGGGACGACCAATTTGCTGACCAGCGCCGCGCTGGCCCATGCCAACCGCTTGCCGATGCTGCTTTTGTGCGGGGATACTTATGTGACGCGGCTGCCCGACCCGGTGTTGCAACAGTTGGAACATTTTGGCCAGCCCGGTTTGGGCGTGAATGATGCGTTCAAACCCGTGTCGCGCTACTGGGACCGCATCACGCATCCCGCGCAAATCCTGCAATCCTTGCCCGCAGCGCTTGCGACCATGCTGGACCCTGCCGATTGTGGGCCTGCGTTTATTGGTTTGCCCCAAGATGTGCAGGGTTGGACGTTCGATTATCCCTTAAGTTTCTTTGCCAAGCGGGTTCACCGCATCCGCAAGCAGGCCCCCGATGTGGCCGAGGTGGCCGACGCGGTGGCCCTGCTGAAAACCGCCAAGCGCCCGATGATTATCGCAGGTGGCGGGGTGCAATATGCGCGTGCCGTGGCGGAGCTGACAGCGTTTGCGGTGGCCCATAACATTCCCGTGGTGGAAACCATCGCGGGGCGGGCGAACCTGCTGCAAGACCATCCGCTGAACATTGGCCCCGTGGGGGTGACAGGATCGGACAGCGCCAATGCGATTGCCGCGCGCGCAGATGTGATTTTGGCCGTGGGCACGCGGTTGCAGGATTTTACCACCGGGTCATGGACCGCCTTTGCGCCGGATGCGCATATTATTGGGCTGAACGTGGGGCGGCACGATGCGATGAAGCATCTATCTTTGCCCGTGGTGGGGGATGCGGGTTTGGGGCTGTTGGCGTTGGGCGCAGGCCTTGGGGGCCACCGCGCGGCGGATGATTGGGTGGGGTTTGCGCAAACTGCCCGCGCTGAATGGGTCGCTTATACGGACCAAGTGACGGCCGTGGGCAATGGCCCGAACTCCTATGCCCAAGCCATTCGCGCGGTGAATGATCTGTGCGACCCGCGTGACCGCGTTGTGGCCGCAGCGGGCGGACTGCCGGCCGAGGTGACGGCGCATTGGCAGACCCGTGATGTGGGCACGGTGGATGTGGAGTTTGGATTTTCCTGCATGGGATATGAAATCGCAGGCGGTTGGGGTGCGCGGATTGCGCAGTTTGAACGCGAGCCGGACCGCGATACGATTGTATTTACGGGGGACGGGTCGTATTTGATGCTGAACTCTGACATTTATTCATCGGTGTTGACCCAGCGCAAATTAATTGTGCTTTTGTTGGATAATGGCGGGTTTGCAGTCATCAACAAGCTGCAAAACAACACGGGCAACACCAGCTTCAACAACTTGATCGCCGACAGCCCGACCATCCCCGCGCCATTCGCGGTGGATTTTGAGGCGCATGCGCGGTCGATGGGCGCGATTGCGGAAACCGTATCCAACGCGACCGAACTTGGGGCCGCGTTTTTGCGCGCCAAGGCGGCGGACCGCACCTGCGTGATCGTGATGAAGGTGGACCCTTATGACGGTTGGACCACCCAAGGCCATGCATGGTGGGAGGTGGGCACGCCGCATATCTCTGCCAACGCAAAGGTCACCGCCAAGCATCTGGAAGTTGAGGCCGGGCGCGCCAACCAGCGAAAGGGCGTGTGATGGATGTGATCGCAGGCATCGCCAAAAACCGCTTTATCGTTGTGGGCCGCGTGGGGATGGACCTGTTCCCCGCCCCCGGTGTGGCGACCGAGGATGCGGGCAGCTTTACCGCAGATATGGGCGGATCATCCGCCAATATCGCGGCGGGGATTGTGAAACTGGGCGGGCAGGCATCGCTTGTCACCCGCGTGTCGGATGATGCGGTGGGGCGGTTTTGCGTGAACAAACTGCGCCATTATGGCGTGGCGACTGATTATGTGACCCCCGTGGGCGGCGAGGCGCGCAATTCGCTGGCGCTTTATGAAAGCCGGGTGCAGGGCCACCAATCCGTGATCTACCGCAACCACGCCGCCGATTTTCAAATGACCGTGGCGGATGTGGAAACCGTCGATTACAGCCAATTCGGCGCGCTGATCACCGCAGGCACGGTGTTTGCCGCAGAACCCTCGCGCAGCGCCGCATTCCGTGCCTTTGACTTGGCGCGCGCGGCGGGCCTGCCGATTATCTTTGACGTGGATTACCGCCCCTACAGCTGGCCCAGCCCCCAAGTGGCCGCAGACGTGCTGTCGCGCGCAGGCGCATTGTCGGACGTCATCGTCGGCAATGATGATGAATTCGGCTTTATGGCAGGCAGCAAGGACCAAGGCATGGCCCGCGCCCGCGCCCTGTCGCAGGATGCGGCCATCGTGATCTACAAACGCGGCGAACATGGCGCCGTGACCTTTGCGGGCGGCGAGGAGATCGCCACAGGCATTTACCCCGTGACCGCCCTGAAACCCACGGGCGCTGGCGACAGCTTTATGGCCGGTTTTTTGACCGGGCTTGCGGATGGTTTGGATATCAAAGCTGCCGTTTTGCGCGGCTCCGCCTGTGCGGCCATTGTTGTGGCAAAACCCGGCTGCGCGCCTGCCATGCCCTATCCCGCTGATCTGGTGGCTTTTCTGGCTGCCCATCCCGGCCCCACCACCCCCGCCTAAAGGACATACCATGCACATCGCCCCCCATGACAACCAAAACAAACCCATCGTCGATGTGGATGATCCAACTGTCCCGCTGAATTACTTTAACATCGTGATGCTGAAAGCGGGGCAAGCGTTTGAATACCAAGTGCCGGGGTACGAAACTTGTATTGTTCCCGCGACTGGCACGGTCGATGTGCATGTCGAAGGGGTGGATTTCAAATCCATCGGCACCCGCACGCAGAATGTGTGGGACGGCGAACCCGAAGGCGTCTACATTCCCGTGGGCGCAAAAGTGACCATCGTGGCGGTGCGTGACACCGAAACCTTCATCGCAGGCGCGCGCTATGACAAGGTGCTGGAGCCGTTTGATGTGCGCGTGGCGGAGTTGGACAAAATACAATACGGCAGCGATGACACCAAAACCCATCGCAAAATCAAACACATCCTTGGCACCAAGTACCACGACCGCGTGGGCCGCTTGTTGGTAAGCGAGCTGTTTACGGTGGGGCAGGGCGGCTGGTCCGGCTTTCCCAGCCACAAACATGATACAGACCGTTTGCCTTTGGAAACCCGCCACGATGAAACCTACAATTTCCGTTTCAAACCCAATCACGGCTCGGGCGTGCAGATGTTGCAGCGCGAGGAGGGCACGCCTGGTGACGCCTATCACCTGATGGACCGTTCCACCATTTGCATCGACAAAGGCTATCACCCCTGCGCCGTGCTGCCGGGCTATGAGATGTATTATTTCACCATCCTGTCGGGGCTGTCGCAGCGGTCCTTGGTGCAGTTTTTCCAGCCCACTCATGCGTATCAAATCGAAACCATCCCCGGCATCAAAGATATGGTGGCAAAGTTCAAATGACCCTCGCCACCCTCTCACACGTTCTGCAACCCGCGTTAACAGGCGGCTATGCCGTGGCGGGCCTCGTCACCTTGGGCTGGGAGGATATGCGCGCTTTTGTGGCGGCAGCCGAGGCCGAAGGCTGCCCCGTGATCTTGCAAGCAGGCCCATCTTGCCGCGCCCATACCCCCTTGCCCATTTTGGGCAAAATGTTCCGGCATTTGGCCGAAGGGGCCAGCGTGCCGGTCGTGGCCCATCTTGATCACGGTTACACGATGGACGATTGCCGCGCGGCACTGGATGCGGGGTTCACATCGCTGATGTTTGACGGGTCGCGCAAACCCTTGCAGCAAAATATTGATGAAACCGCAGCGGTGGCCGAAATGGCCCATGCCGCAGGCATTTCCTGCGAAGGTGAAATTGGCTTTGTCGGTTACGCAAATGGCGACCAATCGGCGGGGACGGACCCAGCAGAGGCGGCGATTTTTGCGCGCGACACGGGCGTGGATGCCATGGCGATATCCGTGGGCAATGTGCATTTGCAACAAGACCGCGAAGGGGGCCTTGATATCGCCCGCATCCGCGCGATTGAGGCGGTGACGACCGTGCCTTTGGTCATTCATGGCGGGTCCGGCGTGCCGCTTGCGCAGCGGATTTTGCTGGCGCAGCAATCGAAAATTTGCAAATTCAATATTGGTACGGAATTGCGCATGGCCTTTGGTGCCGCGCTGCGCGCATCGGTGAACAGTGACCCCGCACGGTTTGACCGGGTGCAAATTCTGCAAGACACCCACGCGCCGATGGTCGCGGCCACGCGGGCTGTTTTGCGCGGGTTTTTGGCGCGATCTGGCGCGGGCGGCGCGTGACAAAGGCGGCTGCCGCTGGGAAAGCCGCCTTTGGGGTGCGCCCGCACCTTGCACCTTACCCTGCGATCAGATCAGCAAGCTGTCCAATGTCAGGTTTTGGGTGTCGGTCAGCCCGCTAAGGGTGATTGTATCGCCCCCGGCAAAGCTGATGATCGCGGTGGAGCCGATCACGCGCAGGCCAGCGGTTCCCATCCCGTCAAAGGACAGAAAATCGACGCTCTGTTCAAAATGCTTGATGCTGTCGCGGCCAAAACCGGGGGCAAACACAAACACATCCGCGCCCGCCCCGCCCGAGAGCAAATCATTGCCCGTGCCGCCCGTCAGCACATCACCACCGCTGCCCGCCGCCAGCGTATCATTGCCCGCGCCCCCAAACAGTATATTGCCACCCACACCGCCAAACAGCTTGTCATTGCCATCATCGCCGTACAAATGATCCGACCCCGCGCCCCCAAACAGGTTGTCATTGCCGCTGCCGCCGAACAAAAAGTCATCGCCATCCTCGCCAAACAACTGGTCCGCGCCCGCCTCACCGCGCAAGGTGTTGGCGTTGGCGTTGCCGACGATTTTATTGTCCAGCGCGTTGCCTGTGCCGGTCACGGCGCTGGTGCCTTCGGCCAGCCACAACTCCTCGAACGACGCCGCAAGCGTGTGGGAAATATCGGATATCACCTTGTCATACCCGCCGCCGCCAACCACAGAAATCACATCGCCTGCATCGTCGATGTAATACACATCGTCACCCATGCCGCCGAACATGGTATCAGCGCCCGCTTGGCCATCCAGCACATCATTGCCATCACCGCCAAAGATCAAGTCGCGCCCATTGCCCGCGCGCATGAAATCATTGCCGGTGCCGCCGTAAATATCATCATCGCCAAAGCCTGCGGTGATTTTATCATTGCCGCCATATCCCATAATCACCTCGGCCATCCCATCGGTGCCGTCGATCATGTTGCCATCCGCATCGGTGTAACCGACATGCATTTGGTCATTGCCATCGGTCCCGTCCACCGCTGACGGTGTCAGGGTGACAAAGGCGGTATCCGCCGTGCCACTGGCATCGGTGATGGTATAGCTGAAGGTGACAGCATTGCCTGCCGTGGCCGCCTGCACCGTGACCGTACCATCGGGGTTCAGCACCAGCACATCACCCGTGGCCAGCGTCACGCTTTGCCCCGCCAGCACCGCTTGGTCGTTCAGATGGGTGATTTGCACCCCGATGCGCCCGTCCGTCATGTCATTGGTCAACAGGTTGGCCACCGCCTCGCCCTTGGCCGTGATGGCGATGCTATCATCCACCGCGATCAAAGCGGTTTGCACGCTGTCGGCCACAATCAAAAGCGTGCTGTCATAGGTCCGGTCGCCCGCATCCGCGATACCGATGCGGATGGTGTTGGGCTGTCCGGGCACCACATCGGCCTTTAATGTGACGACGCGGGTGATGCCGTCCATTTCGGTGTTCACGATATCGGCGCTGTTATCAACGAACAGGTTGGCGTTCATCGCTGTGTTGATATTGTCGATGGATATGTTGCCGTCGCCAATGCTCAGGCTCAATTTCACCCCATTGACCCAAATGCCCACGGCGTCGTTATAACCGGAATTGACCCATTCCAAATACTCCTCGGACCCGAACACAAGCCGCATGGTCAGCGTGTCGCCCACGGGGATAAAACTGGCGTTCAAAAATGCCGCATCAAAGGTGGCGACCCCCGCGATGGTGTTCATGCCGGGGTCGTTGTTCACCCCCACAACTTGCGCCGTGGTCGCGGCGGAGCGGTTCGGATCGCCGCTGGCGTTGGTAAAGCTGCTGGCAATCCCGGTGGACAGGATGACGCCAGTGGCCGATGGCACAGCACCCGGCGCAACGGTATCGCCATTGGTGTAAATCCCGGCAGATCGCGGATCACCTTGATAGCTGGCAGACAGAATGGTCACACCATCGCCAAACATGGTTTCGGCCATTTGCAGGGCGGTGGACGCGGTGGAAACGGGTAGTTTTGTGGCAGTAACAGGCATTTTGATCACTCTTTGATGACAGGATTAATAAGCACCGCGGCCCGAGGCCACAGCGCGAAAAGTTTGGGCCAAGATCGCCAGATCAGCGGTCAAACGGGTGTTGCGGGCATATGACAGGTCCATCTGGATCATATCGTCAAAGCCGATTTCGGCGCGGCCCGACACTTGCCACAGCCCCGTAATGCCCGGCAGCACGGTCAGCCGTTCAAGGGCGGCAGCGGGATAGGCGCGCACTTCTTCGGGCAACGCGGGGCGGGGGCCGACCAAGGACATGTCACCCAGCAACACGTTGAAAATCTGGGGCAATTCATCCAGTGACAGGCGGCGCAGTACGCGACCAACGGGGGTGATGCGGGGGTCATTGCGGGATTTGAAGCAAATCCCTGCGCGGTCGCTTTGCGCGATCAGCGCGGCGCGGCGTGCCTCGGCATCGGGGTGCATGGACCGGAATTTGATCATGCCAAAGGGGCGCCCGCCACGCCCGATACGGGTTTGCACGAAAAACACCGGGCCGGGGCCAGACAGGCGCACCGCAAGCGCGATCAACAGCAACAGGGGCAAGATCGCCGGCAGGCCAAGGGTGACCAATGCCACGTCAAGCGGGCGTTTCCACTGGGGAACCGGGCGTGGGGGCACGCTGTGGGCCGCCCCGCGCTGGGCCGTGCAAAACGCGGCATAAGCGCGGGCCTTGGCATGGTTTGGGGTTTTAGGAAAGGCGGATGTTTGGGTAAAGGTCAGCATGGCAGCTCTCATTTCATTGTTTGGAAAAAAGGGGGGGAGGGAGGGGATTTGGGCAGGGGTTTAGGCGGGCAAGCCGGGGTCGCCGCGCAAGGCGTGGTTGAACACAAACCCACCCCCTTGGCGCGGCAGGCTGTCCAGCGCTTGCACATGGGCGGCAATGGCCCCCTTGCGGTCGCTGGGGGCCACATCGGCCAGCCCAAGGTCAGAGGCGGACAGTAAAAGTTCGGACATCAAACTGTCGCCGGAGCTTTGGGCGCAGATCAAGATCAGGTCGTGACCATCGGTCAAACCAGCCAAAGCATGGCGAATGGCCGCGATGCCCGTGTTGGTGTCGGTCAAGCGCGGGTCGTAACCAAGGGGCAGCACGGCTAGGCCATCGGTCATGGCCACCGGGGCCACCGTTTGGCCCAACAGCGCCTCGCGCCAGCCGGGGGTTTGCGCCATGCCCAAACTTTGGGTGATGCCCGTCCCCGACAGGTCCGCGTCAATCAACAACACGCGGGTGCCAGCGGCGGCAAAGCTGTGGGCCAGCGCCAGCGATGGTGCGGCGGGCGCGCCCCGGTCCAGCCGGGTAAAGGTGATCACGCGGGCCTTGCCTGCGGGATGGGATTGGCGCAGCGGGTGCAATTGCAGTGCATTGCGCAAACGGTCGGCGTCCCCACCGCCCTTGCGGCGCGACACGCGCAGCACAGGCACCAGATGGGCAAAACGGGCCAGCGCATCGGAATGGCGCACCCGGCCCGACATCAAACCAATCACCAAAGCCAGCGCAAAGGGCAAAATTCCACCCGCGCCAAGCCCTGCGGCGGCCAGCATTTTGGCGCTATCCTCGGTCGGTTCGGATGCAATGGTGGCGGGCGACAAAATGACCGAATAACCGGGCAGGGCACTGCCCGCCTCCAGGCGGATCACCTCCAGCGCGCTGCTGGTTTCTTCCAGCAACTTGCGCACATCATCGGCCTCTTCCTTTAGCGCGGCCAGTTCGGCGCGTTTGCCGTTCAACTCGCGCGCCTCTATCCGCACATTGGCCAATTGCGCTGTCACTTTGTCCAACAGCGCGGCGATTTCGGCCAGACTTGCCTCGGCATTGCCGCCCGATGTGTCAGTCAACGCGCCAGTTTGGCCTAAAACCTTGATCTGTTCGCGGCGGTCCGCCATCGCCCGGTCCAAAACCGCGATTTGTTCGCGCATGTCCTGCACGATGGTCGTGTGGTCGGGATAGCGCAGAAGCAAGGTGGACAGATCCGCCTCCCGCTTGGCGCGGTCAAAGTTCAAATCGGCCAAAGCGCGGTCCAAAAGGGTGGAGCGCATAATCTCATTGTCCGACATATCGGCCGAGGATTCGCCGCTTTTGGTGCGCATCGCGGCCAAAGTCGCTTCAATTTCCGCGCGGCGTTCGGACAGCGCATCAATCTGCGTGACCTTTTCCACATGGGCCTTGCCCAACGCCTCAATCCCGTATTCGCCCCCCACGTCCAGTGTGCGGCGGCGAATATCGGCCTGGCGCGCTTGCAAACTGGCCTCGCGGGTTTGCAATTCGGTCAGGCGCACGGTGCTGCGCGCGCTTTCGGTTTCGGCCTGAAGGTTCAGATAGGCGGCGATTACGGCGTTCACCTTGGACGCGGCAAAGCCCGCATCGCGTGATTTGGTGTTCAGAGTGATCAAACTGTCATTGCGCTTAATCTCGATCGAGCCTGCCAGATCGCGGGTGGTCATGCCATCGGTCAGGGCGGGCCATTGGGCGGTGAGGGCCGCATGGGCGCGCGCCATCACCGGGTTGGATGCCACCGATGTGGTTTCCGCCTTTACAAAGCTGTCAAAGGTTTTCAGCACAGAATCGTCGCCGGATCGATACAAGATATTGGATTCCTTGGGGAAAACCCGCAAAATCGCACTGCCGTCATACAGTTTGACACCCGACAGATAGCCGCCCGTGGCCAGGGCCGGGGCCAGCATCGCCGCCGCAAACCCCGCCATGCGCATCCGGCCCCGCATGGCGCGGACCAGCCCTGCGACCGGGCTTTGTTCCGCCGGGGCGGGCGGTTCGGCCAGCATCAGGCCATCGGTCAGATCAAGATCGGTGTGGGCGTTCATGGGGTCAGCTTTCGGTATGGCGGGTGCGATTGGTCAGGTCGCGTTCCCATTTCGGGCGGGTGATCGTGGTTTCCGTGGCCAGCAGCAGACGCACCCAGACCATCACCAACACATAAACCGCCATGGCAGCCCACAGGCGCGGCTGGGGCAGGGCGGCGCGCAGCATGGCCACAGCCCCTTCGCCGCGCGGGGATGTGATGCCCATCGCGGTGATCGCCTTGCTGCCGCGCAGGCTGCGGCGGCGGGTTTGCACCAAAGCGTGCAAGGTGCGCGGGGCGCGGGCCGTAAAAGTGCAGGCGGGCACAAAGGCCACATCGCGGGGCGCAAACGCGCGGCGCACCCATTCATCATCTGCCGTCAATGCGGGCAGCGGGAACACACGGTCCACCCCTTTGGGCGACAGCGCAAACAGCCCGCCAAACTTGCCCCGGTTGAAATACGGAACGTGTCAACGACTTTGAGGCAGTGGCTTTTGGACTTTAAGCTTGGTTTCCCTGCGTTTGCTTTGGTGGATTTATCCAGACAGCAGTCGGGATGTGAGGCGGCCTGGGTGGCTTGCGGACGAAGCGCTCGGGCGTGCTGATGAACGCAGTATCGAGGGTTTCCTGGCGTGCGGCATAGATAGCCTCGGCCTGTCCGAAGTGGACCTGATCGGGGGTCATCAACCCGATACCTGCGTGATGATGTTCTTCGTTGTACCATGCAAAGAACCTGCGGCAGAAGTCGCGGGCCTGCTCGATAGTTTCAAACTTCTTGG
>NZ_FOCO01000003.1 GCF_900110135.1 Pseudorhodobacter antarcticus | reverse complement strand
GCGCCCAAAGTGCAAGTGCCTTCACGCCCTTGCGGTCATTGCAAAACTGCCTGTGTTCGCGATTGGAAAGCCAATAGGCGTCCAATTTGTCTTTCGAAATATCGATCCCAATAGTATCGTCCATCTGTCTTTTCCTAACCTTGTCTTGCCATGCGGGCCCGAAGCCCACGTATCCGTTCAGGTCGTAAGAAAAGACGGAGGCGACCATACTCGTGCCCGGTCCACCTTGACCAAGAGGGGAACTGTCCGACCTCCGCCGCTGCCCGGCATAAATGCCGTGCCGGGCAGCTGTTCCAGCTTCGCAAAGGAACTGGCCAAACCATAAGACAAGAGGGACCGACCGGAAGGCCACCGCGATCATCCCCATCCGCAAGAATGGGCGACCGTGGAAAGAGGACTGCCCCGCCGCGATCGTCCGACACGAAACCCTGCGCGCCACCCGGCACTACGGCCGGGCATTCTGGAAGCGCTGGACTGGATACCATGCACGAAGCCGGATCGAGGCGAACCCTTTCATGGTTTGCAAGCAAACCATTGCCGGGCAACGGATGCGGTGCCTCAAAGCCTTCGGCGAGCGCATCGCCGCAAGGCACCCCGACAGCCAGACCGCCGAAATCCAGATCCGCATCGCCCTCATCAACCGCTTCAACGCCCTCGGCACAGCCGAAATCATTCGCGTGGCCTGACGTCAGCGGGGAAAGGGGAGGTCATGCCTCAGGCGTGAGTTGTGCAACAACGCCCTCGTACACTCAAAACACTGGGAAACAACCAAGCGGCGGTCAATGACAGTCGATTGTGGTTCCGTGATCTGAACTTTTCTTGGGCATCTTGTCAATTGCCTGCGACGGGTGCGTTTTAAAACATCGGTTTAATCTGGCTGCCTTATGTGGGCTGCGGCGTGGGTGGTCGCCCAATAGGCCAGCATCCGCCAGACTGGATGTGCAGGTGGAAGAATGTGACGTTGAAACGTGGGGAAGATTGCGCGGAAATTCGGTTGCGATAAGTTTGGCCTGAATATTCGCGATAATATGGGTATTTTTATATCACTGTTTTGGCAAAGGTTAAAATGGGGCTTATCTTTGCGGCAATAAACCCTGTTCAAAACCCAAGGTGTTTAAGAATTTTGGCGTGGCTTTCGTGTTGTGTTAAAAGAGGCCGCCCAAAGCGCTGCGTGGCCTATTGGGTGTTGGGCAGATCGCCGCAAAACATTTCATGGATCAGGCCCATCATGCGTTGCGCGCGCGGGTCGGACAGGGCGTAATAGATCGCCTTGCCATCGCGGCGGCACGACACCAACCCTTCCAGCCGCAGGCGGGCGAGTTGCTGGCTGACCGCAGCCTGACGGCTGCCCAGCAGGGTTTCAAGTTCGGTCACCGATTTTTCGCCCGAGGTGAGGTGGCACAGAATCATTAACCGCCCTTCATGCGAGAGGGCCTTGAGGAAATTGGACGCGTTTTCGGCCTGTTTCACCAAATCCTCGGCCGGGACCGATGCGCAGTCGATCGCGGGGGTCGCATCGCGGGCGGGGCGGCGCAGGGCGGCAAAGGACATTGGTGCGGCTTTCGTTGGATGATTGTTTGGGAAACATAGGGGGATTGGCGCAGATATTCAAGAAAGCGATAGTGTGGGGGGCGGGCGCGCGGAAAAAGGCGTGCATTTGATGTTTTATGACCCGACGCGGGTGGTTTTATTAACCAGATGGTAATGCGGCGCGCGCTATGATCGGGGGCAGGTGCGCTACTTTGGCTGGAGGCGATCCGTACGAAAAGATTTAGGGCCGTACACATCCAACAGGGCGTTCAGCAGCAAAAAGCCTGTGACGCCAGCGCAGGTCAACAGGAACAGGAGTTGAAATGTAGTTAAGTAGTCCATCATGGTCCCTTGCGCTGCATCCTTGGGGTCGTTGTTATGGCAGGTCTCCCTTTCGATTGTGTTAACAAGAGGGCGTGGGCGTGCCAAATCGGTGGAATTGGGCCAAAATGCGGGCGCAAGGGCTGGAACCAGCG
Source organism: Pseudorhodobacter antarcticus (assembly GCF_900110135.1). Classification (GTDB taxonomy): domain Bacteria; phylum Pseudomonadota; class Alphaproteobacteria; order Rhodobacterales; family Rhodobacteraceae; genus Pseudorhodobacter; species Pseudorhodobacter antarcticus. The sequence goes on along the minus strand of NZ_FOCO01000003.1, from coordinate 158,478 downwards.
GCGGTGATGGGCTATGGGATGCGGATATCCTTTGCCAGAGGGGCCGCCCATGAAAGCTGCTGTCATTACGTTTCCCGGTTCCAATTGCGACCGTGATCTTGCCGTGGCCTTTGCGCATGCTGGGGCGGATGTTCACCGGGTTTGGCACAAAGACACGGCGCTGCCAGAGGGCGTTGATGTGGTCGCGGTGCCCGGCGGGTTTTCGTTTGGTGATTATCTGCGCTGCGGGGCGATTGCAGCACAAAGCCCGATTGGCGCGGCGGTGCGGGCCCATGCGGCGCGGGGCGGATATGTGCTGGGGATTTGCAACGGGTTCCAGGTGTTGACCGAAATGGGGCTGTTGCCGGGCGCGTTGATGCGCAATGCTGGGCTGAAATTTATCTGCAAAACGGTGAAATTGCAGGTGGCCACCAGCGATAGCGTGTTCACCAGCGCTTATGTGCGCGGTCAGCGGGTGATGATTCCTGTGGCCCATCATGATGGCAATTACACGGCTGATGCGGATGTTTTGGCGCGGTTGCAGGGCGAGGACCGTATCGCCTTTACCTATAGTGCAAATCCGAATGGGTCGATGGGGTCCATTGCGGGGATTTTGTCGGACAATCGCCGGGTGCTGGGGATGATGCCGCACCCGGAACGCGCGGCGGAGCCTGCGCATGGTGGGGCGGATGGGGCGGCGCTGTTTGGCGCGGTCATGGGCGCTTTGGCGCTTGCCTGATCTTTGCGCGCTTGAGGTCATGCGCGCCGCGCCGTAATCTTGGTGCATGAATAATGTGCCATCCCAGCCCAAAATTGAGGCCACAATGCCCGTGCTGAAGTCAAGCCGCCTGTCTTGGGCGATGCGCGCGCTAATTGCGGGGCTGTTTGCGATGGCTGTCGCGGTGGTTTTGGTGACCAATTATTGGCTGACTGAACGGTTTACCGATGCGACCCGCAACCGGGCCGAGGTGCGATTGGCGCTGTATACCGGCAACCTGATTTCGGAATTGCAGCGCAATTCGGTGGTGCCGTTGCTGTTGGCACGCGACCCAGAGTTGATCCGCGCGCTGAGCGAGGCACAGTTTTCCAGCACATCGGCGCGGCTGATTTCGTTTCAAGCGGAAATCGGGGCGGCGTCGATTTTGCTGTTGGACAAGGACGGGCGTGCGGTGGGGGCGACCAACCGGAACCTGCTGGGGTCATTGCACCGCAGCGCGGCCTATTTTGTCGATGCGCAGCGCACCAAGGATACGGTTTTTTCTGCGCAACCGCGGCAAACCGGCGGCAATGATTTCACCTATTCCCGTGCGGTTTTGGCCGACAACCGGATGATCGGTATCATCGTGGTCGCGGTGGATTTGATGAAATACGAACGCGCTTGGGCCGGGTTGACCGATGCGGTTTTGGTGACCGACAGCGAAGGCCGGGTGATTTTGGCGACGGAACCGCGCTGGCGCGGGCTGTTGATGGCGGACGCGTTGGCCGCCCAAGATGCACCGTCCGCGATTGAACGGGCATTGCGCGCCACGACCGATTGGGCCGCCAACCGCCCTGATGCGTATTTGCGCGGCACTGCGGTGATGAAAACCGAGGCGCGGGTGCCGTTTCGCGGTTGGCGCATCCAGACCTTTACCGCTTACGATTCTGTGCGCGAACGGGTGAACGGGGTTTTGGCGCTGGAAATCATGGGCTTTGCGATTTTGCTGGCGCTGACGTTTTATGTGTTGTCACGCAGGGCTTGGTCGCAAAGCGCCAGTTTTCAGCGCGAAAGTGCGGAGTTGCGGTTGCTTAACGCGCGGTTGAAGCGCGAAATTGCGCAGCGTGAGAAGGTGCAAAAGGATTTGGCGGTGGCGGAATTGACGCTGGCGCAATCGTCGAAACTGGCGGCATTGGGGGAAATGTCGGCGGCGGTGAGCCATGAGTTGAACCAACCACTGGCCGCGATGAAAACCTATTTGGCGGGGGCGCGGCTGTTGTTGACGCGGCACCGGCCGGAGGAGGCGCTGTCTTCATTCCAGCGCATCGACGATTTGATCGAACGCATGGGCGCGATCACCCGGCAGCTGAAATCCTATGCGCGCAAGGGCGGCGAGGCGTTTGAGCCTGTGGATGTGCGCGCGTGTTTGTCATCGGCGCTGTCGATGATGGAGCCGCAGCTGAAAACCCGCGTGGTGCAGATCACGCGCAACCTGCCGCGCACGCCGGTGATGATTATGGCGGACCGTTTGCGGCTGGAACAGGTGATTATCAACCTGTTGCGCAATGCCTTGGACGCGACCAAAGAGACCAAAGACCCGCGCATTGATCTGGCCATTGCGGTGGACCATTCGGTGCATTTGACGGTGCGCGACAATGGCCACGGGATTGGCGAATTGGGCAGCATGTTCGAGCCGTTTTACACGACGAAAAAACCAGGCGAGGGCGTGGGGCTGGGCCTTGCGATTTCATCGGGGATTGTCACCGATTTGGGCGGGCGGTTGATCGCACGCAATGGTGAGGGCGGCGGGGCTGTATTTGAGGTGCAGCTTCCGATATTGGGCACAGAACTGGCAGCAGCGGAGTAGAATATGGCGCGTGCAATGAAGGTCGCGATTGTCGATGACGAAGCCGACATGCGGCAATCGATCAGCCAGTGGCTGGCCCTGTCGGGGTTTGAAACCGAAACCTATAGCTCGGCCGAGGAGGCGCTGAAGAAAATTGGCGCCGATTATCCGGGCGTTGTGGTATCCGATATCAAGATGCCGGGCATGGACGGGATGGCGTTTTTGAAACGCTTGATGAGCCTTGATAGCGGTTTGCCCGTGATCATGATCACCGGCCACGGCGATGTGCCGATGGCCGTAGAGGCAATGCGCGTGGGCGCGTTCGATTTTCTGGAAAAGCCATTCAACCCTGACCGCATGACGGAATTGACCAAGAAAGCCACGCAAAACCGCCGGATGACGCTGGACAGTCGCGCGCTGCGCCGCGAGTTGTCGGATGGGTCGATGCTGATGAAAAAGCTGATCGGTACGTCGGCGGAAATGGAACGGCTGCGCGAAGATATCCTCGATCTGGGCCAAGCCGACGGTCATGTGTTGATTGACGGCGAAACGGGGACGGGCAAAACGCTGGTCGCGCATGCGCTGCATGCGGTGGGGCCACGGGCGTCGAAAAAATTCGTCTCCATTTCTTGTGCGGCGTGGTCCGAGGATCAGTTGGCGGCGAAACTGTTTGGCCCGATGGAAGATGGCGCGGTGCCTTTGGTGGAGGAAACGCGCGGCGGGACCTTGTGTTTGGAGGATATTGAAAGCCTAAGCCACGGGTTGCAATCGCGGTTGCTGACCTTGATCAACGACCAAAGCAGCCCGCCCGAAACGCGGGTGATCGCGATTGTGAACGAACACGCACCCGACAAAACACTGGAAGATATTTTGCGCCCGGATCTGTTTTACCGGCTTGGCGCGCTGACCATTCTGTGCCCGCCACTGCGCGCGCGGGGTGAGGATATTTTGACCCTGTTCACCCGGTTGTCCGAACAATTTGCCGAAGAATATGGGTGTGACGCCCCGCAAGTGGCCGCCCAAGAGGCCGCCCAACTGCTGCAAGCGCCGTGGCCCGGCAATGTGCGCCAATTGGTGAATATTGCCGAACGTGCGGTGCTGCAAAACAGGCGCGGGTCGGGGTCGATTGCATCATTGTTGATGGCCGATAACGAGGCGGCGGGGCCAGCGCTGACCACCGAAGGCAAGCCGTTGAAAGACTACGTTGAAGCGTTTGAGCGGATGCTGATCGACAACACGATGCGCCGGCACAAAGGCAGCATCGTTGCGGTGATGGATGAATTGTGTTTGCCGCGCCGGACGTTGAATGAAAAGATGGCGAAATATTCCCTCAGCCGATCAGATTACACTTAAAGGCAAGACAGGAGGTATTTAGGCCAAGACGAATGGGCGTTTAATTCATCTTGGTAAAAATACCTCGGGGGTGAGGGGGGCAGCGCCCCCCTTGGTTTTATGCCCCGCGGTTTACCCCCGCATCCGCGCGCCATCTGCGTCAAACAGCGGCGTTGTCACCAACCGGGCAGGGCGCATTTCGCCAAGGATTTCGATCTCTACCATCAAGCCTTCAACCGCTTGCGCCGTTGGGATCAAGGCCAGCGCGACCGATTGCCCGGTATAGTGTGAATAGCCGCCGCTGGTGCAGTATCCTTGGACCGACCCATCAATCCAGACGGGTTCCCATGCGACCACATCCGCGCTGTTTGCATCCACGATAAAGGCGCAAAGGGTGCGTTTGGACCCGGCGGATTTTTCGGCAGACGCGGGCGCTTTGCCAATCCAATCACTGGGTTTGTTCCAGCGGATAAAGCGGTCAAGGCCGGTTTCGCCCGGCGTATAATCGGGGCTGTATTCGCGGCCCCAAGAGCCGAAAAATTTGTCCAAACGCAGGCTCATCATCGCGCGCATGCCGAAAGGGCGCAGGCCAAGATCGGCGCCGGCTGCGTTTAGCACCGTCCACAGGTGGCGCATTGACATGTGGTCGCAGTAAATTTCATAGCCAATATCAGCGGTGTAGCTGACGCGCTGTACGATGCAATCAGCCATGCCCACGGTCATGCGTTTGACATCCATGAATTTGAACGCGCCCGCCGACACATCGGCGCGGGTGACGCGTGACAAGAGTTCGCGCGCATGTGGTCCCGCGATTTGAAAGCCTGATCGCGCGTCGGAGATGTTTTCAACTGTCACACCGTCCATCGCGTTTTGGTCAAACCAGCGGCTGTGCCAACCTTGCGCGCCATAGCTGGAGGTCAGTTGAAATTCGGTCTCGGACAGGCAGGACACGGTGAAATCGCCGATGATCTTGCCCGAAGCGGCCAGCATGGGGGTCAGCGACAACCGGCCCGGTTTGGGGATTAACCCGGCCATAATCCGGTCCAGCCACGCACGGGCATTTGGCCCGGTGACGCGGTATTTGCCAAAGTTTTGCACCTCGTTGATGCCCACGGCATTGCGCACAGCCATCACCTCTTGCTGCGTCGCCTCCCATGCGTTGGAACGGCGGAAGGTCGGGTCTTCGTACCGCGCATCGCCGGGCAGGGCGAAATAGTTGACCACCTCCAGCCCGTATTGCTGGCCCCAGACCGCCCCCATGCCGTCGAACACGTCATACATCGGTGTGGTGCGGAACGGGCGGGCGGCGGGGCGTTCTTCATTCGGGTAGCCGACCGAAAACCGCATTTGATAGTTCTCAATAACCTTTGGCACGGTATAGCCGGGCGTGGTCCAATTGCCAAAACGCGCCACGTCAAAGCCTCGGGGATCGCGTTCCACCTCGCCTTCAATCATCCATTGCGCCAGCGCAAGCCCCATCCCGCCGCCTTGCGAAAAGCCGGCCATAACCGCGCAAGCCGACCAATAATTTCGCAGACCCGGCACAGGACCGATCAGTGGGTTGCCATCGGGGGCAAAGGTGAAGGGGCCATGAATCACCCGCTTGACGCCAGACCGTTCAAGCACCGGGAAACGGCGATAGGCGAAGTTGACAGAATCCTCAATCTTATCAAAACTCTCGTTCAGCAACTCATGGCCAAAGCCCCAAGGCGTGCCATCAATCGACCACGGCTCACAGGGTTTTTCATAAAACCCGATGCACAGGCCACGCCCCTCTTGGCGCAAATAGCTTTCACCGCCGGGGTCCATCACATGCGGAAATTCGCGGCCCAATTTCAAGATGTCCATGATTTCGGGAATATCATCGGTCACCAAATACTGATGCGCCATGGGCAACAGCGGCAAATAAACCCCCGCCATCGCCCCCACTTCACGCGCCCAAAGGCCCGCCGCGTTGACCAGATGTTCGCACGTCACGGTGCCTTTTTCGGTCACCACTTCCCAGCCATCCCGCGTTTGGGTGGTCGACAAAACGCGGTTGTGCAACACAATTTCCGCCCCCCCCATCCGCGCCGCTTTCGCATAGGCGTGGGTAGTGCCCGACGGGTCAAGATGCCCATCCAACGGGTCATAAAGCGCGCCGATAATCCCTTCCAAATTGACCATCCCATCGGTCAGCTTGGCAATCTCCTCTGGTCCCAAAATCTCGGTTTCAAGGCCCATATAGCGGTGCTTGGCGCGTTCTGCCTTCAGCTGTTCAAACCGCGCTGTATTGTCGGCCAGCGTGATGCCGCCGACATGGTGCAACCCGCAAGACATGCCGGTGATCGCCTCCAGCTCCTTATACAAACGAATGGTATAGCCTTGCAGGGCCGCCATGTTCGTATCGCCGTTCAGCGTGTGAAACCCGCCCGCCGCATGCCAAGTGGAGCCGGATGTCAACTCCGACCGCTCAATCAACATGACATCGGACCAGCCGAGTTTGGTCAGGTGATACAGCACGGAACAGCCAACAACGCCGCCCCCGATGACAACGACGCGCACATGACTTTTCATAGCAGTTCCCCTAACAATTTGCACTAGGATGGCCGGAAACGGCGAAACACGTCATGCAGTTTTGCGACAAAAAATGTCGCAACCTGCATCGTGCGCTTCGTGTTGGTCCAAATACCTCTGGGGGGTCCGGGGGGCAAGCAGCCCCCCGCGCGGGCCCCGCAGGGCAATCCTATTTTTCCGGGATCAACCCGCGCGGACTGAACCGCAGCACCAACAGCAAGATCACCCCCAGCGTCAGCAAGCGCATATGCGGCGCGGACTCGATCAGATGCGCTTTCAATGGCCCCTCGCCAAGGCCCAGCGTCAGCATCTGCATCACCCCCGGCCCCAGGCTTTCCACGATCAGCCACAGCCAACCAATCAACAGCCCGCCCAGCACCGCGCCCCAGTTGTTGCCAGACCCGCCGACAATCACCATCACCCAGATCAGGAACGTAAACCGCAGCGGGTTATAGGTGCCCGGCGTCAACTGCCCGTCCATGGAGGTCATCATCGCGCCCGCAAAGCCGATCACGGCAGAGCCGATGACAAACACTTGCAAATGGCGGCGGGTCACGTCTTTGCCCATCGCCTCGGCGGCGACTTCATTGTCGCGGATCGACCGCATCATCCGGCCCCAAGGGCTGTTCAGCGCTTTTTCCGACAGCCAGATCACCCCCAGCAAAATCGTCCCGAACAACAGCGCATAAACCAGTTTCACAAGGATGCTGGAGGCGGCGGCAGGGTCAAACCCCCAATTCGCGGCCCACTCCAAAAAGGCGGGAGTTTGCTGTAAATCCACCTCATAGGGCACGGGCCAAGGGCGGGGCAGGCCGATCATGTTTTTCACGCCGCGCGCCAACCAATCCTCGCTTTTCATCACCACGATGATTATTTCGGCGATGCCCAGTGTCGCAATGGCAAGGTAATCGGACCGCAGGCCAAGCGCGATTTTGCCAATGGCCCAAGCGGCAATGGCCGCCATAACGCCGCCCAAAGGCCATGCCAGCAAGGATGGCAGGCCAAGCCCGCCGATATTGCCGGCCACGGCGGGGTTAAAGGATTCGACTGCCGCCGTGGCCGGGTCCAATATGGCGCGATAAGCGAAATACCCGCCCCCAAGCACGGCAAACAGCACAAGCGTGCGCACTGGCCCTTTGCCAAGGCGGCGGTACAGCCATGTGGCAAAGGCGATAACGGCCGCGCCAAAGGCAAGCCCGGTCAGGATGCCCCAGCCGCCCATCGCCCAGCCCCCCGGTTCGGGCGGCGCAGACACCAGCACCACCGCCAGCCCCCCAAGCGCCGCAAACCCCATGATGCCAGTGTTGAACAGGCCCGCAAAACCCCATTGCATGTTGACGCCAAGCGCCATGATCGCGGACAAAAGCCCGATGTTGAGGATGTTTAGCGCGAGGTTCCAGCTTTGGAACATGCCCGTCGCGATATAAAGGACGCCGACCAGGGCGAACAAGATCAGGTTGCGTGTGTTCATCCCGATTTCCCCTTGAAAAGCCCCGTGGGCATGAACAGCAACACGATGATCAATATGATGAAACTGACGGCGAGTTTGTAATCGGTGGACAAAAGTTGCACGAGGCTGTCAGGCGCCAGATCGGCGGGCAGCAAGTATCCCAGCACCTTTTTCCACGCATAGGTCACCAGCACCTCGGAATAGGCGACAACAAAGCCGCCCGCGATGGCCCCCAGTGGGTTGCCAAGGCCGCCCACAACAGCGGCGGCAAAAATAGGCAGCAGCAGTTGGAAATAGGTGAAGGGTTTGAAGGATTTATCAAGTCCGTACAGCACGCCCGCAATGGTCGCGAGTGCTGCCACGATGATCCACGTTATCCGCACTACATGATCGGGGTTGATGCCCGACAGCAGCGCCAAATCTTCGTTATCCGAAAACGCGCGCATGGATTTGCCGGTGCGGGTTTTGTTCAAAAACCAAAACAACCATGCCACAACGATGATGGCGGTGACCACGGTGATCGCTTGGCTGGCGCGAATGGCAAGGCCTTCATCTAGGCCGGACCATGTCTTGAATTCGCCCGCTGTGATCAAAAACCGCGCACCATCGGCAAAGTTTTGCTCCTCCGCGCCGATGATGATGCGGGTCAGGCCGTTCATCACGAACATCACGCCCAGCGAGACGATAACCAATATCGTGGGCGCGGCCCGTTGCGCGCGGTAAAACCGGTACACCACGCGGTCGGTCATCAGCAAAAACAGCGCGGTCACAGCGATGCCCACGGGCAGCGCCAACAGGGCCGTTGGCAGGGGGCCAAAACTGACGCCAAGCGATTGCAGCCACCATGTCATCAAAATGGTGATCATGGTGCCAAAGGCCATGGTGTCGCCTTGGGCAAAGTTGGAAAACCGCAAGATGCCGTAAACCAGCGTGGCCCCCAAAGCGCCAAGCGCAAGTTGCGCGCCATAAGCGGTGGCAGGCACCACGACAAAGTTCAGGAAGGTGACAAGCGCGTTCAAAATATCCATCGCCTCAACCCCCCAAAAAGCTGCGGCGGACCTCTGGGTCTTCCATCAGCGCGCGGCCGGTGTCGGTGAAACGGTTGGCCCCTTGCACAAGCACATAGCCTTTGTCAGCGATCTCAAGTGCTTGGCGGGCGTTTTGTTCCACCATCAAAATGGAGATGCCCGACCGCGCCACTTCGATAATCCGGTCAAACAACTCATCCATCACGATCGGGCTGACGCCTGCGGTCGGTTCATCCAGCATAAGCACCTTCGGCTTTGTCATCAATGCGCGGCCCACGGCGACCTGCTGGCGCTGCCCGCCAGACAATTCGCCTGCGGGCTGGTTGCGCTTTTCCTTCAGGATCGGGAATAGATCATAGACCTGCGCCATCGTGTCCTTGATATTATCGCGGCGCAAAAACGCGCCCATTTCCAGATTTTCCTGTACGGTCATGGAGGTAAAGATGTTCGAGGTTTGTGGCACAAACCCCATCCCCTTGGCCACGCGGTCTTGCGGGGAAAGGGTGGTGATATCCTCACCGTCCAGCCGCACGGAACCGCCGCGCAGTTTCAGCATGCCAAACACCGCCTTCATCGCGGTGGATTTTCCGGCCCCGTTCGGACCCACGATCACGGCGATTTCACCCTTTTCGACAGCAATCGTGCAGCCGTGCAAAATATCGGCCGCGCCGTACCCCCCGGTCATTTGGTCCCCGATCAAAAACGGTTGCCCCATCACGCCCCCAAAGATGCGAAACCGCACCCTTTCTTTTTCTGTTCAAAAATATCCATCCGGGATTTGCCCCAAGTGTCCCTGTCACGCATTGGCTTTGACCTTATTTTTCAATCCGGTGCCCAGATAGGCCTCAATCACACGATCGTCGTTTTTGACCTCTTCGACCGTGCCTTGGGCCAACACTTTGCCTTCGGCAATGCAAATCACCGGGCCGCACAGGCGGGCGATGAAATCCATGTCATGTTCGATCACGCAAAACGTATACCCGCGCTCTTTGTTCAGGCGGATGATCGCGTCGCCGATGGTGTTCAGCAGGGTGCGGTTCACGCCTGCGCCCACCTCGTCCAGAAACACGATTTTGGCGTCCACCATCATGGTGCGGCCCAGTTCCAGCAGTTTTTTCTGCCCGCCAGAGATGTTGGCGGCTTTTTGATCGGCCAAATGGCTGATGGTCAGAAATTCCAGCACTTCATCGGCTTTGTTGCGGATGCGGCGTTCTTCATCGGCGATTTTGCCGCGTTTGAACCAAGTGTTCCACAGCGTTTCGCCCGATTGATTTTCGGGCACCATCATCAGGTTTTCGCGCACCGTCATGGAACCGAATTCATGCGCGATTTGGAACGTGCGCAACAGGCCTTTGTGAAACAATTCATGCGGGGGCAGGCCGGTGATATCGCGACCATCCATCTTAACGCGCCCCGATGTGGGGGGCAGACGCCCGGCGATGACGTTGAACAATGTGGTTTTGCCTGCGCCATTCGGGCCAATCAGCCCGGTGATGGAGCCGGTTTTAATTTCAAGCGAGGCGCCATCGACTGCGCGGAAGGCCCCGAATTTCTTGTGCAGATTTTGGACGCTGATCATGGTGCTGTGTTCCCCCCCGGTCGTTCAGTTTGGCCTGCGGTCGTATCGCCGCTTTGCCATTGAAACGGCCCGAAGGGGGTGAACCCTCCGGGCCGTTGGTCGTGTGATTTAGGTCAAGATCAACGGAAACCGTCGGTCGCCACAGCCCCATCGATGATGGTGTATTCGCGGAAGCTGCCGCCGGATTCGCCGTTGCCGATCATTTCAACAGCCGTTGCGCCGACATAGTCGATGTCGGTGCCTGCTGCGATCAGTTCCAGCGCCTTGGCCAGTTCACCCGGGAAAATCTGTTCGCCCGGTGCGTTTGCCACGTCCATGACTTTGGCGGTCCAATCCTTGGAATTGGTGGATTTAGCCGCTTCCATTGCCAACAACATCAGCGCTGCCGCGTCATAGCTTTCGCCGGTGTAGCTGGATGTTGGGTCAAGCCCTGCTGCGGTTGCCAATGCGGCAAACTTGGCAGCGCCATCGCTGTCGGTGCCCGGCACGGTGCCGTAGGTGCCGTTCAGGCCAGCGCCGATTGCCTCGATCAAGCTGGCACCGAACATACCATCGGGCAGATAGAAGGTGCTGAATGCGCCAGTATCAAGGGCTGCTTGGATAACACCTTTGCCGCCTTGGTCAACGTAGCCTGCAACAACCAACACTTCGCCGCCAGCCGATGCCAAAGTGGCGACTTCGGCGGAATAATCGGCCTTGCCGTCTTCATGCGCGGTGTTTGCGGTGATGGTGCCGCCTTTGGCGGTGAAAGCGGCTGCGATGCTGTCAGACAGCCCTTTGCCGTAGTCGTTGTTGGTGTAGGAAATCGCGATGGATTTCACGCCACGTTCGGTCAAGATATCTGCGATCACGTCGCCTTGGCGCGCGTCGGATGGGGCCGTGCGGAAAAACAGCCCGTCATCTTCGGCGGTCGACAGGCCCGGGGATGTCGCGGAAGGCGAGATCATGCCCATGCCGTTTGGACGGGCGACGTTTTGCAAGATGGAGCCAGTAACGCCGGAACAATCTGCGCCCATGATGGCGTTGACGCCTTCGGCGGTGATCAAGCGTTCGGCGGCTGCGGCGGCTGCGGTTGCGTCAACGCAAGTGCTGTCGGCGCGCACAGCGGTGACAGTGCCGCCGCCCATGAATTTGCCCGAATCGCTGACCTCTTTGATCGCCAGCTCTGCGGAGCCTGCCATGCCGGGGGTGATGGATTCGAGTGGGCCTGTGAAGCCCAGAATGATACCGATTTTGGCATCTTCGGCGAAAGCGCCGCCTGCCATAAGTGCGGTTGCTGCGGTGGCCAAGAGTAGTTTTTTCATTGTTCGCTCCCTAGATAGACTTATGTCCAGAGGCGCATAATAATCGCCTTGTTATGAAAAGAAAAGGAGGGAAACCATGCGGAATGTGGCCAAGGTTTACGAAAAAATGCGGGGATTTGCGGCGGGTCTGCTGGCGGTTGTGTTGCTGTCGCAGGTGACGTTAGGGCAAGCGCAGGCGCAAACGATCACGCCGATCATCACCGGGCTGGAGGAGCCTTGGGCGATTGAGCCCGTGCCGGGCGGCGGGGTGTTGATGACCGAACGCGCGGGGCGGTTGTTGTTTCTGCCCGCCTTGGGGGCGGCGGCAGTGGCGGTGTCTGGGGTGCCAAAGGTGGCGGATGACGGGCAGGGCGGGTTGCTGGATGTGATGGTGCCGCGTGATTTTGCGACATCGCGCCGGGTGTGGCTGTCGTTTGCGGCCCCGGTGGGGCGCGGGGCCGGCACATCGGCAGGGTTTGGCACCTTGTCCAGCGATGGGACCCGGTTGGTGGATTTCCGTGCGGTGGTGGAACCCGTGGCGCAGCGCGGCGGGCGGCATTTCGGGTCACGGTTGGTGGAGGCGCGCGATGGGTCGGTGTTTTTGACCACAGGCGACCGGGGCGACGGTGATTTGGCGCAAGTGCTGGATGGGCCGGAAGGCAAGGTCTTGCGATTCTCGGCCGATGGGGCGCCGTTGACGGAACCTGCGTTTGAGGGGCGGGGCGCCTTTGCGGGGCTGTACAGTTATGGCCACCGCAATATTCAAGGGGCGGCGCTGGATTTGGCCGGGCGGTTGGTGACCGTGGAACACGGCGCGCGCGGCGGGGATGAGGTGAACATGCCAGAGGCGGGGCGCAATTACGGGTGGCCCGTGATCAGTTATGGGCGCGAATATTCGGGCCTGCGGATTGGTGAAGGCACGGCGAAACCGGGGATGGAACAGCCGTTGCATTACTGGGACCCGTCCATCGCGCCATCGGGGTTGATGGTCTATTCCGGGGCGCTGTGGCCGCAGTGGAAGGGGCATATTTTCACGGGCAGTTTGAACAGCGATTATATTTCGCGCCTGAACCCGGCGGGGTTTGCGGAGGCGCGGATTGAAACGGAGGAAACTGCCCGTGTGCGCGATATTGTGGAAGGGCCGGATGGGTCGATCTGGTTTTTATCGGCTTATGAAGGGGCCGCGTTTCGCATTACCCCTTGATTTTGGGCCTTAGATAGACAAACGCAGCGGCACCCCGCCTTGGGTGCCGCGTTCGCGGTAAGGTGTGGTGGAATAATGCGCACGGTAGCATTTGGAGAAATGCGATGGCGAGGCGAACCCGCAAGCGAGCGCCACGTTGATCACCGACATATCCGTTTGCATCAACAGGTTGCGCGCTTTGGACAGCCGCAATTCCATGTAATAGCGTTTGGGCGAGCGGTTGAGGTAGCGGCGGAACAAGCGTTCCAACTGGCGGGTGGACATGCCCACATCCTCGGCCAGATCGGCGGGGCTGATGGGTTCTTCAATCGCTTGTTCCATCATCTGGATAACTTGGGACAGTTTGGGGTGGCGCACGCCGATGCGGGTGGGGATGGACAGGCGCTGCGTGTCCTGATCGGTGCGAATGGTGGAATAGATCAATTGGTCCGCGACCGTGTTGGCGACATCATCACCATGATCGGCAGAGATGATTTTCAGCATCATATCCAAGGACGCGGTGCCGCCCGCCGTGGACATGCGGTTGCCATCAATCACGAAAATTGACCGGGTCAGTTTGACCTGCTCAAACTCCTCTAGGAACCCATCTTGGTTTTCCCAGTGGATGGTGGCTTTTTTACCGTCTAGCAGCCCGGCCTTGGCCAGCGCATAAGCCCCGGTGCAAAGACCGCCAATGGCGACACCGCGCCGCGCCTCACGCCGCAGCCAGTTCAGGATGCCCTTGGTCGTGGCTTTTTGCACGTCGATGCCGCCGCACACCAGCACCGTATCGTCGCGGTCAATTTCCGACAGCCCGATGTCGAGGGTGAAAGCGGCCCCGTTGGAACATTGCACCATTCCGTCCCCTTCGCCCGCCAGCACCCATGCGTAGACCGGCGCGCCGATCACGCGGTTGGCGATGCGCAGCGGTTCAATCGCGCTGGCAAAGGACAGCATCGTAAATTTGTCCAAAAGCAGGAACACAAAGCGTTTGGGCGCTGTATCTTTGCTGACAGAGGTGGCTTTTTTTGGCGGAAGCGACATTTTTTACCCGATGACAGACCTGGCGCACACCGAAACAGGAAATTGCGCGCGCGGCAAGGGGCGCTGGTGCCTTTCGCCTTTGCATTTCGCGCGCCTTTGCCTATACCCCCAGCCAATAAGACAACTTTCGGAGTGACCGATGACCCAAAGCTGGACAAAAGCCGATTGGCGCAACAAGCCACGGGTGCAGATGCCCGATTATCTGGACCCGGAGGCGTTGGGGGCCGTGGAGGCGCAGCTGTCGAAATACCCGCCCTTGGTTTTCGCGGGCGAGGCGCGGCGGCTGAAGGCAGCATTGGGGGCCGCATCCGAAGGCAAAGCGTTTTTGCTGCAAGGCGGCGATTGCGCGGAAAGTTTTGCGGAATTTTCGGCCGATAACATTCGCGACACGTTGCGCGTGATGCTGCAAATGGCGGTGGTTTTGACCTATGGTGCCAAGGTGCCTGTGATCAAGGTGGGGCGCATGGCAGGGCAGTTTGCCAAGCCACGGTCCGCGCCGACCGAGATTATCAATGGCGAAGAATTTGCCAGCTATCGCGGCGATATTATTAACGGGTTTGAGGCAACGCAGGCCAGTCGCATCCCCGATCCTGCGCGGATGCTGCAAGCCTATACCCAAGCGGCGGCAAGTTTGAACCTGCTGCGCGCGTTTTCCACGGGCGGTTTTGCCGATATTCACCGCGTTCATTCCTGGACGCTGGGATTTGCCGAGCATGACAAGGCAGAGCGGTATCGCGAAATTTCTAACCGGATTTCGGACGCGCTGGACTTTATGGCGGCGGCGGGGGTGGACAGTTCCACTGCGCACCAACTGTCGAAGGTGGATTTTTACACCAGCCATGAGGCGTTGTTGCTGGAATATGAAGAGGCGCTGTGCCGGATTGACAGCATTTCGGGCCAGCCTGTTGCCGGGTCCGGCCATATGATTTGGATTGGCGACCGCACCCGCCAGCCAGACGGCGCGCATGTGGAATTTGCGCGCGGCGTGTTGAACCCTGTTGGGTTGAAATGCGGGCCGACGACAACTGCCGATGATTTGAAAGTGTTGATGGCCAAGCTGAACCCCGAAAATGAGGCGGGGCGTTTGACGCTGATCGCGCGGTTTGGGGCGGGCAAAGTGGGTGAAAACTTGCCGCGCTTGATTAAAGCGGTGCAAGAAGAAGGGGCCAAAGTGCTTTGGACTTGCGACCCGATGCATGGCAACACGATTAAAGCGGCATCGGGGTATAAAACCCGGCCGTTCGAATCGGTGCTGCGCGAAGTGCGCGAGTTTTTTGGCATCCATCAGGCCGAAGGCACCATTCCGGGCGGCGTGCATTTTGAAATGACCGGTAAGGATGTGACGGAATGTACCGGGGGGTTGCGCGCGGTATCGGATGAAAACCTTGCAGACCGTTATCACACTGCTTGCGATCCGCGCTTGAACGCCAGCCAGTCGCTGGAACTGGCGTTTTTGGTGGCGGAGGAGTTGTCGCGGGTGCGCAATGCCGATCGCCGCGTCGCGATGTAAGCGCGCGACTTGATAGGCGCGATGTAAGCGCGCGGTTTGAAAGTCGCGATGTTGGCGCGTTTGTCGTTTTTAAAAGGGCTCCCGGTTGGGGGCCCTTTTTGTTGGGGATTATTCGACCAAGCGCAGATAGGGCGCTGCGGTTTTGGCCTTTGGCGCATCAAACTGGGCGGCGGCCTGCGCAAAGCCTTGGCGCGTTTCGGCCTGATGCACGGTGGGGGTAAAGCCGGGGATGCGGGCGATGGGGGTGGTGGGGCGGTCCAGCCGGGTCAGGGTGGTGCCTGTCACATCAAAACGGCGCGGGCTGCGGCCCACATTGCCCGACAGCGCCATGCAGCCAAGGCCCATGGTCAAGCGACCCAGATCATCAAACAAGGGCATGACCAGCAAGCGGGCGGTCAGCATGGGCCGCCCGATGCCGCGTTCGGCCACCATATCCATTGTCAAAATCGCCGGGGATTGGAACAGGGTTTCCAAGCTGGTGGACAGGCCGGGGCGGGCGGCGGGGCTGAACAGGCTGGAAAACGGCAGGCCCCGCACCTCCATCCCCATAAAATCGGCTAGGTCCATGCCTGCGATGCGAAACCGGGCGATGCCGGGAGCGACCCGTTCGATCAAAAAGGTGGCGGACAGGGCGGATTCGATGCCGCGCGGGTCGATTTGTGCGCGCTGGGGCAAGCCGCCTTCGGGGCGCAACCCTTCCCAATAGGCGCGCAGTTGGGCCACGGGGCTGGTGGAACAGGTTGCGTTGGCAAAGGTCTGTGTCATGGCGTCCTTACCTGCGCGCGATGCGGCACGGCCCTTATGTTGATACGTCCTTCCTGCTCTGCTATCGGATCTGATGTTTGCCTTTGGTGTGTGGCGCGGTCAGGGTTAACGATATGGCAAGATGTGTTACTCGAGTCTTAATCTACACGAAACCAAACGCATTTGGTGCGTAAACTGTATAAATGGTAAACAACGCGGCGCGCGCGCGGATTGACAGAATTAAGGAAGGTTTTGGCCGATGACCCATTCGATGACCGGATTTGCAACGCGGCGCGGGCAGTTGGGCGTGCATTCTTGGGTTTGGGATGTGCGGTCGGTGAATGGCAAAGGGTTGGATTTGCGGCTGCGGGTGCCAGACTGGGTGCCGGGGTTGGAGGCGGGTGTGCGCGCGGCTGTCACGGCGGCAATAAGCCGGGGCAACGTGAGTGTGGCCTGCAAGATCACGCGCGCGGCGGGGGATGCGGGGCTGGTGGTGAACAAGGCGGCGTTGCGCGCGGCATTGGTGATGCTGGCCGAGGTGGAGGCCGAAGCGATGGCCACGGGGGTGACCTTGGCGCAGGCAAGCCAAGCGGATGTGCTGGCGCTGCGCGGTGTGGTGGAAATGAGCGTGGCAGAGGATGATGTGGGGCCGCTGCTGGCGGCGTTGCTGGCGGATGTGCCTGCGCTGATGGCCGATCTGGATGCAGTGCGCGCGGCCGAAGGGGCGGCGTTGCAAGCGGTGTTGCTGGGACAAGTGGCACAGATTGCCGCGTTGACCGATGTGGCGGCGGATGAAGCGTTGGCGCGGCGAGAGGGTGCGGCGGTCACGTTAAGAGATAATGTGAGAAGATTGCTGGAAGCCACTGACAAGATTGACGAAAGCCGGATTGAACAGGAATTGGCATTGCTGGTGGTGAAGGCCGATGTGACCGAGGAGTTGGACCGACTGCGGGCCCATATCGCGGCAGCGCGGGCGGTGTTAGCGCTTGATGCGCCGGTTGGGCGTAAGCTGGACTTTTTGATGCAAGAGTTTATGCGCGAGGCGAATACGCTGTGCGCCAAGGCGCAGTCGGTGGCGTTGACGCGGGTTGGGCTTGACCTGAAAATCGTGATAGACCAAATGCGCGAACAAGTTCAAAACGTGGAATGATGATGGACACACCTTTGCAAAACACCACGCGGCGGGGGTTGTTGTTGATCTTGTCGTCGCCATCCGGCGCGGGCAAATCGACGCTGGCGCGGTTGTTGATGGGCTGGGACCCGAGCATCCGGTTTTCCGTATCCGCCACGACGCGCGCGCCGCGTGTGGGCGAGGCGGACGGGCGGGAATATTATTTCCGTAGCCATGACCAGTTCACAGGCATGATTGCGGGCGGCGAAATGCTGGAACATGCAGAGGTGTTTGGCAATTTCTACGGCTCCCCCAAGGGTCCGGTAGAGGATGCGATGCGCGAGGGGCGCGACACGTTGTTTGATATTGATTGGCAAGGCGGCCAGCAGATTCGCAATTCGGTTTTGGGGCGGGACGTGGTGTCGATTTTCGTTTTGCCACCGTCGATTGCGGAATTGGAAGCCCGGCTGCGGGGACGCGCGCAAGACAGCGACGATGTGATCGCAGGACGCATGGCGAAAAGCCAATCCGAGATAAGCCATTGGGCGGAATATGATTATGTGCTGGTGAACCGCGAGTTAGACCAGACCTTTGCCCGCCTGCGCAGTATTTTGGAAGGTGAGCGGTTGCGCCGTGACCGCCAGCCGCAACTGTCAGGCTTTGTGCGCGGTTTGAATGAGGAGTTTGAGGCCAGATGATCTATGCTTTGGACGGGATTTTGCCGCATATGGACGCCGATAGTTGGGTGGCCCCCGATGCCAACCTGATTGGCCGTGTGGTTTTGGAGGCGGGGGCGAGCGTTTGGTTTGGGGCCACCTTGCGCGGTGATAATGAGGAAATCCGGGTGGGCGCGGGCAGCAATGTTCAGGAAAACTGCGTGTTGCACACCGATATGGGGTTCCCGCTGGTGATTGGCGAAAACTGCACGATTGGGCACCGCGCGATGCTGCATGGCTGCGTGATTGGCGAAGGCAGCTTGATTGGCATGGGGGCGACCGTGCTGAACGGCGCGCGCATTGGCCGAGGCTGTTTGATCGGTGCGGGCGCGTTGATTGCGGAAGGCAAGGACATTCCCGATGGCAGTTTGGTGATGGGCGCGCCGGGGCGGGTGGTGCGGGTTTTGGATGCGGCGGCGCAGGCGGGGCTTTTGGCATCGGCGGCAAGTTACCGCGCGAATATGCGGCGGTTTCGGGATGGGCTGCGGCCAGTTGAAGGGAATTGAGATGAAAATTGGTAACCGCGAGATTGGCCCCGGCCACCCGCCTTTGGTGATTGCGGAAATCGGCATCAACCACGGCGGCAGCTTGGATGTGGCGCGCGAGATGGTGCGGCTGGCAGCGTTATCGGGCTGCGAGTGTATCAAGCACCAGACGCATATCATTGAAGATGAGATGACGGAGGAGGCGAAACAGATTTTTCCGCCCAATGCCGATGTTTCGATCTGGCATGTGATGGAGGCCTGTGCGCTGTCCTTGGACGATGAGCGCAGCCTGAAAGAGTATACCGAGAGTTTGGGGATGATTTACCTGTCCACCCCGTTTTCGCGCGCGGCGGCGGATTTTTTGGAAACGTTGGACGTGTGCGCCTATAAAATCGGGTCTGGCGAGGCGGATAACTTGCCGCTGATCCGGCATATTGCGCGCAAGGGCAAGCCTGTGATCCTGTCCACGGGGATGCAGACGATTGAGAGTGTGCGGGCGTCGGTGGCGATACTCGATGCGGAGGGGGTGGAGTATGCGCTGCTGGAATGTACCAACCTGTATCCCAGCCCGCCGGAGATTGTGTCCTTGCAAGGGGTGAGCGATTTGAAAGCGGCATTTCCGCGCGCGGTTGTGGGGTTTTCAGACCATTCGATCGGGCCGGAAATGGCGCTGGCAAGCGTCGCGTTGGGGGCGAGTATTTTGGAGCGGCATTATACCGACAGCCGGTATCGCAAAGGGCCGGATATCATCAATTCGATGGACCCGTCCGAATTGCGGCATCTAATTGATCGGAGCCGTGAGATTTGGATTGCCGCCAATAACCCCAAACGGCGCACCGAGGCCGAAGAACCCGTATACCGGTTCGCGCGTGCATCGGTGGTGGCGGACCGCGATTTGGCGGCTGGCCATGTGATTGCCGAGGCTGATATTTGGGCGCGCAGGCCGGGTTCGGGCGAGATTGCAGGGTATGAGTTTGACGCTGTGGTGGGCAAGCGCCTGACCCGAAGCGTGACCCGCAACACCCAGTTGAAGTGGAGCGATTTGGCGTGATGCCGTGGTGGAAGGTCCGCCGCGAACTGGCCCGGTTTGGCCAGCAACTGCGCGCGATACCCGAAGCGCTGTGGGAGTCATTTGCGCAAGGGCGCTGCGACCGCCGGGTTTGCGGTGCAAGATGGGGCCGTGGGTTTGGGGCCAAAGCTGGCCTTGGTTTTGGTGTACCAGCCCGATGGACTTGCGTTAAGCGTGCAGGCGATGTGCGCGCATTTGGTCGCGCGTGGATATGCGCCGTTTTTGGTGTCAAACGCGCCCCTGTCGTCGGTGGACCGCGCGCTGTTATCGCCTGTGTGCTGGCGGATCATGGTGCGGCCCAATTTTGGCTATGACTTTGGCGGTTACCGCGATGGGATTTTGCAGCTGATGGCGTGGGATATTGCGCCCGATCGTCTATTGGTGATGAACGACAGCATTTGGTTTCCCGTGGTCCCGCAGGAGGGGATGCTGGCGCAGTTGGAGGCATCAAGCGCCGACCTGACGGGCACGATTTTGCGTGACCGGGGTGCGGAGCGGTTCTTGGAAAGCTATTGCTATATGATTCCGGCGGCGACGTTTGCGCATCCGGCGTTCGTGGCGTTTTGGCGCGCATTGCGGCTGACATCGAACAAATACAAGGTAATACGGCGCGGTGAGCGTGGTTTTTCAAAAGCCATGCGTGCGGCGGGAATGCAGATTGCGGGACTTTATACCAAAAGCGATTTTTTGGCGCGGATGGCTGCGCAGCCGGATGGGTTTTTGGAAACCACTTTGCGGTGCAGCGCGCCCTTAACGCCAAGGTTAGAGGCGGCGCGGCTGGCGGTTTTGGCAGCCCGCGATAAGGTCGATTGGCGTGACCGGGCGATGGGGCATATCCAAGATACACTGGCGCGAGAGCAAATCTATACGGCCTATCCTTTTGCGATGACACAGTTTTACGCCTATCCGATTTTGAAGAAAAGCAAGGACCGCGCGGCGGTGGCGTGGCGGCGTGGGTTTGGCCGGGCGGTGGACACTGGCGATATGTCGCCCCTCCCAGCACCCTTTATGGGGGAGGTGCGTTGTAAGACCGCCGCAGACCCTTTATGACGGGTGCCAAGGCGGTTCCAATTTGCGGGTGGCACATTTGCTGTACCGCTGGACTTGCACCAGGTGGGTTAGACGCGGCCGACACAAAGAAAGTTGCACAATGACATTGCCCCCGCTGTGGAAAATTGGCCGTGAAATTGGGCGGGCCGTGGCCAAGGTCAAAGTGACGGTCTGGCGACCGTCCGGGTTGAAAACCAGCATCGCCTATCGTGGATTAAGCGTGCTGATGAACCGCGCGGGCATGAATGATAAAGTGCTGATGGCGATTTCGCGCGGGATTTATGAAGAACCGGAAATTCTGGGGCTGCGACACGCGATAAAACCGAGCGACCGTGTTTTGGAGGTTGGCTCGGGGCTTGGGATTATCACAGCACTTGCGGCGCAAACGGCCACTGCAGCGGGACGCGTTTTATCGTTTGCGGCGAACCCGGAGATAATCCCGGACACCGCAATTTTTTTGGCAGCGCATGGCATTGCAAATGTGGCATTGCACCATGCCGTTTTGGTGCCGCATGCCGCGCCGGGTGAAACCCGTGCTTTTTATCTGGCGACATCTGTTGCCTCCAGCTCGCTTTTGGGGGCGGGGGAGGCGATTGCGGTGCCGACGCGCGGGATTTCTGACGGGATGGCAGAGTTTAAGCCAGACGTTCTGATTTGCGATATTGAAGGCGGCGAGGCGGAGTTGATCCCGGCGTTGGATGCCAGCGGCCTGCGCGCGGCGGTGATTGAATTGCACCCAGACCGGCTGGCGGATGATCAGATTGCGGCGGTCTATGCGGCACTGGCGGGGCACGGGTTGTGTCCATCGGCAAACGCACTTGGTGGGACTGTTGTGATGTTTGAAAGGCAGGGCGCATGACCCGCAGTTTGCTTTTTGTCACCGGAACCCGCGCGGATTTTGGCAAGCTGGAACCGCTGGCGCGTGCGGCGTTGGGGGCGGGGTTTGACGTGTCGTTTTTCGTGACCGGCATGCATATGATGGCGCGGTACGGCCTGACCAAGCTGGAGGTGCAGCGCATGGCGGGCGTGCGGGTGCATGAGTTTTTGAACCAGCGCCCGGGCGACCCGCAAGACATGGTGTTGGCGAAAACCGTCATGGGGTTTTCGGACTTCATCACGGAAATGAAGCCCGATTTGATTATCACGCATGGCGACCGGGTGGAGGCGCTGGCCTGCACTTTGGTTGCGGCCACCAACTATATTCGCTGCGGCCATGTAGAGGGGGGCGAGGTTTCCGGCACGATTGATGAGATTTTCAGGCATTGCAACACCAAGCTGGCGAGCGCGCATTTTGTCAGCTCTGACGCGGCGGCGCGCAGGGTTATGGCGCTGGGGGAACCTGCATCTGCGGTGTATGTGATCGGATCACCCGAGTTGGATTTTCACTCTGCCCCGAGTGGGGTGAGCATTGCTGAGGTGCGCGCGCGCTACGGTATTGCGTTTGAGGATTACGGGATTTGCGTGTTCCATCCCGTAACATCGGAGCAGGCCACGATGGGCGCGCAGGCCCGCGATTTATTTGGCGCGCTGGAGGCGTCGGGGCGCAATTTTGTGATTATTGCCCCAAACAATGATCCGGGGTCTGAGGATATTTTCAGCGTTATCAACGCGCTGCCAAAAGAACGGTTTCGCTTGATTCCGTCGATGCGGTTTGCGCATTTTTCGGAATTGATGAAAAACGCGGCCTGCATGGTGGGCAATTCAAGCGCGGGGGTGCGTGAGGCGCCGTTTTTGGGGGTGGCATCGCTGGACATTGGCACGCGGCAGCACAACCGGGCCGATGCGGTGTCGATTTCGGTTGCCGATGCGGGGGACGGGGCGGCGATTGCGCGGTTTTTGGACGGCGAATGGGGCAAACCCTATGCCCGTGATGAGGGGTTTGGGTCGGGTGCGGCGGCCGCGCGGTTTGCGGATGTGCTGAACGATCCGGCGTTTTGGGCGCGCGGGTTGCAAAAGGCGTTTCACGATCATGGCTGAAGCGCGCGCGCCGGGGGTGGTTTTGCAACTGTACCGCGCGGCGGCGCGGGTGTTGGGGCGGGTGGCCCCTTGGCATTTGCAACGCCGTCTTGCGCGCGGGCGCGAGGATGGGGTGCGCTGGCGCGAAAAGCTGGGGCAGGCGGGGCAGGCGCGCCCTGCGGGGCCGTTGGTGTGGCTGCACGGGGTCGGTTTGGGCGAGGTGATGGCCCTGCGCGGGATGATTGAGGCGATGGGCCGCGCCGACCCTGCGGCGCATTTTCTGATCACATCGTCGGCGCGGTCATCGGCGGAAGTGCTGGCGCGCAACTTGCCCGCGCGCACGCAGCACCAATATTTGCCGCTGGATGCGCCGCGGTTTGTGGCGCGGTTTTTGGACCATTGGCGCCCCGATTTGTCGGTGTGGTCGGACCAAGAGATTTGGCCCGTGGCGGTGTATGAGGCGAACAGGCGGCGGATTCCACTGGCCTATTTGAATGCGCGGATTTCGGGTGCGTCATTGGGAAAACGCAAGATTATCAGGCCGTTATACGCCGATCTTTTGACGCGGTTTCAACTGATTTTGGCGCAGGATACGCGCAGTGCGGCCAATCTTTCGGCGCTGGGGGCGGTGGGCGTGGGCGTTATGGCGTCGATGAAAGCGGCAGCGCCGCCTTTAAGCGCGGACCCGGATGCATGGGCCGCAGTGCAAGCACAGTTTGCGAGGCGGATGGTGTGGGTGGCCGCATCGACCCACCCGCAGGATGAGGCGGTGGCGTTGGCGGCGCAAGCGGCGCTTTTTGCCGCCGATCCGCGTTGGTTGCTGGTGCTGGCCCCGCGCGATCCGGCGCGTGATTTGGCCTTGGCCGTACCTGCGGCGCATCGGCGTGCGGGCGATGTGCTAGCGGGGCAGCCCGTCTATGTCGCGGATAGTTTTGGCGAATTGGGACTGTGGTATCGCTGCGCGCGCGCCGCCTTGATTGGCGGCAGTTTCAGCGCGGTTGAAGGGCATAACCCGTGGGAGGCGGCATGTTTGGGATGTGCGGTGTTGCACGGGCCAAAAGTGGCAAATTTTACCCATGATTATGCGCAGTTGCAGGCAGGCCAAGCGGCACGGCA
The DNA here is from genome assembly GCF_900110135.1 of Pseudorhodobacter antarcticus. Lineage (GTDB taxonomy): Bacteria > Pseudomonadota > Alphaproteobacteria > Rhodobacterales > Rhodobacteraceae > Pseudorhodobacter > Pseudorhodobacter antarcticus. The sequence continues at coordinate 134,744 of NZ_FOCO01000003.1, read as the reverse complement.
AGTGTTGGATGCAAGTCAATTGGTGGCGGCATTGACCGACCCCGATTTGGCGCAGATGGGGTTGCGCGGCCAATCGCTGGTGCGGCGCGCGGCCCCGTTGGACGCGCTGGCGGCGCAAGTGTTGGGGCTGCGGCGGTGACGGGATTTCCGGGTTGGCGGTTGCGGATTGCGCTGTGGGCCTATGCAGTTTTGTGGGGTGTGGGGTTGCCGTTTGTGCTGCTGTATTTGTGGCGGCGCGGTCGCAAGGATGCCGATTACCGGGGCCATATTGCGGAACGATTTGGGATTTATGGCGCGCCGATGCCGGGGGCCGTGTGGGTGCATGCGGTGTCATTGGGGGAGTTTCGGTCGGCAGTGCCCTTGATTGATGCGCTGCTGGCGCGCGGCGAACGAGTGGTTGTGACCCATTTCACCCCGGCGGGGCGGCGCTCATCCTTGCACGTTTATGCAGCGCAAATTGCGGCGGGGCGGGTGCGGGTGGTCTGGGTGCCGTTTGATATGGGCCTTTGGTTTGTGGGATTTTTCCGCAGTTTTCGCCCCCAATACGGGTTGGTGATGGAGGTGGAGATTTGGCCGGGCATGATTATGGCGGCCCGCGCGCGCGGTGTGCCCTTGTTCATGTGCAACGCGCAATATCCCAGCAAATCCTATGCCCGCGATGGGCAAACGGGGCTGCGCGCGCAGGTGATGCGGGGGTTTGCCGGGGCTTTGGTCAAATCCGAGATGCAGGCGCAGCGGTTTGGCACTGTCGGCGTGCAAAATATTGAAATTACAGGGGAATTGCGGTTTGACCAGCCCATTCCTGCGCATTTGGTGGCGGCGGGTGTGCGCGTGGCGCCCTTGCGCGATGTGGTCGTCATCGCCTCTGCGATTGAGGGAGAAGATGCGGGATATATCGCGGCCATAAAGGCGGTGCAGGCCGCGCGCGACACGTTGTTTGTCTATGTTCCGCGCCGCCCGGAACGGTTTGATGCGGTGGCGGCGGACCTGTCGGCGGCGGGGCTGCGGGTGGCGCGGCGCAGTGCGGTTTTGGGGCCGGATTTAGCGGGTGATTTGCCCGATGACATCGACGTTTTCTTTGGCGACAGTCTGGGCGAGATGTATTTCTACCTCGCCATGGCCACCCGCGTGGTGGTGGGCGGCGGGTTTAACCCCAAAGGCGCGCATAATATTATTGAGCCGTTGGCGTTAAAAAAACCCGTTTTGGTGGGGCCGGAAACCTTTACCATCGAGTATCCGTTTGAAGAGGCACGCGCGGCGGGTGTGGCGCAATCTGTGCCAGATGCCGCGGCCCTCGCCGCAGCACTGATCGCCCGCAATGACCCGACCCCCGCCCAGATTGAGGCGTTTTTTGCCGCCCATGCCGGGGCGACCCAGCGCACCTTGGCGGGGATTTCTACGCTGCTGGCTTAAGCCCTGCGTCAATTTGCTGTTGCAGCAAAAATTCGACAATGCGCCAATCAAATGGGCTGTCGATGTCGTGGCAGCGTTCAGCCGATAAAACGTAAGGGATGACGCGGCCATCATAAAGCCCTTCGGCGCGGCGCAGATAATCGGGGGCGACGACATAAACCACGCCGACATGTTCGTACACCACGGGAGCCTGTTGGCGGGCCAACACGCGGCCGGGCAGGGGTTTGGACACTTGCAGCGCGCCCGTGGCATCGGGTTCCACAAGGTTGAAATAAGGGTTTTTGCGCGCATCGCAGCACGACATCACCATATCGGGGCGCGCGGTTGCGAACAAATCAAGCGCCGCCGTGATGTCACTGGGCAAGCGCAACGGCGATGTGCAATCAAGGTCCAGAAAGGCGGTCGCGGGGCCTGTGATCGCCTCTGTCACCTCCAGCGCATGTTGCCAGACGTGGAATTTGCCCGCCGTGTCGGTGGCCAAATGGGCGGGGCGCAGGCCAATATCTAAAGCACCGCGCGCCACCGCATGGGCATACATCGCCTCATCATCGGTGGACACCACGACCGCATCCACGCGCGGTTCTGCGAACAACTGGTCCAGCGACCAATCCATCAGGGGTTTGCCACAAATGGGGCGAAAATTCTTGCCCGGCACCCCTTTGGACCCTTTGCGCACGCCGATATGGCCAATGATCATGTCGTTCCCCTTTGTCATCTGGCGCAAAGTTGCATGGGATTGCGGGGATTTGCAATTGGCCAAGGGGGCGCGTAGATGGCGGCTGCGAAAAATCACACGCCCCCCCTTGCGTGGCGCAAACCCTTGGGCTATCCAGCGCGCAGATGGGTGATTAGCTCAGTTGGTAGAGCGCTTCGTTTACACCGAAGATGTCGGCGGTTCGAGCCCGTCATTACCCACCATCCCCCTCTCTTTGCATATTCGCACAGCGCCCGTGCAGGGGTTGCGGTTTTATGAACACCCCTGCTGCGTTAGGGTGTCACCAACCCGCAATAGGAGGCATAAGATGAGTTGGAACCCCGCCCTTGACCCCGATATCCCGGTTGGCGATGCGGTTGATGCGATTGAAACCGTGATCATCCCGCGTGCGCGCGATTTGGGCGGGTTCGAGGTGCGCCGCGCCTTGCCGTCCAACAAGCGCCAAATGGTGGGGCCGTTCATCTTTTTTGATCAATTCGGCCCGGTGGAGTTTTTGACCGGCAAAGGTGTGGATGTGCGCCCGCATCCGCATATTGGTCTTGGGACGGTGACGTATCTGATGCAGGGCCGCATCCACCACCGCGACAGTCTGGGCACCGATCAATGGATTGAACCGGGTGCTGTGAACTGGATGTTGGCGGGCAATGGCATCACCCATTCCGAACGGATGGATGGGCCGGGCGCACCGGGGCCGTTGTTTGGGCTGCAAACCTGGTTGGCCCTGCCAGACGCGCAGGAGGAGGCGTCGGCAGATTTCGTTCATTCCCCCAAAGCCGATTTGCCGGTTTTGGAAGGCGAGGGCAAAGAGGTGCGGCTGATCCTTGGTGACGCATGGGGCGCGCGCGCGCCCATCCCGATGCTGTCGGAGGTGTTTTACGCCGATGTGATATTGCAAGCAGGGGCCGCGATTCCCTTGCCCGATAACCATGAGGATCGCGGCGCCTATGTGCTGCAAGGCGGCGTGGAACAGGCAGGCCAAACTTACACTACAGGTCAAATGCTGGTGTTTCGCCCCGGTGACAGCGTATCGTTAAAGGCAGGCGATCAAGGCGCGCGTTTGATGCTGCTGGGGGGGGCCACAATGAACGGGCCGCGCCATCTGTGGTGGAACTTTGTCGCCTCCAGCCGGGACAAGATTGATGCCGCCAAAGAGGCGTGGCGCGCAGGCGATTGGGCGCATGGCCGCTTTCGGTTGCCCCCCGGTGATGACGCCGAATTTATTCCCGCGCCTGATCGGTGAAAAAACCGTTTTGGCCGCTTGACGCCGTTCCCCCCGCGCCGTAATACCCCCTGACGTTCGGGCGGGCCCGGATGGCATACGCGGTTGTAGCTCAGTTGGTTAGAGTACCGGCCTGTCACGCCGGGGGTCGCGGGTTCGAGCCCCGTCAACCGCGCCAGCCATCCGCCCGCCCGAACGTGATTGAAAATGCGCGGTTGTAGCTCAGTTGGTTAGAGTACCGGCCTGTCACGCCGGGGGTCGCGGGTTCGAGCCCCGTCAACCGCGCCATTTTCACCCAATACCTTAAATCTTGATACGGTACCTCACATGCCCATCGTCGGGGGGGTAGCTGTCGTATAATTTGCGCGCCCGCGCGTTGCCGGTGTCGGTGTGCCAATACAGCCGCGAATACCCGGTGCTGCGACAATGCGTTATCAAATCGTCGATCAAGGCGCGGCCAATCCCAAAACCGCGCGCGGCGTCAGTCACAAACAAATCCTCTAGGTAGCAGTCAAAACTCGACGCCCAAGTTGATAAATGTGAATGATGCAGCGCAAACCCAACTGCTTCCCCATCCAACACCGCCAAGCGGCCGCGCAGTTCGGTGCTGCCATCCACAATGCGGCCCCAAGTTTGGTTCGTCACCGCAGGCGGCAAAGTCACGCCATAAAACGCCAAATACTGCCCCCACAGCCCGCGCCACGCCGCCTCGTCGCCGCCAGAAATATCTCTAATCTCAACATTCATCGCGCCCTCATTCGTCTTGGTAAAAATACCTCACGGGGGTCCGGGGGTGTGAAACCCCCGGCGGTCGTCCAAAAACCAAACGCCTCAAACCGCAAGCCGTTCCAATATCCGCGCCCAAGACCGAATACCTTTGTGAAAACTTTGCACATCGTATTTTTCATTCGGCGAATGAATTTGGTCGTCATCCTTACCAAATCCAATCAGCATGGCGTCCATATCCAGATAGGTCTTGAAATATCCGGCAATCGGGATGGAGCCGCCGCAGCCAACATAGGCCGCCGCAATCCCCCATTCTTCGGTCAATGCCGCGCGGGCGGGCTCAAACGCTTTGTTCGCGACAGACATTTGGCCAGCGGGGCTGTTGCCATGGCCTTTGAAATCAACGCGGCAATCGACGGGCAGTTGCGCCGTGACATAAGCGCGAAACGCCTCACGGATGGCAAAGGGGTCTTGGGTGCCCACAAGGCGAAAGCTGATTTTGGCATGGGCCATGGCGGGCAGCACGGTTTTGAAACCGTCGCCTGCATAACCGCCCCAAATCCCGTTTACCTCACAGGTGGGGCGCGACCAGATCATTTCCAGCGGTGTGCGGTCCGCCTCACCTGCGGGCACGGACAGGCCCACATCGCCAAGGAAGCGCGCGTGATCAAACGCCAATCCCTGCCACTGCGCGCGCATATCGTCCGACAGTTCGGGAACCTGGTCATAAAACCCCGGCACGGTGATGCGGCCCGTATCATCATGCAGGCCTGCAATGATGCGCGACAAAACGCGGATGGGGTTCATTGCCAACCCGCCATACATGCCGGAATGAAGGTCTTTGTTCGGGCCATGAATGGTGATTTCTTCGCCCAACAGCCCGCGCAGCATGGTGACGATGGCGGGGGTTTTGGACTCGAACAACCCGGTGTCACAAATCAGGGCGACATCGGCGCGCAATTCGTCGGCGTTGTCTTGCATAAAGGGGATCAGGGACGGCGAACCGCTTTCCTCCTCCCCCTCCAAGAAAATCGTCAGGCGGCAGGGCAGGCGGCCATGTTCTGCGCGGTAGGCGCGCAACGCCTCTAGGAAGGTCATCAACTGGCCTTTGTCGTCGGACGAACCGCGCCCGCGAATGACGCGGCCTGCGGGCGTTTCCTCGATCTGCGGATCGAACGGGTAGCGGTCCCACAAATTCAGCGGGTCAACGGGTTGCACGTCATAATGGCCATAAAACAGCAAATGTGGCCCCGGCAAATCCGTGCCGTAATGCGCCACCACCATCGGGTGGCCGGGGGTTTCGCGCTTGGAGGCATCAAAGCCAAGGGTTTTCAAATCCGCCACCAGCCAATCGGCGGCGCGGTCGCAATCGCCTTTGAACGCGGGGTCGGTGGAAATGGATGGGATGCGCAGCAGGTCCAACAAACGGTCCAGCGCATGGGGCAGGTCGGTGTCGATTCGGGCAAGGACGGCGTCTAGGGACATCAAAACTCTCCGGATTGTGATGGGTGCCAGCGTATCAGCCCCGCGCGCCCTGTCTAGGGTGGCTGGTGAAGGCAGGCGGAACGGGTTAAATTGGGGCAAATCGGGTCAAGTGTGGGTATCAAAATGCAGAACAAGGGTTTGATGGCGGCGCTGCTGCTGTGTGGGATGGCGACAGCGGCGGGTGCCGAGCCCATCAGCTATGAGGTGGCCAGCAAAAATCTGTTTTCCCCCAAAGGCGCATCGGTGGAAATGCTGCCCGTGCCGGGATTGTTGGCGGATAATGCGGCCTTGCTTGAATCTGTGGTCAAGGATTACGCCTATTACGCCGCCGTGGCCGTCGCCCCAGAGGAGGAGTTGCTGACATCGGAGGCGACCGTTTTGGTCGCCAACCATCACAGCGCCGAGGCGGCTGCGGCCGCAGCGCTGGCTGGCTGTAACGCCGCGCGCAAAGGCGGGGCGGAGTGTGTGCTGGCAGGGCTTGTGCGCCCCAAAAAATGGGCGGCGCGCGATTTCCAACTGTCGCTGGAGGGCACTTTGGTGCTGACCGGGGATTACAAAAAGCAAAAAGGCCCGCGCGCGATGGCGATTTCGGCGCAAACCGGCTTTTTTGGCCTTGGGTTTGGCGCGCAAGCACCAGAGGCGGCAGTGCAGGCCTGCGCCGATAAAGGTGCCACAGATTGCGCCGTGGCGGTCGTTGATCCGGGCTAAGGCGACAAAGGGGCGGCAAATTGCCCCCTGTCAGATATATCATTTGATGCATATCAAAGCTACAAAACCGATTCTGTTGTGAATTGGCCCAAACCCACCTATATCTGCGGTGGGACGCTTGGAGAGATTTATGAACTATGACGCTGCCCTTGATGTTGCCCTGAACCGTTTGCATGACGAAGGGCGCTATCGGACGTTCATTGATATTGAACGTCAAAAAGGCGCTTATCCTGCCGCCGTGTGGCGCAAGCCCGATGGCACGCAGCGTGACATCACGGTGTGGTGCGGCAATGATTATCTGGGCATGGGCCAGCATCCGGTAGTTTTGGCCGCGATGACCGAGGCGTTGGCGGCCACAGGTGCCGGGTCTGGCGGCACGCGCAACATTTCGGGCACCACCGTTTATCACAATCGGTTGGAGGCGGAGCTGGCGGATTTGCACGGCACGGAGGCGGCGCTGGTGTTCACATCAGCCTATAATGCCAATGACGCCACGCTGTCGACGCTGCCAAAGCTGTTTCCCGGTCTGATCATTTATTCCGATGCGTTGAACCACGCGTCGATGATCGAAGGTGTGCGGCGCAATGGCGGGGCCAAGCGGGTGTTTCGTCACAATGACGTGGCGCATTTGCGTGAACTGCTCGCCGCCGATGATCCTGCCGTGCCCAAGCTGATCGCGTTCGAATCCATCTATTCGATGGACGGTGATTTTGGCCCCATCGCTGCGATTTGCGATTTGGCCGATGAATTTGGCGCGCTGACCTATATTGATGAGGTGCATGCCGTTGGCATGTACGGCCCGCGCGGGGCAGGGGTGGCGGAACGGGACGGCGTGATGCATCGTTTGGACATCATCAACGGCACGCTGGCCAAGGCTTACGGCGTGGCGGGCGGGTATATCGCGGCATCGGCCAAGATGTGTGACGCGGTGCGGTCTTATGCGCCGGGGTTCATCTTTACATCGTCCATGCCGCCTGCGGTCGCGGCGGGGGCTGCGGCATCGGTGCGGTATTTGAAAACCGCGCAGCATTTGCGCGATGCCCAGCAGTTGCACGCGCGCATCCTGAAGGATCGTTTGAAATCCATCGGTCTGCCGCTGATTGATCATGGCAGCCACATCGTGCCCGTGCATGTTGGAAATCCGGTACATTGCAAGGCGTTGTCGGACCTTTTGCTGGACAGGTTCGGCATTTATGTGCAGCCGATCAACTTTCCAACCGTGCCGCGCGGCACCGAACGGCTGCGATTTACCCCGTCACCTGTTCACGATCCGTCGCAAATCGACATGTTGGTGCGGGCAATGGACACGCTTTGGCAGCAATGTGCGCTGAATCGTGCCGAGATGTCGGCCTAATCAATTCTGCGTATGCAAAGTTGGTTGTATTATGCTACCTTATCCACAATAGACGGGCTCTGAGTGGGGAAAAACCGACTCGGGTATTTTTTGGGGCAGCGAACGGGGCTTAATGTATGATCGGCCGGAGGACAGTACCTTCGACGCAGGAAAGCGACAAGCCCAAAGGGTTTGACGATTTCGATTTGCGCCTAGGCGACTTGATGCGCGGGGAACGCGCGACCTTGGGCAAGTCATTGCTGGATGTTCAACGCGAGTTGAAAGTGAAGGCCACCTACATCGCCGCCATTGAAAATTGTGATATTTCCGCGTTTGAAACCCAAGGGTTTGTCGCGGGGTATGTGCGGTCTTACGCGCGCTATCTGGGTATGGACCCAGATGTGGCCTATGCCAAGTTCTGCCGTGAAGCGAATTTTACGCTGGCGCATGGCATGTCCGCCGCCGCATCCCCGGCCCGTATTACCCAAGCGCGCAGCCGTGTGCAAGATTTTGGCGACCCGCTGGCCAACCCAAACGCCAGCTTTGTGCCGCGCACAGAAACCATGTTGTCGCGTGTGGAACCGGGGGCCGTCGGCTCACTTTTGGTGCTGCTGGGGCTGATTGGTGGTTTGGGCTATGGCGGCTGGTCGGTGTTGCAAGAGGTGCAGCGCGTGCAACTGGCCCCCGTCGATCAAGCGCCGCTGGTTGTGGCCGAAATTGATCCGTTGGGCAATGTGCAGGCTGTGGCCCCTCTGGTGCGGTCCGCGCCCGACGTGGCGGAAATCACCCCGGCAGCGCCCCTATCCATTGCGGCGAACACGCAAGCGCCTGTGGGGTCTGATCGCCTGTATCGCCCCCAAGCGTTGGATGTGCCTGTGCTGACCGCGCGCGATGGTCCCATTGCATCCATCAATCCGCAGCGGTTGCCGCAGATGCAAGTTGCCGTGGCTGATGCGGCTGTTGCAGCCGATAGCGCTGTGCAGGTTATGGCGGCTGACCCCAACACCGTTGAACTTTTGGCCGTGCGCCCCTCTTGGGTGCGGGTGTCGTCTGCGGATGGTACGGTGTTGTTTGAAAAGGTGCTGGACGCCTGCGAACGCTATTCGGTGCCCCTGATGGAGGATGCGCCAGTGCTGCGCGCCGGCAATTCAGGGTCGGTGTATTTCACCGTGAATGGCAAAACCTTTGGCCCTTCTGCGCCCGGCGCGCAGGTGGTCAAGGGTGTGGTGCTGACGGCGGACGCTGTGCAAACGGGGTTCCCTTCGGTTGAAACTGGGCAATCCGTGGCCGTGGCCGATGCGGATAACGCGCTGGTGCTTTGCCCGTCCAGCCCCTCGCTGTAACGCCGAATTTGCGGGATGCGACCAACGGGGCGGTTGCCCTTTTGGTGCATCCGTCCTAGCTATAGGGCAATCGTTTTCCTTTGGCGTGAGTGTGCTATGACCCATAATCCCATCCGTCCGTGGCGCAATATTGCGCGCCGCAAATCGCGCCAGATCATGGTGGGCAAAGTGGCCGTGGGCGGCGATGCGCCGATTTCGGTGCAAACCATGACCAACACGCTGACCACCGATATCAAAGCGACGATTGAACAAATCCAGCGCTGCGCGGTGGCGGGGGCCGATATTGTGCGCGTGTCTGCGCCCGACCGCGAAAGCGCGTTGGCCTTGCGCGAAATTTGCCGCGAAAGCCCGGTGCCCATCGTCGCGGATATCCATTTCCACTACAAACGCGCGATTGAAGCGGCGGAGGCGGGGGCGGCCTGTTTGCGCATCAACCCCGGCAATATCGGCAGCGCCGAACGGGTGCGTGAGGTGATAAAAGCAGCCAAGGATTACGGCTGTTCCATCCGCATTGGCGTCAATGCCGGGTCGCTGGAAAGCCACTTGCTGGAAAAATACGGCGAACCTTGCCCGGATGCGATGGTCGAATCCGGGTTGGACCATATCAAAATCCTGCAAGACAATGATTTTCACAACTTCAAGATCAGCGTCAAAGCGTCCGATGTGTTCATGGCCGCCGCCGCGTACCAGCAACTCGCCGATGCCACTGATGCCCCCATTCATCTGGGGATTACCGAGGCGGGGGGCCTGCAATCGGGCACCGTGAAATCTGCGATCGGCCTTGGCAACTTGCTTTGGTCCGGTATCGGTGACACCATCCGTGTGTCGCTGTCCGCCGACCCGGTGGAGGAGGTGAAGGTTGGTTTTGAAATCCTGAAATCGCTGGGCCTGCGCCACCGCGGCATCACCATCATTTCCTGCCCGTCTTGTGCGCGCCAAGGGTTTGACGTGATCAAAACCGTTTCCGAATTGGAAAACCGTTTGGCGCATATCACCACATCGCTCAGCCTGTCGATTATCGGCTGTGTGGTGAATGGCCCGGGTGAGGCGTTGATGACTGACATCGGCTTTACCGGCGGCGGTGCGGGGTCTGGCATGGTGTATTTGGCGGGCAAGCAAAGCCATAAGTTGGGCAATGACGCGATGATCGAGCATATTGTTGAACAGGTCGAACGCAAAGCCGCCGAACTTGAGGCCGCCGCAGCGGAGGCTGAGGCAGCAGCGAACACCGCGTAAGCATACGCCACCAATTCATCTTGGTAAAAATACCTAACTGTGGCGGCGGTTTGTGTGCCCTTAGGTCAAAAACCAACCAACGCGGGGGGACCGTAAAGCCCCCCGGCGCTGGCCGCCAACATCAGCCTTTGCGCTGGCCTTCCACAATCTGCCGCATCCCGTCCAATGGCACATAACCGCGCACCAATGTCTGGTCGATCACAAAGGTCGGGGTGCCGTTGATGTCCATCCGGGTGGCCAGCGCGCGGTTCGCCTCGATCACGGCTGTTACCTCGGGCGCGTTCATCCGTGCCACCACGGCGGCCACATCGGCCAGCCCGGCATCATTGCCAAGGGCGGTCAGCGTTTCCACACTCACCTCTGCGCGCATCACCATCAACGCGTCATGCACCGCCTCATAAGCATCGGCACCCGCGACTTGCAAGGTCGCCACGGCAAAGCGGGATGCCATTTCGGATTGTTCGCCCAAAATCGGGAACTCTTTGACAACAAAGCGGATATTGCCATCGGATTTGATCAGTTCCGACACTTCCTCAAACGCTTTTTTGCAATATCCACAGCGGTAATCCATGAATTCGACCAAAGTGATGTCGCCGTCGGGGTTGCCACCAACCCAGCTTGCAGGGTCGTTGAAAATCTCATCCGCGTTGACGCGCAGCATTTCCAGATCGCCTGCGACCGCATCGGAATTGCGCCGATCTTCCAGCACCGCAATTGCCTCCATCAGCACCTCGGGGTTTTCCATCAGATAGGCGCGGACCTCGGTGCGAAAATCGGTGCGCGCGGCGTCTGTCATTGTGCTTTGCGCCAGCGCGGGCGTGGCCAGTGCCAAGGCAAGGGCGGTGGTGGCGATCAGTTTTTTCATGTTCTGCTCCGTTTTCACATCCCGCAGGTGCGGGCTGATTGTTGACCTTTTCCCCCTCATGCCCGATTGCAGGGGGGCAGGGCAACCAAAATGCCCGTGACCAGTCAAACCAAAGGGCCAATCATGCGCACATCACACCGAGGCAATGTCGATCCGTTCATCGTGATGGATGTGATGGAGGCGGCGCGCGCGCATGAAGCGGCAGGGCGCAGCATCATTCATATGGAGGTGGGCCAGCCCGGCACCGGGGCACCACAAGCCGCCTGCGATGCGGTGGCGGTTGCGATGGGGCAGGGCGCGCTGGGGTATACCGTGGCACTTGGGTTGCCGGAATTGCGGGCAGGCATCGCCGCGCTTTACCAGCGTTGGTACGGGGTGGATCTTGACCCGGCGCGGGTGATCGTCACCTCCGGCTCCTCCGCCGCGTTTTTGCTGGCGTTCACCGCGCTGTTTGAGGCGGGCGACCGTGTGGGGTTGGGCGAACCCGGCTATCCCTCCTATCGCCAAATTCTGCGCGCGTTGTCGTTGACCCCCGTGGGCATCCCCACCAGTGCCGCCAATCGTTTGCAGCCTACCCCGGCGGATTTGGCAGGCGTGGATATAGCGGGGTTGATCGTGGCCAGCCCCGGCAATCCGTCCGGCACCATGTTGTCGCATGACGCGTTAAAGGCGCTGATGGACCATTGCGCCGCGCGGGGCATCGCCTTTGTCTCGGATGAGATTTACCACGGGCTGCATTACAATGAGCGCGCGACATCGGCGCTGGAAATCAGCGATCAGGCCTATGTGATCAATTCATTTTCCAAATATTTCAGCATGACAGGTTGGCGCGTGGGGTGGATGGTGGTGCCCGCAGATCATGTGCGCGCGATTGAACGGCTGGCGCAGAACATGTTCATTTGCCCGCCCCATGCCAGCCAAATCGCGGCGCTTGCGGCACTGGACTGTATTGATGCATTGGAGGCGAACCGCACCGTTTACGCCACCAACCGCCAGTTGATGCTGGACGGATTGGCAGCGGCAGGTTTCACCAAAATCGCCCCCCCCGATGGGGCATTCTACATCTATGCCGATGTGGCGGATTTAACGGGTGACAGCCTGTCGTTTTGCGCGCAGATTTTGGACCAAGCGGGCGTGGCCGTCACACCGGGGCTGGATTTTGACCCCATTCGCGGCGGGCAAACCTTGCGGTTTTCCTATGCCCGCAGCACGCCGGAAATTGTCGAAGGGATTGCGCGGCTGCAAGCCTTTATGGCGACGTATCAGCACAAACCCGCCAAGCTGTGAATTTACTTTTTACCGCCTTTGCGCGATAAAGGGCGCCTAAAAACGGGGGCAGGTGTGATGCGGGCAGTTTTGGCCTTTTTGGCCGTGATCTTTATGCTGGGCGCGCCTGTGGCGGGGCAAACCCAACTTTGGCAAAGCCAATCTGTGCAAACCCAACCCGCGCAAACCCTGTCTGCCATCGCCCGGTTGGATGCAAGCGCGTCCAGCCTTAGTGATAAAGGGCGGGGGGTGGTCTTGCGCCTTGCCATTTCGCAACCCGTGCCGTGGCGGGTGCGGGTGCTGGACAACCCGCCGCGCCTGATCTTGGACACGCGCGAGGTGGATTTTTCACAAATCATCGACATGACGCGCGATGCCGATCGGGTTGCGGACCTGCGCGCGGGTGTGTTTCGACCGGGCTGGTCGCGCTTGGTGTTGGAACTGACCGGGCCTTACGGCGTGGCAGGGGCGGGTATGACCACCGAAAACGGCGCCACCATGATTGACGTGACGCTGGCCCCGATTGACGCCGCCGAATTTGCCTTGCTGGCCGCCAAGCCCGAACCCGAGGCTTGGGTGCCGCCCAAACCCGCCGATTTGCCCAAAATCACCCCGCGCGGCGTTGGCCCTTTGGTTGTGGTGCTGGACCCCGGCCACGGCGGCCTTGACCCGGGTGCCGAACGTGACGGGCTGCGCGAGGCGGATTTGATGCTGACATTTGCGCGCGAATTCAAAGAGGTGTTGCAACGCAGCGGCAATGCCTTGGTGATTTTAACCCGCGATGATGATGTGTTTGTTCCACTGGAGGCGCGCATTTCCATCGCGCGGGCGGCGGGCGCTCATGTGCTGTTATCGCTGCACGCCGATGCGCTGGCCGAAGGGGACGCGTCGGGCGCCACCCTTTACACCCTGTCCGATGAAGCAAGCGATGCCGCCACCCGCACATTGGCCGAACGCCACGACCGCGATGATTTGCTGGCCGGCGTCGATTTGACCGAACAAGATGATCTGATCGCCAATGTTTTGATGGACATGGCGCGCACCGAAAATGCCCCCCGCGTGGACCGTTTGGCCGAGGCGTTGAAAACCAGCATCAAGGCCGAAGGGTTGCGGATGCACCGCAGACCCATCCAATCGGGTGGGTTTTCGGTGCTGAAAAGTCCCGATATCCCGTCTTTATTGATCGAATTGGGGTTTTTATCGTCAGCGCGCGATCTGGCGCGGTTGACGGACCCTGCGTGGCGGGCGCGGATGGCGGGCGCGCTGCAAACCGGCCTAGCGCAATGGGCCGATACCGAGGCCGCGCTGGCCGGGGTTGGTGGGGCGGGCGTTCCAAAACCCTGACCCGTTCACGCAAAAATCAGCAAAAATACTCCTTAACGCAGGGGACAGCTTTTGACCCCACGCTATATGCGGTATATAGGACAGGTTGGAAAACATGGGGACGCTGCCGTGATCAGGTTTATCGGTTCATTTTTTGGCGGCCTGTTCACCCTTGTGACGATGGGTTTGTTCTTTGTCGCGCTGTCGATTGGCGCGGTTTTTTACATGTACAGCAAGGACTTGCCCAGCCACGAAAGCCTTGCGCAATACAGCCCGCCCACCATCAGCCGGATTTATTCCGGCGAAGGGGCGATGATGGACGAATTTGCCAAAGAACGCCGAATTTTTGCCAGCTCGCAAGAAATTCCCGATTTGGTCAAAAACGCGTTTATCAGTGCCGAGGATAAAAACTTTTACACCCACCACGGCTATGATGCGCGCGGCATCGCGGCGGCGGCGGTCGAGGCGATCAAAACCCGTGGCGAAACCGTGCGCGGTGCGTCCACCATCACGCAGCAGGTGATGAAAAACTTTTTGCTGGGCGGCGAACGCAAGGCCGAACGCAAGATCAAAGAGATCATTCTGGCCACGCGGATTGAAGAGACACTGTCCAAGGACCGTATTCTTGAACTCTATTTGAACGAAATTTTCCTCGGTCAAAACTCTTACGGGGTGGCCGCCGCCGCGCAGACGTATTTCAACAAAACGCTGGGACAACTTGCCCCGCATGAGGCGGCAATGCTGGCATCCATGCCGCAAGCGCCGGGGCGCTATCATCCCGTCACCGCCAAACAGCGCGTGACCGAACGCCGCGATTATGTGCTGCGCGAAATGTGGCAAAACGGCTATATTTCTGAGGATGTTTACCGAGCGGAAAAAGAACTGCCGCTGAAATCCGTGCAAAATGGCGATTATCCGGCGTTTCGCGATGCTTTGCCGCCACGCGATTATTTCACCGATGAAATCCGCCGCCAATTGTCCGGCACCTTTGGAGAGGATGAATTTTTCGGCGGTGGCCTGACCATCCGCGCCACCGTCGACCGCGAATTGCAGGCCGAGGCGGCAAAAGCGCTGCAAGCCGGGCTTGAAAATTTTGACCGCGGCATTGGCGTTTGGAACGGCACCCGCAAGACCATCGACCCCAGCCTTTTGTCGTCCGAGGAAAGCTGGCGTGACGCCTTGGCCGCCACCGATATTGCCCGCGATATTGACGGCTGGCGGCCTGCTGTGGTGCTGGCCGTGGGCGAAACCGATGCGACCGTTGGCATCGAACGGGTGGCAGACCTTGGCACCATCCCGGCCGAGGATGTGACTTGGGCACGCAAACGCCAATCGGACGGGCGTTTGGGGAAAAAAGCGCGGGTTGCGGGCGATTTGGTGTCGGTGGGCGACGTGGTGCATATCCGCGCCATGACCAAGGATGCGGATGGCAGCTTTATTCGCTGGACCTTGCGCCAAGTGCCCGAAGTTGAAGGCGCGTTTATGGCGATGGACGTGGATTCGGGCCGCGTTTTGGCGATGCAGGGCGGGTTTTCGTACCAACATTCCGTCTTTAACCGCGCGACCCAGGCGCAGCGTCAACCCGGCTCCAGCTTCAAACCTTTTGTGTTTGCGGCAGCACTCGACAGCGGCTTTACCCCTGCGACCATCGTCGTCGATGCCCCGATTGAGGTGAACACCCCCCAAGGCATCTGGCGGCCACGCAATTCATCCGACAAATACTATGGGCCCACCACGCTGCGCACCGGGATTGAACAGTCGCGCAACTTGATGACCGTGCGGATTGCCGAAGAAATTGGCATGGACGTGGTTGCAAGCTATGCCGAACGCTTTGGGGTTTATGACCGCATGGGGCAGTTTTTGGCGAACTCTTTGGGGTCAGAAGAAACCACTTTGTTCAAAATGGTCGCCGCCTATGCAATGTTTGCGAATGGGGGCGAACGGGTGGAACCCACCTTGGTGGACCGTGTCCAAGACCGCTATGGCAAAACGATTTACCGCCACGACCAGCGCGTGTGTAATGATTGCCAGTTGGCATCGCTGAACCCGCGCGAATTGCCCAATATTACGTCCAACCGCGAACGCGTGATGGATGCGATCACCGCCTATCAGCTGACCTCGATGTTGGAAGGTGTGGTGCAGCGCGGCACGGCCAAGGGCATTAACCTGCCCGTGCCAATTGCTGGCAAGACCGGCACGACCAACGATGCCAAGGATGTGTGGTTTGTGGGCTTTTCGTCCAACATCGCGGCTGGTTGCTATATCGGCTATGACAACCCGCGCTCTATGGGGTCGGCATATGGTGGCACGGTCTGCGGCCCAGTGTTTGAACGCTTTATGCAAAAGGCGGTGACCAAGTATGGCGGCACCAAATTTAAGGTGCCACCGGGCGGTTATTTCAAGAAAATCGACCGGTTTACCGGGGCGCTGCTGCCTGATGATGCCAGCGGGCCGAACGTGGTGTCCGAGTATTTCCGCGAGGGAGAGGACCCGATTTTGGGCATAGGTGCCATGGTTGATGGCGGCTTTGGCATGGGGTCCAACCTGCCGCTGTTTGCCTATGGCGAAAGCGATGATGGCCCGGCGACCAATACCGTGACCACGGCCAGCGGCAAGACCAAGGCCTTGCCAAAAAAGGCGAACTTTGGGTCGGTCAGTTCGGGCGGGCTTTATTAACCTGTCATGTGATTTGTATAGAGGCGGCCTTGCAGGGGCCGCCTTGCGCGTCATACCCCAACCCGTTAAGACCAAGTCGCAAAAGACCCCCTGAAGGAAACACCCCAATGCGCGCCGAAACCCTGTCCAATGTGGAAACCATCCGCAAATCGCTGTCTCTTTTGGGGCAGCGGATGGATTTGGAAACCGCGCCGCATCGGTTGGAAGAATTCAACGCCATGATCGAAAACCCCGATCTGTGGAATGACCCTGCCAAGGCGCAAAAGCTGATGCGCGAACGCCAAGCCATTCTGGACCAGCTTTCCACCTACCAACTGATTGAAACCGGCCTGCGCGACAACACGGACTTGATCGAGCTGGGTGAGGCCGAGGGCGACACCGAGATCGTGATCGAGGCCGAGGATGCTTTGCGCGCCCTGCTGGAACTTGCCCGTGGCAAGGAGCTGGAAGCGCTGCTGAACGGTGAGGCCGATGGCAACGACACCTTCCTAGAGGTGAACGCGGGCGCGGGCGGCACCGAAAGCTGTGATTGGGCGTCGATGCTGGCGCGCATGTATGTGCGTTGGGCCGAGAAAAAGGGCTATAAGGTTGAATTGCAATCCATGTCGGATGGCGAAGAGGCGGGGATCAAATCCGCCGCCTACAAGATTAGCGGCCCCAACGCCTATGGCTGGTTAAAGTCGGAATCGGGTGTGCATCGCTTGGTCCGCATCAGCCCTTATGACAGTGCGGCGCGGCGCCATACGTCGTTTTCGTCGGTCTGGGTGTATCCGGTCGTCGATGACAATATCGAAATTGATATCCCCGACCGCGACATTCGGATTGATACCTACCGGTCTTCGGGTGCTGGCGGGCAGCACGTCAACACCACCGATTCCGCCGTGCGCATCACCCACTTGCCCACCAATATCGTCGTGACCAGTTCGATGAAATCGCAGCACCAAAACCGCGATGCGTGTATGGTTGCCCTGCGCGCGCGCCTGTACCAGTTGGAATTGGACAAACGCAACGCCGCCATCAACGCCGCCCATGAAAACAAGGGCGATGCAGGCTGGGGCAACCAAATTCGGTCCTATGTGTTGCAACCTTACCAAATGGTCAAGGATTTGCGCACCGGGGTGGAAACCAGCGACAGCCAAGGGGTGCTGGACGGCGATCTGGACAAGTTCATGGCAGCCACTTTGGCGATGGACGTCGCAGGCAAAAGCCGGGCCGAGGCGAACGCCGAGGGCTGACCCCCAAATACCGCTTTTCCCTGTGGCGCGCGCTGGTTAGGCTGCTGTCAACCGACAGGAGGCCATATGTCACACCCCGCCCCAATCGCTGCGCACAAACCCAAAGTGCTTATTCTTGCCCCCGGCGATCTGCGCGCGTGTTTGTTGGCGGGCTGGCGCGATTTCACCCGTGCGCCGATGTTTGGGTTGTTTTTCGCAGGGGTTTATGTTGCGGGCGGCTGGTTGATCGTTTACGCGCTGACCGTCAGTGGCCAGATTTGGTGGACGCTGCCCGCCGCCGCAGGGTTTCCCATCCTTGGGCCCTTCATTGCTTGCGGGTTATATGAGGTTAGCCGGCGGTTGGAGGCGGGCGAACCCTTGTCATGGCGCGCCGTTCTGGGCGTGATCGCGCGGCAAAAAGACCGTCAAATCCCGTCCATCGCTGTGGTGGTTGTGGTGTTTTTCCTGTTCTGGAACTTTCTGGCCCATATGATTTTTGCGCTGTTCTTGGGGCTGACGGTGATGACCAATATAAGCAGTTCGTTTGATGTGTTTTTGACCGTCAATGGCCTGACCATGCTGGCCGTTGGCACTGTGATAGGTGCGGTGTTTGCGGGTGTGTTGTTCGCGCTGACCGTAGTCAGCTTGCCGTTGTTGTTGGACCGCGAGGTGGATTTTATCACCGCCATGATCACATCGGTGTCTGTGGTGCAGGCCAACCCGCGCCGGATGCTGATCTGGGGCCTGATGATTGCTGTGCTGCTGTTTGCGGGCATCGCAATTGGGTTTTTGGGCTTGTTTATCGTGCTGCCCGTGCTGGGCCATGCCACTTGGCACCTGTACCGCCGCGCGTTGACATAAAAAAGGCACCCCGTCAGGGATGCCCATTTCGTTCGAATCCCAAAGGGATCAATTGTTTTGCGCTGTTGGCGGCTTTGGGGCCGGGGCAGGCTGTTGTGGGGAAGGGGACGCTGCTGCTGCCGCAGGCGTGGCCATACGACCTGTCGCCAGCGGGTCATCTTGCCGCTGCACAGACCCTTCAAAATGCGCGCCCGATTCGATAGCGATGGATTTGTGAATGATGTCGCCTTCAACCCGTGCGGTCGATGTCAGGCGCACCTTCAACCCCCGCACGCGGCCAATCACGCGGCCATTGACCACGATATCATCGGCAACCACTTCACCACGGATTGTGGCGGTTTCGCCAACAGTCAGCAAATGGGCGCGAATATCGCCTTCAACCGTGCCTTCAACTTGAATGTCACCCGTGGTGCGCAGGTTGCCGGTGATCGTCAAATCCGACGACAACAGCGATGCCGCAGGCTTTGCCTTTGGCGCCGAGGATGTGAATTCCATCCCCGTGCGTGCTGTTGCCGCTGGTGCGGGTGTTTTTTCTGCCTCAGCTTTTGGGCCGGGTTCGTTGATTTTGCTTTTAGAAAACATCTGTCGCTGCCTTGATAAAGGTCATCGGGTTAACAGGTTTGCCCCCGATCCGAACCTCGTAGTGAAGATGAGTGCCAGTAGACCGGCCTGAACTTCCCATATCACCGATACGCTCGCCACGCGATACCCTTTGTCCAACTTTGACGCGGATATTTGACTGATGGGCGTAACTTGTCTCAATTCCAAACTCGTGCTGGATTTTAACTTGGCGGCCATAGCCGGAATTCCAGCCTGCCATTGTCACAACACCATCAGCGGTTGCATAAATCGGCGTGCCATGGCTCGCCGCGAAATCGGTGCCCGCGTGCATCCGGGTGCCAGCCCCTTTGGGGTCACGGCGATACCCAAAACCAGAGGTAAAGCGGAACGCCGATTTGATGGGCGACGCAAAAGGCGATTTGGCGGCGGCAAGGCGGTACAGGTTCATCCGGTCCAAACCTTGCAAAATCGCATTGGCGCGAATTTCATCATTGCTTAACTTTTCGCCCTTGGTCGACAGGCTGAACGGCGTCAGCGGCCCGCCTTGGCCGGAATATCCGCGCCGCACAGATTTCAGCAAATCATCGGGCGACATGCCCGCTGCGCGAAACATCTTGTCCAAGGGTTCCATCGAAATGGTCACAGCCTCTTCCAGCTTGGCGAAAATCACGTCGTTCTTGGTTTCCAGCGCTTTTTTCTGCACGGCAAGCGCGTCGGTTTCTTCCTTGGCGGCCATGGCGACCACGGCCATGCTGTCGCGCTGTTGTGCGGTGCCCGCCAGCGCCTCGGCCAGAATTTCAACAGTGGCATCGGCGTCACGCACGCGGCCTTGGTTGGTGCGGCCCGACCCGGTTTGCGCCTGCAAGGAT
The DNA here is from genome assembly GCF_900110135.1 of Pseudorhodobacter antarcticus. Classification (GTDB taxonomy): domain Bacteria; phylum Pseudomonadota; class Alphaproteobacteria; order Rhodobacterales; family Rhodobacteraceae; genus Pseudorhodobacter; species Pseudorhodobacter antarcticus. The sequence continues at coordinate 114,931 of NZ_FOCO01000003.1, read as the reverse complement.
GCGGTCAGCGTTTCTTTTTCGGCCCGCGCTTCATCGCGTTCTTTGATCGTGCGGCGCAGCGTGCTTTGGATCACGTCAATCCCGGTTTCCATCTCGCGCCGCCCATCCTCGGACGCCAAAAGGCGGCTTTGCATGTCGCTGACTTCTTTCAATGCCAAGTTGAAACGCTCTTGGGCGCGCACCGCTTCTTCGGCGCGCAAATCGCGGTCCGCCGACAGCGCATTCAGCCGCGCCTCGTACAGCGCTTGTTGCCTTTGCGCTTGGTCACGCCCCGATCCTGCGGAAATCGATTCCATCATCAGAATGGATGTCGCCAGAATCGTCCACCCCAAACACAAGGCCCCCACTGTCACCGCAACCGCTTGGGTCACGGGTTGAAGGCGGATAAAGCGCGTATCAGAATCAGATTTCAAGAACAGCCGTTGTTCAGGGAAATAGCGGCCCACCGCTGTGTTGATCCGATAAGAAAGGCGCTTCAGCACTGAACATGTTCCGGTGTTGTTAATCCAAATAACAGTGCCGCCAGCCCTAAGACTGCCCGACACCGCTGTGCCAAGGGATACAAACCACAGCCCTTTGGCGCAAGGCTGTTGACCGCCCTAAGCCAAAACAAAGGGTTTTTGTAATAAAACAGGCAGGTTCCCGCCGATTATTCTAGGGGTCAGGCGGGGTCTGCCGCCGCCTCGCGCTCGGTCAGGGGCCAGTAAAAATCGGGTGGCAGGCCCGCATCGGCGCGTTTTTCCTCATTAAACGGCGGCTTTAACACCCCATGGAAATACTGTCGCACCAGCGTGTGAAATGCCTCCTTTGGGTCCAATCCCTGCTGCCCGCACAGCCAGTTGAACCATTTGGAGCCGTAGGCGACATGCGATACCTCCTCGGCATAGATGGTTTTTAACGCGGCCACGGGCCCCGCCTCGCCCGCTTTTTCAAACACCTCGATCATGCTGGGCGTCACATCCAGCCCCCGCGCCTCTAGGACCATCGGCACCACGGCCAAGCGGCCCATCAGGTCATGTGCGGTATCTTCGGCGGCGCGCCACATGCCGGCATGGGCGGGCATCGCGCCGTAATGGCTGCCCGCCGCCTCCAAGCAATCGCACATCAGGTTGAAATGCTTGGCCTCATCATCGGCGGCGCGCACCCAATCGTCGTAAAACCCCAAAGGCATGGGAATGTGGGAAAATCGCGCGATAATATCCCAATGCAAATCGACCGCGTTCAATTCAATATGCGCTACCGCGTGCAAAAGTGCTGCGCGCCCCAAAGGCGATCCGGGGCGGCGGCGCGGCATGTCGCGGGGTGACATCACTTCTGGCGTATCGGGCCGCGCCGGGCGGTCGGGCGGGGCGGCGTGGCCGATGGGCAAGGGCGTGCCCGCCGCCCGTGCTGCCAACCATTCGGCGGCATGTCGCCTGCCCAGCGCGGTTTTGGCGCGCCCATCGGCGGTTGTCAGCACCTCAACGGCGCGCGCGGCCAGCGACAATGTCATGCGCCGCGCACCGCTGCCAGCACCGCATCAACATGGCCTTTGGCGGACACTTTGCGCCAATCTTGCACAATGCGCCCATCTGCACCGATCAAAAATGTCGCGCGCTCAATCCCCATATAGGTTTTGCCATACATCTGCTTTTCCACCCAAACCCCGTAATCCTCGCAGGTCTGCGCGCCTTCATCTGACGCCAAGATCACGCCAAGGTCATGTTTTTTAACGAACTTATCATGCGCTTTCACGCTGTCCTTGGAAATCCCAATCACCACCACGCCCAATGCTGCAAAATCCGCCGCCAGTGCTGTGAAATCCTTTGCCTCAATCGTGCAGCCCGTGGTGTCATCCTTGGGGTAAAAATACACCACAACGCGGGCCGGGCGCAGACCGGACAAGGACAAGGTCGCCCCCCCATCGCGGGGCAGGGTGAAATCTGGGGCCATATCGCCGATGCTGGGCATGAAAAATATCCTGTCCTGTCAAGGTTGTGTTTTGTGTTTGGGCCTGTATTCAGGCAAAGATAAAGGCAATTCCCGGCAGGGCAACGGGTAAAACGTAAAAGGGTTATGCGGGCATGGCCGATCAGCCGACCGGGCCAACATTTGGTGTGACAGGGCAGGGGGACAGTGCAGCGCCAGACAGCGCACCCATTCGCATACCCGAACCCATCCCCGAACCCACCCCACCCGCTACCACAACGCCCGCGCGCGACACCGCACCCGCCAAACCCAAACGCAGCCCCAAACCCCACCGTTTCGGCGCTTATTGGCTGATGCCCACGCTGATTTTCCTAACCACCGCGGGCCTGTTTGCAGGCCTTGCGCTGACCGGAAAACCCATCCGCTTGCCCGTTTGGGCGGTGGCCGAGGCGGAACAGCGCCTGAACACCACGCTGCAAGAGTTGTCGGGCGATGCGGCATCGCTGTCGCTGGGTGGCGCTGTGTTTGTGGTGGATGCAGATTGGGTGCCGCGCCTGCGGCTGGAAGATGTGCGCCTGCTGGAAAAAGGCGGCCAAGACTTGCTGTCGCTGCCCGAATTGCGCGTGGCGCTGGACCCGCAAGCGCTGGCCACGGGAAAATTGCGCCTGCGCAGCTTGCGGTTGATTGGCGCCAATGTGCAACTGAAACGCGATGCGCAAGGCCAGTTTAACTTGGCCCAAGCTTTGAACCTGCCCACCCGCCAATTGCTAACCCTGCCGCAAATCATTCCCGCCATCCTCACCGCATTGGACCATCCCAGCCTGTCCTTTTTGCGCCAGATGGAGGCGCAGGCCCTAACCATCACGGTCGATGATCAACTGTTGGGGCGGCGCTGGGAACTGGGCGATGGTCGCCTGATTTTGGGCAACCGCGCGGATGATCTGGCGGTGGAACTGGGCGGCTCTGTCACGGGCAACACGGCGGGCGGTGGCCTTGGCCAACCCGCCCAAGCCACCTTAACCCTGATCGCCGCCAAATCCGATGCCAGTGCCCGCATGACCGTCACGGTGGACCGTGTCGCCGCCGCCGATCTGGCGCTGCATGCTGCCCCCTTGGCGTGGCTGGGCGTGGTCGATGCGCCAATCTCGGGCAAAATCGCCTCTACTTTGGATGCCACGGGCGCGCTGTCATCGCTGGACGCCAGCCTGACGCTGGACCAAGGCGCGCTGCGCCCCACGCCGCAAACCAAACCCGTCGCGTTTGAAAGCGCGTCGTTGTTTTTCGGCTATGACCCTGCGCGCGAACGTCTTGATTTGCGCGAATGGACCGTCAACAGCAAGGATTTGCTGCTAAAGGCATCGGGCCACGCGTATTTGCCGGGCGTCACCACGGGCCTGCCCGCCCAAGTGTTGGCGCAAATTCAGATCGACAGCTTGCAACTGGACCCCCAAGGGCTGCTGGACGCGCCTGTGGCGTTTGACGTCGGCGCGCTAGATTTCCGCTTGCGCCTTGATCCTTTTGGCATCGACATTGGCCAAATCAGCCTGACCCAAGACGGCCAGCACATCAACGCTTCGGGCACGGTCGACGCAGGGCCGCTTGGCTGGGCCGTGGCAATTGATGCCCATCTGGACCAGATTAACCATGACCGCCTGCTGGCGCTGTGGCCGCCGCAAGTCGTGCCCAAAACCCGCGATTGGGTCGCTGATAATGTGCAAGAGGGGCTGCTGGAAAACGTCCGCGCCGGATTTCGCGCCACGCCGGGGGCGGAACCGATTTTTGCGCTTGGCTATGATTATTCCGGCGCGGATGTGCGGTTTTTGAAAACCTTGCCTCCCATCCAAAACGGGCGCGGCTATTCCGTGGTCAAAGGCACCTCTTATTCTTTGGTGCTGGAGGAAGGGTGGGTCACCTCCCCCGCAGGTGGGCGCTTGGATGTGGCGGGGTCGGTGTTTGCTGTGCCCGATGTGACGCAAAAACCCGCGCGCGCCGAAATTGCGGTACATGCGCGCGGCGATGTGACCGATGCGCTGTCGCTGCTGGATGAAAAACCGTTTGAATTTATGACCAAGGCCAAATTGCCCGTCGATCTGGGCACGGGTCAAGCGGCGGTGGTGGCCAGCGTGCGTTTGCCTTTGCAGCGCGGCACCACGATCACGGATGTGGATTATGACGTGTCGGGCGTGATCACGGGCTTTTCCTCGGACCGGGTGGTGCCGGGGCGCACCTTGCGCGCGGACCGTTTGGCGATTGATGTGACCCCGCGCGGCATGGCGATTGCGGGCAAGGGGTTTTTGCAAGATGTCCCCTTTGATGGGCGCTTTACCAAATCCTTTGACCCTGCCGCCAAAGGTGTATCCCAAGTCACGGGCACCGCCGAACTTAGCCAATCTGCCGCCGCCAAGCTGGGCGTCGCTTTGCCCGATGGGCTGATATCGGGGCAGGGGCGCACGAATTTGCAATTGGATATGGCGACAGGCGCGCCGCCCAAACTGGCGCTGCGATCCAACCTTGCGGGCGTGGGCATGGCGATCCCGGCGCTGGGATGGGCCAAAGGCAGCCGCGATACGGGCGATCTGGCGTTGAACATCACTTTGGGCAAACCCGCCCGTGTTGACAGCGTAACCTTGAACGCCGCAGGCCTGCGCGCCACGGGGGCCATTACCCTTGGCGATGATGGGGGGCTGGAATTGGCGCGGCTAACATCGGTTAAACTTGGCACTTGGCTGGATGCCGCGGTGGAGCTTTCGGGGCAGGGCCGGGGCCGCGCGCCCGCCATTGCGCTGACGGCGGGCCGATTGGATTTGCGCGGCCTGCCCGACACGGGCAGCAACCGCCTTGCCCCTTCTGGCCAACCGCTGCGGCTTGCGCTCGACCGTTTGATCGTGACGGATGGGATGGAATTGACCGCCTTTCGCAGCACGCTGACCCCGCGCGCAGGCGGGTTGGCGGGCGATTTCACGGGCCGCGTCAATGGCCAAACATCGGTCCAAGGCAGCCTTGCCCCCAGCCTGAAAGGCACCGCCGTCCGCCTGCGCGCGCGGGATGCGGGGTCCGTGTTTTCCGCCGCCAAAATTTTCCCAAATGCCGAAGGCGGCGAGATGGAGCTGATCTTGACCCCGACAGGCGACAAAGGCACTTATGACGGGCAGTTGGCGATGCAAAACATCCGCATCCGCAAGGCCCCCGCCTTGGCCGAATTGATCAACGCGATTTCGGTGGTCGGCCTGTTGGACCAGTTGCAAGGCGGTGGTTTGTTGTTCACTGAAACCGAAGCGACGTTTCGTTTGTCGCCCCGCGCGGTGCAAATCGCGCGCGCCTCGGCCACCGGGGCATCGCTGGGCGTCTCTGCCTCGGGACTTTATGTGCTGAACGGTGGGCGGCTGGATGTGCAAGGCGTCATTTCCCCCATTTACCTTTTGAACGGCATCGGGTCCATACTAACCCGCAAGGGCGAAGGGCTGTTTGGCTTTAACTACACCGTCAAAGGCACCGCCAAATCCCCCGTGGTTGGCGTCAACCCGCTGTCCATCCTGACCCCCGGCATGTTTCGCGAAATTTTCCGCGCAGCCCCGCCCCAATTGGAGCCGAATGAGTGAAACTCGACGATTTTGATTTTGATCTGCCCGAGGCGTTGATCGCCACCCGCCCCGCACGCCCCCGCACCTCCGCACGCCTGTTGGTTGTCCAAGGCGACGATTTGCACGACCGCCATGTGTTTGATCTGCCATCCCTTTTGCGCGCGGGTGACCGTTTGGTGCTGAACAACACCCGCGTCATTCCGGCGCGATTGATCGGGGCGCGCCACCGCGCATCGGCCCAAGGCCCGGTCTCGGCCAAGATCGAAATCACCCTGATGGAACCGGATGCGCGCGGCGGGTGGCGTGCGATGGCCAAACCCTTGCGCAAATTGATGGTTGGCGAAGACATCCTATTCGCAGGCGGCCTTACCGCCACGGTCGCGGAAAAATCCGACAGCGATCTGCGCCTGACTTTCAACCAAACCGGAGATAATTTTGATGCCGCGTTGCAGGCCGCAGGCACCATGCCGCTGCCCCCCTATATTGCCGCCAAACGCGCCCCCGATGCCCAAGACAACGACGATTATCAAACTGTTTTCGCCACCCGCGCAGGCGCCGTGGCCGCCCCCACCGCCAGCCTGCATTTCGACGATGCGTTGCTGGCCCAACTGGCAGCAATGGGCGTCACCACGACCGAAGTGACGCTGCATGTCGGCGCAGGCACCTTTTTGCCCGTCAAAGTCGATGACGTGACCACCCATAAAATGCACGCCGAATGGGGCGAGGTGACACCCCGCGCCGTGGCGGAGATTAACGCAACCCGTGCCGCAGGCGGGCGCATCATCCCTGTGGGCACCACCGCGCTGCGCCTAATCGAATCTGCTGCCCGCGCCACGGGCCGGGTGGAACCGTGGGTGGGTGAAACCGATATTTTCATCTATCCCGGCTTTGCCTTTCAAACCACCGATGCGTTGATGACCAATTTCCATCTGCCCAAATCCACACTCCTCATGCTGGTAGCGGCATTGATGGGGCAGGGGCGGATGCAAACCGCCTATGCGCATGCGGTGGCCAAACAATACCGCTTCTTCTCTTACGGTGACGCGTCATTGCTGATAGCTGCGCCCTCCTAGCCCCTCTTTGCGTATCGCAAACGCCGCTTACCTTGCCCTTGGTGTCGGGTTCCAACCAGACCAAAACGCCGCCTTGGCGTATGAAACGACGAACGGAAAGGCGATATCATGCTGGCAGTCTTGCGAAACTCTTGGGCGCTCTTGCTTGGCATGATGCTGTTGATGCTGGGCAACGGCATGCAAGGGTCGCTGCTGGGTATTCGCGGCGCGCAAGAAAACATGTCGACGTTTGAACTGTCCATCGTCATGTCCTGCTATTTCCTTGGCTTTTTGTTCGGGTCGCGCATGGCCCCCGAAATGATCCGCCGCGTCGGCCATGTCAGGGTGTTCGCGGCGCTCGGCTCGCTCATTTCCGCCGTCCTCATCCTGTATGCGGTCGCCCCAAATTGGATCGCATGGTCGCTGTTGCGCGTCTTGATCGGCTTTTCATTTTGTGGCGTCTATATCACCGCCGAAAGCTGGCTAAACGACGCCTCCACCAATGAAAATCGTGGGCAGGCCATGTCGCTGTACCTGATCGTGCAGATGATCGGCATCATCGCGGCCCAAGGGCTTTTGAACCTTGGCGACCCCGGCGGGTTTATCCTGTTTGTCATCCCGTCCATCCTCGTCTCGCTCGCCTTCACCCCCATCTTGCTGTCGGTGGCCAAGGCCCCGGCGTTCGAATCCACCAAACCCTTGTCGTTCAAACGCCTTTACACCGCCTCCCCCTTGGGCTGCGTGGGCATGTTCTTGCTTGGCGGCGTGTTTGCGGCGCAGTTTGGCATGGCGGCGGTGTGGGGCACCCAAGCGGGCCTGACGGTGCGCGAAATCTCGATCTTTATCGCGGGCATTTATGTGGGCGGCATGATTGCGCAATATCCCATCGGCTGGCTGTCAGACCGGATTGATCGGCGCAAAGTTATCCTTGGCGTGTCGATTGTCGGCGCGATTGGGCTGATGATTCCGGTGATCTGGGATGTGCCATTCTGGGCGCTTTGCCTTGTGGGTGCTTTGGGGGGCGCCGTGTCAAACCCGCTTTACTCGCTGTTGCTGGCCTATGTGAACGACTATCTGGACCGCACCGATATGGCCGCCGCCTCTGCGGGCCTGTTGTTTATCAACGGGCTTGGGGCGATTTCCGGGCCTTTGATCACCGCTTGGGTGATGGGGCTGGTCGGGCCCAGCGGGTTTTTCCTGTTCATGGCCATCTTGTTTGCGGTCCTGTCCATCTATGCGGTTTTGCGCATGACCCTGCGCCGCCGCTCCGCCGATGCCACCTCCAGCTATACCGCGATGTCGCCATCTGCCACCGCCGTATTCGTGGGCGCCGCGATGACCGAAGCGGACGGCGAGGGGCCAGAGGCAACACACGGCCCCGCACCCCGAACCGCCCCCCAGGATTGACCCCAAAACCGCCATTGCACGCCTGCGCCAAACCTGCCACGCTGCCTTTAATAGGAACGAGGCAAGGGGCCTAAATGTCAGACCCGGTTGAAGTTTTGGAATTTTGGCTGGCCGATGTCGGCCCCAAAGGCTGGTACGCGGTCAACCCGGATGTCGATGCTGAAATCACCGAACGGTTTGGCGATCTGTGGCAGGCGGCCCTTGAAGGCGGGCTGGATCACTGGGTCGATGGGGCCGCAGGCACGCTCGCTTTTCTTATCCTAACCGACCAATTTCCCCGCAACATGTTTCGCGGCGACCCGCGCGCATTTGCCTCTGATGAAATCGCCCGCGACGCCGCCCGCCGCGCGTTGGCGCAAGGCTGGGACCTTGACGCGCCCCCCCCCGAACGCCAATTTTTCTACCTGCCCTTTGAACATGCCGAGGATGTAGGCGATCAGACGCTGTCGGTCGATTGTTTCACCACCCGCATGGACAATCCTGAAACCGCCCTGCACGCCCGCGCACACCAAGCGATCATCGCGCGCTTTGCCCGCTTTCCGTTTCGCAACGAAGCCTTGGGGCGCATTTCCACGGATGAGGAGAAGGAGTTTCTGGAAAATGGCGGCTATGCGGCCACGGTGCGCAGTTTAGAATGACGCGACAAACGCACCTATGCACCCAGCGCATAGACCTTAGGCGGTAGGAACATTGCTCGTGCGTAAAATATAGTTTAATGGCAAACTACTTTTTCTAGGGAGAGAAGAAACATGGCAGCCAAGAAATTTGATGTGGTCGTAATCGGGGCAGGTCCGGGGGGCTATGTCGCCGCAATCCGCTTGTCGCAACTGGGCAAAACCGTGGCGATTGTGGAACGCGAAAACCTTGGCGGCATCTGCCTGAACTGGGGCTGTATCCCCACCAAGGCTATGCTGCGCTCTGCCGAAGTGTTCCATTTGATGCACCGCGCCAAGGAATTTGGCCTGTCCGCCACGGGTGTCTCCTATGATCTGCCTGCGGTCGTCGCCCGGTCACGTGGTGTGGCAAAGCAGTTGTCGGGTGGCATTGGCCATTTGATGAAGAAAAACAAAGTCACCGTGATTATGGGCGACGCAACCATCCCCGCCAAAGGCAAAGTGTCGGTGAAAACCGATAAAGGGGTGGAGGAGCTGGAAGCCCCCGCCATCATCCTCGCTACAGGCGCGCGCGCCCGCACCCTGCCGGGCCTCGAGGCCGACGGCGATTTGGTCTGGACATACCGCCACGCGCTGGAACCCAAACGCATGCCGAAAAAGCTGCTGGTCATCGGGTCGGGTGCCATTGGCATTGAATTTGCCAGCTTTTTCAACACGCTGGGTGCTGACACCACTGTGGTAGAGGTGATGGACCGCGTCCTGCCCGTGGAAGACGCCGAAATTTCGGCCTTTGCGAAAAAGTCCTTTGTCAAACAAGGCATGAAAATTCTGGAAAAAACCACGGTCAAGAAACTGGACAAAGCGCCCGATTCAAAAGGGGGGGGGAATGTTACCGCACATCTGGAATCCAACGGCAAAACCGAAACTATGGAATTTGACACCGTCATTTCCGCCGTGGGCATCGTCGGCAATACCGAAGGGTTGGGCCTGGAGGCGTTGGGCGTGAAAATCGACCGCACCCATGTGGTCACCGATGAATTTTGCCGCACCGGGGTTGATGGCATTTACGCCATCGGCGACATCGCAGGCGCACCATGGCTTGCCCATAAGGCCAGCCACGAAGGCGTCATGGTGGCCGAATTGATCGCAGGCAAACACCCGCATCCGATCAAGCCAAATTCCATCGCCGGCTGCACCTATTGCTACCCCCAAATCGCCAGTGTCGGTTTGACCGAGGCGAAAGCCAAAGAGGCGGGCCACACGATCAAAGTCGGCCGTTTCCCCTTTATCGGCAATGGCAAAGCGATTGCTCTTGGCGAATCCGATGGTCTGATCAAAACCATTTTTGACGCCAAAACCGGCGAACTCCTCGGCGCGCACATGATCGGGGCCGAAGTGACCGAGCTGATCCAAGGCTATGTGATCGGCCGTCAGCTGGAAACCACCGAAGAAGATCTGATGCACACCATCTTCCCACACCCAACCCTGTCGGAAATGATGCACGAATCGGTGCTGGACGCCTACGGCATCGCGATTCACATGTGATGGACACAGCCCTGCGCCAACACGCCATCGCCATCTGCGATGCCAAAATCGCCCAAAAAGGTGATGCTGTGGGGCTGTCTTTCTACGCGTTTTTCGCCAATAAAAACACCACTCCGCCGCTGCTGATGCAAGCGGCGGAGTGGTGGATCGCCACCCACCGCCTTGACCATTTTGAGAAAGCCACCAAAATCCGCGCGTTACTCGCCAGTGGGGTCTGATGCGCGCATCCCCTCTTGTCATCATCCTCATCCTGTGGGGGGCGGGCCTTGGGGCCGCCGCCCAATTTGGCAAAATCTCCATTCTTTTCGACCGCATCGCCTCTCATTACGCGGGCGCCACCGATGTCACCATCGGCGCTGTTGTTTCCATCGTCGGCCTGATCGGCCTTATTTTTGGCACCACGGCGGGCCTCTTGGTGCAACGCTTGGGCTACCGCCGCGTGCTGGTCTGGGCGCTCTGGGCAGGGGCCGTGCTATCTGCGCTGCAATCGCTGTTTCCCCCACTCCCCGTCCTCCTCACCCTCCGCGCGGTGGAGGGGTTCTCCCACCTCGCCCTCGTCGTCGCCGCCCCCGTGATGATCGCGCAAACCGCCCCTTTGCGCCACACTGGCCTCGCCATGACACTGTGGAGCAGCTTTTTCGCCGTCTCCTTCGCCCTTACCGCATGGCTTGGCATCCCCCTTGTCGCAGCTTACGGCGACAGCGCGCTGTTTCTCGCCCATGCCGCCTATATGGCTGTTTTTGCTATCTTAATCCGCCTAACTCTTCCCCCTGATACACCTCAAACTGTTCCCGAACCGCTGACCAACCTTGGCCGCCAGCACGCGCAAATCTACGCCTCGCCGCGCCTTGCCGCCCCCGCGATGGGGTTTTTCTGCTATACGCTCACCTACGTCGCGCTCCTCACGCTGCTGCCCCCCGCAATCGGCGGCCCGCATCAGGCGTTCATCGCCACCGCCATGCCGCTTGTCTCCATCGCGCTGTCGCTCACCCTTGGCGTCTGGGCGCTTACCCGCGTCTCGGGCGTCTACCTCGTGCAACTCGGTTTTGCGGCCACTTGTGCGGCCAGCCTTTGGCTGTGGGCGACATGGGGCACGGGCTGGCAAACCGTCGCCGCCGCCCTTACGCTTGCGGGCACGCTTGGTATTGTCCAAGGGGCCAGTTTCGCCGCCGTGGCCCAACTGAACCCAACGGCGCAATCGCGGGCCCGCGCCGCCGGGGCCATCGCCCAACTCGGCAACCTTGGCACCACCACGGGCACGCCCTTGCTGGCCGCCTTGATCGTGGGGCAGGGGGCCACCGGCCTTGCGCTGTTTATCCTGCTGCCCAGCCTGCTTGGCATCGCAATCCACAGCGTTCAAACCCACCGCCGCATGCTGCGCCCAGATTAATTTCAAATCCTGCCCATACGTTCACCAATCGTTCACGTTTAAGGATTGGAGACTCGCGCAAAACCCCCTATCTATGGCCCTGAAACGTGGGGTGATATATGGCCGATCAAAAATTTATCGAGGTGCGCGGCGCGCGCGAGCACAACCTCAAAGGCGTCGATGTCAGCATCCCGCGTGACCAGTTGGTGGTCATCACGGGGCTGTCGGGGTCTGGCAAATCCTCGCTGGCGTTTGATACGATCTATGCCGAAGGGCAGCGGCGCTATGTCGAAAGCCTCAGCGCCTATGCCCGCCAATTCCTTGATATGATGGGCAAACCCGATGTCGATCACATCTCGGGCCTGTCCCCCGCCATTTCCATTGAGCAAAAAACCACCTCAAAAAACCCGCGCTCCACCGTGGGCACGGTCACGGAAATTTACGACTATATGCGCCTTTTGTTCGCGCGCACGGGCACGCCCTACAGCCCCACCACGGGCAAGCCCATCAACGCGCAGCAGGTCCAGGACATGGTGGATATCATCATGGCGATGGAGGATGGCACCCGCGCCTACCTGCTCGCCCCCATCATCCGCGACCGTAAGGGCGAATATAAAAAGGAATTTATGGACCTACGCAAACAGGGCTTTCAGCGCGTAAAGGTCAACGGCACGTTTTATGAATTGGAAGACGCGCCGACCTTGGACAAGAAATTTCGCCACAACATCGACGTAGTCGTGGACCGGATTGTGGTCAAGGAAGGCATTGAAACCCGGCTGGCCGACAGCCTGCGCACCGCCCTGAACCTTGCCGATGGCATCGCCATTCTGGAACTCGCCAATGATGATGCCACCCGCACCACCTTCAGCGAAAAATTTGCCTGCCCGGTGTCGGGTTTCACCATTCCCGAAATCGAACCCCGCCTGTTTTCCTTCAACGCCCCCTTTGGTGCCTGCCCGGTTTGTGATGGTCTGGGGATGGAGCTGTTCTTTGACGAACGCCTTGTGGTGCCCGATCAAAACCTAACGCTTTACCAAGGCGCGCTGGCACCTTGGGCCAAATCCAAATCGCCCTATTCGATGCAAACCATTGAAGCGATTGCCAAACATTACGAATTTGATGCCAAAACCAAGTGGAAAGATCTGCCTGAAAAAGTGCGCCAAGTGTTCCTGCGCGGCTCGGGCGACGAAGAAATCAAGTTCCGCTATGACGAAGGTGGGCGCGTCTATCAGGTCAGCCGCGTGTTCGAAGGCGTGGTGCCAAACATGGAACGCCGTTTCCGCGAAACCGACAGCAACTGGGTGCGTGAAGAATTTGAACGCTACCAAAACAACCGTTCCTGCGGTGCTTGCAACGGCTACCGTCTGCGCCCCGAGGCGTTGGCCGTGAAAATCGCGGGCCTGCACGCGGGCCAAGTCGTGCAAATGTCGATATCGGAGGCGCATGATTGGATAAGTTCGGTCCCCGAACATCTGACCAACCAGAAAAACGAAATCGCCCGCGCGATCCTTAAGGAAATTCGCGAACGTCTTGGGTTTTTGATCAACGTCGGCCTCAATTACCTCAGCCTGTCGCGCAACGCAGGCACGCTGTCGGGCGGCGAAAGCCAGCGCATCCGGCTCGCGTCCCAAATCGGCTCCGGCCTTACGGGCGTGCTTTATGTGCTGGATGAACCCAGCATCGGGTTGCACCAGCGCGACAATGACCGCTTGCTGACCACCCTGAAAAACCTGCGCGATCAAGGCAATTCGGTTTTGGTGGTGGAACATGATGAGGATGCCATCCGTGAGGCGGATTATGTGTTCGACATGGGGCCGGGCGCTGGCGTGCATGGCGGTATGGTGGTGTCGCACGGCACCCCGGCCCAAGTTATGGCCGACCCTGCCAGCATCACCGGCCAATACCTGATCGGCACCCGCGAAATCGCCATTCCAAAGGTGCGGCGCAAAGGGTCGGGCAAAAAGGTCACCGTGGTCAACGCCACCGGCAACAACCTTCAAAACGTCACCGCGGAATTTCCGCTGGGCAAATTTGTCTGCGTCACGGGTGTTTCGGGCGGCGGCAAATCCACTTTGACGATTGAGACGTTGTTCAAAACTGCTGCCACCCGGCTGAACGGCGCGCATGAAACGCCCGCGCCCTGCGAAACCATCAAGGGGTTTGAACATCTCGACAAGGTCATCGACATTGACCAGCGCCCCATTGGCCGCACGCCCCGCTCCAACCCCGCCACTTACACGGGCGCTTTCACCCCCATTCGCGATTGGTTTGCGGGCCTGCCGGAATCCAAGGCGCGCGGCTATTTGCCCGGTCGGTTCAGTTTCAACGTGAAGGGCGGGCGCTGTGAGGCGTGCCAAGGTGACGGCCTCATCAAAATCGAAATGCACTTTTTGCCCGATGTTTATGTGCAATGCGAAACCTGCAAAGGCAAACGCTATAACCGTGAAACTTTGGAAATTAAGTTCAAAAACAAAAGCATATCAGACGTTCTTGATATGACGGTTGAAGATGCCCAAGGGTTTTTCCAAGCTGTGCCAAGCATCCGCGAAAAGATGGATGCGCTGGTGCGTGTGGGGCTTGGCTATATCAGCGTCGGCCAATCCGCGACCACCCTGTCGGGCGGTGAGGCGCAGCGCGTCAAACTGTCCAAGGAACTTGCCCGCCGCGCCACGGGCCGCACGCTTTATATCCTTGATGAGCCGACCACGGGCCTGCACTTTGAAGATGTGAAAAAACTGCTAGAGGTGCTGCATGAACTGGTGGACCAAGGCAATACCGTCATCGTGATCGAACACAACCTTGATGTGGTCAAAACCGCCGATTGGGTGATTGATATTGGCCCCGAAGGCGGCGATGGCGGCGGCTATATCGTGGCCACCGGCACCCCCGAAGATGTCGCCAAAGTGGAGGCAAGCCATACCGGCCGCTACCTCAAAGACATGTTAAAGCCGCGCAAACTGGCAGCGGAATAGGGGGGCAAGCGCCCCCCGTTTCACTTTTTCATCGGGCAGGTGTTCACGCCAATCACCTGATACAGCAGGCAAGATCGCGTTAGGCCCGTAAACAGCGCCACCGCCCCAAACACCAAAAACAACCAGCCCCAAGCCAACCCCGGCAGCGCAAAATACGCCCCAATCAACGCCAGCCCCGCCACAATCCGCAACACCCGGTCCATGCCGCCAACATTGGTTTTGAACATGATCATCTCCTTATTTACGGCCCGCACCGCGCGGCCCTTTGGCACAGCATATAACACATTCAAATAATCGCAATTGACCTAGATCAGCCGCGCCCGCGTTTTTCAAACCGCGGCAACATCGCGCTAAAATCACGCCCGTGCCCGTCCTCATCCTCCACAAACTGCGCATAAAGGGCCGCCGCCGCCGCCCCCATCGGCGTGTCCGCGTCCACCGCTTCTGCCGCCTGCTGTGACAATCGCAAATCCTTCAGCATCAGTTCCGCCGCAAATCCGGGCTTGTACCCATTGTCAGCCGGGCTTTTCGGCCCCACACCGGGGGCAGGGCAATAGGCGTTCATGGTCCACGAATACCCCGAGGATGTGCTGACCACATCAAACATCTTTTCGCGCGACAGGCCCAGCTTATCTGCCAGCGCAAACGCCTCACAGGTCGCAATCATCGTCACGCCCAAGATCATGTTGTTGCAAATCTTGGCCGCTTGGCCCGCACCCGCATCGCCGCAATGCACCGCCTTTTGGCCCATAATGTCAAACAACGGTGCCACAACCCCAAATGCCTCAACAGGCCCGCCCACCATAAAGGTCAGCGTTCCCGCCGTGGCCCCGCCAACCCCGCCCGATACCGGCGCATCCAACGCCAAAACGCCCATCGCGGCCACCTCCCGCGCGCTGTCCACATCAACGGTGGAACAATCACACAGTACCGCGCCCGCCGCCATCGCAGGCACCAAATGCGCCGCCACATCGCGCAAAATCGCCCCGTTCGGCAGCATGGTGATCACAACCGCCGCCCCGTCCGCCGCCTGCGCCGCCGAACCCGCTGCCACAACACCCGCAGGCATCGCGGCAGTCACATCAAACCCCACCACCTCATGTCCCGCCGCCACCAAATTGGCCGCCATCGGCCCGCCCATATTGCCCAAACCGATAAACCCAATTTTCATGCTGCGTCTCCTGATGTCCATTTCATCGCACCCAACGGGGCCAACATTGCCGCCACTTGCGCCCCGCTTACCGTCTCAATATCCCGATGCAACCACGTTGGCGCGCGGTCCTTATCAATCACCATCGCGCGAATACCCTCCAGAAAATCCCCCTTTTCCTGCGCCCTAAAGGTAAACCGATACTCCAATTCCAGCGCGCGGGGCAGGGTGGGGCTGTCGCCCAAACGGTGCTGCATTTCCACGGCTGCACTGGCCGCAAGCGGCGACACGCGCCCCAATGCCGCCAGCGCATCCCGCGCAAAATCGCTGTCCTCATGGCGCAGCGCCCGCAGAATATCGCCCAGCGTTTCACCGCCGAAATTCCGATCAATCGCCCCCTGCATTTCCGCCAGAACGCCCGCAGGCGGCACCGCGTCAAACCGCGCCAGCGCCGAAATCCCCTCCGCCACCAGCGCGTCAATCATTGCAGGCCACGCCGCTTCGGGCACAAAAATATCCGCAAACCCTGCGTAAATTGCGTCCGCAGGCCCCATCCGCGCCCCCGTGGTGCCCAAATATTCGCCCAACCGCCCCGGCGCCAGCGCCAGCAAAAACGACCCGCCCACATCCGGCACCAAACCAATCCCACATTCAGGCATCGCAATCTGGCTGGTTTCCCCCACAACACGGTGGCGCGCATGGCACCCGACGCCCACACCGCCGCCCATCGTAAACCCTTGCATCAAGCTGACCACAGGCTTGGCATAGGCCGCAATCGCCAAATTCATCCGATATTCGCGCCGCCAAAAATCTGTGCCATGCGCAAAGTCACCCGCAATCCCAGCGGCATAAAGGGCGGCAATATCGCCCCCCGCACAAAACGCGCGCGCCCCCACAGCATCAATCACCACCAAATCCACCGCATCACCATCGGCCCAGGCAACCAAGGCCGCGTCTAGCGCTATGCACATCGCCTCGCTCAACGCGTTCAGCGCCTCAGGCCGCGCCAACGTCACGCGCCCACAGCGCCCCTCCACCCGAATATCAATCATCCCCGGTCCGCCAACATTTGCCGCGCAACAATCACGCGCATAATTTCATTGGTGCCTTCCAAGATTTGATGCACCCGCAAATCGCGCACAATCTTTTCAATCCCGTAATCGGCCAAATACCCGTAACCGCCATGCATCTGCAAACAGTCATTGGCGACGTCAAAACACACATCGGTCACATAAAGCTTTGCCATGGCACAGAATTTTGTCGCCTCCGCAGCCCCTGCGTCCAACAACCTCGCCGCATGGCGCAAAAACACCCGCGCGGTTTGCAGCTTCACTTCCATATCCGCCAGTCGAAACTGCAAGGCTTGGAACTGGTCAATCGCCTGCCCAAACGCGCGCCGCTGCCCCATATAGGTCAACGTAGCATCAAGTGCTGCTTGCGCGCCGCCCAACGCGCAGGCGGCAATGTTCAACCGCCCCCCGTCCAGCCCCGCCATGGCATAGGAAAACCCGCGCCCCTCCTCGCCCAACAAATTCGCAATAGGCACCGCGCAATCATCCAATTGCACCGCGCGCGTCGGCTGCGACCGCCAGCCCATCTTGTTCTCCAGCCCTCCAAACGACAGGCCCGGCGCACCATCCTCCACAATCACCGCCGAAATCCCCTTTGGCCCCGCAGCGCCCGTGCGGCACATCACGATATACGCGTCCGAATATCCGCCGCCCGAAATAAACGCCTTGGCCCCGGTCATCCGCCACGTATCGCCGTCCCGCACCGCGCGAGTATTTAACGCCGCCGCATCCGACCCAGACCCCGCTTCGGTCAAACAATAGGAAAACACAGTCTCCATCCGGCACATCGTGGGCAACCAACGCGCCCGCGCGGCATCCGACCCGAATTTATCAATCATGCCGCCGCACATATTGTGGATCGACAAAAAAGCCGCCACCGATGGGCAGGCCATTGATAACGCTTCAAACACCAGCGTTGCATCAAGCCGCGACAATCCCGACCCGCCAAACGCATCGGACACATAAATCCCGCCAAGCCCCAGCGCCGCCACCTCAGGCCACAACGCTTTCGGTATCTCCCCCGCCGCGTCCCACTCCCGTGCAAAGGGCGCAATCGCTGTTGCCCCAAATCCCTTGGCCATCTCAAAAATCGCCAACTGCTCTTCGCTCAAAGACAGGTTCATCACACCTCACCCCACGGAATTGAACACCCGTTTAATTCAAAACCTTTTTAACACTGTTGCAAGCCTATTCATCTTGGCGAAAATACCTGCGGGGCGTCCGGGGGGCGGCAAAGCCCCCCGGCGCTGTTCACATCAAGGCAGGTTTTCCCCAAAGCCTCCAGCCCTCAATCCATCGCTTTGAAATTGAACGCCGCCCCTTCTTTAATCCCACTGGGCCAGCGCGATGTCACCGTCTTGGTGCGCGTGTAAAACCGGAACGCATCCGGCCCATGCTGGTTCAAATCGCCAAAGCCCGACTTTTTCCAACCGCCAAAGGTGTGGTACGCCAGTGGCACCGGAATTGGCACGTTGATGCCCACCATCCCCACATTCACCCTTGCTGCAAAATCACGCGCTGTGTCGCCGTCCCGCGTAAAAATCGCGGTGCCATTACCATATTCATGGTCCATGGCGTACCCCAATGCCTCCTCATAGGTTTTGGCCCGCACGGTCGACAGCACCGGACCAAAAATTTCCTTGCGGTAAATGTCCATATCCGTGGTCACATGGTCAAACAAATGCGGCCCCACGAAATAGCCCTGCTCATACCCCTGCAGCTTGAACCCGCGCCCATCGACCACCAGCTTGGCGCCTTGCGCGACCCCAGTTTCCACCAGCGCCAAAATATTCGCCTTGGCGGCCGCCGTCACCACCGGGCCATAATCCACATCATTACCAGCGGTGTATGGCCCCACCTTCAACTTCTCAATCCGCGGGATCAGCTTGGCGATCAACGCATCCGCCGTGGCATCCCCCACAGGCACCGCCACGGATATCGCCATGCAGCGCTCCCCCGCAGCACCAAACCCGGCCCCAATCAACGCATCCGCCGCCAAATCCAAATCGGCGTCTGGCATGATGATCATATGGTTTTTCGCACCACCAAAACACTGCACGCGCTTGCCGTTGGAACAGCCCCGCCCATAGATATATTCCGCAATCGGGGTGGAGCCGACAAACCCAATCGCCTGCACCACCTCATTGTCCAAAATCGCGTCAACCGACTCTTTGTCGCCGTTGATCACTTGCAAAACCCCGTCTGGCAGGCCTGCTTCTTTGAACAATTCGGCCAACATCAACGGCACCGAAGGGTCACGCTCCGACGGTTTCAGGATAAACGCGTTGCCGCAAGCCAGCGCTGGCCCCATTTTCCACAACGGAATCATCGCCGGAAAGTTGAACGGCGTAATGCCCGCCGCAACCCCCAACGGCTGGCGCATCGAATACATATCAATGCCGGGGCCCGCAGAATCGGTAAACTCGCCCTTCAACATCTGGGCGGCGTTGATGCAATATTCAATCACTTCCAATCCGCGCTGCACATCGCCCTTGGCATCGGGAATGGTCTTGCCATGCTCGCGCGACAGCGCCTCGGCCAGCTTTTCCATATCGCGGTTGATCAACCCCACCATCGCCATCATCACACGGCCCCGCTTTTGCGGGTTTACGGCCCCCCACGCCACTTGCGCGCGCGCAGCGTCCACCACGGCGGCGTCCAGCTCGGCTTTTGATGCCAGCGGCACGCGTGCCTGCACTTCGCCCGTGGCGGGGTTCATCACATCGGCAAATCGCCCCGATGTGCCTTTGACGTGACGACCGTTGATCCAATGGGACAGTTCTTGCATGGCATCCTCCTGCTATAATGCGCCCAACCTATACCCGCACAATCGCCCGATAAAGGCCAATCTGCGCACCCATGCACTTGCAGCAAAGGCAGTCAAAGCAATCGCTTGACAGACAGCCCCCCGACAGCCGACCCTGAACCATCGAAATAGGGGAGGTATCAATGAGCGTCCAACAGATCCTTAGGTCCAAATCCAACCAAGGCGTCGTCACCCTCAAACCCAGCGCCACCTTATCCGAGGCGGCGGCCATCCTGTCCGAAAAACGCATCGGCGCCATCATCATCAGCCGCGATGGCACCCACCCCGATGGCATCTTATCGGAACGCGATATTGTGCGCGTCTTGGGCAAACGCGGCGTGACCTGCATGACCGACACGGTGGATGGGGTGATGACAGCCAAACTGGTCACTTGCACCAAATCCGACAGCGCCGACAGCGTGATGCAGAAAATGACCGATGGTCGCTTTCGCCATATGCCCGTGATGGACGGGGCGGAAATGATCGGCATCATCTCTATCGGGGATGTGGTCAAGACGCGGCTGGCGCAATTAACGATGGAAAAAGACGCGCTGGAAGGCATGATAAAAGGCTTCTAACGCCGCGCCAAACCCACGTCGCACGCTCTCGTTTTTCTCTTGCAAAGCTGCGCGCAATATTGTTGCGTGCTGCAACAAAAAACAGGAGGCGTCATGCGCACTGGCCTTTATCCCGGCACCTTTGACCCAATCACATTGGGCCACACCGATATCATCCAGCGCGCGATGGGCTTGGTCGATAAATTGGTGATCGGTGTTGCGATCAACCGCGACAAAGGCCCCTTGTTTTCACTCGAGGACCGCGTGGCAATGGTAGAGGCGGAATGTGCCCCCATCCTTGCCAAAACCGGCGGTGTGATCGTGGTCCACCCGTTTGAAAACCTGCTGATTGATTGCGCCCGTGATGTGGGGGCCACCGTGATTGTGCGCGGCTTGCGCGCCGTGGCAGATTTTGAATATGAATTTCAAATGGTTGGCATGAACCGCGCGATGGATGCATCAATAGAAACAGTGTTTATGATGGCCGATGCGCGGCGTCAGGCGATTGCGTCAAAGCTGGTCAAGGAAATTGCACGGCTGGGGGGCGATGTGTCAAAATTCGTGCCCCCCGCCGTGCGCGACGCGCTGGTCGCGCGCTACGCCTAAAAGGGTCGCCAGAAACGGCGCTTAATTCCAAACAGCCTTGCGCGCGATCTTGTCGGCATCGCCGCGAAAAATCCCAAGGTCCAGCGCCACATCCAGCGGCATCTGCGCAATTTCATTGCGGGTCGCCACATAGCGGGCATAGTCAGCCAGCGCCAATTTCACAGATTTAAACAGATTGTGCATTGTTTTTCCTAACATACATCCAAAAGGCTGGCCCCATGCCACCCTTCTGCGTTCTATATCGGGGTAAATGCTTGCGCTAACAACTGTCGCCAATCGCAAGGGGCCATGCGCTGCACGCATGGCTTTGGCCGGATAAAAAAAGGGGCGCCGCAATGGGCACCCCAATGATATCCAACCCTTGACGGGTGATTTACAAAAACTTTCCCATCGCCACAGCCGTATCGGCCATGCGGTTCGAAAATCCCCATTCATTGTCGTACCACGTCAAAATCCGCACCATATTTCCGTCCAAAACCTTGGTCTGGTCCAAGTGGAAAATCGAGCTGCGCGGGTCATGGTTGAAATCCATCGACACATTCGGCTGATCGGTGAACCCCAAAATCCCCTTCAGCGGCCCATTGGCAGCGGCGATAATGGCGGCGTTCACCTCCTCCACAGTCGTGGTGCGGCTTGCCTCAAACGTCAAATCCACCACTGACACGTTCGGCGTTGGCACGCGAATGGCCACCCCGTCCAACTTGCCATTCAATTCGGGCAGCACCAACCCCACGGCTTTTGCCGCCCCGGTCGATGTCGGAATCATGCTCAACGCTGCGGCCCGCGCGCGGTACAGGTCGTTGTGCATGGTGTCCAACGTCGGCTGATCGCCGGTATAGCTGTGGATCGTGGTCATAAACCCTTTGGTAATGCCAATCGCATCATTCAGCACCTTCACCACCGGCGATAAACAGTTGGTGGTGCAAGACGCGTTGGACACAATCACATCGGCGGCCGTCAGCGTGTCGTGATTCACGCCGTACACAATCGTTTTATCCGCGCCCTTGGACGGGGCCGAAACCAAAACCCGGCTTGCGCCGTTTTCCAAATGGATTTTCGCCTTTTCTTTGTCAGTGAAAATCCCGGTACATTCCATAACAATATCAATGTGCTGCCAAGGCAATTCGGCTGGGTTGCGAATGGCGGTGACTGCAATCGGCCCACGCCCCACGTCAATCGTCGTGTCTGTCGTGGTCACTGTGCCCGGAAACCGCCCATGCACGGAATCAAACCGCAACAAATGCGCATTGGTTTCCACCGGGCCCAGATCATTGATCGCGACCACCTCAATATCGGTTCGCCCCGATTCAATAATGGCGCGCAACACATTGCGGCCAATGCGACCAAACCCATTGATAGCGACTTTGACGGTCATGGCAGGTTCCTTCTTTCATTGCGGGGCAGGCCGCCCCATTGCTAGCGCTAACACCATAAATCAAGCAAAAATACAAGCCAAAGACTGCCCGTTTCACCGCCAGAAGGAAAGATATTCGATAAACACCGCGAATCTGCGCAGCAAAAACAGCAAGGCCCCGCCGCTGTTCAAGATGATGTCGGCCAAAACCGCCGCCACAATCACAAAGCCCAGCCAGATCGCCAAGGTGTTCGTCATGTCGGTCCCCAAACGCGCGGACCGCAGGCCCGATTAATGCAACAACCGCCCCATTGCCCCGGCCACATCGGCCATCCGGCAAGAAAAGGCCCATTCGTTGTCATACCACGCAAGCACCCGAACGCAATTGCCCACAACCTTGGTCTGGTCAGGCGCAAAAATACAGCTGTGCGGCGTGTGGTTGAAATCCACCGACACCTTCGGTTCTGGGTCATAGGCCATGACCATCCCCATATACCCCGCCGCCGCCTCGCGCACGATCTCGTTCACTTGCGCCGCCGTCACCGATTTGCGCGCAATAAACGTCAAATCCACTGCCGACACATTGGGCGTGGGCACCCGCATCGCCGTTCCATCCAACCGGCCGGCCAGTTCTGGCAACACCTCTCCCAGTGCCGCCGCAGCCCCGGTCGATGTCGGGATCATCGCCATGGCCGCCGCCCGCGCCCGGTACAAATCATCATGCCGGCGGTCCAATGTCGGCTGATCGCCGGTATAGCTGTGGATCGTCGTCATAATCCCGCTTTCAATCCCCACCGCATCGTTCAACACCTTGGCCAGCGGCGCCAGACAATTCGTGGTACACGACCCGTTCGACACAACATGATGCTCGGCCAACAACTGCCGGTGGTTCACACCGTACACAACCGTCTTATCAACATTTTTCGCAGGCGCAGACACCAGAACCCGCTTTGCCCCGCGCGTCAAATGCACTGCCGCCTGTTCGCGGTTGTTGAACTTGCCGGTACATTCCAGCACCACATCAACCCCCTCCCAGTCCAGCTCAGTGGGGTTATAGGTCGACATCACGCGCATCGGCCCGCGCCCCAGGTCCAGCGTGTTGCCTTCCACCCGCACCACGCCTGGAAACCGCCCATGCACCGAATCGTATTTCAACAAATGCGCGTTGGTTGCAATCGGCCCCGTCGCATTGATCGCCACAACCTGCACGTCATTGCGCGCACTTTCCGCAATATGTGCCAATGTGCAGCGCCCGATGCGCCCGAACCCGTTGATCCCGATGGTGATTGTCATACCAAACCCTTACATCTCAGCCCCTTGCGGACCCATATACAAATCCCCCTTCATTTCAAAGCTAAAAACGTCTTTTTATCAGTGTGTTAGCGCAAACTTGCCCTGTTGGCGCTAACGCAAATCGCTGTTTCCGCTAACGGCTTGGCCCGGCCCGCGAATATAGTTACCCTAGCGCACAACCCTGAAAGGATAGTTAATGAGCGGACTTTTGGCCCTGTTGGATGATGTGGCCGCAATCGCCAAAGTGGCCGCCACATCCGTCGATGATATCGCCGCCGCCGCTGCCAAAGCAGGCTCCAAAACCGCAGGCGTGCTGATCGACGATGCCGCAGTAACCCCTACCTATGTCACCGGTCTTGATGCCAGCCGCGAATTGCCAATGATCTGGCGCATCACCAAAGGGTCGTTCAAAAACAAGCTCTTATACCTTCTGCCCGCCGCCCTCCTGCTTTCAAACTTCGCCCCTTGGGCGATCACGCCGCTTCTCATGTTCGGCGGCGCATTTCTGTGTTTTGAAGGGGCTGAAAAAATCTTTCACGCCCTGTTCCCCGGCACCAGCCACACGGTGGACGCCGACATGACCCCAAAAGACCCCAAAAAGCTGGAGGAGGCGCGCGTCGCAGGCGCAATCAAAACCGACTTCATTCTGTCAGCCGAGATTATGACCATTTCGCTTTCGGTCATCGACGCACCAAACGTCTATATGCAGGCGGCAACGCTTGCCGTGGTCGCCATCATGGTCACGGTTGCCGTCTACGGCGTGGTCGCGTTGATCGTGAAAATGGATGATGTGGGGCTGCACATGGCCGCCAATATGCGCTTTGCTGCCAGCCGCGCGGTGGGGCGCGCGCTGGTGCGTTTCATGCCTTACCTGCTCGCCACGCTGTCGTTTGTCGGTACGGGGGCAATGCTGTGGGTGGGGGGCAACATCATCACCCATGGGTTGCAAGTGCTTGGTTTTCCATGGATTTACGATCAAATCCATCATTTGGCCGTGGCGGCCAGTCACTCCATCCCCGCCCCCCCCGGTCTTACCCAATGGGCGGTTACGGCGGCAATTGACGGCGTTATCGGCTTGGTGCTTGGGCTTCTCCTTATCCCTCTTGTCACCAAAATCATCACACCCACCTTGGCGCGCCTCACAGGCAAAACCAGCGCGCATTGACCGGGGGGTGGCCTTTTGCCGCATGTGCCCTAGGTCATAGCGTCAACAACACAGGAGGCACGCCATGCCAGACACCACTCAACGCCCCGGCAATCGCTTGATGGACCGCCCCGAATATAAGATGAAGCAGCAACCGCTGACCTGCGCGCCCGAAACGACCGTGTTTGACGCGGTCACCAAAATGGCCGTGAAAAACTACGGCTCCGTCATCGTGATCGACACCAGTAAAAAGGTCATTGGCGTCGTTACAGAACGCGATGTGATGAACAGACTGGTCGCCAAAAACCTTGACGCGCATAAAACCACCTTGGCCGAGATCATGACCGAAAACCCGCGTTTGGCGCGCGAAACCGATGATATGCTGGATTGGCTGCGCATCATGTCAAACGAACGTTTCCGCCGCTTGCCCGTGGTCGATGAAAACGGTCATATCAAAGCCGTGTTTACCCAAGGCGATTTCGTATCCTACACATGGCCCGATTTGATCGGTCAGATGCGGTCGATGGCCACCGCAACCGTCACCAAAAACTGGCCGTTCTTTCTGATCGGCGGCGGTGTCGCTCTTTATTCCTTGCTGATGGTCGTCGTGCTGCGGTCCATGTGACTTAGGGGTTAAACGTGAAAACGGGGGCCAAAAGCCCCCGCAAATCGCGTTTCAAACCGTTAAAATTTGGTTAACATCGCGGCGGCTAAGCCCTAAAATCAAGGGCTTAGCCGCCGCATCGCGCGCGATGCACTATAGCTGTATCGCGCGCGATGCATCACAGCCCCAACAGCGATTTCGCCTTGGCTGCGGTATCCTCGGCGGTGATGCCAAACTCCTTGTACAGCCGGTCTGCGGGCGCCGATGCACCAAAGCCGTGCATCCCGATAAAGCCCGATTTTTCGCGCTTGCCGCCCTCACCAAACAGCCAACGATCCCAGCCAAACCTAATCCCCGCCTCCACCGCGACACGCACCGGGCCGGGGGGCAAAACCTTGCGGCGATACGCTTGATCTTGCTCCTCAAACAGCTCCCAGCACGGCATCGACACCACGCGGCAGCCAATCCCCTCGGCCTGCAAAATCTCGCGCGCTTTCACCGCGATTTCGACCTCTGACCCGGTGGCCATCAAAATCACCTGCCGCTTGCCCTCCGCCTCCTCCAAAACATAAGCGCCCTTGGCGACCATATTCAGGTTCAGGTGTTTTTTGCGCACCGCTGGCAAATTCTGCCGCGACAGGGCCATCACGGTTGGGGTCTTGGTCTGCGAAAACGCAACCTCCCACGCTTCCGCCGTTTCCACCAAATCGGCGGGGCGCATGACCAGCGTGTTCGGCGTGGCCCGGCTGATCGCCAGATGTTCAACGGGCTGGTGGGTCGGACCATCCTCGCCCAGACCAATAGAATCGTGGGTCATCACATAAACAACCGGCACCCCCATCAACGCCGAAAGCCGCATCGCGGGCCGCGCATAATCGGTAAAGCACATGAAAGTGCCCGAATAAGGGCGCACCCCGCCGTGCAGCGCCATGCCATTCATCGCCGACGCCATGCCATGTTCACGGATCCCGTAATAGACGTAGCGACCTTCGCGGCTTTCCGGCATGAAAACGCCCAAATCGCCGGTTTTCGTGTTGTTGGACCCGGTCAAATCCGCCGACCCGCCCATGGTTTCTTGCATGATCGGGTTGATCACCTCCAGCGCACGTTCCGATGCCGCGCGGGTGGCGATTTTTGGCATCGTCTCCACCGCTTGCTTTTTCAACGCGCGCACCACGGCGGCCAGTTTCGCCGGGGCCTCACCTTTGAAAATCCGCGTGAACTCGGCCCGCTTGGTGTCCGACAGATTGCTCAACCGCCGCTCCCAATCCTTGCGGGCATCCACGCCGCGCGCGCCAATCGCCTCCCACCGGGCTTTGATATCGGCGGGGATCACGAACGGCCCATGCGGCCAGCCATAAACTTCGCGGGTCTGGGCGATCAAATCGGGGGCGGTCAGCGCGCCGTGCCCCTTGGAGGTGTCTTGGGCCGAAGATCCCAACGCAATATGGGTCGCGCAAGCAATCATCGCCGGGCGCGGGCTGGTCTTGGCCGCGACAATCGCGCGGTCGATATCGACCGGGTCATGCCCGTCACAGGCGAACACATCCCAACCGCTGGCCGCAAACCGCGCCATTTGGTCCGTCACATCCGACAGCGACACTTTGCCATCAATCGTGATCCCGTTGTTGTCCCACAAAACGATCAGCCGCGACAATTCATGCTTGCCCGCCAGCGCAATCGCTTCCTGGCTCACGCCTTCCATCAAGCAGCCATCGCCCGCGATCACATAAGTGTGGTGGTCCTGAATTTTGGCCCCCCAGCGCGCGCGCAAATTCTCCTCAGCCATCGCAAACCCAACAGCGTTGGCGATGCCTTGCCCCAAGGGACCCGTGGTCGTTTCAATCCCGGTGGCATGGCCATATTCGGGGTGGCCCGCGGTAATTGCGCCCCATTGGCGGAAATTCTTGATCTGCTCCAACGTCATGTCGGCGTAACCCGTCAGGTGTAAAAGCGAATACAGCAGCATCGACCCGTGGCCCGCAGACAGGATAAACCGGTCGCGGTCGGGCCAGTTGGGGGCCGAGGCATCAAATTTCAGGTGGTTTTGAAACAAAACCGTCGCCACATCGGCCATCCCCATCGGCATGCCCGAATGGCCCGAATTGGCGGCCGCCACGGCGTCCAAGGTCAGGGTGCGAATGGGGCAGGCAAGCGTCCAATGGTCGGGGTGCTGGGCGCGCAGGGTGGCAATATCCAAAGCGATCTTCCTTCAATTGGGGGCGCTGGTGGGCGCGTGCAGGGCCGGACAAGGGCACAGAACACCCCATTTTCCCACGTTCCCCTGCTGCATATCAACATAAGCGGCAAGATCAAGCACGTCCGGCAACCGCTTGATCCTAAAGGGGGGCGCAATTCCCCGCCGCTTTGGGATAAGATGAAAAAAACCGTTGACGCGGGCGATTCGTTCTGGACGATGGGCGCGCAAGCAAGACCAAAGGCAAAGGGGCATTTTCATGAGTGACCAAAGCAATATCGCGGAGCTGGAACGGCGCATCACCTCTGCGCTGGCGCGGATCGGGGCTGGGTTGGACAAACTGGGGCAGGGCGGTGCTGCCAATCCTGTGCCTGCCAATCCTGTGCCTGCCAGTCCTGCGCCCGCCGTGGATACCAGCGCGCTGGAGGGCGAACTGGCCCGGTTGAAAGCCGCCCTTGCCGCCGAAAAGGCGACCGTGGCGCAGCTGACCGAACGGTTGAAATCCAGCTCAACCCGCGACGCTGCCCCCCGCGACACGGCCCCCGTCCGAGAGGCAGCCCCGCAAAGCCAGCTAGAGGCGCGGGTGGAAAAAATGACCCAACAGCTTGATATTCAAGGGTTGGAACTGCAACGCATGCGCAAATCCACCGTGCAACTGCGCGAACATCTGCGCGTGCTGCATGAGGCGGCTGCCGACAATCTGGCGGAACCGCATCTGATAAACAAAGCTATGCTGGCCGAACTTGAATCCCTGCGCGCCACTCGCCACACCGAAACTGCCGAAATGGATGAGATTTTGGCCGAGCTAAAACCCTTGATCGAGGAGGCGCGCGCCCATGGCTGAACTGGAAATCACCATCGGCGGCCGCAGCTTTATGGTCGCCTGCCAGGAAGGCGAAGAGCATTTTTTGCGCACCGCAGCCGCCATGCTGGACACCGAAGCGCAGCCTTTGGTCGCCCAAATGGGCCGTTTACCGGAAGCGCGGATGCTGTTGATGTCGGGCTTGATGCTGGCCGATCGCACCGCATCGGTGGAAGATCAACTGCGCGTTTTGCAAGCCCGGGTGGAGGAGTTGGAAAACCGTCCCTTGCCCGAACCGCAGAAAATCCAAGTCTCGGTCATCCCGCCACAAATCCCTGAAACGATGGCCGAAATCGCCGCGCGGGCTGAGGCGTTGGCGCGCAAGATTGAAGACCGTATCGCCGGGTGATGCATTGGTAGGGTGCGTGTAACGCACTGCCCCTTGAAACACAAAAGGCGGGTCAATGATCCGCCTTTTCAATGGATTACACAGCGTTCTTCATGCGATGGGTTAAGCGTTGGCTTCGCGAATTTTCTCTGCCGCGGCTTTGTCAAATGCCACACCTTTGGCCTCAAACATCTGGTCCAATTCGCCGTTCAGCGTCATTTCCGTGATGATATCACAACCGCCCACAAATTCGCCCTTGATGTACAGCTGCGGGATGGTCGGCCAATCGGAAAAATCCTTGATGCCTTGGCGAATATCGGTGTTTTCCAAAACGTTTACATCGGCGAAATCAACGCCCATGAAATTCAAAACCCCTGCCACGCGGGAAGAGAACCCGCATTGCGGCATCGCTTTGTTGCCCTTCATGAACAGCACAACATCATTGCTGTCGATGGTTTTCTGAATTTGCTCTTTTGCGTCGGTCATTGGCCTGTCTTTCGGTTTGGTGTCCCGCGCGCGCGGGGCGAGTTTCATGTCTTTGTAACGTTAGTCCGGTGCTTTGGTGGTCAGCGCCAGCGCGTGCAATTCACCATGCGCGCCGTCCATTTTGCCTTTCAGGCTGGCATAGACCGCGCGCTGTTGTTGCACCCGGTTCATGCCCTTAAAGCTGGCATCAATCACCTCGGCCGCCCAGTGATTGCCGTCGCCGGCAAGGTCGGTGATGGTGATTTTCGCGTCCGGGAACGTGTCGCGGATCAAATTTTCGATGTCCTGCGCTTGCATGGGCATGAGTGTACTCCTGTCTTCAACATCAATCTAGGGCGCGCGCCAGCGCACCGCAAGGTGGTGCGGTTCACCCCACCGCTTTTTCAAACGCGGTTCTGTACAGCGCAGACAGTTCCACCATCGGGGCCGATGCCGTGCCAAAACACACGCTGGTCCCGCCAAACTGCCCGACCTGTTTCACCGCAACGCCCGCTTTTTCGCCCGCCGCCATCAATGCGGCTGCATCGGCGACATCGCACGCCACCAGATAGCGCGCTTGGTCTTCGGCAAACAGCGTGGTCACAGACCCGGTTTCCAGCCAAACGCCAAAGCCCGCCCCTTCAGCCATTTCAAACGCGGCAAGCGCAAGGCCCCCATCGCCCAAATCGGTCGCGGCATTGACCAGTTTGCGGTGTTTGCGCAGGAATTCGCCGTGTTTACGCTCCGCTTTCAAATCCACATGGGGGGCATCGCCGGTTTCCATCCCAAACGCCTCGGCCAAAAGGGCGGTTTGGCCCATATGTCCGTGGGTTTCGCCGATCACCAAGACCATGTCGCCGTTTTGCGGCAGGCCCGCGATCAGATCATCGGCGCTGGCCAAAATACCCACCGCGCCAATCGTTGGCGTTGGCAAAATCCCCTTGCCGTCAGTTTCATTGTACAGCGACACGTTGCCCGACACGATCGGCATGTCCAACGCGGCCACCGCAGCGCCGATGCCCTTGATAGCACCCACAAATTGCCCCATGATTTCAGGCTTTTCCGGGTTGCCAAAGTTTAAATTGTCCGTGGTCGCCAAAGGTGTCGCCCCCACGGCACACAAGTTGCGATACGCCTCGGCCACCGCCTGTTTGCCACCTTCAAACGGGTTGGCCATAACATAGCGCGGCGTTACATCGGATGTGAACGCCAGCAGTTTTGGCGTGCCATGCACCCGCACCACGCCCGCGCCAAGGCCCGGTGTGCGCACCGTGTCGGCCATAACCATGCTGTCATACTGCTCATACACCCAGGCCTTGTGCGCGTAATTCGGGCTGCCAATCAGCGCGCGCAAGGCGTCCATCGCACCAATCGCAGGCACATCGCCCAACGGGGCCGCTTTGGGCGTTTCCACCCAAGGGCGATCATATTCGGGGGCCGAGGATGCCAGTTTCGACAAAGGCAAATCCGCCTTCACCTCATCCCCCAGCATGATCAGGAACCGATCTTCAGCGATGGTTTCGCCTACAATCGCGAAATCAAGGTCCCATTTCACAAACACCGCCCGCGCCTGCGCCTCCAGCGCCGGGTTCAGCACCATCAACATGCGTTCTTGGCTCTCCGACAGCATCATCTCATACGCGGTCATGTGCAATTCGCGCTGCGGCACGTCGTTCAACTGCAACCGAATCCCCAGCCCGCCTTTGTCGCCCATTTCCACCGCCGAACAGGTCAGGCCCGCGGCCCCCATATCTTGGATGGAAATCACCGCGCCAGTTTGCATCAACTCCAAACACGCCTCCAGCAGGCGTTTTTCGGTAAAGGGGTCGCCAACCTGCACGGTGGGGCGCTTTTCTTCAATCGTGTCGTCAAATTCGGCACTTGCCATGGTCGCGCCGCCCACGCCATCGCGGCCGGTTTTGGCACCCAAATACACCACAGGCATGCCCACGCCCGATGCCACGGAATAGAAAATCTTGTCCGTATCGGCCAAACCCGCCGCAAAAGCGTTGACCAAACAGTTGCCGTTATAGCTGGCGTGAAACCGCACTTCACCGCCCACCGTGGGCACGCCAAACGCGTTGCCATAACTGCCCACACCTTCAACCACGCCCTTGACCAGATGCTTAGTTTTGGGATGGGCGGGCACTCCGAACGACAGCGCATTCATCGCGGCAATCGGGCGCGCGCCCATCGTGAACACATCGCGCAAAATGCCGCCAACGCCCGTGGCAGCCCCTTGGTGCGGTTCAATATAGGATGGGTGGTTGTGGCTTTCCATTTTGAAAATAACGGCTTGGCCATCGCCAATATCGACCACACCCGCGTTTTCACCCGGTCCGCAAATCACTTGCGGCCCGGTGGTGGGCAAAGTGCGCAGCCATTTTTTCGATGATTTATAGGAACAATGTTCATTCCACATGGCCGAGAATATGCCGAGTTCGGTGTAACTCGGTTCCCGCCCGATAATCTCCAGCAAGCGGGTGTATTCATCGGGTTTCAACCCATGTGCGGCGATCAATTCGGGGGTGATTGCAGGTTCGAACACGGGTTTGGTCATGGCGATTTCCCATCGGTAAAACGTTGCCGTGTTCCTAGGCGAAAGGGACATAAAGGGGAAGGGCAAAGGCAAGTTTCAAGCGCGATTGCACCACCCTTTGACCCATGACCAAAAAAAAGGGCCGAGCTTTCGCTCGGCCAAGTCCAACAGGGAGGTGAAGGCGACAAGAGCAAATCATTGCTGCCTTCAAGTTCCCAGATAGGGCGGGTGTTTCTATCGTGCAAGTTTTTTGACCATTCAGTTCAGGAATGGCCGATATGCGGTTTTTGCATGGCTGGTATAAGTGGCGGATAAGATACAGGTTTTACCCCTAATCTTCTCCTTCGGCCGCGACGCGTTGGCGTTTGCGATAGGCGAAAATTTCCTCAGTTACGAAATCGCGAAAGGCTGCGACCCGTTTTGACTGGCGCAACTCCTCTGGGTAGGCAAGGAACACGGGCACTTCGCCCGATTCGACATCGGGCAACACGCGCACCAGCTTTGGAAAATCCTCGGTCAAATAATCGGGCAGCACGCCGATGCCCAGATGTGACAACACGCCTTGCAGCACGCCGAAATAATTGTTCACGGTCAACGTGGACGGAATATCAAACGCCATCAACTGCTGCACCAATGATGCGCCCGCTGCGACCTGCGCCGCCCCGGTGTTTTGGCAAATCAAACGATGTTGCGCGAAATCGGCCATGGTTGCGGGCATCCCCGCCTGCTCCAAATACTCCGGCGTTGCGTAAAGCCGCATCCGAATGTTCATCAACCGCCGCCGGATCAGGTCGGCCTGTGACGGCTCTTTCATGCGAATGGCCACGTCCGCCTCGCGCATGGGCAGGTCCAACACGCGTTCTTCCAGCATTAAATCAATTTTCAGGCTGGGATATTTAGCATAAAGCGCGGGCAGGCGCGGCGCCAGCCACAGCGTGCCAAACCCCGTGGTCGTGGTCACGCGCAATTCGCCAAACACCTCATCCTCGCTGTCGCGAATACGGGCGGCAGCAGCATCCAGCCGTTTGACCATGGATTTGGTCGCATCAAACAGCAATTCGCCTTGTTCGGTCAGAATCAATCCGCGCGCGTGGCGGTGAAACAAGGTCACGCTCAGGCTATCTTCCAGCGACCGGATTTGCCGCGACACCGCCGATTGCGACAGATGCAGCACATCCCCCGCGTGGGTCAGGCTGCCCGCATCGGCCACCGCGTGAAATATTCTTAGCTTATCCCAGTCCATCCCGACACTCTCACAAATTTTGTACACGCTAACACGAAGTAACCTGACTATCGACTATCATCACCAAGGAAAGATTTAATGCCGATAAACTTTCGCTTTGTAGGTCAGTATTTTTGACCTATGTTGGACCTTGATGATGTACCGGGAGGGGCGCGTTATGACAAATCAACAGATTTCGCTAAAGGACCGCTTGGATTTAACCAAATCCCCGGTGCTTTTGAACGGAACGCAGGCACTTGTGCGCTTGATGCTGATGCAAAAGGCACGCGACAAAGCGCTTGGTCTGAACACGGCGGGGTTTGTGACGGGGTATCGCGGCTCGCCCTTGGGTGCGGTGGACCAGCAAATGGCGCGGGCGCAGGGTGCATTGGCGGCGTCCGACATCACCTTTCAACCAGGCTTGAATGAGGATTTGGCCGCCACCGCCGTTTGGGGCAGCCAGCAGGCCGAATTGCGCGGGCAGGGGCGGTTTGAGGGGGTGTTTGGGTTGTGGTACGGCAAAGGGCCGGGGGTGGACCGGTCTGGCGATGTGATGCGCCATGCCAATTTGGCAGGCAGTTCCGCGCTTGGGGGCGTGATCATGGCGCTGGGTGATGACCACACGGGCGAAAGTTCGACCACCTGCCACCAGTCGGAATGGGCGGCGGTGGATGCGTCGATCCCGGTGATTTCGCCTGCGGGTGTGCAAGAGATTTTGGATTACGGCCTATACGCCTTTGCCCTGTCGCGGTTTTCTGGCCTGTGGACCGGCCTGAAATTGATGAAAGACACGGTAGAGGCGACAAGCGTGGTCGACACCCGTCTTGACCGCATGTCCTTTGTGCAACCCGATTTCACGATGCCCGACGGCGGGCTGAACATTCGCCTGAACGATCACTGGGTCCCGCAAGAGGCGCGTTTGGTCAACTTCAAACGCTATGCCGCTGAGGCGTTTTCCCGTGCCAATGGGATGGACAAAAGGGTGTGGGGCAAGCCGGGGGCGCGGATTGGTTTGGTCGCGGCGGGCAAAAACTGGCTGGATTTGACCCACGCGCTGTCCCTACTGGGCATTGATGGGCCGGAGGCTGAACGGCTGGGGGTCACCACCTATAAAGTCGGCCAGCCGTGGCCGCTTGATATGGTCGGCTTTCACGATTGGGCCGATGGGCTGGATTTGATCATCGTGGTGGAGGAAAAGCGCAAACTGATCGAAGTGCAGATCAAAGAGGCGATTTTTGATGATCGCCGCGGTCGCCGCGTTTGGGGCGGGCGTAAAGGGTCGCCCACCGCCGAGGTGCTGTTTCCCGTGCCCATGTCGCTGGACCCGGTGATGATCGCCGCCAAGCTGGGCGCGATTTTCATCGACGAAGGGCGCGGCACGGACCAATTGCGGGCCGCCCTGCAACGCATTGATGACGTCACCAAATCCGACAATGCGACCGATATCGCAGCGCGCTTGCCTTACTTTTGTTCGGGCTGCCCGCACAACACATCTACCCTGCTGCCCACAGGCGCGCGGGCAGGCGGCGGCATTGGCTGTCACACGATGGCCTTGTGGATGGACCGGGGCACATCCGGCCTTACGCAAATGGGCGGCGAAGGCATGTCGTGGGTGGGCGAGGCGCCGTTTTCGAAAACAAACCATGTGTTTCAAAACCTTGGCGATGGGACATATAACCATTCGGGCATCCTCGCCATTCGCGGCGCGCTGGCTGCGGGCACCAACATCACCTATAAAATCCTGTTTAACGATGCCGTCGCCATGACCGGCGGCCAGCACAACGAAGGCGATCTGACCGCTTATAGAATTGTCGAGGAGGTCCGCGCGATGGGCGTGCAAACCGTCGCTGTGGTGTACGACCCAAAAGAGGCGGTGGACCTGTCGCGCTTTGCCCCCGATGTGCAAAAATTCACCCGCGATGCGATGGTCACGGTGCAAGAAGATTTCAGCAAAATCAACGGCGTGTCGGTGATTGTTTATGTCCAAACCTGCGCCGCCGAAAAACGCCGCCGCCGTAAAAAGGGCGACTTTCCCGACCCGGACAAACGCGTGTTCATCAACACCGATGTCTGCGAAGGCTGCGGCGATTGCGGTGTGCAATCCAACTGCGTGTCCATCGTGCCAGTCGAAACCGAATTGGGCCGCAAACGCGCAATCGACCAATCATCGTGCAACAAAGACTATTCATGCGTCTCAGGGTTTTGCCCGTCATTCTTAACGCTGCAAGGGGCAAAGGTCAAAAAAGCCGCCACCGCCGAAATCATGCTGCCCGACCTGCCCGAACCGCAACTGCCCAGCATCATCGGCACCCATAATATCGTTATCACAGGCGTTGGCGGCACTGGCGTGGTCACCGTCGGCGCAATCCTTGCAATGGCAGCCCATATCGACGGCAAGGGCGCTGGCATGATGGAAATGGCTGGCCTCGCGCAAAAAGGCGGTGCGGTTCACATTCACTGCCGCATTGCCAACACCCCCGCCGATATCTCTGCCATTCGGGTGGCCGTGGGTGAGGCGGATGCCGTGATCGGTGGCGATCTGGTGGTCAGCGCTGGTGCCAAAACGCTTGGGTTGATGACCACAGGCCGCACAGGTGCGGTGATCAACAGCCATGAAATTATCACTGGCGATTTCACCCGCAACACCGAATTTCGGATACCTTCCGATAGGTTACAGCTCTCGCTGCAAGCGCGTCTGAAAGATCGTGTGCAGTTTTTCGACGCCACAGACCTTGCCCGCGCCACGCTTGGCGACAGCATTTATTCCAACATGCTGGTGTTTGGCGCGGCGTGGCAACAGGGCCTTATCCCGCTGTCCCTAAATGCGATCCAACAAGCGATCACCCTGAACGGCGCAGGCCCCGAGCGTAATTTGCGCGCTTTTGCGCTTGGTCGTTGGGCGGTTTTGCACCCCGACTTGGCCGCCAAAGCACTGGCCCCAAAACCAGCCCCCGTGCTGGACCCGGTCCAATACCGCGCGGACCTGCTACGCGCTTATGGCGGTGATGGAATGGTCGCCCGCTATCACGCACTGGTCAATGCCGCCCCCAAACCTTTGCGCGACAGCATGGCAAGAAGCTATCATAAGCTGTTGGCAATAAAGGATGAATATGAAGTGGCGCGCCTGCATCTGGACAGCGTCAGCAAGGCGCGCGCCGAATTTGACGGCGATCTGCGCCCCACCTTTCACCTAGCCCCCCCCATGATGCCGGGCCGTGACGCCCAAGGCCGCCCCAAAAAACGTGCTTTTGGGGCGTGGATTATCCCGGTGTTTCGCGCGCTGCACGTGGCGCGGGGCCTGCGCGGCACTTGGTTTGACCCCTTTGGCCGCACAGAGGAACGCCGAATGGAACACGCCTTGACGCTTCAATTCGAAACCGACATGGCCGAAATCAACGCCACCTACACCCCAGAAAAGCTGCATATTGCATTAGCGTTGGCCGAACTTCCCCTGACCATTCGAGGCTATGGCCCGGTGAAACATGCCAATGCCGAAAAGGCTGCGATCACCCGCGCCACCCTTTTGGCGCAGTGGCGGCAAGGCACTGACGGCACAGCGCTTGCGGCGGAGTGATGGCGCGCCTATAATTGCGCCATAAATAAGGGGTGCCGCATGGCCGTAGGGATTTTTGACAGTGGCCTTGGCGGGCTGACGGTGTTGGACGCGCTGGTAAAACGCATGCCAGATCAAGCGTTAATCTATCTGGGCGACAATGCCAACGCCCCTTACGGCACCCGCACTGCCGATGATATTTACACCCTCACATGCGCTGCCACTGAACGCCTGTGGGCGGAGGGCTGCGATTTGGTCATCCTGGCGTGCAACACCGCCTCTGCCGCCGCTTTGAAACGGATGCAAGAAACTTGGCTGCCCAGCGACAAACGTGTTTTGGGCGTGTTCGTGCCGATGATTGAGGCGGTGACCGAACGCCAATGGGGCGACAATTCCCCCCCGAGAGAGGTGGATGTCAAACATATCGCCTTGTTTGCTACCCCCGCCACGGTCGCCAGCCGCTCTTTTCAACGCGAACTCGCCTACCGCGCGATTGGGGTGGATGTCGAGGCGCAGCCGTGCGGCGGTGTCGTCGACGCGCTGGAACAAGGGGATGAGATTTTGGCCGAGGCGCTGGTCCGTTCTCACGTTGAATCCTTGCTGCGCCGCATGCCAAATCCGCAGGCCGCCGTGTTGGGCTGCACCCATTATCCCCTTGTGGAACAAGTGTTTGCCAATGCGCTTGGCCCCAATGTAAAGGTTTACAGCCAACCCGATCTGGTCGCAGCCGCCCTTACGGATTATCTAACCCGCCGCCCCGAATTTCGCGGGGCTGGCACCCAATCCAAATTCCTAACCACGGGCGATCCGGTCCGTGTGGGCAGCAAAGCCACCCAATTCCTACGCCGCCACATCACGTTTGAAGCGGCCTAACCCCTTAAACCAGACCCGATATAACGGCCAACCCTGCTACATCACGCCCCATGCGCCCTTGAACGGAATGTGATAACAGCCATCTAACAACGACGCGCAGAATGAGGATGCTATGAAAAACCTAAAGAAAACCCGCCGGATCCAGATTATCTTGCTGGCTTTCTTGTTTTTGGGTGTCTCCGTGTCGCTGATTGGCTACGGCTTCAAGGATGGTATCAACTTTTTCCGCGCGCCCGCCCAAGTCATGGCCGACCCGCCGCAACCCACGGAAACCTTTCGCCTTGGCGGCTTGGTTGAAATCGGCTCCATCGTGCGGGGGCAGGGCGAAACCATCACCTTTCGTGTGACCGATGGTGCGGCCACCGTGCCCGTCGCCTTTACCGGGATTTTGCCCGATCTGTTCACGGAAAATACAGGCATGGTTGGCACAGGCAAGCTGATTGACGGCGTGTTCGTGGCCGAAGAGATTTTGGCCAAACACGATGAAACCTACATGCCATCCGAAGTGGTGGACGCGCTGAAAGCGCAGGGCATGTACCAAGACCCGAACGGTTGATTACCTAAGCATTAATCGCGCTGCGGCAATTTTGCGCCTGAAACCGGGGGAAGGGTCCCCCGGCATGGAGGCCAGAATATGCAATCCGTCCAAGATATTGCCCGCGAAATTGTCGCCCGCGAAGGTGGCTTTGTCGATGATCCTGATGATCCGGGCGGGGCGACCAAACACGGCGTCACCATCCACACGATGCAGCGCTTGGGGCTGGATTTGAACGGCGATGGCACTGTTGACCGCAAAGATGTGGAGGCGATCACCACCACCCAAGCGGTGGAAATTTACGTTGAACATTATTTCACCCGCCCCGGCATCGCCCAACTGCCCGAACCGCTGCAAGCGTCGGTGTTTGATATGATGGTCAATTCCGGCTCCAACGCGGTCAAGGTGTTGCAACGCCTTTTGACCGATATGGGGTTTGCATGCATCCCCGATGGGGCGATTGGCCCGCAAACTATCACCGCCGCACAGCGCGCGATGGAGGCGGCACCCGGCCATTTGTCCGATGCCTATGCAATCGCGCGGCGCAATTATTACTACCGCATCGCTGATGCGCGCCCCGCCAGCCGCAAATACGCCCGCCGCCGCAACGGCGGCAAAGGGGGGTGGATCACACGGGCTGAGGAATTTATGTCCCCCAAATATCATTTGACCGAGGCGCAGCACAAAGCGCGGGTGGCCGCATGGGGGTGATACCAAACCTGCTGGTCGGCAGCACCGCGGTCACCGCCCTTGGCAGCGCCGCGCGCGGCATGGCCGAAGTGTTCACCCCTTCCGCCACCCGCCAGATGGAACTGTCGGCCGAGGCGCAAATGGCCGCGTTGCGCCAACTTGGGGCCGAATACGCCGACCCCGGTTTTGGTTGGTTTGACCGGATGGTGAACGGCCTTAACCGCTTGCCGCGCCCGCTGCTTGCCTTTGGCACGTTGGGTCTGTTCGTCTATGCGATGGTTGAACCCGTCAGCTTTGGCGAACGCATGGTGGGCCTTAACCTTGTGCCCGACCCGCTGTGGTGGCTGCTTGGGGCGGTCGTGGGGTTCTATTTCGGTGCCCGCGAGGCGCATTATTTCCGCCGGTCCGGCCCTATTGCCATTCCCATCACCGACCCGCTGGCCGTTGTCGCCGAACCCAACCCCGCGCTGAATGATTGGCGCGCCAAGACCTGAACCGGCCAAACCCCCCCGCCGCACCTTGCATTGATGCGGCGGGGCATTGACCCAGCCCTTGCCCTCTGGCATCCCCTTGGACAGCCAAAGGACAGGACAAATGAACCTTTTTTCCGATATTCGCGCCGCAGTGATCACCGAACTTGACGCCATGATGGCCGCAGGCGATTTGCCCGCAGGCCTTAACCTTGCCGCCGTGGCCGTTGAACCGCCCCGCGATGCCAGCCACGGTGATATGGCCACCAATGCCGCGATGGTGCTGGCCAAACCCGCAGGCATGGCCCCGCGCGCGATTGCAGACCTTTTGGCCGCCCGCCTGTCAAACGACCCCCGCATTACGGATGTGCAGGTCGCGGGCCCCGGCTTTTTGAACCTGTCGCTGGCCCCTGTGGAATGGACACGCGTGCTAACCGCCGCTTTGCAGGCAGGCAACAATTTCGGGCGTGCCAATATTGGTGCGGGCCTGAAGGTGAACATTGAATTTGTGTCCGCTAACCCCACCGGCCCCATGCATGTGGGCCATGTGCGCGGTGCGGTGTTCGGCGATGCCCTTGCGCGCTTGCTGGATTTTGCAGGCTATAACGTCACGCGCGAATATTACATCAACGATGGCGGCGCGCAGGTCGATGTGCTGGCGCGCTCGGCCTATGAACGCTACCGCGAGGCGTTGGGCCAGACCCCCGAAATTCGTGAAGGGCTGTATCCCGGCGATTACCTGATCCCGGTGGGGCAGGCGATGCAGGATAAATGGGGTGACACCCTGCTGGGCCAACCCGAATCCGTTTGGCTGGCCGATGTGCGTGATTTTGCCACGGAAATGATGATGCAGATGATCCGCGATGATTTGGCGCTGCTGAATGTCCAGATGGATGTGTATTCGTCTGAAAAAGCGCTGTATGGCACGGGCCAGATTGAGGCGGCGATTGGCAAACTCAAGGATATGGGCCTGATCTATGAAGGCACGCTGGAACCGCCCAAAGGTAAACTGCCCGACGATTGGGAGGCGCGCGAACAAACCTTGTTCCGCAGCACCGCGCATGGAGATGACGTGGACCGCCCGGTGATGAAATCGGACGGCGCATGGACCTATTTTGCCCCTGATATTGCCTATCATTACAACAAGGTGCAGCGCGGCTTTGACCAGTTGATCGACATTTTCGGTGCCGATCATGGTGGTTACGTCAAACGGATGAAGGCGGCGGTCAGCGCCTTGTCGGGGGGCCGCGTGCCGCTGGACATTAAACTGATCCAACTGGTCAAGCTGTGGAAAGGTGGCGAGCCGTTCAAAATGTCCAAACGCGCGGGCACCTTTGTCACCCTGCGGGATGTGGTGGAACAGGTCGGAGCGGATGTGACCCGCTTTGTCATGCTGACCCGCAAAAATGACGCGCCTTTGGATTTCGACTTTGCCAAGGTGATGGAACAATCCAAGGACAACCCGGTGTTCTATGTCCAATACGCCAACGCCCGCATCAATTCGGTGATGCGCAAAGCGACCGCTTTGGGGGTCGATACCTCTGACGCAGCCCTTGGCGCGCGCGACCTTTCAATCCTAAATCACCCCGCCGAGCTGCATTTGGCGCAAAAAATCGCCGAATGGCCCCGCCTTGTCGAAATCGCCGCG
The DNA here is from genome assembly GCF_900110135.1 of Pseudorhodobacter antarcticus. Taxonomy (GTDB): domain Bacteria; phylum Pseudomonadota; class Alphaproteobacteria; order Rhodobacterales; family Rhodobacteraceae; genus Pseudorhodobacter; species Pseudorhodobacter antarcticus. Next base: position 74,517 of record NZ_FOCO01000003.1, on the reverse strand, counting down.
CGCGGAAATGAGCCGCACCGCGTGGCCTTTTACCTTTACGAACTGGCGTCCGATCTGCACAGCCTGTGGAACCGGGCCAAGGATGCGCCCGAATTGCGCTTTGTGCAGGATGATTTGGCAACAACTCAGGCAAAAATCGCGCTGGCACGGTCCACAGGCGTTGTGATTTCCGCAGGTCTTGCTATCTTGGGTGTCACACCGGTTGAGGAAATGCGCTGATATAAGGCGACCCATCGGTGTGCAAACAGGCAAGACAGCGGGGCAGGTGATTGCCCCCGCAGTGTGAGGCACAGAGCATGGCAGACACAAGATTCGATTTCGATGATGAATTTGGCGCATCCGGCGGTATGATGGGTGGTATGGCCGCACGGTCTGCCCGGATGGCAGGGCTTGCGGGGGCCGCAACCTCTGTGGCTTTGGTGCTGGGGCTTGCTTATTGGGGCTATCACCTTGCCGTGCGCGATATGACCGGCATCCCGATTGTCCGCGCGATGGAAGGCCCAATGCGCACCGCCCCGGATGATCCGGGCGGCGTGATCACCAGCTACCGAGGCCTCTCTGTCAATGCCGTGGCCGAGGATGGTGGCATCTCCGCACCCGCCGACCGTTTGCTGCTGGCCCCGGCCCCCATTGGCCTGACCGATGGCGATGAAACGGGGTCTGCTGTGGCGATGGTCGCTGATGTGTCGGCGCGTTCGTCCAGCATGCCGGGCCTTGCCATTGGCGCGATGCCGGATGATGGGGCAGGCGACCCCGCACAGGCCGTCAGTTTTGAGCCCGCTGACATTGGCGCTTTGGCCGACAGTTTGGCCGGGGACGCGGTGCCACTTTCGGGTGATCTGGACATCACCTTGCGGTCCGAACCTGTTGTGTCGATGCCACAAGGGATGATGGCGCAATCGCCGCGCCCGCGTGCCCGTCCGGGTGCCGAAATGGTCATGGCCAGCGCTGGGTCCACCGCAGAAATCACTGGCGACGCGCTCGCCTCTGGCACCCGCCTTGTGCAGCTTGGTGCCTTTGACAGTGAGGATGTTGCCCGCACCGAATGGGACCGCCTATCGGGCAAATTTGGCGAATTGCTGACAGGCAAAACCCGCATCGTTCAAGCCGCACAAAGCGGGGGGCGCACCTTCTACCGTCTGCGCGCAATGGGCTTCGCGGATGAGGCGGATTCCCGCCGCTTCTGTTCCGCCCTCGTGGCCGAACGCGCCGCCTGTATCCCCGTGGCGGTGCGATGAAAGCTGCGGTTCTAGGGCTTGCAGGCCCCATTCTAACAGCAGATGAGGCTGCGTTTTTTGCCCGCACCAAGCCTTGGGGGTTCATCCTGTTCGCGCGCAATGTCGAAAACCCCGCGCAGTTGCGCGCGCTGACCTCCGATTTGCGCGCCTGTGTGGGCCGCGATGCGCCTGTGTTTGTCGACCAAGAAGGCGGGCGCGTTCAACGCCTGCGCAGCCCCCATTGGTCGGAATGGTTGCCCCCCTTGGACATGGTGCAACTTGCTATGCAAACCGCCAAACCGGGGCAGGGTGCAGACGCCGCCGCCCGCGCGATGGAACTGCGCTACCGCCTAATCGCGTCGGAATTGCGCAGCGTTGGCATTGACGCCAATTGCGCGCCCTGCCTTGATGTCGCCTCCGCGCACACGCATCCTTTTCTGCGAAACCGTTGTTTTTCCAATGATTCTGCGCTTGTGGCCCAATTGGGCCGCGCCGCTGCCAAGGGGCATTTGGCAGGCGGCGTGCTGCCCGTGATCAAACACATGCCGGGCCACGGGCAGGCGGCACTGGACAGCCACAAAGATTTGCCACAGGTCAGCGCGCCCCTCTCGCAGCTCCAATCGCATGATTTCGCCCCCTTCCGCGCGCTGAACGATCTGCCCCTCGCCATGACCGCGCATATCGTCTACGCGGCCATTGACCCCGATCACCCCGCCACCACATCCCCCAAAATGGTGCAGGTGATGCGCGGTGATATCGGCTTTGGCGGTGTCCTGATATCCGATGATCTGTCGATGAACGCGCTGGCTGGCAGCCTTGGCGAACGTACCGCAGCCACCCTTTCCGCAGGCGTCGATATTGCGCTGCATTGCAACGGCCATATGGATGAAATGGTTCAAGTGACCGATGCCGCTGGCCCCCTAACGCCCGCCGCCGCCCGCCGCTGCGCCCATGCCCTGTCCTTGCGCCACACCCCCGAAACCATTGACATTGCCTCCCTGCGGTTCGACCTTGCTGGCTTGGTAGCTGGGTAAATCATGGCCGACGATTGGAACGCAGATGAACGGCTTAGCGTGGCAGACAGGCTGGCGGCCGAGGCGCTGATCATTGATGTCGACGGGTTTGAGGGGCCGCTGGACCTGCTGCTCAGCCTGTCGCGCAGCCAAAAGGTCGATCTGCGCAAAATTTCCATCCTGCATCTGGCCGAACAATATCTGATTTTTGTGAACAAAGCCAGTGCATTACGCCTTGAACTCGCCGCTGATTATTTGGTCATGGCCGCTTGGCTCGCCTACCTCAAATCCCGCCTGCTGCTGCCCCCCGACCCGACCGAGGATGGCCCCAGCGCCGAAGATCTGGCCGCCCATCTCGCTTTCCAACTCGAACGCTTGGCCGCAATGCGCGACGTCGCCGCCACCCTGATGGCCCGCGACCAAATGGGCCGCAACTTTTTCCCGCGTGGCCTGCCCGAAGATGTGACGCGCCGCAAAAAGATCAGCTATTCCGCGTCCCTTATGGACTTGATGCAAGCTTACGCGCGCATCCGCACCCGCGATGATTTTCGCCCCTTTGTGCTGGACCGCAACAATGTCTTCACGATGGAGGAGGCGCTGGAACGCCTGCGCGGCCTCATGGGCTATGCTGGCGATTGGACCGACCTCACCTCATGGTTGCCCGCCGGATGGGACACCAGCGCCACGCGCCGCCGCTCCGCCACCGCCGCCCATTTCGCCGCGATGCTTGAACTGACCAAGGCGGGGCAATTGGAAATCCGCCAAGCCGACATATTTTCCCCCATCCAAGTCCGCAAACGCGATGGCCGCCCATGACCAACAGCCTGTTCAAAGCGCCACCACAAGCCGAACAAGAACGCATGGTCGAAGCGGTGCTTTTCGCCAGCGCGGACCCGGTCACGCTGGCCGAACTCACCTCGCGCTTGCCCCACGGTTGTGATCCCGCCGAGGCGTTGGTGACCCTGCGCAAACGCTATGACGGGCGCGGCGTGCAACTGGTCAAAGTGGGCGACGCCTACGCCTTTCGCACCGCCCCCGATCTTGGGCATTTGATGCTGAAAGAACAGGTTGAGGCGCGAAAACTCTCGCGCGCCGCGATCGAAACCCTTGCCATCGTCGCCTATCACCAACCCGTCACGCGGGCCGAGATTGAGGAAATTCGGGGTGTTGCCGTGTCGCGCGGCACCGTGGACCAGCTGATTGAACTTGAATGGGTCCGCTTTGGCCGCCGCCGCATGACCCCGGGCCGCCCCGTCACTTTCGTCGTCACCGAACATTTCCTTGACCATTTCGGGCTAGAATCGGCACGCGACCTGCCGGGCCTGAAAGATTTGCGCGCCGCAGGTCTGCTGGACAACCGCCCCAGTTTTGCCCCATCTTTGGGCCAAGATGACGATGACGAGCCGCAAACGGGCCAAAGCGAACTTTTTGAGGATTAAAATGGACCGCATCATCAGCATGATCATTAACCAATTGATCCGGCGTTTTGTAAACGGGGGCATCAATAAGGGCATCGGCATGTTGGACCGCAAAGGCGCTGCAAAACCTAACGCCCCCAAACTCAACGCCGCCGATCACGCGCAATCTGCCACCGCCACAGACACCGCCAAACGCGCCCGCCAAGCCGCCCGTTTGACCAAACGCTTTATGCGCTGAAAACCGTTTACGGGCGCGGCGGCATCACAAAATGCTTGGACAGTTTTAACCCCTGTCCTTGATAATTTGACGCAATTCCAGTGCCATACAGCGCCTCGGGCCGTTCGGCCATCCGCTCATAAACCAGCCGCCCCACGACCTGCCCATGTTCCAACACAAACGGCGCTTCGTGGCAACGCACCTCCAACACCCCGCGCGACCCTTTGCCACCCGCTTGCGCCCAGCCAAAACCGGGGTCAAAAAACCCTGCGTAATGCACGCGAAATTCCCCCACCATCGCTAAATAAGGTGCCATTTCGGCGGCATAATCGGGCGGTATCGTGACTGCCTCACGGCTCACCAAAATATAAAACGCGCCGGGGTCCAGAATAATCCTCCCCTCGCGGCTGCGCACATCCTCCCAAAACTCGCCCGCAGTGTAATGTCCTATGCGGTCCAAATCAATCACGCCCGTGTGCGGCTTGGCGCGAAACCCGATCAGGTCATCGGCGCCCGCCAGCAAATCCACGGAAAACCCCAAACCCTCAGATATCAGCGCGGTCCCGTCCACCAGCGGGGCCTGCGCGTGCAACGCCGCCAGCGCTGTATCATCCAACACCGCTTGGCCTTGGCGAAACCGAATTTGGTTCAACCGCATCCCGGGTCGCACCAACACCGAAAAGCTGCGCGGGCACACCTCGGCATACAGCGGGCCGTCATAGCCCGGCGCAATCCGGTCAAATTCAACGCCGCCATCGGTGATCGTGCGCGTCAACAAATCCAACCGACCCGTTGATGACTTCGCATTGGCCACCGCCGTCAGCCCCGCAGGCAGCGCCAAACGCTCCATCAGGGGAATCACATAAACGCAGCCTTTTTCCAAAACGGCACCCGCCGACAGGTCCACGCGGTGCATCTCAAATTCCGCAATCCGGTCGGCCACGCTGCGCCCATGCCCGGCCAAAAATGACGCACGCACGCGGTAAGCCACCATTCCCAAACGCAAATCCAAACTGGCTGGCTGCACTTGGTCAGGCGTAATCGCGGGGCTGGCGGCAATCGCGCCCGTTTCAATCAGCGCGCGCAACGCTTGGGATGGTAAAACGCCTGTCATCATCGCCTCCCTTTGGCCCCCTTGTGAACGGGGGGCGGGGCGCAAATGCAAACGCCCGCGCCTGTTTAACAGGGCGGGCGTTTTGTGCAATGGTCGGGCTAGCGAGATTCGAACTCACGACCTTCCGTCCCCCAGACGGACGCGCTACCATGCTGCGCTATAGCCCGACACTGGCGCGTTTCTACTGATATTCCGGGCAGGGGCAAGCGCGAAATCACGCCGCAACCCGATTTCGCGTACCCTGACGTCACGCAACCAATTTATCGGCGCGGCACACGGCCCCGGTCGCCTACCCGGTTGCGCAACGCGTCCAACCGCTGCAACAACGCCGCCGCTTGTGGCACCCGTCCCACCAACGCATCCGGACGCAACGCACGCAGATCGGCGGGCAGCCAATGGCCCACAATCTCCTCTGGCGCAGATTTTGGTGTGGGCTGCGGTGCCGCGACAATGGCTGCAGGGACAGGGACAGGGACAGGGACAGGGGCAAGATCATCCAACCCCAAATCCTCAACCTCTTCCGCAGCAGCCACGGCAACGTCCCCCGGTTCCGCCACCGCCGCGACAGGTTCCGCTTCCGCCACGGGTGATTCGGATACATCCTGCGCCGCACCCTCAGCAACGGGCGCATCAAATGGCAAATCTGGGGCGTCTGTGCACAGGTTTTCACGGGGGGCCGCACGGACCTCTGCAGGGGCCATGGGCTGCGCCACCGCGTCCATTTGCGGCGGGCTGGGCTGCGTAACATCTTCTAGCGCACCAGCGGCGTCGCCGTCACTTTCACCTAAATCCTGCGCATAATCCTGTGCGATCTCTTCCACATCATCCGCGCCAACATCATCCGCAACCCCCTCTGGTGCGGCGGCGTTGATGGTCTGCGCCGGCGCAGCAATCACGGCCTCTGCGCCATCATCCGCCAGCGCCTCAGGCACCGCGTCCAAAGCCGCGTCCTCATCGCCCGCAACACGCGCATTATCCGCCAGCGCCTCGGGCACCGCACCCACATCCGCATCGTCTTTGCGCACCTGCCCAAACAGCGGGATCGGATCAGAGCTGGCCACAGCCTCCTCCATATCCTCCACCATCTCCAGCGCTGCGTCCTCTTCCTCCGTCAGGCCCGAAACATGTCGAACCCCTTGTTCCCGCAATATTTTCTGGACGCCCCGAATGGTCATCCCCTCGTCGTGCAGCAACCTGCGGATGCCCGACAACAGCGCCATATCGGCGGGCCGGTAATACCGCCGCCCCCCGGCGCGTTTCACCGGTTTGATCTGTGGAAAACGGCTTTCCCAAAAGCGCAGCACATGCGCGGGCGTTTCCAAAAGCTCCGCCACTTCGCTGATGGTGCGAAAGGCGTCCGGTGATTTGTCCATCAATAACCCCTAATGGTTCAGCCGTTGGACCCCGCCGCAACCCGATCTTTCATCAGATGGGAAGGGCGAAACGTCAGCACACGGCGCGGGCTGATCGGCACTTCATCCCCGGTTTTGGGGTTGCGGCCAATGCGGGCAGTCTTGTCGCGAATGGAAAATGTCCCAAAGGACGAGATTTTGACACTGTCCCCCGATGCCAGCGCATCCGAGACGTGCAGCAGCACCGCCTCAACCAAATTCGACGATTCGTTGCGTGACAGACCCACTTCGCGAAACAGTGCTTCGCTTAGGTCCATGCGTGTCAAAGTTTTATCGGTCATCCCATATCCCCTTGGGTGGTTTTTCCAAAACATGCGCGTTTTGAAATCCCAAGTCAATATCAGAGGCTTGGCGGCAAGACTTCGCACCACACTTTAGCGGGTTTTCGCGCCTTACCAGCGCAAAACCACCGCACCCCAGGCCAATCCGCCGCCAATCGCCTCCGTCACCAGCAAGTCACCCTGCTTGATCTGTCCGCGCGCTTGGCCCACCGACAGCGCCAGCGGGATGGAGGCGGCCGACGTGTTGCCATGATCTTGCAACGTCACCACAACGCGGTCCATCGGCACATCAACCCGCGCGGCCGTGGCGGTGATAATGCGCAAATTGGCCTGATGCGGCACAATCCAATCGACATCCGCCCCCGTCAGCCCAATTTTATCCAACGCCGCCTCGGCTGTTTGTGCCAGCTTTTCAACAGCTTGGCGAAACAACGCATTGCCCTGCATCCGCACCTTGCCCGATTGCCCCGTGGTCGACACACCGCCATCCACATACAGCATCTCGCGGTAACGCCCGTCCGAATTCAAATCCGCCGACAAAATCCCCCGGTCCGACACAGCCCCCGTGCCGGTCTGCGCCTCCAGCACCAGCGCACCCGCCCCATCGCCAAACAGCACACACGTGCTGCGGTCGGTCCAATCCATAATCCGGCTAAAGGTTTCTGCGCCAATCACCAAAACCCGTTTCGCTTGCCCGGATAAAATCAGCGCGTTGGCATTGGCCAGCGCAAACACGAACCCCGCACAGACCGCTTGCACATCAAACGCAAACCCGCGCGTCATGCCCAGCTTGCCTTGCACCATCGTGGCCACCGATGGAAAGGTCAGATCGGGCGTCGATGTCGCCACAATAATCGCGTCAATATCATCCACCGCCAGCCCAGCGTTTTCTAACGCAGCCGTCGCCGCCTTGGTCGCCATATCTGACGTGGTTTCACCCTCGGCGGCAAAATGGCGGCGCTCAATCCCCGACCGGCTGGTGATCCAATCATCAGACGTGTCCAGCGTCGCTTCAAATTCCGCATTTGGAACAACGCGTTCGGGCAAATAATGCCCCACACCTTTGACCACCGAGCGCACAATCATGATACTTCACCTTGTTCGCCCGCGTCCAACCCCGCAAGGCCCGCCGATGCGACCCGCGCCGCCAACCGTTCATTGAACCCCGATTTCGCAAGGTCAAACGCCAGCTTTATCGCCGCCGCAACACCCAACGCATCCGCCGATCCGTGCGATTTCACCACCGTGCCGTTCAGCCCCAAAAACACCCCGCCATTCACCCGGCGCGGGTCCATCCGCTTTTGCAACCGTCGCAATGACCCCAGCGCCAACAGCGCGCCCAGTTTCGACAGCAAACTGCCGCCAAACGCCTCACGCATGAAATCGGAAATCAGTTTCGCCGTGCCTTCGCCGGTTTTCAGCGCGACATTGCCGGTAAACCCATCGGTCACAATCACATCCACCCGGTCGCCCGGAATATCGCCACCTTCCACAAAGCCCACGAATTCAAAATCGCCCACGGCGGCCACAGCGGGCATCCGTTCAAACGCGGCTTTCAACTCTTGGCGGCCTTTGGTTTCTTCGGTGCCGACGTTCAACAACCCCACGCGGGGCCGGGGCAAATTCAACCCATTGCGGGCATAGGATGCGCCCATCATGGCAAATTGCAGCAAATCCTCTGGCTCGGCCTTCACATCCGCGCCCACATCCAACATCACGTTGAACCCGCCCGCATTGCGCGATGGCCACAAACACGCAATCGCGGGTCGGTTCACCCCCGGCAATTTGCGCAGCCGCAACATTGAAATCGCCATCAAGGCGCCGGTGTTGCCGCAGGATACGGCCACCGTCGCCTCACCCGTCTTCACGCTGTCCACACAAGACCACATCGACGTGTCCGTGCCATTGCGCATCACTTGGGATGGTTTGTCCTGCATCGTTACCGCGCGCGGGGCATGGCGCACCACACAGCGCCCCGACAATTGCGGCTGTGCGGCTACCAACGGGTTCAAAACCGCCTCATCCCCATGCAGGACAAAGGCGATCAGGACATTATCAGACAGCGCAAGCACAAGACCCGCGACAACAGCCGCAGGCCCACGGTCGCCACCCATCGCGTCGACCGAAATAACAACCCTGTCGCCTACCAGCCCGAAAAGGGCCTGTTCGGTCTTATCGGCAGCGTCAACGACAGGTGTCATATGTCAGGGCAAGAACAAACGGCTTACGCCGCGTCCTCGTCCAGATCAACCGCTTGGGTGGATGCAATCACTTCGCGTGCATCATAGTGGCCGCAAGCGCCACACACATGGTGCGGGCGCTTCAGCTCGCCACAGTTGGAACATTCCGCGGGGTTCGATGCAACCAATGCATCATGGGCGCGGCGCATGTTGCGCTTGGATTTGGTGACTTTGTTCTGCGGGACAGCCATGTCTCGACCTCGGTATAAGAAGGGCTAGTGCCCTGATTTTCCTTTGGAACCAAACGTTTGCCCATTCAACCGGGTCTATCTGGTCCACCATGTGATGAAGCGCGGAACATACTGCTTTTCTGACCGCGCGCAAGGGCTTTGTGTCACATGCTGCGACGGCCCTCAACCCCTCCTCTGGCGCTACTCTGGGTTGCCGCCTTCCAGCTTGGCTTTCAACGCTGCAAGCCCCGCAAATGGCTTCAAATCCCCGTCTTTCAACGGGGTCGTGCCGGGCGGTGCAAATTGCGCATCTGCCAAACTTGCGCCGGGCGCGCGCGGAAACGGGGGCAGGGCCAGCATCAATGCCTCCAGCGCCACATGGCCCGCATCAATCACCTCGCCCAGCGGCTCTGTGCTGTCATCCTCGGGCATTTCCATCTCGTCGCCTTCGGGCACTTGCCAATCGGCCAAATACACGCGCAAAACCTCCTCGCGCACATCCGCCACAACAGGTTCCAACGTGATGGAACAGGCTTGCTCCACCCGCGCCTCCAGCACCGCGGTCAGCACAAAATCATGCCGCCCGCGCGCCACAACCTCGCCCGCGAACCGCAGCTTTGGCACCGCAAGTATCCCCAGATAGTCGGCAATGGCCCGCCGCGCGGCCCCATCCGGCTTGATGTCAAACCGCGTCGGCTTGCGGCTGGCAAGCGCCGCCACACGGTACGGCACGCTGAACGGCCCTACCTGTGGCGCACCCTGTGGGGCGCCCTGTGACCCTGCGCCTTGGCTGTCATCTGTGCTATTCGTCATCGCATAGCTCCTTCAATTCACGCTTTGGTCCCCGATTACCCGGTCAAAGCCACGCCACCCTTGCGTTCCTTTCTTGAACAAAAGCCTATCCTTCTGTAAGCCAAGGGGAACACCGGAAAACCGGAACGGGATACGGGGCGCAGCCCCGATAGGCAAGAGGGTGCGATGGAAGTGCAAGCAGGCAAAGCAAAGGCGCGACTGATCACGCTGGCAATGGTGGGGGGGATGGTGTTTTTGACCGCCTGTTCCGCCATCTATCGCAACCACGGCTATGTGCCCACCGACAGCGAATTGGAACAAGTGCAGGTCGGCACCTCCAGCCGTCAAGACGTGGCCGATGCCGTGGGCCGCCCCTCCGCCGCCGGGTTGCTGAACGACCAAGGCTGGTATTATGTGCAAAGCGAATTCAAGCATCTCGGCCCCAAAAAGCCCGAAGAAATTGATCGTCAGGTCGTCGCCATCAGCTTTAACGACGCGGGCATCGTTGAAAACGTCGAACGTTTCGGCTTGCAAGAGGGGCGCGTGGTGCCCTTGTCGCGCCGCGTGACCGACAGCAATATCAAAGGCGTCAGTTTCTTGCGTCAATTGTTCAACTCGGTGGGCCGTGTTGGTGCGGGTGATCTGCTGGGGGAATAATCCAGTGGTCAGCGGCACGGTGCCGCGCACAGTGTCAGATTGCGAACCCATGCCGCGCGGCGTGCAGGGGGCGGGGCAGGGTGGCCCAACGCCCCGCCCTGTGCCGAATCAGGCGGTTTGCGCGCCCCCCGCCCAAGGTGCTACCCCATTGCGCAAAGGCAGCTACACCGCCCGCATTATCACCAGCGCGCCCGACCTCGCCCGCGCGCAAACTCTGCGCAGCTTGTGTTTTGACACAGCACCCGCAACCCCAGACCACGACCCCTTTGATGCCCGCTGCACTCATGTGGTCGTCCAAGATGCTGTGACCGAACAACTTGTCTGCTGCTTTCGCCTGCTGCCGCTGTCGCCACAGGCCATCGCAACCAGCTATTCCGCGCAATATTACAATCTGGCACGGCTGGCGCAGTATCCCGGCCCTGCGCTGGAACTGGGGCGGTTTTGTATCCACCCAGATCACACAGACCCCGATATTTTGCGGCTGGCTTGGGCGTTTTTGACCAAAGCGGTGGATGCAGGCGGCGTGCAACTGCTGTTTGGCTGCGCCTCATTCTCCGGCAATCACGCCACCCCGCATCTGGACGCATTCGCGCATCTGTGCGCCAAACACCAAGCGCCAGCGCACTGGGCCCCAATGCCTAAATCCCAAACGCTGTTTGATTTCAAAACGGGTCTTGTGGGCCACAAACCCGACCCCCGGCGCGCGCAGGCCACCCTCCCGCCCTTGCTGCGCAGTTATTTGCTGATGGGGGGCTGGGTCAGCGATCACGCGGTCTATGACCACGATCTGCGCACGATGCACGTGTTCACAGCGGTGGAAATTGCAGCAATCCCTGCCACACGCGCCCGCCTGCTGCGCGCCCTCGCAGCCACAGACCAGTCCAGCGTCTAACGCGGCTTGCGCACACCAATCACATCCAGCGCCGCGTCCAGCGCGCTCAATCCGCCATCATCTGGCACCGCTTGCGCTTTCACAGCGTCAAACCGCACCCGCAACGCCGCTTTTTCCGCGCCTTTGCAGTCGTTCCAAGGGCGGCCTTGCAGGGCCATCACCAAAACATAATATCCAATGAAATGCGGGGTGGTGCCCGTTTGCAGCAACCGCAAATAGGCGGCATCCGGCCCAACATCGCGTAACGCCTGCGCCGATGTGATACCCGCTTTTGCAAACGCAGCCTCCATCACCGGGCCCAGATTGCGGATAGAGGATACGGGCGCCAGATCACCGCCCAAAGGCGCGTCCAACGGCCCGCCCAAGGCCTTAAATTGACGCCCAGTCACGGAAAATTGTCTGGCCTTGCTGCTGCTGCTGGCCGCTGGTGCTGCCACCTTGCTGCTGCTGGGATGTTGGCGCAGGGGTACTGCCTTGCTGTGGTGTGGCGGGTGATTTTGCCATTGTACGTTTTCCGGTTGCGAGGGCTGCTTGATCCAGCCAAATCGCCTTAAATTTTAATCAATCATTGCGGCCAAATTACGGCACTGATCGCTCAAGATGTAGCGAAATTAATCCTGCATCCCCGCATCCGCAAGATGGGTTTCACCCGCGCATGTCAAATCGCACCACGCTTCGGCCATTTTCAGCCGATTTGCCCCGTCTTTGGTAACAATCGCGGTCCTATGCCACCCGCAATACCTGTTCCAGCCCCGCAGGCCTGCGCCACCTCACGTTTGCGCAGCGTCCGCCCGCCGTTCACCGCGCAAAACATCAAGGTCCGCAAGGCCAGATTGGTGCGCAGTGTCAGTCTCATCTGTTTCGCTCCCCGCCATACCGCCCCCGTTTGCCCTCCCCAAAACCCGCCAATCCATGATCTGGATCAGCCACGCAGCCCTTGAAGCAGCTGCCAAAACCGTGTCAGTGGCACTAACCCCCTTTTCTTTATGGAAAACCGCCATGATACGCACCATCCCCGTCACCGCGTTTGCGGGCCAAAAACCCGGCACCTCTGGCCTGCGCAAAAAAACTCGCGTTTTCATGCAGCCCCATTACCTCGAATGTTTCGTGCAGGCGATTTTCGCCTCGATCGGCGGTGTGGCAGGCAAAACGCTGGTCATTGGCGGCGATGGGCGGTTTTACAACGACCGCGCCACGCACATTATCCTTGCAATGGCCGCCGCCCAAGGGGCCGCGCGCGCGATCATCGGCCAAAATGGTCTGCTCTCCACCCCCGCGGCCAGCCACCTGATCCGGTTGCACAAAACCGATGGGGGCATGATCCTGTCTGCCAGCCACAATCCGGGGGGCGAGGCTGCGGATTTCGGCATCAAATTTAACATGCCCAACGGCGGCCCTGCGCCCGAATCCATCACCAATGCCATGTTTGCCGCCACTCAAACGCTCACCAGCTATGACATTTATGATGCGCCCGCGCCAAACCTTGCGCAAATCGGCCAAACAGCCCTTGGCGATATGCGCATCGACATCATCAACCCCGTCACTGCCCATGCCGACCTGATGGAAACCCTGTTCGATTTCCCCGCCATTCGCGCCCATATCGCCGCAGGCTTCACCATGCGGTTTGATGCGATGTGCGCGATCACAGGCCCCTATGCGGTCGAAGTGCTGGAAAACCGCCTCGGTTTGCCCGCAGGCACCGTCACCCACGCCACCCCATTGCCCGATTTCGGCGGTATGCACCCCGACCCAAACCCCACCTGGGCGCATGAACTGATGGATGAAATGATGGGCCAAAACGCCCCCGATTTCGGCGCAGCCTCCGATGGTGACGGTGATCGCAACATGGTGGTGGGGGCGGGCATCTATGTCTCCCCCTCCGACAGTCTTGCGGTTCTGGCCGCCAACGCCCACCTTGCGCCCGGATACGCGGCGGGCCTCGAAGGCATCGCACGCTCCATGCCCACCTCCGCCGCCGCCGACCGTGTGGCGCGCGCGCTGAATATCCCTTATTTTGAAACCCCCACGGGTTGGAAATTCTTTGGCACGCTGCTCGACGCGGGCCATGCCACCTTGTGTGGCGAGGAAAGTTTTGGCACCGGCTCCGATCACGTTCGTGAAAAGGACGGTCTTTGGGCCGTGCTCCTCTGGCTCAATATCCTCGCCAGTCGCAATCAATCGGTTGCCGAAATCATGACCGACCATTGGCAAACCTACGGGCGCAACTATTACAGCCGCCATGATTTTGAAGGGGTCGCCACCGAAAACGCCGATGCCCTCATGGCCGCCCTGCGCGCAGCCTTGCCCACCCTGCCGGGTCAAACCATTGAAAAAATGACCATAAAATCCGCCGATGATTTCGCCTATACCGACCCGGTGGATGGGTCCGTCACCACCCAACAAGGCATCCGTATCCTGTTTGCAGATGACTGCCGCATCATCTACCGCCTGTCGGGCACGGGCACCGAAGGGGCCACCTTGCGCGTCTACCTTGAACGCTATCAGCCCGGCCCCGACAATCTGCATCTTGATGCCCAAGCGGCTCTTGCCCCCATCATCGCCGCCGCCCACCACATCGCGCAGATCAAGGTACACACCACCCGCACCGCCCCCGATGTTGTGACCTAAAACCGCACAACATCCGAAATTCCGAATTGCCACAGCGCAACCATTGCGCCTAAGCTGTCCCCAACACACGCAGGGGAGGGCGCGCATGCAACTAATCGACCAACGCGATATAGCGGCCGATGTCGCCACCGTCTGGGCCGCAATCCTTGACCCTGACGTGTTGATGGCCTGCGTTCCAGGCTGCGAATTCATGACTGGCACGGCTGATACGGGGTTTGAGGCGGTCGTCGTCCAAAAGGTCGGCCCCGTAAAGGCGCGCTTTACCGGCGTCGTCACCCTGTCCGATATGGTCAAACACCAATCCCTGCGCATCGCGGGCGAGGGCAAAGGTGGTCCCGCAGGCTTCGCTAAAGGTGGGGCAAACGTCACCCTAACCCCTACGGAGTCCGGCACGCGGCTGGCTTATGAGGTGGAGGCGAATGTCGGCGGCAAGCTTGCCCAACTGGGCAGCCGCATCATCGACGGATTCGCCAAAAAAATGGCCGATGAATTTTTCACCCGCTTTCAAACCGCGGTAGAGGGCGAACCCGAAGAGGTTGCCGCCCCAGAGGAGAAAAAGAAAGGCTGGCTAAAACGTCTGGTCAGCTAAAACTGAATTTTTGGGAGAGGGTTCTATGACAAAAACCACGATGACCGTGAACGGCAAATCGGTATCCGCTGCAACCGAAGGCCGCACACTCCTATCCGCCTATCTGCGCGACGGGCTCGGCCTCACCGGCACCCATATCGGCTGCGACACCTCACAATGCGGGGCTTGCGTTGTGCATGTCGATGGGTTGGCGGTAAAATCTTGCTCAGTTTTTGCCCAAGATATCGAAGGCGCGGATGTGAAAACCATCGAAGGCATGGCCAACGCAGATGGCTCGCTGTCGGTGCTGCAACAAGCGTTCCAAGATCACCACGGGCTGCAATGCGGCTTTTGCACCCCCGGCATGGTCATGTCATCCGCCGCCCTTTTGGCCGAAAATCCAAACCCCACAGAACATCAGGTCCGCGATTACCTTGAAGGCAATCTGTGCCGCTGCACCGGCTATCACAACATTGTAAAAGCGGTTATGGCCGCATCCGACCAAGCGGTTCCTGCTGAATAATCAAAATATTATGCGGCGTTCTTAACGCTTCGCATCAAGGGAGGGTAACATGCCAAAAGATGGTGGTATCGGCGCCAGCACCAAGCGCCGCGAAGATATTCGGTTTCTAACAGGCAAAGGCCGGTATACCGACGACATCAACCTGCGCGGGCAGGCCTATGCCTATTTTCTGCGATCAGAGGTGGCACACGGCCGCATCAACCACATCGACACCAAAACCGCAGCTGCCATGCCGGGTGTGCTAACCATCCTTACGGGCGATGATTTCGTCGCGATGGGCGGCAACCCCGCAGGCTGGCTGATCCATTCGCGCAACGGCGACCCGATGAAGGAACCTAAACGCCCCGTGCTGGCCCATGGCAAGGTCCGCCATGTCGGTGACGCCTATGCCGTTGTTATTGCTGAAACATATCAACAAGCCCGTGACGCCGCCGCCTGCATTGACGCGGATATCACCGATCTGCCGGCCGTGGTCGATATGGCCCGCGCACTGTCGGACAGCACCAACCTGGTGCATGATGAAATCGGCACCAATCAGTGCTTTGACTGGGGCTGGATTGAGGATAATCGCGCCGCCGTTGACGCCGCTTTTGCCACCGCGCCGCATATCACCACGTTGCAGCTTATCAACAACCGCCTCACCCCCAACGCCATGGAACCCCGCGCCAGTTTGGGCGATTTCGACCCCGGCACGGGTGATTATAAACTTTATACCACCAGCCAAAACCCTCACCTCCACCGCCTGCTGATCGCGGCGTTCGTGATGGGGATGCCGGAAAACAAACTCACCGTCATCGCGCCCGATGTCGGCGGTGGTTTTGGCTCTAAAATCTATCACTATGGTGAGGAGGCTGCGGTGCTGCAAGCCGCCAAGCTCCTCAACCGTCCCGTGAAATGGGTCGCCGAACGCTCTGAATCTTTCCTGTCGGATGCGCATGGCCGCGATCACGTCACCAAAATCGAACTCGCCACCACAAAGGATGGTGAATTTCTGGCGCTGCGGACCGAAACCATGGCCAATGTCGGCGCTTATCTGTCGAATTTCTCCACCGCCACGCCCACTTTCCTGCACGGCACCGTGATGGCAGGCCCCTATAAAACCCCGCTCATCTACGTCAACGTGAAAACCGTCTTCACCAACACCGCCCCCGTCGATGCCTATCGCGGCGCGGGCCGCCCCGAAGCGACCTACAGCTTGGAACGCGTCATCGACAAATGCGCGCGTGAACTCGGCATCGACCAAGCCGAAATCCGGCGTAAAAACCTGCTGACCCCCGATCAATTCCCCTACCAAACCCCCGTTGGCCTTGTCTACGATACGGGCAATTACCAAGCCACACTGGACAAACTCACCGATATCGCCGACCTCGCGGGTTTTGAGGCCCGCCGCGCAACCTCCGCCAAAAATGGCAAACTCCGCGGTCTTGGTCTCTCTACATGGGTGGAGGCGTGCGGCATCGCGCCGTCAAACCTCGTCGGCGTCCTCGGCGCGCGGGTGGGCTTGTTCGACGCCGCTACCGTGCGCGTCAACGCCACGGGCAACATCAGCGTGATGACCGGCGCGCACAGCCACGGGCAGGGCCATGAAACCGTCTTTGCCCAAATCGTCGCCGACAGGCTCGGCATCCCCGCTGAAAGCGTGGATATCGTCCACGGCGACACCTCCAAAATCCCTTTTGGCATGGGCTCTTACGGCTCGCGCAGCTTGTCGGTGGCAGGCTCGGCCATGACCAAGGCGGTCGATAAAATCATCGCCAAAGGCAAGAAAATCGCCGCCCATATGCTGGAAGCGTCTGAAAACGACATCGAATTCAAGGATGGATCGTTCAGCGTGGCAGGCACCGACAAGGCCAAAACCTTTGGCGAAATCGCCTTTTCGGCTTACGTTCCCCACAACTACCCACTCGAAACTCTCGAGCCGGGGCTGGAGGAGACGGCGTTTTACGACCCCGCCAACTTCACCTATCCCGCCGGCGCTTATGCCTGCGAGGTGGAGCTGGACCCAGACACCGGGCATGTCACTATCGCGTCCTTTGCTTGCGCCGATGATTTTGGCAATGTGATGAACCCGATGATCGTGAATGGCCAAGTCCACGGCGGCGTGGGCCAAGGTATCGGCCAAGCGCTGCTGGAAAACACGACCTATGATGAAAACGGTCAACTCCTGACCGGGTCATTCATGGATTATGCCATGCCCCGCGCGTCCGATGTGCCCTATTACACCGTCGATCACAGCTGTAACACGCCCTGCACGCACAACCCGCTGGGGGCCAAGGGGTGTGGTGAGGCAGGGGCCATCGGCTCCCCCCCCGCCGTGGTGAATGCGGTGATTGATGCGCTGCACCGCGCGGGCCACAGCCACGTCACGCATATCGACATGCCCGTATCGCCCGCCCGCGTTTGGGCCGCGATGAACCAAGCATAAGGACCGCCGAAATGTATGACTTTACACTGGTAAAACCCAAAAATCTGGCCGATGCGGTGGCCGCAATCGCGGATGGCGCGCAAGCGCTGTCGGGCGGGCAAACCTTGCTGCCCACGATGAAACAACGGTTGGCGGACCCCGGCACGCTGGTCAGCCTGTCGGGCATCCCCGAATTGCACGGCGTGTGCAAAGGTGATGGCGGCATCATCATCGGCGGGGCCACACCGCACGCGGTTGTGGCGCGGGAGGCTGCGAAATATTACCCAGCCCTTGCCGCCCTTGCCAACCAAATCGGCGACCCCGCCGTGCGCAACCGGGGCACGATTGGCGGCTCCATCGCCAACAATGACCCGTCGGCGTGTTATCCAGCGGCGGCCCTTGGCTCCGGCGCTATCATTCAAACCAACACGCGCGAAATTGCAGCGGATGATTATTTCCGCGGCATGTTTGAAACCGCGCTGCATGAGGGAGAGATTGTCACCGGCGTTAAATTCCCGGTGCCGCAAAAAGCCGCTTATATCAAATTCGTGCAACCCGCGTCCCGTTTCGCACTTGTCGGCGCGTTCGTGGCGCAATTTGCAGACGGGGTGCGGGTGGCAATAACCGGGGCGTCGAACAATGGCGTATTCCGCTGGGCGGAGGCGGAGGCGGCGCTGTCGGCCAATTTTGCGCCCAAAGCGTTGATGGGGTTGACCCTGCCTGCGGATGATATGATCAGCGATTTGCACGGCACCGCCGAATACCGCGCGCATCTGTGCGGGGTTATGGTCAAACGCGCCGTGATGGCGGCCTGAAGCAGCCCGGTTTGGTGGGCCCATCAAGGGCCCACCAAACCGCTGCGCACAAAGGCGCAGGACTGCACATTTGGACTGCGATAACGGGTTAATTTTCAGTAAACATAAAAGACGATTGTGTGTTTAATCAGCACTTTACATCGCGCATCGCGCGCGATTTCACTCTTGCGCACCGCGATCCAAATACACAGCACAGCCCGTCAACGCTGCATAATCATCCTCAATCACACAAACGCTGAACTGCTGCATAAAACTGCCAAACCGGCCTTTGTCGCGAAATGCCGTTTCAAACCCCATCGCGGCCAAACGGGGGGCAAAGGCGCGCACCACGCCGCCACACAGATAAATCCCGCCAAAAGGCAGGTGGGTCAGGGCCAAATTCCCCGCCACGGCCCCCAGCAACCGCACGAACAAACGGGCGGTATCAGATGCCAAACCCGTGCCATTCTCCGTCGCCAAACTGTCCATAATTTGGGCGGCACTGCGCTCCGCAGGCACGCCCGCTTGGCCTGCAACAAAGGCAAACAACCGTTCCAACCCGCGCCCCGACAGCACATCCTCTACGCCCGGAAAGCCGTGGGCGGCGGCCACAAATTGGGCCAGTGCCAAATCTTCCGCGCTGCGAACAGGCAAGTTCACATGGCCACATTCGGACGCAGCCACAATCCGCCCCCAAGGCGTTTCATGGACAGGGGCCGCATTAAATCCGGTTCCGACCCCGATCACCAACTTGGTCCCATCCCCCGGAACCCCCATCACGGGGGCCAAATTTGCAGCATCAATATGCCCCAAAGCATGGCCCTGCGCCTGCAAATCATTCAAAATCGCCACAGTCGCAGCCCCGGTGGCCCGTGCCAGAACGGACCCATCAATTTTCCAATCCAGATTGGTCATTGTGGCCACACCATTTGCCACAGGTCCCGCCACGGCCACACAAGCGCCGTGACAGTCCGCGCCACCCAATCCGTCCAGATAGGCGCGCAAAATCGATTCCAGCCCCGAAAAATCCGCATTGCGAAACCGCTGGATCGTGCCTTGCTGCAAGGTCCGATCTTTGGCCAGCGCCAGGCGGGTGTTGGTGCCGCCAATATCTGCGACAAGGGACAGGGTCATGGCACGCTCCTCAACTCGGGCGCGACAAGGCGGCCCTTAGCGCGTGATAGGATGCTTTTGGGGTGCGCTGCAAGGTTTCGAAATCAACATGGATCAAGCCAAAGCGTTTGTCATATCCAAGCGCCCATTCGTAATTGTCCAACAGCGACCAAGTGAAATACCCCTGTACGGGCAACCCATCGGCCGCGCAGCGCTGCACTGCGGCCAAATGCTGCGCCAGATAATCAATGCGGGGGTGATCATCCACCGCGCCCGCGATCAAACGGTCCGCGCCCGCCATGCCGTTTTCGGTGACATAAATCGGCACATCGCCGGAATAATCCCGCGCGGTGCGGCGGATGAAATGCTCCAAACCTTCTGGATAAATCTCCCACCCCATTTCTGTTTTGGGCAGGGGGCCGTCCACCTCGCGCAGATGTGGCCATGGGCCAGGATCGGCGGCGATCAGCTTGCGGGTGTAGTAATTCAGGCCGACCCAATCGACCGGGGCGTTGATGGTGGCCATATCATCTTGCCAGCCCTGCGGCATGTGGGGGGCAAGGCCCGCCAGCACATCCGCCGGGTATTCGCCTTTGAACATCGCAGACAAAAACCAACGGTTGTAATATCCATCATAGAGGCTGGCAGCAGCGGCCGATGCCGCGCTGTCATCGGCGGGGGCGGCATATTCCATGTTGCACACGGCCCCCAAATTGCCCATCCCAAGCTCGCGCATCACGGCGATGGACAGCCCATGCGCCAGCCCCACATGATGCATCGCGCGGGCGGTGGCGCGAATATCGCGCAAGCCCGGCGCGTGGTGGCCCAGAAAATGCGACAGCCATGATACGCACCACGGCTCATTTATCGGGGCGGCGGACCAGATGCGGTCACCAATGCGGGCCATTACCACCGCCGTGTAATCGGCGAACCAATCGGCAATATCGCGGTTGCGCCAGCCGCCCATATCGGCCAGTGCCGAAGGCAGTTCCCAGTGATACAAGGTAGCGGCAGGCTTCAACCCACGCGCCAACATGCCATCCACCAAGCGGTCGTAATAATCCAAGCCCGCTTGGTTTACCGCCCCGCGCCCGTCTGGCATCACCCGCGCCCAAGAGGTGGAAAAACGGTAGACATCAAACCCCGCAGCTTGCAGCAAATCAAAATCCCCCTGCCACTGGTGATAATGATCGCAAGCGCGCGCGCCGTTTTCCGCCCGAACCACATTGCCGGGGGTGGCCGCAAAATCATCCCAATGGGTGCGGCCTGCACCGCCAAAGGCATGCCCTTCGATTTGATAGGCCGAGGTGGCGGCCCCGAACAAAAAGCCTTTGGGGAAATCAGCGCGGGTGGGCAGCATGGGTCAGGACCTGTTCGGTGCGGGGCCAGTCGATTGGCCGATGATCAATTCCGCTTCCAGCAGATGGGTGGCGGGGGTGGGTGTTGGGTTCGCTATGGTGTCCAGCAGCATTGACGCGGCCAACCGCCCCGCCGCCCGAACGGAAGACCTTGTGGCGGTGAAAATCGGCACATCCGCGCCGTTTTGCATATAGGACAGATCATCATCATGGATGATCACCGAAATGTCGCGGCCCATGATCAGCCCGTGCTCTTCGATCGCGCGGCGGGTGCCAAGGGCCATGATCATCGACGAGACAAGGAACGCGGTGGGGGCAGGAGTTTGCGCCAGCATATCGCGCGCGGCGATGTAACCATTGGCCTCTGTCATCTCTACCGCGCGCATTAGGGCCGGGGTTTCTGTCATACCGCGCGCGGTTAGGGCCTGCACAAAACCTGCACGGCGGCGGATGGCGAAATCCATAAATTCCAACCCGTTGATCAACCCAATCCGGCGATGCCCCAAATCCAGCAAAAAGTCTGTGGCGCGGTGAAACGCGCGGCGGTTGTTCACATCAACCCATGCATAGGGCAGGGCGGCCCCGGTCGCGCGGCCATGCACCACGAAAGGCATCGCAATGTCATGCAGCAGACCGATGCGAAAATCATCATGGCGCGGCGAATGGACGATGACACCGTCGACATTGCCACGCGATTTCATCTCGCGGTAGGCGCGCGCCTCATCCCCGTCCGGCACGATCGACAAGATTAGGTCATATCCCGCCCGCGCATAAGTCTCGCCCGCGCCCGCGATAAAATCGGCAAAGATCGGGTTCACAATTTCATGCCGGGTTTCAATCGGGATAACATGGCCCACTGCCATCGCGCGGCCCGTGGCCAGCCGAATGGCGCGGGTGTTGGGTTTGTAATTGTGCCGCTTGGCCGCTGCCATGACCTTTTCGCGCGTGGCCTCATTCACCTCTGGGTAGCCGTTCAGCGCGCGGCTGACGGTTGTGGGCGACAGGCCAAGGTGTTGCGACAGGTCCTTAAGGTTCATGCAGGTTCCCAAAGCGGTTTGGATTTAACGTAAGCCTAACGGCGGTCAAGCAGTGGGTCAAAGCCAAAGTGACTTGCTGCAATGCAGAATATCCCCTGTTTTATTGGCGATGCCCTGCAACGCAGGATTGACTTGGTGTTTCAAATCCATAAGGGTAAGGCTTCCAAAGCGGTTTGAATATGATTCTACCGCTAGGCAACACCTACATCGCCCACGCGCAGACGTCGGGGGTGAATTCTTCGGGAGGGAAGAGATGAAATCCAACTATCTGATGGGGGCCGCGGCGATTGCCTTGCTGGCCGGGGCCGCACAAGCGCAAGACCTGAAGTTTGAGCCGGGCGCAGATGCGCGGTTCAATTGGGACAGTTTTGAAGCGTTGAAATCGGTGGATTTGAAGGGCCAAAGCTTGAAGATTGATGGGCCTTGGGGTGGGGTGGATAAGGAATTATTCGAATCCGTGATCGCCTATTTTGAGGCGGCGACCGGGGCAGATGTTGAATATTCGGGCGGCGACGGGTTTGAACAGCGCGTGATGATTGATGTGGAGGCAGGATCGCCCCCCGGCATCGCCGTTATCCCGCAGCCTGGATTGGCCGCTGATTTGGCAAAACGCGGCAAGCTCGCACCATTGCCAGCCGAAACCAGCGCGTGGTTGTTGGAAAACTATGCCGCTGGGCAGTCTTGGGTTGATTTGGCAAGCTATGCGGGCCCCGATGGCACCAAGGCGCTCTATGGCATGTTTTACAAGGTCGATGTGAAGTCGCTGGTTTGGTATGTGCCCGAGAATTTTGAGGATGCAGGTTACGCCATCCCCACCTCGATGGAGGAGCTGAAGGCGCTGACCGAACAAATCGTGGCCGATGGTGGCACGCCGTGGTGCATCGGTTTGGGGTCCGGCCCCGCAACGGGTTGGCCCGCGACCGACTGGGTTGAGGATATGATGCTGCGCAACAACACGCCACAGGAATATGATGCGTGGGTCAGCAATGACATGAAATTCAACGACCCTAAAGTGGTCACCGCGGTTGAGGATTTTGGCTGGTTCGCGCGGACCGATGCCAATGTGGCGGGCGGTTCGGGGGCGGTGGGGTCCACTGATTTCCGCGACAGCCCCAAGGGTTTGTTTACCTCGCCGCCCGCGTGCTACATGCACAAACAAGCCAGCTTTATCCCGTCGTTTTTCCCCGAAGGCACGGTTGTGGGCCAAGACGCCGACTTTTTCTATTTCCCTGCCTATGCGGACAAGGATTTGGGTAGGCCGGTTCTGGGCGCCGGCACCTTGTTTGTGATCACCCAAGACAGCCCGGTCGCGCAAGAGTTCATGAAATTCTTGCAAAGCCCTATCGCGCATGAAGTGTGGATGGCGCAATCTGGCTTTCTGACCCCGCATAAGGGCGTGAACCCGGATGCCTATGGCGACCCAACCTTGAAAAAAATGGGCGATATTTTGCTGGGGGCCGATACGTTCCGGTTTGACGGCTCGGACCTGATGCCCGGCGCGATTGGGGCGGGTGTGTTTTGGACCGGGATGGTCGATTATACATCCGGCAAGGATGCGGCCACTGTGACGGCCGATATTCAGAAAACCTGGGACAGCATTAAGTAAATTTGATTTCGAGCCTGCCGCGTGGTGATGCGCGGCAGGTTTTTTACGCGGCAAAAGGGGGGGGGGCGGCATGGAACAGTTCGGAATGGCGGCTGTGACAATTTTGATCGGCGTGTTCGGCTGTGTCTGCTATTTCTTTTTGTCGAATATGGCGTTGGACCGGATTTATCCGGCGACCGGCCCCAATGCGGGCCGCAACATCAACCGCGCCAATCAAATCCGGCCTTGGCTGTTTATGTTTCCAGCCCTTGCGCTGTTGACCATATATTTGGTGTATCCGGTTTTTGTGTCGATTTATCTGTCATTTATGGATGCCACAGGCACGCATTTTGTCGGCACGGACAATTATACTTGGTTGTTTGCCGATGATAAATTCCGTGAAAGCATGGTGAATAATGCGTTGTGGCTGGTATTTGTGCCTGCTGCCTCGACGTTTTTCGGGTTGCTCGCAGCGGCGGTCACCGACCGCATTCGCTGGGGCAATTTTGCCAAAGCGATGATTTTCATGCCAATGGCAATTTCATTCGTGGGCGCCGCAGTGATCTGGAAACTGGTCTATGAATACCGCCCCGATGGACAAGAACAGATCGGCATTTTGAACGCGGTTTGGACGGGCATGGGGAGGGAGGCGCAGACATGGCTCACCTCACCCGTGATCAATTCGTTTTTGTTGATGATCGTGCTGGTCTGGATTCAAACCGGGTTTGCGATGGTGATCTTGTCGGCAGCCTTGCGTGGCATCCCCGAAGAGACGATCGAGGCGAGCATCCTTGATGGCGCATCGCCTTTGCAGATTTTTATGAAAATCAAAGTGCCGCAAATTTGGGGCACCATCTTGGTGGTTTGGACCACGATCACCATTACAGTGTTGAAAGTGTTCGATATTGTGTTGACCATGACCAACGGGCAATGGGGCACGCAGGTGTTGGCGAACTTGATGTTTGATTGGATGTTTCGTGGCAATGACACGGGGCGTGCCTCGACTGCGGCCATTGTCATCATGTTGATGGTGACGCCAATCATGATATGGAACGTTCGCAACGCCGCACGGGAGGCCCGCTGATGGAAGGCATTGTTGGCACGAAATCACGGCTGGTTTGGGCGGTAAACCTGTGCGCGCTGGTGTTGGTTTTGCTGTGGACCTTTCCGACCTTTGGCCTGCTGGTGTCTAGCTTTCGCGACCGTGACCAAATCTCCGCCTCCGGTTGGTGGAAGGCGATGTTCCCGGCCGAGGCGTCGGTGCAATACCGTGCGGCGGGGCCCGATACCGCAAAACTGATCGACGGGCTTTATGTGATTGAAGGCAATATTTTTGATGGGGGGCCGGGCGAAGTCACCGCTTTTGGCACCTCCATCCGCGAACCCGGTGCGCATATTGTCGGGACGGATGTGGTTACGGACGATGGTGAAGTGGTCACGGTTGCAGGCAGCGGGGATTTCAGAATTTCATCGACCGCCCCGATGGAAGGCACACGTGGGATGCGGATTTTTGCCACATCCGTAACGCCCGCCAAATTTACCTTTGAAAACTATGGCCGGGTGATGGGGGCCGAAGGGATTGGCCGCGCGTTTTTGAACACGATGACTGTTTCCATTCCCGCAACAGTTATCCCGATATTGGTCGCCGCTTTTGCCGCCTATGCGCTGGCGTGGATGGAGTTTCCGGGCCGCGCGTTGATCGTGGCGCTTGTGGTGGGGCTGTTGGTGGTGCCGTTGCAATTGGCCCTTATCCCCCTGTTAAAAATGCATAATGAGATTGGAATTGGCAAAAGCTATATCGGGATATGGTTGGCGCATACCGGCTTTGGCCTGCCCTTGGCGATATACCTGTTGCGAAATTACATGATCGGCCTGCCGCGCGAGATTATTGAAAGCGCGCGGGTCGATGGCGCGACCGATTTTCAGATTTTCCTGAAAATCATCCTGCCGCTGTCGTTCCCCGCGCTGGCATCATTTGCGATTTTTCAGTTCCTTTGGACATGGAATGACCTGCTGGTCGCGATCGTGTTCCTTGGCAATTCCGAGGATCAACTGGTGATGACCGGACAATTGAAAAACCTGATGGGGTCGCGCGGCGGCGATTGGGAAATTCTGGCAACCTCGGCCTTTGTCACCATTGCGGTGCCGTTGGTCGTGTTCTTTGCCATGCAAACATATCTGGTCCGTGGCCTGTTGGCCGGGTCTGTAAAGTAAGGATAAGACGATGGGACAGCACAGTAAATTGGACGCCACAACGCGGGCAATGGACGTTGATTGGTGGCGCGGCGCGGTGATTTATCAAATCTATCCACGCAGTTTTCAAGACAGCAATGGCGACGGAATTGGCGATTTGGCGGGCATCGTGCAGCGCTTGCCACATATCGCCGAACTGGGAGCCGATGCGATTTGGATCAGCCCGTTTTTCACCTCGCCGATGAAGGATTTCGGCTATGACGTGTCGGATTATTGCGATGTGGACCCGATGTTTGGCACGATTGCCCATTTTGACGCGGTGGTGACGGCGGCGCATGAATTGGGCCTGCGGGTGATGATTGATTTGGTGTTGTCGCACACCTCAAACCAACATCCGTGGTTCAAGGAAAGCCGCGTGGACCACACCAACCCCCGCGCCAATTGGTATGTGTGGGCGGACCCGAAACTTGACGGGACGCCGCCGAACAACTGGCTGTCAATCTTTGGCGGGTCCGCTTGGCAATGGGAGGGGCGCAGGCAACAGTATTATTTGCACAACTTCCTAACCTCGCAGCCAGACCTGAATTTTCACGAACCGCAAGTGCAGGACGCGCTGTTGGATGTGGCGCGGTTTTGGTTGGACCGGGGCGTGGACGGGTTCCGGTTGGACACCATTAACTTTTACACCCATGACAAATACCTGCGTGACAATCCCGGCCTGCCGCCGGAACTGCGCAACGCCGACACCGCCCCCGCCGTGAACCCCTATAACCACCAAATGCACCTGTTTGACAAAAGCCAGCCCGAGAATGTCGAGTTTTTGAAGAAACTGCGCGCCGTGATGAAACCCTATAACGCTGCGGCGGTGGGCGAGGTGGGCGATGCGCAGCGCGGATTGGAGATTTTGGGCGAATACACCCGCGGCGATGACCGGATGCAAATGTGCTATGCGTTTGAATTCCTGGCCCCTGATCGGTTAACGCCCACCCGTGTGGTGGATACGTTTGCAGCCCTTGACGCGGCAGCCCCTGATGGTTGGGCCTGCTGGGCGTTTTCCAACCATGACGTGCAGCGCCATATCACGCGCTGGTCGCTTTCGCTTGATGCAGCAAAGGCTTATGCGACACTGTTAATGTGCCTTCGCGGATCAGCTTGTCTGTATCAGGGGGAGGAATTGGGGTTGACTGAGGCCGAAATCGCCTTTGAGGACCTGCAAGACCCATACGGCATCGAGTTTTGGCCAGAATTCAAAGGCCGCGATGGCTGCCGCACGCCAATGGTGTGGCAATCGGACAATCAAACCGGCGGGTTCACGTCGGGCAAGCCGTGGCTGCCCGTGCCCGCCGCGCATTTGAACCAAGCGGGGCAAAAGGGCGCGGACAGTTTGTTTGCGCATTACCAATCGGCGCTGGCCCTGCGCAATCGGTATCCGGTGCTGCGCCACGGCGCGCAATCAGCGATGCAGGCCCTGGGTGATCTGTTGCAGTTCATCCGCCACGACAGTGAAGGGGCTGTGTTTTGCGCCTTCAATCTTGGCGATGATCAAGTGCAGGTGGCCTTGCCGCAAGGTGCGTGGCAGGGGCAAAATGGCGACACGTTGGCATCTGCGATCACTTTGGGTCCGTGGCAAATCTGCCTTGCGGTCAAGCAATAAACGAAGGCGGGGGGAACTATGGCCGATCTTCAACTGCGCGATGTCGAAAAATCATATGGTGAGGTGAAGGTCCTTGCCAACATCAACCTTGATATCAAGCGGGGGGAGTTGATTGTGTTTGTCGGCCCGTCGGGTTGCGGCAAATCCACGTTGCTGCGGATGATTGCGGGATTGGAGCGGATTACCGGCGGCGTTCTGGAAATCGACGGGCAGGTGGTCAATGATGTGCCGCCCGCGCAACGTGGCATTGCGATGGTGTTCCAATCCTACGCGCTTTACCCCCATATGACCGTGCGCGAAAACATGGAATTCGCGCTGAAAATTGCCAAGAAAACCAAAGCGGAAATTGCGGCGGCGGTGGATAAGGCGGCGGGGATCTTGCAACTGACCCCCTATTTGGACCGTTTGCCAAAGGCGCTGTCGGGTGGGCAGCGCCAGCGCGTGGCGATCGGGCGGTCGATTGTGCGCGACCCGAAAGTGTATTTGTTTGATGAACCGCTGTCGAATTTGGATGCCGCCTTGCGCGTGGCCACCCGGTTGGAAATTGCGCAGTTAAAAGAACAAATGCCTGACAGCACCATGATTTACGTCACCCATGATCAGGTGGAGGCGATGACGCTGGCCACCCGCATTGTGGTGCTGGCGGGCGGCGGCATCAGCCAGGTTGGCACGCCGCTTGACCTGTATGAACGCCCGCAAAACGAATTTGTCGCACAGTTCATCGGCTCGCCCGCGATGAACCTGTTGGGCGGCGCGGTGACGCAGACGGGGGTGCAAACGGCTATTAAACTGGACGGCGGCGGCGTGGCCCTGTCTGCGGTGCCCACGCTTGCGGCGGATTTGGGGATGCGGGTCAACATCGGTGTGCGCCCCGAAGATTGGGTCGCCACCAACACCGCCCCGATTTACACAGGCGAGGTGGAGATCACAGAGGCCTTGGGCGAATTGACGCTGCTGTATTTCAAGCGGCTGGGGGATGGTGCGCAGGTGGTGGGCAAGCTGCCGGGCATCCATACCAATCTGCGCCGGACCACGGTGAACATGACCGCGGACCCCAAAAAGGTGCATCTGTTTCACGGTGGGCTGTCGCTGCTGTACCGCTAAAACAGCCACAGCGCCGTAAGAAACAGCAAGCTGAGCGCGGTTGCGATCAATCCGGGCAGCCACAGCGTGTAGCGCGGGGCAGGGATGGGGGGCATGGTTCACCTTTTTGTTGTGCGCGGTCTGCAATCTTAATAGGGCATCAAGGTTTATGCTGTCTTAACGACAGATGCAGATTTTGTGGAACCATCTTGATCACACCGATTGGCACGCGCGCCTTGCTGGCCGCGCGATTGGCCTGCGCCAAGATTGGGCTTACGGGCAGGCAATGACAGCGCTTGGTGCCACGGTAGGCCGGGCGGTGGTGGTGCAAAACGGGGTGGAACTGGCCTTGGTGCAGGTGTTGCAACGGCGCGGGCTGCGGGTGTTGGCGCAAGGCCCGGTTTGGCTGACGGATTTGACGACAACACAAAAGCGTCAAATTTTACAACGGCTTGCCTGCCATTTTGGGGCCACGATTGCCACGCCGGACGCGGGCTTGGGCGGCTTTGGCATGGTGCCATTCGTCACCCCACAAGCCTATGCCGTTTGGCACCTTGGCCCCGACCCTGTGCAATTGCGCGAGAATATGTGGGGCAAATGGCGCAATCGCCTGACCGTGGCGGAACGCCATATCCGCATCACCGACCTGCGCAAACCCACCCAGTTGGCACAGCTTATCGCGGCGGAAGGCGCGCAGCGGCAGGCCCGCGGTTACGCAAATCTGCCGGGTGCGTTGGCGCAGCATTGGGCGGGTGAAAAGCTGGTTTTGGGATGGATGGGGAAAGGGGCTGTGCAAGCGGGCATGGTGTTTTTGATCCACGGGCAAAGTGCCAGCTATTTTCTGGCTTGGGCGTCTGCGCAAGCGCGTGCGGCCTTTGTCCACGGGCCAATGCTGTGGCACGCGGCGCAAACCTTGCGGGGCAGGGGTGTGATGGACCTGAATTTGGGCGCAATTGACACGCAGGCGGGGGCAGGCCTTGCGCGGTTCAAACTGGGCACAGGGGCAGGCGTGCAATGGGCGGGGCCAACTTGCTTGGTGCTGCCGTAATCTGCCGCGACAACGCGGGGTGACATCGCGCCACGATGGCATTTTGCGCACCATAGGATATGGATGCGGCATATTGATCAAAGGACACCACATGGCACGCGCGCCGTTTTTCCCTCCGCCCCCTGTTGCCCCCGCCCCAACGCGCGCCTTTGCGCGGATGCCGCCTGCGGTTTTTCCGGGCATCATGGGTCTGTTTGGCCTTGGGCTTGCGCTGCGGCGCGGGGTTGATGTGATCGGCTATCCGCCCGCGTTGCCGGAAATGATCTTGGGCGGGGTCAGCCTGCTTTGGGTGCTAGCGACTTTGGCTTATGGCGTAAAACTGCGCCAACGCACGGGTGTTATATTGGACGATTTGGCGATTTTGCCAGGCCGCACGGGCCTGTCCGCGATGTCGCTGGGGCTGTTGCTGCTGGCCGCGACTCTGCTGCCTTATATGCCCCAAGGGGCCGCTGCATTGATGTTTGCCGGGTTGGCGCTGCATGGCGTGATCGCAGCGCTGATCCTGTATGTCCTTACCAAAGGCCCCGAGGAAGGGCGCCATGTCACCCCCGCGTGGCATTTGCATTTCGTCGGTTTTATCATCGCGGGGCTGGTTGCGGGGCCGCTGGGGTACGGGCTGCTGGGCATGACCCTGCTGGTGGGCAGTGCCATTGTTGCCGCCCTCATTTGGGCCGTCAGTCTGGTGCAGCTTGCCCGCCGTATTCCGCCCGCGCCGCTGCGCCCGTTATTGGCAATCCACTTGGCCCCGGCCAGCCTGTTGGGCACGGTGGCATGGCTGCTGGGGATGCAAGGCGTGGCGGTTGGGTTTGCGGTATTGGGCGCGGTGATTTTGGCAGGGCTGGTTGTGACCATCCGCTGGGTTACCGTTTCGGGGTTTTCGGCACTTTGGGGCGCATTTACCTTTCCACTCGCGGCCTATACCAGCCTTTTGTTTGCGCTTGCGGGTCCGTACCCGGTGCTGGAATGGCCCGCGCTTGGTTGCTTGATCGCCTGTCTGGGCATCGTGCCCGCCATTGCCATCCGCATTTTGCAGATGTGGACCAAGGGCACGCTGGCCGCCAAAACCAACGCGGCAACGGCCTGAAACAGTGGGGCCTTGCGCGCAAAAAGGGGGATTGGGGCTTGCCATCCCCCCCCATGCGTGAAACAGAAAATCGTCAAACGACCGCTCCCAAGGAGGCATCTCATGGAGATTCGCGAGGCTTTGACATTTGACGACGTGCTGCTGGTTCCTGCCGCAAGTTCGGTGCTGCCATCTGACGCCGACACGTCCACCTTTGTCACCCAATCCATCCGGATGAACATCCCTTTGCTGTCGTCCGCGATGGACACAGTGACCGAAAGCCGCATGGCAATTGCCATGGCGCAGGCGGGCGGCATTGGCGTGGTTCACCGCAATCTGGGGGTGGAAGAACAAGCGCATGAGGTGCGGCGCGTCAAGCGGTTCGAATCCGGCATCGTTTACGCGCCAATCACCTTGACCCCCGACCAAACGCTGGCGGATGCCAAGGCGTTGCAAGACCGCTATCACGTCACGGGCTTTCCGGTGGTGGACGCGCAGGGCCGCGTGGTGGGGATTGTCACTAACCGCGATATGCGCTTTGCCTCTGATGACCGCACGCCCGTTAAGGTGATGATGTCATCGGATAATTTGGCGATTTTGCAAGAACCTGCGGACCGGGCTGCGGCGATTTCCTTGATGAAAGCACGGCGGATTGAAAAGCTGTTGATCACCGATGGTGCGGGCAAACTCACCGGGCTTTTGACGCTGAAAGACACCGAAACATCGGTGCTGAACCCCAATGCCTGCAAAGATGCGATGGGGCGTTTGCGCGTGGCGGCCGCCACCACAGTTGGCGATGCTGGGTTTGAACGCAGCTGCGCGTTGATCGACGCGGGCGTGGATATGGTCGTGATCGACACCGCCCACGGCCATTCCGAAGGGGTGGCCCGTGCGGTGGAACGCATCAAGGCACTGTCAAACGCCGTGCAAGTGATCGCCGGCAACGTGGCCACGGCCGAGGCGACGCGCGCCTTGATTGGTGCGGGCGCTGATGCGGTCAAGGTGGGCATTGGCCCCGGTTCCATCTGCACCACGCGGATTGTGGCGGGTGTGGGCGTGCCGCAACTGACCGCCATCATGGATGCGGCACAAGCGGCGGGCAATTACCCGATTATCGCGGATGGCGGCATCAAATATTCCGGCGATTTTGCCAAGGCGATTGCGGCGGGCGCGTCTTGCGCCATGGTCGGTTCGGCGATTGCGGGCACGGACGAAAGCCCCGGTGAAGTTATCCTTTACCAAGGCCGCAGCTTCAAATCGTATCGCGGTATGGGGTCGCTTGGCGCCATGGCGCGCGGATCGGCAGATCGCTATTTCCAAAAAGATGCGGCCAGCGACAAACTGGTGCCCGAAGGGATTGAAGGCCAAGTGCCCTATAAAGGGTCGGCGGCGGCGGTGGTGCATCAATTGGTCGGCGGTTTGCGCGCGGCCATGGGCTATACCGGCAACCGCACCGTGGCCGAAATGCGCGAAAATTGTACCTTTGTGCGCATCACAGGGGCAGGTTTGCGCGAAAGCCATGTGCATGATGTGCAAATCACGCGCGAAAGCCCGAATTACCGGATTGGGTAAGCAATGACCCCCGCCGCCCGCTATGCCGCCGCGATTGATATTCTGGACAAGGTTTTGCGGGGCGAGGCGGCGGAGAAAGCGTTGACCCACTGGGCCCGCGCGAACCGATTTGCCGGGTCCGGCGATCGCCACGCGCTGCGCGATATTGTGTTTGATGTGCTGCGCTGCAAACGGTCTTACGGCGTGCGCGGTGGGGCGAAAACCGGGCGCGGGTTGGTCTTGGGCGCTTTGCGTGCCGCAGGGATTGCGCCCGACGACGTGTTCACGGGCCAAGGCTATGGCCCCGCCGCTTTGACAGATGCAGACGGGCCGGGCGCACAGCCTGAAGGGCTGGATGCGCTGGATTGCCCCGACTGGTTGGCCCCGGCGCTGCTCGCATCATTGGGGGATAATTTCCCCGCCGTGATGCAAACGCTACAATCGCGCGCCCCGGTGTTTTTGCGCGTCAATCTGCGCAAAGGCGATATGGCGCGTGCGGTCGCGGCCCTTGCCCTTGACGGTATCGAAACCCAGCCCAACCCCTTGTCACCAACCGCCCTAGAGGTGTTAAATAACCCGCGCAAGGTACAGACATCAAACGCATATCTGGATGGTTTGGTGGAACTGCAAGACGCGGCATCGCAAGCCATTGTTGATGAACTCTCCCTCAGATCGGGGCAACGTGTCCTTGATTTTTGTGCGGGTGGCGGTGGCAAATCGCTGGCTATGGCGGCGCAAACATCGGCGCAGTTTTTCGCCCATGACATCGCCCCCGCCCGGATGAAAGATCTGCCCGCGCGGGCAAAACGGGCTGGCGTGCAGGTTACGGTGTTGGCCAGTGCCGCCTTGGCCAAGGCTGAGCCTTTTGATTTGGTTTTGGCCGATGCTCCTTGCTCTGGCTCGGGCAGTTGGCGGCGCGCGCCCGAGGCGAAATGGGCGCTGTCGCAGGCCCGTTTGACCGAACTTTGCGCCTTGCAAGCCCAGATTATGGATAATGCCGCCGCGCTGGTGGCGAAAGGTGGCACCTTGGCTTATGCGACCTGCGCGCTCCTTAAAATGGAGAATCAAGATCAGATCACAGCGTTTTTGGGCCGTCATTCCGGCTGGACCCTGAAAAAAGCGCGTGTCTTAACCCCTTTGGAAGGGGGCGATGGGTTCTTTATTGCCTGTCTGAAGCGGAAAATTTAAAGCTGGCTGCAACCCAAGCTTGTTTTTTGTCTGAATTAAGGGCTGGTTAACGTATGGCCCGCTATTGTCAGGCATAAGATGTAGGGGAGCGGCGTTTGTGGCGAAAGCCTCTGAAATAAAGCAAGGCATGGTCGAGGCTGCGCGCGATATTGGCGCAAAGCTGTGGTTGCTTGTGGCTGCGGCCTTGGGCTGCGTCGCCGTTGCTGTTCTGGCGACAGATCAGGGCAATCGACAAACGGCTGCCGCTGCGGGCATCGCTTTGGTGACAGTGGTTCTGTTGGTGCGCGCGTTGGTTTACGGCGCTGACCGCGGCGACAGGTTGCGGGCGCGCAGCTTGCAAGAACTGGTTGGAAAAGACGCGACACCTTGCTTTTCGACAGACGAACTCGGGCAGGTATTATTCATGAATACCGCCGCCAAGGAGCGTTTTGAAGGCATCGAAGGCAGCACTTTGATCGCAAAGCTGAAAGACCATTTTGCCAGTCCGGCCTCGGTTTTATTTCGACTGCAAAGTCGCGCGCGCAGCACCGGCACGGGGCGTGAAGATGTGGTTACACGGCGCGGCCACACCCGCCTTTCCGTTCACGCCCTCGCCCCAGATCGTTTCTTGTGGCGCCTTGAGGAATTTGTGGACAGGTCCCACGCCGGGCGCGGCGCCGAAATGCTGAGCTTGCCCATGATGGTTGCCAACAAATCCGGCGTTGTTTTGTTCACAAATGAGGCGATGCGCCGGCTTCTCGGCGCGCGGCCAAAGCGGGTCGATCGAGTGTTCACTGTCACCACGCTACGCTCTGGCGAAGAGGTTGAGGTGGCGTCGGTTGAAGGCCCGGTGCGGGCCATTCTTGCCGAAATCACAGGGGCAGGTGAACGGCGTGAAATCTATCTGCTTCCGGTCCGCGAACGTCCCGATGGGACAGAAATGGTCGCCGATTTTGAAAACTTGCCAATTGCGCTGATCAAGTTTCGGGCTGATGGGTCCATGCGGTCGGCCAATGCTTATGCGCGTGATTTGACACGCCTGTCGGATGATGAAATGCTCCCGATTCATGACCTTTTCGAAGGGCTTGGTCGATCAGTTTCCGATTGGATGAATGACGTTTTGACCGAACGGGTGCCGGGCGCGTCTGAAATGATGCGCTTGCACCGCGATGGTCCTGAACAATTCGCGCAAGTGGCTCTGCGCCGCATCGTCGAGAATGGCCGCCCTGGCGTATTGGCGATTTTGCAAGATGCGACTGCACTGAAAACGCTTGAAGCGCAATTTGTCCAAAGCCAAAAAATGCAAGCAATTGGGCAACTTGCCGGCGGCATTGCACATGATTTCAATAACCTCCTGACGGCCATTTCAGGCCATTGCGACTTGCTTTTGCTACGTCATACGCAGACCGATCCCGAATATGCTGATCTTGTGCAAATCCATCAGAACGTGAACCGGGCAGCCAGCCTAGTGGGGCAGCTTTTAGCCTTCTCGCGCAAGCAAACATTGAAACCGGAACACATTGATTTGCAGGATGTGCTGTCAGATTTGACGCATCTTTTGAACAGGTTGGTTGGGGAACGTGTAGAGTTGGTACTGACGCATGCGCCGAATTTGGGCATGATCCGCGCTGACAAACGCCAACTTGAACAGGTTTTGATGAATTTGGTCGTCAACGCGCGTGATGCGATGTCTGACAATGGTCTTATCCGCATTGAAACAGAAGCCGTCACCTTGGCGCACGACATGCCGCGCGAACGGGTTTTGATTCCTGCGGGTGACTATTCCGTGGTACGTGTTTTGGACGAAGGCTGCGGTATTCCCGCCGACCTGTTGCAAAAGATATTTGAACCGTTTGTGACAACCAAAGGCGTCGGCAAGGGGACTGGGCTTGGCCTGTCCACCGTTTACGGGATCGTCAAGCAATCTGGTGGGTTTGTGTTCGTCGACAGCGAAGTTGGGCAAGGCGCCGTTTTCACGCTCTACTTTCCGGTAAACGAAGCAGATTTGCCGATCGCAACTTTGTCACAGATCGCCAAGACCGTGCAATCCGCCAAAGCAGGCGAGGGGGTTGTCCTGCTGGTCGAGGATGAAGCGCCCGTTCGCGCCTTTGCCTCACGCGCTTTGCGTTTGCGGGGTTACACAGTCTTGGAGGCTGAAAATGCCGAAGTGGCGCTTAAAACATTGGAAGACCCGACATTGGAGGTCGATGTTTTTGTAACGGATGTTGTCATGCCGGGCATGGATGGCCCCGCTTGGGTCCGCGAAGCGCTGAAAACGCGCCCTGACGTCCGCGTTGTTTTTGTGTCAGGTTATGCCGAGGATTGCCTTTCTGAAAATCAAGCCAGAATTCCAAATTCAGTATTTTTGGCAAAACCCTTTTCACTCAATGAGTTAGCGACAGTCGTGCAAGACCAGATTTTGCACTAGCCCTCCTCACCCCGACGTCTTTAAGATACTAGAATAAAGCGTAAAATCCTCAGCGGCGAATTTCTCCAACATCTGCTCAGTCTTGTGGTGAAGTTCCAAACTGCCTGGGGGCGAAACATTCAGGCGCGGCAAATTGATTTCGCAGCCAAGGCGCTCCTCTAAAAAAGCGACAAAGCTGTCTATATCTTCGTAGCGAAACAGATGATCGACGCCGCGATCTTTCCGAGGTTTTAAAAAGCGCGATTGCGACCCGACGGCCGCAAATTCCGCCGGATCTTGGTCACAATATGCTGTGACAAACTCATCAAAGCTTTTGCCAAGGGTGCTTTTTTTGGCGTCCGTCACATCTTCCCGCTGCCGATAGCGAAACCAACTGCCCAACCAATCCCGCGGTTCACGCATCATTGCGGCGACAGTGAAGGGATGACCAGAAGCGACCTCAAGATAAGGGCCAAGGAACCGGTGAAACCGCTGGACGCTGGTGTGCTTCAAAATTGGTGGGCGTTGAACAACAACTGCCGAAAGTGATTCTAAAGCAGCTTCGATTGCGGTTGAACCCGTTTTCGGCGTCGCAAGAAAAGCCAAACGCTGATCCCAAAATACTAACATTATGTCTCCCTGCGACTTTGGATTTGCTCGTGAATGTTGCATACTGCAAAGAAGGGCCACATAGCCCAACTCAATGCAACATAACAATAATTTTTTCGAAAACGTAGCATGACTGCCGCAATTGCCACCTTGCGGCGCAGATTTACGATGTTCGCAAAACATTGCCACAGAAAAACGGATGTCCGCGCACTGTCTGTGCCTGATTTACCAATTCTTAACCAGCAATTGCTACGGTTAACAAACGATAAGCAGTAAGATCACGTCCAGTCGCGCCTTACTCAATCGTTAGAGTGAAACTTTGTTGCAAATGCTCTTGTTTCCCCATGCGCTTTGTGGGAACAATAGGGGAACAAAATGACATGATTGCCGTGATCTTGCGGCTGTGAAATAAAAGGGTATAGAAATGGCAACGGCAAACCTTTTGGATCTGAACGGAAAACGCGAGATGGATAAGGCAAAAGCGCTGGAAAGCGCCTTGGCGCAGATTGAACGGCAATTCGGCAAAGGCTCAATCATGAAGCTGGGGTCTGAAAACGCTGTCATGGATGTTGAAGCGACATCGACAGGGTCGCTTGGCCTTGACATCGCGCTGGGGATTGGCGGCTTGCCGCAAGGCCGGATTATCGAAATTTATGGCCCTGAAAGTTCGGGAAAAACCACCCTTACGCTGCATGTTCTGGCCGAAATGCAGAAGAAAGGCGGCGTTTGTGCGTTCGTCGATGCAGAGCATGCGCTTGACCCGCAATATGCAAAGAAACTTGGCGTTAACCTTGATGAGCTGTTGATCAGCCAGCCAGATACGGGTGAACAAGCGCTGGAGATTGTGGACACCCTGGTTCGTTCAGGCGCGGTAAGCATTATCGTTGTCGATTCTGTGGCGGCATTGGTGCCAAAATCTGAAATCGAAGGGGATATGGGCGACATGCAAATGGGTTCGCAAGCCCGTTTGATGAGCCAAGCCATGCGTAAATTGACAGCATCCATCGGTCGCAGTAATTGTATGGTGATTTTCATCAACCAGATCCGGATGAAGATTGGTGTGATGTTTGGTAGCCCGGAAACCACGACGGGCGGCAATGCTTTGAAATTCTATGCGTCTGTGCGCTTGGATATCCGTCGCATCGGTGCTATCAAAGACAGAGACGAAGTTGTTGGCAACTCAACCCGCGTTAAGGTTGTGAAAAACAAGGTTGCCCCGCCCTTCAAACAGGTCGAATTTGACATCATGTATGGTGAAGGCATCTCCAAAACTGGGGAGTTGGTCGATCTTGGTGTGAAGGCTGGCGTGGTTGAAAAGTCGGGCTCTTGGTATTCTTATGGGGATGAGCGGATCGGCCAAGGCCGCGAAAACGCAAAACAATTCCTGAAATCAAACCCAGGTGTCGCCCAAGAGATAGAGGATAAAATTCGCGCCTCGCATGGGCTTGATTTTCACATGGACGAATCCGGCACCAGCGATCCCGTGCTGGACGAATGAAACGACCGCCAAATAGCAAGATCATCGGCCGGGACACGCTCCCGGCCTTTTCTTTTGCGCCACCGCGACAGTGGACACCGCGCCTTTGGCCCGCTAAATGAAATGCAACCTGCAATTTGCTGGACAAGGGGCCGCCTCATGCCATCGCTAAACGAAATCCGCACAACGTTTTTGAATTATTTTGACCGCAACGGGCACCGCATTGTGGACAGCAGCCCTTTGGTGCCGCGCAATGACCCAACCTTGATGTTTGCCAATTCGGGCATGGTGCAGTTCAAGAACTGTTTTACCGGGGTGGAACAGCGCGATTACGTCCGTGCCACGACAGCCCAGAAATGTGTGCGCGCGGGTGGCAAGCATAATGATCTTGATAACGTCGGCTACACTGCCCGCCACCATACATTTTTTGAAATGCTGGGCAATTTCAGCTTTGGCGATTATTTCAAATCTGACGCAATCCCATATGCTTGGGAACTTTTGACCCGCGATTTTGACATTCCCAAAGACAAGCTTTTGGTGACCGTCTATCACACCGATGATGAGGCGGCGAACCTTTGGAAAAAGGTGGCCGGCCTAAGTGATGACCGCATCATCCGCATCGACAATGATGACAATTTCTGGCGCATGGGACCAACCGGACCTTGCGGGCCGTGTACCGAGATTTTCTTTGATCACGGCGACAAAATCTGGGGTGGCCCGCCGGGTTCGCCGGATCAAGATGGGGATCGCTTTATCGAAATCTGGAACCTCGTGTTCATGCAAAACGAACAGCATGCCGATGGTTCCATGACGCCGTTGCCAAAACAAAGCATCGACACGGGCATGGGGTTGGAACGGATTGGCGCGCTGTTGCAAGGCAAGCACGACAATTACGACACCGACTTGATGCGCAGTTTGATTGAGGCGTCGGCCCATGCCACCAGCTCCGATCCCGATGGTCCGGGCAAAACCCACCACCGCGTCATTGCCGACCATCTGCGCTCCACCTCCTTTTTGATCGCCGATGGCGTGATGCCCTCGAATGAGGGGCGTGGTTATGTGTTGCGCCGCATCATGCGCCGGGCCATGCGCCACGCGCATCAATTGGGCGCGCAAGACCCTGTGATGCACCGTTTGGTCCCTGCTTTGGTGCGCCAAATGGGCGGCGCTTACCCTGAATTGACCCGCGCCCAAGCCATGATTGAGGAGACGCTACGGCTGGAAGAAACCCGATTCCGCCAGACGCTTGATCGCGGTTTGAAGCTGCTGGATGATGAGCTGTCAAAAATTCCCGAAGGGGCAAACCTGCCGGGCGCAGCCGCGTTCAAGCTGTATGATACTTACGGGTTCCCGCTGGATTTGACCCAAGATGCGCTGCGCGAACAAGGCCGCGCAGTCGATACCGCCGGGTTTGAGGCGGCGATGGCCGAACAAAAGACCAAAGCGCGGGCAAGTTGGTCTGGCTCGGGTGAAACCAAGGATGCTGCGATTTGGTATGATCTGGCCGAAGCGCATGGGGCCACGGAATTTCTGGGCTATGATACGCAAATTGCCGAAGGTCAGGTGCTTGCCTTGGTGCAATCGGGGGCCGCGGTGCCGAAAACTGCCACGGGCCAGTCGGTGCAAATCATTCTGAATCAGACGCCGTTTTATGCGGAATCGGGCGGGCAAATTGGTGATCAGGGCATTTTGACCACCGCAACCGGTGCTGCAAAAATTACCGACACCAAGAAAAGCCAAGGCTTGTTCATTCACATCGCAGAGGTGACGCAGGGCGAAATTTCGGCGGGGCAAGGGGCCACGTTGACGGTCGATCCTGCGCACCGCGCGGCAATCCAAGCGAACCATTCCGCAACGCATTTGCTGCACGAGGCGCTGCGCCGCGCCTTGGGCGATCATGTGGCACAGCGTGGGTCCTTGAATGCGGCGGACCGTTTGCGGTTCGATTTCAGCCACGGGCAAGGTCTGTCTGCGCCGGAACTTGCGCAGGTAGAGGCGGAGGTGAACGCGTATATTCGCCAAAACAGCCTTGTTTCCACGCGGATTATGACGCCGGATGATGCCCGCGCTTTGGGCGCGCAAGCCTTGTTTGGGGAAAAATACGGCGATGAGGTGCGGGTGGTTTCGATGGGGCTGCTTGACGGGTCTGGCAAAGGGGCCGATGGGCGGACCTATTCGCTGGAACTGTGCGGCGGCACCCATGTGGGCCAATTGGGCGAAATTGGGCTGTTTATTCTGCTGGGCGACAGCGCATCCTCGGCCGGGGTGCGGCGGATTGAGGCGCTGACCGGGGCAGGGGCGCTGGCCTATTTGAAGGAACAGCTGGGGCATTTGAATGATGTCGCAAGTTTGATGAAGTCGGTCCCGGCGGACTTGCCCGGACGGGTGAAAACCTTGCAAGAGGAGCGTCGCAAGCTGGAAAATGAAGTGGCGCAGCTGCGCCGCGAGCTGGCGATGGGCGGGTCGGCTGCTGGGCCGGAGGTGAAGGAAATTGGCGGCATCAAACTGATTGCGCAGGTGTTGACCGGGGTTTCGGGCAAGGATTTGCCAGCGCTGATTGATGAGATGAAAGCGCGGATTGGGTCGGGTGCGGTGGTTTTGATCGCTGATACTGGGGCCAAACCTGCGGTGGCGGCAGGGGTGACGGATGATTTGACCGCGACCCTTTCGGCGGTCGATTTGGTCAAAGTGGCGGCGGCAGCCCTTGGTGGCAAAGGCGGCGGCGGGCGGCCTGATATGGCGCAGGCGGGCGGCGCGGATATTGCGGGCGCGGACGCTGCGATTGCCGCCGTGGAAGCAATTTTGGAGGGGAAATAAATGCTGACAGCCCTTTGGATTGCCCATGTTGAGGTGACGGATGCGGAGGCTTACGCGAAATATGCGGCCCTTGCTGGCCCTGCAATTTTGGCGCATGGCGGCGTGTTTTTGGCGCGCGGCGGTCGGTATGTGCAGCTGGAGGGGAATGATCGGCCCCGCAACGTGGTGGCGCGGTTTCCGAGCCTAGAGGCGGGGGTGGCCTGCTACCGCTCGGCGGAATATCAGGCGGCGCTGGCCCATGCGAAAGGGGCCAGCATTCGCGATTTGATGGTGCTGGAGGAGGCAGAGTAGCCTGCGCATCGCGCGCGATGCGGCGACTAAGCCATTGATTTAAGGGGTAAAGGTGTTTTCCCTTTACCCTTTTTTAATATTTGGATCGCGCGAAATTCTCCCCCTTCTGTCAACACTTCCTTTGCGATATGCTGGCAGCATAGCGTGGCGACAGACCGCGCGTGGCAGGAAGGGTGTGATATGTGCCGTTGGGCCGCCTATATTGGCAAACCGATTTTTCTGGAGGAGGTGGTCAGCCGCCCCCGCCATTCGTTAATTCACCAAAGCCATTGTGCGACCGAATGTAAATCGGCGATCAATGCGGATGGGTTTGGGCTGGCGTGGTATGACGGGCGCGACGAGCCGGGGCAGTACCGCGATGTGTCGCCAGCTTGGTCTGATTGCAATTTGAAAAGCTTGGTGCAGCAGGTCCGGTCGGGGCTGTTTTTGTCCCATGTGCGGGCCTCGACGGGCACGGCGACCAGCCGCAACAATTGCCATCCGTTCACCAGCAAGCAATGGTCGTTCATGCACAATGGGCAGGTTGGCGGGTTTGAACATTTCCGCCGCGCGGGAGATATGATGATACCGGACGCGTTTTATGGCGAACGGCGCGGGGCGACCGACAGTGAGGCGCTGTTTTTGGTGGCCCTGTCGGAGGGGATGGACGCGGACCCTTGCGGTGCGTTGGAACGGTCCACCGCGCGGTTTGAGGCGCTGAGCCGTGCGCGCGGAACATCGCCGCATATTCGAATGACGGCGGCGTTTTCGGACGGCAAAAAACTGTACGCCGTGCGCTATGCCACCGATAATAAAGCGCCAACGCTGTACCACCGCTGGTCCGACACGCATCAGGGCCGCGCCGTGGTGTCCGAGCCATTGGAGACGGACGAGACCGATTGGCAATTGGTGCCGCCGGGGATGTTTTGCACGTTCGATGGGGAGAGTGTGGCGATGCAGCCGTTTGAGCCAGGG
This sequence comes from Pseudorhodobacter antarcticus, assembly GCF_900110135.1. Lineage (GTDB taxonomy): Bacteria > Pseudomonadota > Alphaproteobacteria > Rhodobacterales > Rhodobacteraceae > Pseudorhodobacter > Pseudorhodobacter antarcticus. The sequence goes on along the minus strand of NZ_FOCO01000003.1, from coordinate 32,770 downwards.
CGGGTGGCGGTGGCGGCGTGAGGGGCCCTCGATTTCGTTTGTATAAAGGAAAATTAAATGATCGGCTATGTCACTGTTGGTGCTGATGACATCGCGCGCGCAAAGACGTTTTATTCCGCGTTTTTACCCAAGCTTGGTTTCGTATTATCGGAGTCGGACGCAGGTTTGAGTTTTTCGGTTCCGGCGGGCGACAATCGCTATCTGCCCGCTGATTTTTACGTCAAACCGCCGCTCGATGGAGATGCTGCGTCTGCGGGGAATGGCGCGATGGTCGCGTTTGAAGTGCCCAGCCAACAAGCCGTGCGCGCGATGCACGCCGCAGCGGTTGCGGCGGGTGGCAGCGATGAAGGCGCGCCGGGATTTCGGCCCGCTTATAGTGCTGGGTTTTATGTGGGCTATTTGCGCGACCCGCAGGGCAACAAAGTCGCGCTGTTTTGCAACAATTCAGCGGAGCCGTCACGGACGAATTAATTGATCGCCCCTAAAAAAGCCCGCATCGCTGCGGGCTTTTCCAATTCAGGCTGATTTCGACTGACGCTTGCGTTCATGCGGGTCGAGGAAGCGTTTGCGTAGCCGGATGTTTTTGGGCGTGACTTCGACCAATTCATCATCGGCGATATAGGCGATGGATTCCTCCAGCGACATGCGCACCGGGGTTGTCAGGCGCACCGCTTCGTCCGTGCCGCTGGCGCGCACGTTGGTCAGCTGTTTGCCTTTCAGCGGGTTAATCTCCAGATCATTGTCGCGCGAATGTTCGCCAAGGATCATGCCCTGATACACTGCTTCTTGCGCGCCGATGAAGAATTTACCGCGATCTTCCAGCTTCCACAACGCGTAGGATACCGAAGTGCCGTTTTCCATCGAGATCAAAACGCCCTGACGCCGGCCCTGAATTGGGCCTTTGTGCGGAGTCCAGGAGTGGAACAGGCGGTTCAGAACGCCGGTGCCGCGGGTGTCGGTCAAAAACTGGCCGTGATAGCCGATCAGACCGCGCGAAGGGACATGGGCGACGATGCGGGTTTTGCCCACGCCGGCGGGTTTCATTTCCAGCAAATCGCCTTTGCGTTCGCCCGTGATTTTTTCGATCACAGCGCCGGAATATTCATCATCCACGTCGATGGTGACTTCCTCAACAGGCTCCATCCGCACGCCGCCTTCGTCTTTGAAGATCACGCGGGGGCGCGAGATTGACAATTCAAACCCTTCGCGGCGCATGTTTTCGATCAACACACCCATCTGGAGTTCGCCACGACCCGACACTTCGAACGCTTCACCGCCCGCTGTGTCGGCGATTTTAATGGCTACGTTGGTTTCGGCCTCATCCATCAGACGTTTGCGGATGATGCGCGATTGGACTTTGGTGCCATCTTTGCCCGCCAACGGGCTGTCGTTGATGCCAAAGGTCACGGTGATTGTGGGCGGATCAATGGGCTGCGCTTCAATCGCTTCGTCAACGGCCAGATCGCAGAGGGTATCGGCCACGGTCGCCTTGGTCATGCCCGCGATGGTGACGATGTCGCCTGCGACGGCCTCCTCAATCGGTTGCTGGCTCAGACCACGGAAGGCGAGGATTTTGGTGACGCGGAACTGTTCAATCTTTTCGCCCGTACGCGACAAGGCCTTGATTTGCGTGCCCATTTTCAGTGTGCCAGATTCGACACGGCCTGTCAGGATGCGGCCGATGAACGGGTCGGCGGACAGGGTGGTGGCCAGCATTTTGAACGGTTCATTCGCTTGGGCGACCTGCGCGGGGGCAGGAACGTGCTTTACGATCAGATCGAATAGCGCGTTCAGGTCTTTGCGGGGCCCGTCGAGTTCGGTATCGGCCCAGCCGGAGCGGCCCGAGGCGTAAAGATGCGGGAAGTCGAGTTGTTTGTCATCTGCGCCCAAGTTGGCGAACAGATCGAAACATTCGTCCAGTGCGCGGTCAGGTTCGGCGTCATGCTTGTCGACTTTGTTCAACACGACGATGGGGCGCAGGCCCAGTGCCAGCGCTTTGGCCAGCACGAATTTGGTTTGGGGCATCGGGCCCTCGGCCGCGTCCACCAGCAGGCAAACGCCGTCCACCATCGACAGGATGCGTTCCACCTCGCCACCGAAATCGGCGTGGCCGGGGGTGTCGACGATGTTGATGCGCATGCCGCCCCATTCCACGCTGGTCGCTTTGGCCAGAATGGTGATGCCGCGTTCGCGTTCGATGTCATTGCTGTCCATCGCGCGTTCGGTGGTGGATTGGTTGTCGCGGTAGGTGCCGGATTGTTTCAGCAGCTCATCGACCAATGTGGTTTTGCCATGGTCGACGTGGGCGATGATGGCAATGTTACGAAGCTCCATCGGAGATATCTCTTTTTCAGTTCATTAGGGTTGGGGCGCAGGTAACGCAGGTTGGCGGGAAAGGCCAGAGGAACCTTGCGGCTTGCGCTATTTTTAGGGGGTTTGCGCGCGGGGCTGCAAAGATGTAGCGTTTTTGGGTGCAGTTGAGGATGGATTTATGGCGAAAATGCCAGTCGAGGATGCGGGTGGCGCGCGCGAGGTGATGGGGCAATTGCTGCGGGTGATGACGCAGCAGGTGCATTTAAGCCGGGTCGCGTTGCTGGAGGATGGGCATATTTTGCGGTTCAACGCGGGGGGCATGGCGCGGATCGCGATGAGCCTGCCGGACGCGGTGGATGACTTTGTGCAAGGCGTGATTTTGCAGACCCGCGGGTTTTATGAGGCCAAGATTTTGGCGCGCGTGCAGGCGTTGGGGATTGTGGGGCCGGGGTCGGTGGTTTGTGATGTGGGCGCGAATATTGGCAATCATACTGTTTATTTTGGCGTTATGATGGGGGCGGGGCAGGTGATTGCGTTCGAGCCGCAGCGCCATTGCCACGCGGTTTTGCAGGCCAATATCGCGCTGAACGGGTTGGGCGACCGCGTGGTGGCGCATAACGCTTTGGTGGGGGCGCAGGCGGGGATGGGGGCGCTGGCGGCGTTCAATGTGCGCAATTTGGGTGGCACATCCTTTGTCGCAGATGCTGCGGGCACGGTGCCGATGCTGGCTTTGGACGCGGTTTTGAGTGCTACAGAGGTGGCGGCGCTGGACCTGATCAAGATTGACGTGGAGGGGATGCAAATCCCGGTTTTGCAAGGGGCGGCGGGGATACTCGCGGCGCGCCACCCGGCGATTTGGGTCGAATTGCTGCAAAAAGACGCAGCGTTTGACGAGACTGCGGCGTATTTGGCTGGGTTTGGCTATGCCGCCGAGCGGTTGGCGCGCAATGACTTTTTATTCCGGGTGGCGGTTTAAGGCGCGCGCGCCGGGGGGGCTTTGTGCCCCCCAGCGTTAGGTATTTAAGCCAAGACGAATTGGTTAGGGTTTCATCGCCTTGTCGAGATATTGCGCCACTTTTTCCAGATATCCGATCGTGGTTAGCCATTTTTGATCGGGACCAACCAGCAGCGCAAGGTCTTTGGTCATGTGACCATCCTCCACACATTGCACGGTAACCTGTTCCAAGGTGGCGGCGAATTGCGCCAATTCTGCGTTATTGTCCAGTTTGGCGCGGTGTTTCAGGCCGCCTGTCCACGCAAAAATGGACGCTATGGAATTGGTGGAGGTTTCTTTGCCTGCCTGATGTTGGCGGTAATGGCGGGTGACGGTGCCGTGCGCGGCCTCCGCCTCCACCACTTGGCCATCGGGCGACATGAGGATGGAGGTCATCAGGCCAAGCGAGCCGAACCCTTGGGCCACGGTATCGGACTGCACATCGCCGTCATAGTTTTTGCAGGCCCAAACGTAACCGCCAGACCATTTCATCGCCGATGCCACCATATCATCGATCAAACGGTGCTGGTAGGTGATGCCCGCCGCGTCGAATTTATCAGCAAATTCCGTGTCATAAACCTGTTGGAACAAATCCTTGAAGCGGCCATCATAGGCCTTGAGGATGGTGTTTTTGGTGGACAGATACACCGGCCAACCTTTGGTTAGGCCATAGTTCAGGCTGGCGCGGGCGAAATCCATGATGCTGTCATCAAGGTTGTACATCGCCATGGTGACGCCGGCGGAAGGGGCATCAAACACTTCGCGTTCAATGACTTCGCCATCAGTGCCGACGAATTTGATTGTCAACTTGCCCGGCCCCGGAAAGCGGAAATCGGTGGCGCGGTACTGGTCGCCGAACGCGTGGCGGCCCACGACGATCGGTTGGGTCCAGCCCGGCACAAGGCGCGGCACGTTTTTGCAAATAATCGGTTCGCGGAAAATAACGCCGCCCAGAATGTTGCGGATGGTGCCATTGGGCGAGCGCCACATCTGTTTTAGGCCAAACTCCTCCACCCGCGCTTCATCGGGGGTGATGGTCGCGCATTTAATGCCGACGCCGTATTTTTGGATGGCATGGGCCGCGTCAATGGTGATTTGGTCATCGGTCGCATCGCGGCTTTCCATGCCCAAATCGTAATATTTCAGATCAATATCAAGATGTGGCAGGATCAGTTTTTGTTTGATGAAATCCCAGATGATGCGGGTCATTTCATCGCCGTCGAGTTCGACCACGGGATTTGCGACTTTGATCTTAGTCATGTGTCACGCCTTTTTATGGGTTCGGTTTGGCGCGGGTTTAGCGGGTTTTTGCAGGTTTGGAAAGATGCGGTATGCGATTGTATACCGTTTGATCTATTTGAAGAACGGCAAGGCGCGGGCGCGGATATAGGGCCAAAGCTGGGGCGCACCGCGCGCGATTTTATCGCCAACGCGGGATTCGAGTTGCGCAAATGTGACGTTATATTCAATCCACGACCCGCCGCCCGATTGGATGTTTTGCATCACGGGTTGCACGCGGTCCAGTGATTTGGCAAATTGGGCGCTGGGGGTTTGATTGCCCTCAAACTCTTGCCACAAGGCATGAAGAGTGTCGCCCAAAGGGTTGGGAAAAAGGGAAAATATGCGTTTTGCGGCAATTGCTTCGGCCGCGAGTGTATCGGCGGAGCTGTGCGCGGTGCCGCCTGCGGAATGGATTGGCACATCGCCCACGTCGATTTCCACCAGATCATGCAGCAACAGCATTTGAATGACGTGTGCGATGTCGACGTTTGCGCCTGCTTGATCGGCGAGGATCAGGGCGTAAAGGGCGATGTGCCATGAATGTTCGGCAGAGTTTTCAAAGCGGGAGCCGTCGCACAGCGTGGTGGCGCGGTTCACTGATTTAAGCTGATCGGCTTGGTTCAGAAAATCAAGGGTGCGTTCAAAATCAGAGGGTTCTGGGCGGATGTTATCAAGCCGCATGAGGGCTGCGGCATGGGCTGCGGGCCAGCGGGTGGCCATGTCGCGCGCGCGGCCCGTGGCGAGATTGTCGCGCACGATTTGCACATGATCGGGGCGCGGTGTGGCGGCGCAAAGGGCCTGAAACATCGGCTGGGCATGGTCGATTTGTTTGGCATAGCGGGCGGTGGGGGTCACGCCCGCCTCAAATTCCGCCCACAGATCGGAGGTGAGGGTGGTGAGCGCGGGCGGCAGCAGGCCAAAGAGGCGTTTGGCCGCGCGCGCCTCGGCCAGCGATTGGCCGGGGTTGGGCAAATGGATAGGGTGATCGCCCGCATCAATTTCAACCAGATCGTGCAGCAAAAGCATGGTGATGGCGCGGGGAATGTCGGCGCCGTTGGGCGCGTCATGCGCAAACACCAGCGCCCACAGGGCAACGTGCCAAGAATGTTCGGCGCTGTTTTCAGGCCGCGTGCCGTCCAACAGGTCGTTGGCGCGCAAGACGGATTTCAGGCGGTCTGCGGTGTTCAGGAAGGCGAATTGGGCATCTAGCACCGTTAGTGGCCACCCGTTTCATAATCTTTGGGCGCGTCGGGGGCTGCGGCACCTGTTTGGGCTGCGGCCAGCGCCTTGGCCAGAAATTCGCGGCCCCGGCGTTCGGCCATGCGCACGCGCACCGCTGTCAAAAACGCCTCTTGCAAGGTGGGGGACGATGCGCCCACCACCCGGCTAACCTTTTCATAAAAGCGATCATCATCAATGGTTTCCATCGCTTCTAGCGTCGATTTGGCCAACGCATCGCCCAGCTCCTCTACCACATTCATCTGGTTTGTTCCGTGATGCGGCGGCGGACGTAGCCAGTGACGGTGTCGATCATCGGGGTCATGTGCGACACTTCATCTTTGAAGAAATGGTCGGCCCCTTCGATCTGGGTGTGGGTCACGGTGATGCCCTTTTGCTCATGCAGTTTGTTCACGAGGTTCACGGTATCTTTTGGCGGGGCGACTTTGTCGGCGGTGCCGTTGATCACAAGGCCCGAGGAGGGGCAGGGCGCGAGGAACGAAAAGTCGTACATATTGGCGGGCGGGGCGACCGAAATAAAGCCCGTGATTTCGGGGCGGCGCATCAGCAGTTGCATGCCGATCCAAGCGCCGAAGGAAAAGCCCGCGACCCAGCAATGTTTGGAGTTTTGGTTCATGGATTGTAGATAATCGAGTGCGGATGCCGCATCGCTCAACTCGCCAATGCCCTGATCATATTCGCCCTGGGACCGGCCCACACCGCGAAAGTTGAAGCGCAGCACGGTAAAGCCCATGTTGTAAAATGCGTAATGCAGGTTGTAGACGACCTTGTTGTTCATGGTGCCGCCAAATTGCGGATGCGGGTGCAGCACGATGGCGATGGGGGCGTCGCGTTCCTTTTGGGGGTGGTAGCGGCCTTCGAGGCGGCCTTCGGGGCCGGCAAAAATCACTTCGGGCATCGTGGCCTTGTCACTTTCCTGCGGCGGCTTTGGTGGACAAAGCGGGTGCGCATATTTAGAACGGTTCAAAACAGGCCTGTTGCCACGCCTGCGGTTCGGCTTGAGTTAAGCGCGACGGTGGTGCAGGTCAATGCGTATGGTGGAAATGCTGTGCGAATGTGCAGTGTTTTTGGGCAATTGGCGGGGATGGGGCATGAAACTTTCGACCAAAGGGCGCTATGCGATGGTGGCGCTGACGGATTTGGCGCTGGCGCAGGGCAAATCGGGCGGCGAGGAGTTGGTGTCGCTGTCCGAGATTTCCAAGCGGCAAGATATTTCCTTGCCCTATTTGGAGCAGTTGTTTGTGAAGCTGCGCCGGGCGGGGTTGGTGAAGGCGGTGCGCGGACCCGGCGGGGGGTATCGGTTGGCGCGGCCCCCGGCGGAGGTGCGGATCAGCGAGATTTTGGAAGCGGTGGAAGAGACGGTGAGCGCGATGCATTCGGGTGCGGGCGCATCGGGGGGCGTGTCGGGCAGCCGGGCGCAATCGTTGAGCAATCGGTTGTGGGAAGGGCTGTCGGCGCATGTTTATGTGTTTTTGCACCAAGCGCGATTGTCGGATGTGATCCGCAACGAGATGCAGCCGTGCCCCGCCGTGCCTGCGCTGTTTCGCGTGGTGGATGAGGACTAGGGACGCGGGGGCGCTGCCCCCCTTGGCCTTGCGGCCAATTCCCCCCGGGATATTTCAGAACAGAAAAAGGAAAAAGGCGCGGTGGAGCGGGTTTATTTGGATTGGAATGCGACCACGCCGCTGCGGGTTGAGGCGCGTTTGGCGATGATCGCGGCGATGGATGTGGTGGGCAATCCATCATCTGTGCATGCCGAAGGACGCGGGGCCAAGGCGGTTTTGGAGCGCGCGCGGGGGCAGGTGGCGCAGGCGTTGGGCGCGCAAGGCGCGGATATTGTGTTTGTGGGATCGGCCACCGAAGGTGCTGCGCTGGCTTGTGCGGGGCGGGGGTTGCATTGTTCGGATGTGGAGCATGACGCGGTGAGCGCGTGGTGTGTGGCGGATTTGGGCGTGGACGCGTTGGGCGCGGTGGCGGTGCCTGAGCCGGGGTGTGCGGCCGTGCAGCTGGCCAATTCGGAAACCGGGGTGATGCAGGAATTGGCCCAAGGGGTGGCGGTCGCGGATTTAACCCAAGCCTTTGGCAAGGTGGCGTTTTCGTTCAATTGGCTGGAGTGCGATGCGGGGTTGGTATCGGCGCATAAGCTGGGTGGGCCCAAAGGGATTGGGGCGGTGGCGCTGCGCCCCGGTGTGGATTTGGCGGTGCAGATTAAGGGCGGCGGCCAAGAAATGGGGCGGCGTGCAGGCACCGAAAACATCATTGGCATCGCGGGATTTGGGGCGGCGGCAGAGGCAGCAGCCCGCGATTTGGCCAATGGAATTTGGGAAGAAGTGGCCCAACTTAGAAATATTCTAGAAAAGGCATTGTCTGCCCAGACAAATGATACTATTTTTGTCGGGAAAGGCGCTGCGCGCTTGCCCAACACCCTGTGCCTCATTGCGCCGGGGTGGAAAGGCGAGACGCAAGTGATGCAGATGGACCTTGCGGGGTTCGCGGTGTCGGCAGGGTCTGCGTGTTCATCGGGCAAGGTGCGGGCCAGCCGCGTGTTGCGTGCGATGGGGTTTGAGGAGGAATTGGCCGCGCAAGCGGTACGCATTTCTATCGGGCCGGGGGTGACGGAGGACCAAGTGCTGCGGTTTGCGGATATTTGGGCGAAACAGTATAACAAGCACCGCGCGCGGCACGCTTGAAAGGATTGCGGGTTTGACGCCCGAAAAAGGAGTTTGCGATATGACACAGCTTGATATCGAAGTGCGCGACGGCGTGGACCGCGAAACCGTGGAAACCGTGAACGCGATGGCCGGCAAGTATAAATACGGCTGGGAGACTGAGATTGAGATGGATTTCGCGCCCAAAGGCGTGAATGAGGATATTGTGCGCTTGATTTCGGGCAAAAACGGCGAGCCGGAGTGGATGCTGGAATGGCGTTTGGCGGCCTTTGCGCGCTGGAAGGAAATGGAAGAGCCGGACTGGGCGATGGTCAGCTATCCCAAGATTGATTATCAAGATATCTACTATTACGCGTCGCCCAAGAGCATGGAGGGCAAGCCGAAGTCGCTGGACGAGGTGGACCCTAAGCTATTGGCAACATATGAGAAATTGGGGATTCCGCTGCGCGAGCAGATGATCCTGGCCGGGATTGAAGGGGCAGAGGGCGCGCCCGCCGATGGGCGCAAAGTGGCCGTGGATGCGGTGTTTGACTCTGTGTCACTGGGCACCACGTTTCAGGCCGAATTGTTGCGCGCGGGCGTGATTTTTTGTTCGATTTCCGAGGCGTTGCGCGAGCATCCAGAGTTGGTGCGCAAATATATCGGGTCGGTGGTGCCACAGACGGACAACTATTTTGCGACGTTGAATTCGGCGGTATTTTCGGATGGGTCGTTCGTTTACATTCCGCCCGGCACGCGCTGCCCGATGGAGTTGTCGACCTATTTCCGCATCAATGCCGAAAACACCGGACAGTTTGAGCGTACGCTGATCATTTGCGACAAGGGCGCCTATGTGAGCTATCTGGAAGGGTGTACCGCGCCGAAACGCGACACCAACCAGCTGCACGCGGCCGTGGTCGAAATTGTGATTATGGAGGACGCGGAGGTGAAATATTCCACCGTGCAAAACTGGTATCCGGGCGATGAAAATGGCGTGGGTGGGATTTACAACTTTGTGACAAAGCGCGCGGATTGCCGGGGCGACCGGGCAAAGGTGATGTGGACACAAGTTGAAACTGGGTCGGCAATTACGTGGAAATACCCATCCTGCATTTTGCGCGGCGATGACAGTCAGGGTGAATTTTATTCGATCGCGATTGCGAACAACGCCCAGCAGGCCGATACGGGCACCAAGATGATCCATTTGGGCAAGCGCACCAAGTCGCGCATCGTGTCCAAGGGGATTTCGGCGGGGCGGGCGCAGAATACTTATCGTGGGTTGGTAACAATGCACCCCAAAGCATTGGATTCGCGCAATTATACCCAATGCGACAGCTTGCTGATTGGCAGCAATTGTGGTGCGCATACCGTGCCTTATATTGAAGTTAAAAACAATTCCAGCCGCGTGGAGCATGAGGCGACAACCAGCAAAGTCGATGATGACCAGCTGTTTTATTGCCGGTCGCGCGGGATGGATGAGGAAGAGGCCGTGGCGCTGGTTGTGAACGGGTTTTGCAAAGAGGTGCTGCAATCTTTGCCGATGGAATTCGCGATGGAAGCGCAAGCGCTGGTTGCGATATCCTTGGAAGGGTCCGTTGGCTGATGTCTGCGTTCGTGCCGATTGATTTGGACGCGGCCCGCGCGGGGCTGGGGGCGGGGGTGGTGACGTTCCCGCCGCTGGGCCTGACGCGGTCGGTGCAATGGGGCCGCGCGGTGGTGTTTTGCACCCGCGATGTGCCCGATCCGATCTTGCGCAACCACCAAACCGGGCAGTTTTACGAAGCCAAGGATTTGCGCGCGCTGCGGCCCTATTTCCCCAAAGGTGGGGTTTTTGTGGATATTGGCGCGAATGTGGGCAATCACAGCTTGTTCGCGGCGTTGTTTTTGCACGCTGCAAAGGTGGTTCCGGTGGAGCCGAACCCGGTGTCGTACACGCTGCTGCTTGCCAATATCGTGGCGAATGGGCTGGTGGGAACGTTTGATCTGCGCGGCCTTGGCATTGGCGCATCCGACCGGGCGGCGGGTGGTTTTGCAATGGAAGTGCGGACCAAAAATGTGGGTGCGGCCAAGATGTTACCCGGCGAAGGTGATATCAACGTGCAACGCGGCGATGATATTTTGGCGGGGCTGGTCCCCAATATGATCAAGATCGACGTGGAAGGCATGGAGATTGAGGTGCTTGCGGGGTTGGAGGAAACGGTAGCGGCGCACAAGCCTGTGATGCTGATCGAAGTGGACACCCGCAATGATGCAGCGTTTTTGGCCTGGGTGAAGGCGCATCATTACGATGTGGCGCAGGTTTTCGTCCGCTATAAAACAAACAAGAATTATCTGATTACGGCTGCGGCCTAGAGCAGACGAAAGGGAATAAAATGTTAGAGATCAAAAACCTGCACGTTAAACTTGAGGAAGAGGATAAAGTGATCCTGAAAGGGGTCGACTTGTCCATCGCGCCCGGCACTGTGCATGCGATTATGGGGCCGAACGGGTCGGGTAAATCGACGCTGTCTTATGTGCTGTCGGGCAAGGGCGGGTATGTGGTGACGGACGGTTCTGCCACGCTGGAAGGGGTGGAGCTGCTGGAGATGGAGCCGGAGGCGCGCGCGGCGGCGGGGTTGTTCCTAGCGTTTCAATATCCGGTCGAAATTCCCGGCGTGGGTAATATGACGTTTTTGCGCACCGCAGTGAACGCACAGCGCAAAGCGCGCGGCGAGGAAGAACTGTCGGCGGGCGCGTTTTTGAAAGTGATCCGCGAAAAGGCGAAAGCGTTGCAAATTGACGCCGAGATGCTGAAGCGTCCGGTCAATGTCGGCTTTTCGGGCGGTGAGAAAAAGCGCAATGAAATTTTGCAAATGGCGATGTTGGAACCCAAGATGTGCATCTTGGATGAAACCGACAGCGGCCTTGATGTGGATGCGATGAAGCTGGTGTCGGAAGGCGTGAACGCGCTGCGGGGTGCCGGGCGGTCATTTCTGGTTATCACACATTATCAACGCCTTCTGGACCATATCAAACCTGATTTCGTGCATATTATGGCCGATGGGCGCATCATCAAAACCGGCGGGCCGGAGTTGGCGCTGGAGGTTGAGGAAAACGGTTACGCCGATATCGTGGCTGAGGCGGTTTGATGGCACAGCTGCACGCAAAACAAGCAAAACAAGACGCGTTGGCCGCACGGCTGGCTGGGTTGGATTTGCCAAAGGGCGGTTGGTCGGCGCAGGCGCGCGGTGCGGCCTTGGCGCGGCTGTCGGATATGGGCCTGCCGGGCAAGCGCGATGAATATTGGCGCTATACCGACCCTGCAGCCTTGAACGCGGTCGCCCCGCAGCCGTCTGACGCGCTGCGCGCCGAAACCCCGATTTTCACGGGCAAGGACAAAGTGCGGATTGTGTTCGTGGACGGGGTTTTTGATGCCGCCGCCTCGGACCCGCTGGACCTTGCGCAGGTCGAAATTACGCTGTTGTCGCAAGCAGATGCGCAAGATGTGCATTGGGCGAAACCGCTGTATGGCACCCTAGAGGCTGTGGGCCAGACCCCGGTTCCGCGCCCTTTTGCGGCCCTGAACACTGCCGCCGCCCAAGAAGGGCTGTTGATCCGTGTGACGGGCAAAGCGCCGCGCCCGTTGCACATATCTTATCGTCAAACATCAAACACTTCGGATGTGATGTTACACCATTGCGTGAAGGTTGAAGACGGGGCCGCGTTGACCCTGCTGGAAACGGGAATCGCAGGGGCGCGCAGCAATGTGGTGATGGAAGTGCAGATCGCCGCGAATGGCACGCTGCACCACATCCGCCCCCAAGGGCGCGCGCATGGCAAGCACCTGCTGACCCATATTTTTGCGCGCCTTGCGCAAAATGCGCTGTTCAAAAGCTTTACTTTGTCGATGAACGGCCGTTTGACCCGCAACGAGGCGGTGATCGAATTTACCGGCCATGATGCGACGGCCCATATTGCCGGGTCTGCGGTGGGGGATGGGAATTTCCACCATGACGACACAGTGTTCGTGACGCATGACGCGGAACGCTGCGAAAGCCGCCAAGTGTTCAAAAAAGTGCTGAAAAACGGTGCAGTGGGCGTGTTTCAAGGCAAAATATTGGTGAAACAAGGCGCGCAGAAAACCGATGGTTATCAAATCAGCCAAGCGTTGATGCTGGATGATGACAGCCAGTTTTTGGCCAAGCCAGAGCTGGAAATCTATGCCGATGACGTGATTTGCAGCCACGGCTCCACCTCGGGCGCGATTGACGAAAACGCGCTGTTTTACCTGCAATCGCGCGGCGTGCCAAAACGTGCGGCGCAAAGCCTGTTGGTGCTGGCCTTTCTGGCCGAGGCGATTGCCGAAATCGACGATGAGGCGCTGGCCGAGGATGTGCGCGCGCGCATGGAAGATTGGCTGGCGCGGCATGAGGGAAAATAAGTGCCTGTTACCAATGACATAGTTTCCGCTTGGCGCCGCCCCCGCGTGATGATGCTATCGCATTTGGCGCGCGAACGGTCAGAGCCGTGGGTGTTTGCCTTGCTGGTGGCTTTTATGATCATGGCGTTTATCGCGCAATGGCCGGGCGCCAGCCGCACCAGTTTTGAAAACCCGGCGGTCCCGTTGGAACCGCAATTGCTGGCGATTGCGCTGGGGATTTTGGCCTTGATCCCGGCGTGGTACGCGCTGGCCGCGATCAGCCATTGGATTGCGAAACTGCTGGGCGGGCAGGGCGACCATTACGGCGCGCGATTGGCGCTGTTTTGGGCGTTGGTGACGGTTAGCCCGCTGATGTTGCTGCAAGGTTTGGTTGCGGGCATGATTGGCCCCGGCCCGGGCTTGACCTCGGTCACGATCATCACAGGTGTTATGTTCGTGAGTTTTTGGATTTTGAACCTGATTGAAGCGGAACGCTAAGCTATGGACCTGACCCCGGCCTTTTTGAAACAGATGTTACTTGAAACCTTGCGCGATCCCCGCGCGGGGGCGGCGCATCTGCTGCGGCTTGGTTTTTCGCCGCTTGTGGGGTGGATGGCGTTGTTGTTGATGGCGGTTGCATCGACCATTTTGACGCATCTTAGCTTGTCTTCCCTGCCGCCCGAGGCGCGGGAGGCGTGGGCGGGTCTGTTTGGGGGCCCGGTGCGCACGGCGATGCTGCAATGGGTGGTGTTGCTGGTATCGGTGCATGCCATTTACCGGGTCGGCGCGTGGCGTGGGGGCACTGGCACGCTGAACGGTGCTGTGGTTTTGGTCGCGTGGTTGCAGTTCATCTTGTTGCTTTTCCAAATCGCCCAATTGCTGGCAGACGCGATTTTGCCGCCTTTGGCTGGCGTGCTGGGCACCGCTGGGATGGTCGCGTTTTTCTGGCTGTTGACCAATTTTATCGCCCAGTTGCACGGGTTCAAATCGCTGGCGATGACATTTTTGGGCGTGTTGATCACATCTTTTGTCGCGGTGTTTTTGCTCAGCATCGTGATCACCTTGTTGGTCGGCGTGCCAAGCGAAGGAGTATGATTGATGTTTGACATCACAAAAATCCGCGGTGATTTTCCGATTTTGGCGCGCAAGGTGAATGATCGCCCGCTGGTGTATCTGGACAACGGCGCATCGGCGCAAAAACCCCAAGTGGTGATTGATGCGATGAACATCGGCTATTCCCAAGAATATGCCAATGTTCACCGCGGCTTGCACTATCTGTCCAACCTTGCGACCGATAAATATGAGGCGGTGCGCGGCAAGGTCGCCCGCTTCCTGAACGCGGGGTCCGAGGATGAAATTGTGTTCACCACAGGCACCACCGAGGCGATTAACCTAATCTCCTATGCTTGGGCCGCCCCCCGGTTTCAGCCGGGGGATGAGGTGGTCTTGTCCATCATGGAACACCACGCCAACATCGTGCCGTGGCATTTTCTGCGCGAACGCATGGGTGTGGTGTTGAAATGGGTCGATTGTGATGCCAATGGCGATCTGGACCCGCAGGCGGTGATTGATGCGATTGGCCCGCGCACGCGGCTGGTGGCGATCACGCAAATGTCGAATGTGACGGGTACGGTGGTTGATGTCGCCACGATTTGCCACGCGGCCCGCGCGCGCGGTGTGGCCACGCTGGTCGATGGGTCGCAAGCGGCGGTGCATATGTCGGTCGATGTCACCGCGATGGGCTGCGATTTTTACGCAATCACCGGGCATAAACTCTATGGTCCCAGCGGGTCGGGTGCGATCTATATTCACCGCGACCGCATGGATGAAATGCGCCCTTTCCTTGGCGGCGGCGATATGATCCGCGAGGTGACGCGCGACACCGTGACCTATAACACAGCCCCCATGAAGTTTGAGGCGGGCACCCCCGGCATCATCCAGCAAATCGGCATGGGTGTTGCGCTGGATTATATGATGGGCATCGGCATGGACGCGATTTCAGCCCATGAAGGCGCGTTGCGCGATTATACCCACGACCGTCTGGCGGGCCTGAACTGGTTGAATGTGCAGGGAAATTCAACCACAAAAGGTGCGATTTTCAGCTTTACCCTGCAAGGGGCGGCGCATGCGCATGACATTTCCACCATTCTGGACAAACGCGGCATTGCCGTGCGCGCGGGCACCCATTGCGCGATGCCCTTGATGGATCACTTGGGCGTTGGGGCCACCTGCCGCGCGTCATTCGCGATGTACAACACCACGGATGAGGCGGATAAACTGGTCGACGCGCTGGAATTTTGCCACGAGCTGTTCGGCTGACCCGCGCGGGAACAACCCGCAAATAACACGTTGCAACTGCCGCCCGCTTTGGGTACTTAAATCCCAACGCACCCATAGCTCAGCTGGATAGAGTGCTGCCCTCCGAAGGCAGAGGTCGCACGTTCGAATCGTGCTGGGTGCGCCAAATCCCCTATCACCTGCGCAAAATCATCTGCCCATCGGCAATTTCCACCCGGAAATGGCGCAGATAATCCATACCCAGCAAAGAGCCAAACATCTCGCCCTCATTGACATAGGCGGGCAGGGCGTCATCCACAAAGCCGCCCAGCGTCACATTTTCCAACATCACCCGCGCAATCCGCACAGACCCATTCGCTGTTTGTGCCGTGCCCAAATAGGCCAGCCCTGCCGGGTCAATCCCCAAACGCTGCGCATCGCCCCGCGTCAACACCACGTTGGACGCGCCGGTATCAATCATGAAATCAACATCCGTGCCGTCGATATCCAACGTCACATAATAATGCCCGTCATTTGCGCGGGGCAGGGTGACCGCATCCGCCGTGACAGTTTGCCCGCCAACATACTGCCCGCCCATATCCTGCCACAGCCCGTACCCGGCCATGACCCCGACAAAGATCAAGCCCCAAGACATGACGCCGCGCGCAAGTTGCCCCATTCGCCCGCGAAATTCGACCAACAGATACCCACCAACTGCCACAATCAGCAGCCCCAAATACCCCAAGCGCGCAATCATATCGCCGTCCATGCCAACCCTTCCCGTGTCATCAACCCAAGATGGGGACGCTTTTACCCGATCAAGCCTGTGCCCTTGATCCCATCAATCACAAATTGTACCGACAGCGCGGCCAGCAGCATCCCCAGCAACCGCGTGATCACCACAGTGCCCACCCGGCCCAGCAAGCGTTCCAACGGCCCCGCGATCAAAAACAGCAAAAACGCCAGAAACACCACGAAAATCATCACCAAATGCACGGTCAATGTGCCTTGCCATGTGCCGCCCGCCTCACCCACCAGCAAAATCATGGTGGCAATCGCCCCCGGCCCCGCGATCAGGGGGATAGCAATGGGAAACACCGAGGGGTCATGGTCGGCATTGGTGGTCTGCCCTTCGCGCCGCTGGGTGCGCCGTTCAAACAGCATGTCCAGCGCTGTCAAAAACAGCAAAATCCCGCCCGCAATCCGAAACGCCGACATGGAAATGCCAATAACGCTCAAAACCGCTTCCCCCAGTAGGCCAAACATGGTCAAAATGAAAATCGCAATCACACACGCCCGCCCGCCAATCACCCGGCGTTGCTCGGCGGTCATGCCGGGTGTCAGCGCGATAAACATCGGGATCAACCCCGGCGGGTCAATGACCACAAACAAGGTGGCAAAAGCGGTGATCAAAAAGGCAGTTTCCAAAACGGCGTCCTTTCGGGCGAATACCGCCCTTTGATTTCATCTTGGTCCAAATACCTGCAAACGCCAACCCCAAGGGCTGGCGTCAGGCCGCCGCTTCCAGCTTTTCTTGCGCGCGCAGCCACATCGCCTCGGCCCGGTCCAGCGCTTCGCGCACTTCGCCGTATTTCTTTTGCCAAGTTTCCATCTCGCCCAAGCGCGCGGGTTCATAAAGGGCCGGGTCTGCCAGCTTTTTCGCCAACTTATCGCTCATCTCATTCAGCTTGGTCAGGCGGTCCTCGCATTTGCGCACATCCGCGCGCAGCAGGCTTACATCCTCGCGGCTGGCTTTTTTTACCTTTTCAACGGGTTTCACTGGCTTTGCACTGTCATCGCCTGCCAGCAATTGCTTGCGATACGCCTCCAGATCTTCGCCATAAGGCATCACAGCCCCGCCTTTGACCAACCACAACCGGTCCGCAACCAACCCCAACAGGTGCATATCGTGGCTCACCAGCACAACCGCGCCGGAATAGGTCGTCAACGCCTCCACCAGCGCCTCACGGCTTTCCATATCAAGGTGGTTTGTCGGTTCGTCCAAAATCAACAAATGCGGTGCGTCCAGCGTGGCCAGCAACAGCGACAAGCGCGCCTTTTGCCCACCCGACAAACGCCCCACCACCGTTTCCGCTTGGTCCGCCAGCAACCCAAAACCCGCCAATCGTGCGCGCAACCGCGGCTGCCCTTCGGCGGGCCGCATCCGCTGCAAATGCTGCAATGGGGTTTCATCAATGAACAATTCGTCCACCTGATGCTGCGCGAAATAGCCGATGCGCAGCTTGCTACTTTGCGTCATTTTGCCATGCGCCGGCTTCAACTTGCCTGCCAGCAGCTTGGACAGTGTCGATTTGCCCTCACCATTGCGGCCCAGCAGCGCGATCCGGTCATCTTGGTCAATGCGCAGCGACAAGTTGCGCAAAATCGGCGGCCCATCATAGCCCACGGCAACCCCGTCCATGTTGATGATGGGGGGCGACAATTCCTCGGGTTCGGGGAAAGTAAACACCTGCTTGCGCGCTTCTTCGGGCGGGGTGATCGTCTCCATCTTTTCCAGCATCTTCACGCGGCTTTGCGCCTGCACGGCTTTGCTGGCTTTCGCCTTGAACCGGTCCACAAACGACTGCAAATGCGCCCGCCGCGCCTCTTGCTTCTTGGCTTCGGCCTGCAACACCGCTCGGCGTTCCGCCATTTGGCGCGCAAACTGATCGTAAGGGCCAGACCAATAGGTCAGCTTTTTTTCGTCCAGATGCAAAATTCCCTGCACGGCGCGATTGAGCAGCCCACGGTCGTGGGAAATGATGATCACAGTGTGCGGGTATTTCGCCAGATAACTTTCCAGCCACAACGCACCTTCAAGGTCCAAATAGTTGGTCGGTTCGTCCAGCAGCAAGAAATCGGGCTGCGCAAACAACACCCCCGCCAGCGCCACGCGCATCCGCCAGCCGCCCGAAAAATCCGAACAGGGGCGCAGCTGCGCTTCGGCATCAAACCCAAGCCCCTTCAAAATCGATGCCGCGCGCCCTTCGGCAGACCAGGCATCAATATCGGTCAAACGCGCTTGCACTTCGGCAATGCGGTGCGGGTCGGTGGCGGTATCGGCCTCTTTCATCAAGGCCTCACGCTCGGTGTCGGCCTCCAACACCGTCTGCAACAGCGTGGTCGATGACGATGGCACCTCTTGCGCCACGCCGCCGATGCGCGACCGGGCGGGCATGGAAATATCCCCCCCCTCCAGCGCCAATTCGGACCGGATCAGGCGGAACAGGGTGGTTTTACCCGCCCCATTGCGTCCAACCAGACCCACCTTGTGGCCTGTGGGTATCGTGGCAGAAGCGTTCACCAACAACGGGCGACCTTCGACGGAATAGCTGATATCATTGATGCGTAACATGGCGCTTGCCTTGCCCGATGTGGCGCGCGGCGTCAACCGTTAGCGTGGGCGTCCACGTGGGCTTTTCAACCCCGCCCGCCCGTGATAGCAGGCCGCCACAAACACCCAATTTCAAAGTGAGTAGTACAATGGCCGTTGAACGCACCCTGTCGATGATCAAACCCGACGCCACCAACCGCAACCTGACCGGCAAAATCAATGCCAAGTTCGAAGAGGCTGGCCTGCGCATCGTCGCCCAAAAGCGCATCCACCTGAGCCAAGCCCAAGCTGGCGCGTTTTACGCAGAACACGCAGAACGCCCGTTCTATGGCGAACTGTGCGAATTCATGTGTTCCGCCCCGATCATCGTGCAAGTGCTGGAAGGTGAAGGTGCCATTTTAAAAAACCGCGAAGTGATGGGTGCCACCAACCCCGCAAACGCGGCAGATGGCACCATCCGCAAGGATTTCGCCCTCTCCGTCGGTGAAAACTCCGTCCACGGTTCCGACAGCCCAGAAGCTGCGGCGCGCGAAATCTCCTTCTACTTCTCCGGTCTTGAACTGGTTGGCTGATCGCCTAAATCTGGTCTAACGCATCCCAAAGCCGTCCCAATGGGGGCGGCTTTTTCCAATCCCTAAAATTCAAGGCAGTCCCATGGCCCGCGCCCCTTTGTTGCAACTTTCCGGTATCATGCTGACCTTTGGCGGCGACCCTGTGTTTGATAACCTTGATCTGGTCGTTCACCCCGGCGACCGCGTGGCGCTTGTGGGCCGCAACGGGTCGGGCAAATCGACCTTGATGAAGGTGATGGCCGGCCTCACGCTGCCCGATGCGGGCACGCGCGTTGTGCCGCCCGGCGTCACCGTGGGCTATATGGAACAAGACCCCGACCTGTCGGCTTATGAAACGCTGGGCGATTACGCCGCTGCCAATTTGCCTGAGGGTGAGGAATATAAGGTTGCGATGGTGGCCGAAGGGTTGAAATTCAACCCCGAAACGCCTGTGGCCTCTGCCTCGGGCGGGGAACGCCGCCGTGCCGCATTGGCCCGGTTGATGGCCGAAGCGCCGGAGTTGATGCTGCTTGATGAGCCGACCAACCACCTTGATATCCAAGCCATCCAATGGCTGGAGGAGGAGCTGCGATCGACCCGCACCGCCTTTGTCCTCATCTCCCACGACCGCGCGTTCCTGAAGGCGCTCACCCGCGCGACCCTATGGATTGATCGCGGCCAAGTGCGCCGCCGTGAAAGCGGGTTTGACGGGTTTGAGGAATGGCGCGAAACCGTCTGGGCCGAGGAGGACGACCAGCGCCACAAGCTAGACCGCAAGATCAAAGCCGAAGCGCGTTGGGCGGTCGAAGGGATTTCGGCCCGCCGCAAACGCAACCAGGGCCGGGTGCGCGCGCTGGCCGATCTGCGCGCCGAACGCGCGGGCCAAATCCGTCGCCAAGGCACCGCCGCCATGGCGCTGGAATCGGGCACCACATCGGGCAAGCGCGTGGTAGAGGCCAAAGGCATCTTCAAGGCCTTTGGCGACCAGCAAATCGTTAACAACCTTGATCTGCGTGTGCTGCGCGGCGACCGGATTGCCTTTGTTGGGCCGAACGGTATTGGCAAAACCACTTTGCTGAAAATGCTGACAGGCGAAATTACCCCCGACAGCGGCACGATCACCCTTGGCACCAACCTCGATATCGCCGTGTTCGACCAAACCCGCGCGCAGCTGGACCCCAACGCATCGCTGTGGGACAACTTGACCAATGACCCGTCGATGTCGGTGTCGGGTAGTTCGGACCAAGTGATGGTGCGCGGCAACCCCAAGCATGTCGTCGGCTACCTCAAGGATTTCCTGTTCAATGAGGCGCAGGCGCGCGCCCCCGTGCGCTCCTTGTCGGGCGGTGAAAAGGCGCGGCTTTTGCTGGCCCGCATCATGGCAAAACCGTCGAACCTGCTCATCCTCGACGAACCGACAAACGATCTGGACGTCGAAACCCTGGATTTGCTGCAAGATATCCTTGGCTATTACGATGGCACCGTGCTGCTGGTCAGCCACGACCGCGATTTCATCGACCGTGTGGCGACCTCGACCGTGGCGCTGGAGGGGCAGGGCCGCGTGGGCGTGTTCCCCGGCGGCTGGACCGATTATATGTCCCAGCGCGACATCGAATGGGCGCCGGAGGCGACATTTACCGCCAAATCCGCCGCAGCGCCCGCGCAAAAATCAAACACCAAACGCGCCGATACGCTGTCGTTTACCGAACGCAAACGCCTTGAAAACCTGCCCGATCTGATCGCCAAGATGGAGGTCGAAATCAGCAAGCTGGGCGAATTGCTGGAGGCGGATGATTTGTTCTCACGCGAACCCGTGAAATTCCGCAAAGCGTCCGAGATGATGGCCGAACGACAGACCCAACTTTCAGCACTAGAGGCGGAATGGATGGCGCTAGAAGAAAAGGCTGCGATCTAATCCCCAAACAGGCCAGATTGCGCCGAACATCCGCGCGGCATCGGCGGAATTTCCCCCGTCACACACACGCGCGGTCACAGGTCTGTGAGGGGGGCTAAACCCTACGGAACCAAAGGGTTATCTATGCGTTGATGGGACAAGCGGCACAAAGCCGTGGACCCACACGAAAGGTAATCCCATGAAATTTATCACATCTCTTGCCCTTGCGACCGCGATCAGCGCGCCGGCCTTTGCGGGCGGCATGAACACCCCCACCCCCGAGCCGATGATCACACCCGTCTATACCGCCCCCGCACCAACCGGCAATTGGACTGGGTTTTACGCGGGCGCGCAGCTGGGCTACGGCGATTTGTCGGGTGATCTGCCCGGCCCCGTCAGCCTTGATGGCAATGGCGCGATCGGCGGCGTCCATGCTGGCTACCGATATGACTACGGCCAGTTCGTAACGGGCGTGGAGCTTGCGTATAACGCGGCAAACATCGACCTTGGCGCGGTTGGGGAATTGGACAGCGTCACCCAGTTGAAACTGATGGGCGGCTATGATCTGGGCCAAACCTTGGTTTATGCCACAGTGGGCGGCGCGCATGCCAAGGCGACCTTGAGCGGCGTTGGCCGGTCCGACAACGGCTTGGTTTTGGGTGTCGGCATGGATTACGCGCTGAATGATGCGTGGACCGTTGGCGGCGAATTCACCCATCACCGCTTTAACAACTTTGACAACAGCGGGGCCGATTTGCGCGCCAATTTGGTGCAAATCAAAGTCGGCTATAAATTCTGATGTAACGGGCGGGGCAGGGGAAACCTTGCCCCCCTCACCATTTGCCCCCATTCACCACTTGCCCGAAGCACCACCCCCGCCCGAACGGCCCCCGCCAAACCCCCGCTTGCTGGATGATTTTGCCGCCCGCGCCACAGATCTTGAAGGGATATTATACGCCTCAACGCGGGTATCATTGCAGGCGTCACAGCGCTGCGTCCGTTGGCCGGTTCCGCCAATATCCTCACTTGGTGGCACGGTCACGCCGCGCTTCACCCGCAATTTGCGCGCGCCACAGTTGGGGCACGCGCGCAACCGCACCAACAGATCGCGCAATTTGGATTTAAAGATCATCCAGATCATTGCAAACGCCGCGGCCAAGATGATCAAAACGCCCGTAATTCCCGCCCAAACGGAGTCCTGCGCAAACCCGCTATCCGCCGTCACCGCCGCACCCGTGGCAAAAGGGCGCGCAAGACGGTCAATGGCCGATTGCGCCCCCGCCTCTAGGCCGCGCGGATAATCACCTGCGGAAAACGCGGGCAACATGGCGGTATCAATCACCCGCTGCGCGCGCCCATCCCAAATCACATCATACGCATCGCCCAAAACAATCCGCATTTCGCGATCGCCTTGCGACACCAAAATCAAAATCCCATCATGGCGCGCGGCGTCCCCAATGCCCCAAGCGTTGAACCAGCCCGTGGCAAAATCGGCAAACCGCCGCGTGGCGTTTGGCCCTGCGCCGCCGTAATCGGCCATGCGCGCGATGGTGACCAAGGCGATATGCACCCCGGTTTCATTCCGCGCCGCTTGCAGATTGGCCGAAATCCGCGCTTGCGTTGCGGGCGGCAGCAAGTTGGCGTAATCACTGACCGTATCCGACACGGGCGCAGGATAAGGCTGGGCCATTGCACCAACAGGCAGCCACAACAGCAAAATCAACAGGCGGATCATGGGCGCATCCTTTTGCGGCGGTTTGCGCGGGTCTACAACAGCAAGGCGCAACCTGCAAAGGGCCAGTAAGCCGTTTCCAATCGGGCCTGATGTTGATATGCCAAAGCTGTAAAGACTGCGTAAAGGTGCCCCATGGCCAAGATCAAACTGCACAACACCAAATCCCGCGTGAAAGAGGATTTCACCCCGATTGACGCGTCCAATGTGCGGATTTATCTGTGCGGCCCAACGGTCTATGATCGCGCCCATCTGGGCAATGCGCGCAATGTGATTATGTTTGACGTGCTGAACCGGGTGCTGCGCCATGAATACGGCGCAGATCATGTCACGTATGTGCGCAATTTTACGGATGTTGATGACAAGATCAACGCCGAAGGCTTGCGCCGCCAACAAGCCGGCGAGCCGGGCAGCCTTGAGGAATTGATCCACCAGCGGACTGAGGAAACCATCGCGTGGTATCACGCCGATATGGACGCGCTGGGAAACCTGCGCCCAGACCATGAACCCCGCGCGACGCAATATATCGTGGAAATGGTCGCGATGATCGAACGCCTTATTGCCTCGGGTCATGCCTACGGCGAACAGGGCCATGTGCTGTTTGATGTGCGGTCTTATCCGGCTTATGGCCAACTGTCGGGGCGGTCGGTCGATGATATGATCGCGGGCGCGCGGGTGGAGGTGGCCCCGTACAAACGCGACCCAATGGATTTCGTGCTGTGGAAACCGTCCGATGCCGTGACGCCGGGCTGGGACAGCCCGTGGGGCCGGGGCCGCCCCGGTTGGCATATCGAATGTTCCGCAATGTCGCAGGCACTGCTGGGCCCGTCGTTCGACATTCACGGCGGCGGGTCCGATTTGACCTTTCCGCACCATGAAAATGAGGTGGCGCAAAGCTGCTGCGCCAACCCGGATGCGGGCTTTGCCAATTATTGGCTGCACAATGAGATGTTGCAGGTAGAGGGGCGCAAAATGTCCAAATCGCTGGGCAATTTTTTCACCGTGCGCGATTTGCTGGATCAGGGTGTGCCAGGTGAAGTGATCAGGTTTGTATTTTTGGGCACGCATTACCGCAAAACGATGGATTGGACGGCGGAGAAGGCCGCGCAGGCAGAGGCAGCGTTGCGCAAGTGGCGCGGGTTTGTGGAGGGCATTGAGCCCGCCCCAAACCCGTTGGGCCCTGTGATCGACGCTTTGTCTGATGATCTGAACACGGCGGGGGCGCTGGCGGCTTTGCATGTGGCAGCGGGGCAGGGCGATTATACGGGGCTGTTAGCCTCCGCCCGTTTGATGGGGTTGTTGGAAGACGGGATGGGGGATTGGGTTGATGCATATCATTTGGGCGGATTGGGGGGACGGCTAGAGGTGCTTTGGGCTGCGGCAAAACAATCGAAAGATTTCAGTGCGGTGGATGCGATGAAGGCGGATTTGGCGGCAGCCGGTGTTTTGGTGCAAATGGGTCGCGACGGTGTGGTTTTGACACCCGCAGCTGGCTTTGATGCGGCGAAGGTGGAGGCGTTGAAGTGATGTGTGTTTGTGTGGCCGGCGCTGGGGGCTGTCTGCCCCCAAGGCTGCTTTGCAAAGCAACGCAGCCCCCCCGAAGGTATTTTTGCCAAGATGAATGTGGGGGGCGGGGATGAAGGAACGGCTTTATCTGTATGACACCACCTTGCGCGATGGGCAGCAAACGCAAGGCGTGCAGTTTTCAACGGTTGAAAAGGTGCAGATTGCGCGGGCGCTGGATGCGTTGGGGGTGGATTATATTGAGGGGGGCTGGCCGGGGGCCAATCCGACCGACAGTGAGTTTTTTACTGAACGGCCTGACACGCGCGCGGTGATGACGGCGTTTGGGATGACCAAGCGGGTGGGGCGATCGGCGGCAAATGACGATGTTTTGGCGGCGGTGTTGGACGCGGGCACGCCATCAGTCTGTTTGGTGGGCAAAACGCATGAGTTTCATGTGACCACCGCGCTTGGCGTGACGTTGGAGGAAAACCGCGCGGCCATTGCGGAAAGTTTTGCGCATGTGGTCGCCAAGGGCCGTGAGGCGTTGTTTGATGCGGAGCATTTTTTTGACGGCTATCTGGCGAACCCCGCCTATGCCATGTCGTGCCTGCGCGCGGCGTTTGATGCAGGCGCGCGGTGGATTGTTTTATGCGACACCAACGGCGGCACTTTGCCTGCGGAGGTGGGGCGGATCACTGCGGAGGTGATTGCCGCAGGTATTCCCGGCGCGCGTTTGGGCATTCATTGCCATGATGATACCGGCAATGCCGTGGCCTGTTCGCTGGCGGCGGTCGATGCGGGCGCGCGCCAAATCCAAGGCACGTTGAACGGGTTGGGCGAACGCTGCGGCAATGCGAATTTGATTTCGCTGATTCCGACTTTGTTGTTGAAAGCCCCCTATGCCAGTCGGTTTGAAACCGGGGTCAGCCATGCCGCGCTGGCGGGTATTTTGCGCACCAGCCGGATGTTGGATGATATTTTGAACCGGGTGCCGCAGCGGGGGGCGGCCTATGTTGGCGCGTCGGCATTCGCGCATAAGGCGGGGCTGCATGCCTCGGCGATTTTGAAAGATCCGTCGACGTATGAGCATATTGTGCCGGATTTGGTCGGCAATGCGCGCATTATCCCCATGTCAAACCAAGCCGGGCAATCGAATTTGCGCGCGCGGCTTGCGGCGGCGGGGATTGTGGTTGATGCGAAAGACCCGCGTTTGGCCGGAATTTTGGACGATATTAAACTGCGCGAAGATCAGGGCTATGCTTATGACGGCGCGCAGGCCAGTTTCGAGTTGCTGGCGCGGCGCGCCCTAACCCTGTGCCCCACGTTTTTTGAAGTCAAACGTTACCGCGTCACGGTGGAACGTCGCAAAAACAAGCGTGATCAGATGATTACCCTGTCCGAAGCTGTCGTGGTCGTCAAAATCGGCGACCAAAAGATGCTGTCGGTCAGCGAGTCGATGGACGCCACCGGCACCGACCGTGGCCCCGTCAACGCGCTGTGGAAAGCGCTGGCAAAGGACCTTGGCCCTTATCAATCCTACATCAACGACATGCGCTTGGTGGATTTCAAAGTCCGCATCACCCAAGGTGGCACCGAGGCTGTGACCCGCGTGATCATCGACAGCGAGGATGCGCAGGGAAAACGCTGGTCCACCGTCGGCGTGTCCGCCAATATCGTTGACGCGAGCTTTGAGGCGCTGCTGGAGGCGGTGACATGGAAGCTGATCCGCGATGGCGCGCCGTGATGCTGGACCATATCGAACGCGCCGACCCCACTCGTTTTGCCGCCCTTATGGCCGCCCCCCCGCACAGCCGCGCGCCCCTTGCCACGCTGTACGTCTATAACATCGAAATCTCGCGCGCGCCTTGGGCCAGCAAAGAGCCGATGATCGCCGAAATGCGCCTGCAATGGTGGCGTGACGCGGTGGAGGATACGGCGCGCGGCACCATTCGCGGCCATGAAATCATGCAACCGCTGGCCGATCTGATCACCGCCCACGACCTGCCGCTGGAGGTGCTGGACCGTATGGCAGGGGCGCGGCGCTGGGATATTTACAAAGATGCGTTTGAAAATCAAACCGCGATGGACGCTTATTTGGATGACACGGGCGGCGCCTTGATGTGGCTGTCCGGCAAAACGCTTGGCAGCACGGATGAAGGCGCTTTGCGCGATTTCGGCTGGGCGGCTGGCCTTGCGACCTACCTGCAAGCGGTGCCCGAACTGGCACAGCGCGGCCGCATCCCCCTGCTGGATGGGCGGGATGCGGGCATCGCGGCCCTGGCACAGCGCGGCCTTGACCGCCTGCAATCCGCCCGCAACCAAGGCATTTTGCGCAACGCCCATCCCGCTTTGCTGGCAGGTTGGCAGGCCAAACCCCTGCTGCAGATGGCGGTGGCGGAACCGGGCCGCGTGGGCGAAGGGGCGCTGCAGCTGTCCGAATTTTCCCGCCGGGGCCGCCTGTTGTGGCAAGCTTTCACCCACCGCTGGTAACCCCGCTTCCCCCCTCCCATGATTTCGGATAGTTTGCAGGCAATCGGGCAAAGCCCCGCATGGAATTGAGGAGTTACCGATGCAGATCACCCGCCGCACCACCTTAGCCACGCTTGGCGCTGCCTTTCTTACCGGATGCGTGGGCGGCGGCTCCGGCCCAGTGGCCGCGCGCATAGGAACCAGCACCGGTCCCACCTACACCCCCGTGCCCAACGCCGGGTTCGATGCGTGGGTCGCATCCTTTCGCGCCCGCACCACCAGCATCAACCAATCCACCATGACCGCCGCTTTCGCCAATGTGGGCTTTCTGCCCGAGGTGATTGAACGCGACCGCAACCAAACCGAATTCAAACGCAGCTTGCAAGATTACCTTGCCATCGCCGCCTCGGATGAACGCGTGTCAAAGGGCCGTGCGGCCTATGCCCGCCAGCGCGCCACGCTGGACGCGGTTGAGCGTCGCTATGGGGTCGAAGGGCATGTGGTCGCCGCCGTCTGGGGGCTGGAAAGTTTCTTTGGCGAACGGCGCGGCGATATTCCGGTGATTTCCGCCGTGGCCACGCTGGCGTATGAAGGGCGGCGCGGCGCGTTTTTTGAAAAACAACTGATCGCGGCGCTGAAAATCTTGCAAAATGGCGATATTTCGGCAAACCGCATGGTGGGATCATGGGCGGGGGCGATGGGCCACACGCAATTCATCCCCACATCGTACGAGCTGTTCGCAGTGGATTTCACGGGCGATGGGCGGCGCGACATCTGGTCCGATGATCCCGCCGACAGCCTTGCCTCCACCGCCGCCTACCTCGCCAAATCCGGCTGGACACGCGGCCAACCTTGGGGCGTCGAGGTGCGCTTGCCCGCTGGGTTTAACGCAGGCCTTGCCGGGCGCAAATCCACCCGCTCCCCGTCCGAATGGGCGGCAATGGGCGTGCGCGATATGGATGGGGGCACCGTGCCCAACCATGGCGCAGCCTCGATCATTATCCCCGAAGGGGCGCGCGGCCCGGCCTTCATGACCTTCCGCAACTTCACCGCCATCACCCGCTACAATAATTCCGAAAGCTATGTGATTGGCGTTGGGCATCTGTCGGACCGTATCCTTGGCCGCCCCGCCATTCGCGGCGCGTTCCCGCCCGATGCGACCGGCATGACCATTGACGACCGCAAGCAAATGCAAATGCTGCTGACCGCCAAAGGGTTTGACACAGGCGGCAGCGATGGGGTGATCGGGGCCAAAACCCGCGCTGCCATTTCCGCCTATCAAACCAGCCGCGGCATGGGCGTGACGGGCGAACCCAGCCTTGATTTGCTGGCCAGCCTGCGGTAACTGCACGCCCTGCTGTGAAAGGGCTATGGGATGGGACAATCTGAATTGATCTATGACATCCCATCCTATGTGATCGCCGTTTCGGTGTTTTGCCTCATGGTCCTTGCGGGCATGGTAGCGCGCGGTTGGGGCAAACGCGTGCAACTAAACACAGACGCTGAAGCGGTGGCACAAGCCAGCGCTGTCCAAGGCTCGCTTTTGGGTCTGTTAGCCTTGCTGCTTGGCTTTACCTTTTCGCTGTCGTTGTCGCGGTTTGATGAACGCAGCGTCGCGGTGGTGCATGAGGCGAATACAATGGGCACGGCCTATCTGCGCAGCGATTTGATCAGCGAAAAGCGCCGCGATGCGGCCAAGGGGCTGCTGCGCCAATACGGTGATGCGCGGTTGGCAGCGGTCGAAATCTCGGCCGCCGATCATGTCGCGCGTGCCCAAATGGTGCAGCGTGCCGCCGTGGTGTTCGATGTTTTGTGGCAAATCGCAGCGGATGAAGCGCGCGAATTTCCCACCCCGGTGTCGATGGGGTTTGCCGCCAGCCTGAATGATATGATCGACGCGCTGTCGACCCGCAATTCCGCGATTGACCGCCATGTGCCGGAATTGGTGCTGTTTTTGCTGTTCGGCACCTTTGTGGTCTTGGGCGCGGTTATTGGGTTTTCATCGGCCATATCGGGCGTGCGACCGGGGGTTCCGGTCTATGCCATGACCTTGCTTATCGCTGTTTTGGTGTTTTTGATCATTGATCTGGACCGCCCGCGCCGGGGCTTGATCGCGGTGGATCAATCGCCTTTGGCCGCTGCTGTGGGTGCGATGCAGCGCTGATCAAACCTTACGATGTGGTTAACAGAAAAACCAAAAGTCAATGTTTTCAACGCATTGCCCGGCGCATCGCGCGCGATTTTCACCTCAATTCGCACGCATTTCTTTGGGCTGCAGCGCCAGCCAAATCAACGCGCCCCCCGCCAACACCAAGAACGGCAGCATCGCGATGTTCACCGCCGCCCAGCCTTCCTCCACCGACCCGCCCGAACAGTTCATCAACCCACCCGATGACAGCGATGCCATGGTCACGCCGCCAAAAACCAACAGATCATTCAAACCCTGCATGCGGCCCCGCTCGCTCGGGGCAAGGGTGCCAACCAGCATCGACGTGGCCCCGATAAAGCCGAAATTCCAACCAATGCCCAGCAAAACCAAAGCGGCAAAAAAGTTGACCAGCTCCACCCCCGTCAAGGCCACAGCACCCGCCGCAGCCAAAATGGTCAGGCCAAGGGCGATGATTTTTTCCACCCCGAACCGCGCAATCAAATGCCCGGTGAAAAACGACGGCACATACATGGCAAGCACATGCATCGTGACCACATCGGCAGCATCCGCCGTTTTGAACCCGCACCCCACCACCGCAAGCGGCGACGATGTCATCACCAAATTCATCAACGCATAAGACACGGTCGCACAAATCACCGCCACCGCGATGCGGGGTTCCTTGATCATTTCCCAGCGGGTGCGCCCCTTATCATCGCCCGGCTTGGGGACGGCAGGCTTGGGGATGTTCAGGCCCAAAAACAGAAACGACCCGACCAAATTCAGCACAATCACTGCAATATAAGTGCCCATAAACGGCACGACAAAGGCTTGCGCGGTCACTTTGACCAGCTGCGGCCCGATGATCGCGGACAACAAACCGCCCGCCATCACCCATGAAATCGCCTTGGGCCGAAACGCCTCACTCGCAGTGTCAGCGGCGGCAAAACGGTAGAACCCTTGGGCCGACATATAAGTGCCCGAGAAAAACGCGCCGAACAGGAAAATAGGAAAGCTGGCGGAATAAAGCCCATAAGCCCCGATGCCCGCCCCCAGCGCGCCCGCCGTGGTGCCAATCAAAAACCCTGCGCGGCGGCCATATTTTTGCATGATCGCCGACAGCGGCGTGGCCGAAAACATCGACCCGATCACCATGATCGAAATCGACAGCGTGGCCCAGCACGCGTTTGATGCCAGCGTTTGCCCCGCCAGCCCCGCGATGGTGAAAATCATCGGCATCTGCGCGCCAAGGATCGCTTGGGCAGCAACCAGCACCCAGACGTTGCGGCGAGATTGAGCGTCGGAGGCGGGGAGGGTGTCTGTTTGGGTCATGATCTGTCGTAAGCCCGGCGCGGCCCTTGGGGCAAGGGAGAAATTGTGATTGCTACAATTGGGGCCAAAGCGCGCGCAGTTTTCAGGGGTTCTCAGCCACCGCCTGCGGGGGTAGCGTTGCGCAAAGCGGAGGTGGCGATGGTTGGGCGACTTATTCAAGGCGATGCTTGCGTGGCAGAGGGGGCGGCGTGGTTGGCTGCCCATGATCCGCGCTTTGCCCATGCGCTGACCCTGACGGGGCCGTTGCCGCTGCGGTTGAAACCGGATGGGTTTGGGGCGCTGTTGGATGCCATTATCGGCCAGCAGGTTAGCACGCAATCGGCCGCCGCAATCTGGGCGCGGCTTGCCGCAGCGGGCCTGACCGATGAGGCGCGGGTGGCGGCAGCAAGCGAAGAGGAGCTGCGCGCCTGCGGGCTGTCGCGCCAAAAAATCCGCTATGCGCACGCGCTGGCGGCGGCACGGATTGATTATACGGGCTTGCGCGATTTGCCCGATGCCCAAGTGATGACGGTGCTGACGGCGGTGCCCGGCATTGGCACCTGGACCGCCGAGATTTACGCCATGTTCAGTTTGGGGCGCGCCGATGTGTTCGCGCCCGGTGATCTGGCTTTGCAAGAGGCGGCACGGCGGCTGTTTGACCTGCCCGATCGCCCAAAGGAAAAACCGATGCGCGCGATGGCGGCCCAATGGTCACCGTGGCAATCGGTTGCGGCGACCCTGCTTTGGGCCTATTACCGCGTTTCAACCGCACATGAGGGTATTCGATGACACGCAACCTAAATTCCGCCCGCATGGGTGCCGCCTATGGCAAAGCAACCTCTATGGTCGTGTTTGTGCATGGATACGGGGCCAATGGGGATGATCTGATGGGGCTGTCGGACCCGCTGGCACCGCATTTGCCGGGGACGGTGTTTTATTCGCCCGATGCGCCCGAACCATGCAACGGCGCGCCAATGGGGCGGCAATGGTTTCCGATTCCGTGGATTGACGGATCATCCGAGGCGGTAGCGCGCGCGGGCCTGTTGGCCGCAGCCGATGATTTGAACGCCTTTTTGGATACCAAACTGGCCGAAGAAGGGCTGACACCTGCCGCGCTGGTGCTGGTGGGCTTTTCGCAAGGCGCGATGATAAGCCTGCATGTGGCCCCGCGCCGCAGCCCTGCGATGGCGGGTTTGGTGGCGATTTCGGGGCGGCTGTTGGCCCCCGAATTACTGGGGGAGGCGGTGGTAAAACCGCCCGTGATGTTGATCCATGGCGATCAAGACCCTGTGGTGCCTTTTGCCGATATGGGGCTTGCCGGGGATGCCTTGGTCACCGCAGGGTTTGAAGTGTTCGGCCATGTGATGAAGGGTACGGCGCATGGAATTGCGCCCGATGGCTTGCAGGCAACCTTGGCGTTTTTGAACGACCGTTTGCCCAAATAACCGCTGCCCGTTCCCCGTGCGGATGCGCCGCAGGTGGTGCAGGGAACGGGGCAGATAAGGGGCTTGTCAGTCGGCAACTGCGATATATAATTGATGGGCAGGGGCCGGGCCCCTTAACCCCGGCTGCGCCTGTGATTGGACGCCGCTGGGGGATTTTGTCAAGACGATGGATGGTGATTTCAGAACGAATTTTGTGCGTGAACCTGTGGCGTTGCGGCATTTTCCGGCGCTGGTGTTGAATGCGGATTATCGGCCGTTGTCCTATTACCCGCTGTCGCTGTGGCCGTGGCAAGATGCGATCAAAGCGGCCTATCTGGACCGTGTAACAATCGTGGCCGAGTATGAGCAGACGGTGCGCAGCCAAAGGGATGAGTTTCGCATCCCGTCTGTGATTGTCCTGAAGGATTTCGTAAAACCGCAAAAGCGCGTGGCGTTTACCCGGTTTAACCTGTTTTTGCGCGACGAATTTTGTTGCCAATATTGCGGTGGCAAAGGCGATTTGACCTTTGACCATGTGGTGCCGCGCGCGCTGGGGGGGGTGACCAGTTGGGAAAATGTGGTGGCTGCGTGCAGCCCGTGCAACCTGCGCAAAGGGGCGCGGTCTTTGCGTGATTGTGGGTTGCAGTTGAACCGCAAGCCCCGCCAACCGTCGCCCGAAGGGATGCATGCAGCGGGCCGCCGCTTTCCGCCAAACCATTTGCATCAAAGCTGGTTGGACTTTCTGTATTGGGATGCAGAATTGGACGCCTGAACAGGGTTTGCAGGCGCGTTGTGTAGAGGTGATCATAATAGGCACCAAAACGGTGGTTCTTATGTCAGAAATGATGCATCGGATTAACAGCCCATACTTTTGTGTTGTATCTGAATGAGATCCCTGGGGAGCAAACGTCTGATTGTAAAGGTGACCATAATAGGGGCTCTGTTGCACAAATCCCATGAGGGATTCATCTTGTGAATCCAGCATGGTAGCTGTGTGGTATGAGTAAACCCACACCCCTCGCCTACAAGACCAGGAACTGGTCCGCCTATAACGAAGCGCTCAAGCGTCGTGGCTCGCTGACGATTTGGTTCGATCCCACCATGGCCTGGGAGGCTGCGCCGACCGGAAAACGTGGCCGACAGCCCGACTACAGTGACGCTGCGATCCAGACATGTCTGACGATGAAAGTACTGTTCGGCATGGCGCTGCGGCAGACGACGGGGTTTGTCGAGAGCCTCCTGCACCTGATCG
>NZ_FOCO01000004.1 GCF_900110135.1 Pseudorhodobacter antarcticus | reverse complement strand
TCAGGGTGCTGAAGTTTGGCACCGCCCAATCCAAGTCGATCAGGTGCAGGAGGCTCTCGACAAACCCCGTCGTCTGCCGCAGCGCCATGCCGAACAGTACTTTCATCGTCAGACATGTCTGGATCGCAGCGTCACTGTAGTCGGGCTGTCGGCCACGTTTTCCGGTCGGCGCAGCCTCCCAGGCCATGGTGGGATCGAACCAAATCGTCAGCGAGCCACGACGCTTGAGCGCTTCGTTATAGGCGGACCAGTTCCTGGTCTTGTAGGCGAGGGGTGTCGGTTTACTCATACCACACAGCTACCATGCTGGATTCACAAGATGAATCCCTCATGGGATTTGTGCAACAGAGCCAAGTCCTATTCACGAATTTCGTAAAGCAAATTTCTGATCGGCACGTTCCGGCGAGATTCATTTTTTGTGGAATTGGTGAAAGCACTGAAAAAATAATGGCCGCACATGCCAGCGCAGATAGGTACTTTCACGCTGTTGGCTTAGGTCAGCTTCCTTGGGAAGCTAGGTTTGAAATTGTCTCAAGTGCGGCAGAGAAGATTGGAATACGAAACGATAGAGATACGACAATAAGAATAGCGCGAATTAGCGACGGCTTCCCTCATTACGTACACTTCATTTCAGAAAAACTATTTTGGCGAGTGTACGAGGCAAAGAATCAAGGCATTATCACAGCAGAGCTTTTTTCCGAAGCAATGGCAGATGCAGCAAGCGCGATGGATATCAGTCTTCGTGGTCCTTATGAGGCAGCTACTCGAAAATATAGTGACGATTATGAAAGCGTTTTATGGGCTGCCGCTGACGGCCATGAGCTTTCGCGCCGCAGCGCGGATATTTTCACTTCCTACGAAAGAATAATGAAAGCCCGAGATCAAAAGCCGCTCGACAGAACACGCTTCAATCAACGGCTAAACAGCCTAAAAAAGCCAACACATGCTTCGATATTAAGTGGAACTAGGCAAGGTTGGTACGAATTTACAGAAAAAATGCTTCGTGGGTACGTCCGGCTTAGAGCAGAACAATCCAACGTAGTACTTGATATGGACCATCCAGCTTAGCCCCCCCTCACCCAAACCTCCGCTCCACCTCGTCCATCACATCTTCCATCAGCATGCCTGTTGCCTCTGGCCCTGTGAACCGCAGGAGCCAGCCTGTGGGGGTGCGTTCTCGGCGGATGAGGAGGCCTTGGCGGGGGGCTAAGGTTCGGCGGGGGCGGCCGGGGGGTTGGGGGGTGTCGGGTTGGGGGGTGCTTTGGTTGGTTTCGGGTTGGGCGAGTTCCAAGAATATCGGTTGAAGGGCGTGCCATTGGGCGGCGGGGGATTTGCCTGTGTTGGCTTGTAGGGTTGCGATGATGAGGGGGGTGAAGTCGGCTCGTAAAGCGGCGGCGAGCCGCAGGAGTTGGCGTTCGGACCATGCTTCGGGCGTGGTGAGGAGGCCGTCGAGGTCTTCGACCACCAAAGCGCAGGCGCGCAGGCGTTGGCGGCGGGATTTGTCGGCGTGGGGGTAGAGGGCCTGTGTGGCGGCGTCCAAGGTTTCAAATTCACCATTGTCGCGCAGGGTGGTGATGATGTGCGCACGCTCCCAAGGGGATAGGTTTTGGCGGATGTCGTTTTCTTCGACCATCGCGGTCAGCGCCTCGGCCAAGGTTTTGGGGGTGCGGATGAAGGCGTCGATTTCGGCGGGCTGGCCGCGCAATTGGGCGATGTTGGTGACGGCGGTGAGGCGGCGCAGGCCGGAGATGAGGGCGTAGGGGCGGGGGCCGGTGGTGGCAAACACCTCAATCGGCATGCGCAGACCGTTTTGAGCGATGGAGGTTTGGAGTTCGTTTAGGGCCGCGGCATCAAGGTGGGTGCGATCGCGCGGCAGGGCGTTTGTGTCGATTTGGTCGATGAGGAGGCGGTGGAGCATCTAGATTGCCTTGCATGGGGGGGCGATAGCGGCCATTTATGGGGGAACGTTTGAATTAAAGGTGGGTGCGATGGATATTGAGCAGTTTATTGGTGGCAATGCGGTGTTCATTGCGGTCGCGGTGTTTATCATTGTTTGTATTTTTCTGGGGGTGCGGATTGTGCCGCAATCGGAAAAGCATGTGGTGGAGCGGTTTGGGCGGTTGCGGGCGGTGCTGGGGCCGGGGATTAACTTTGTCGTGCCGTTTTTGGATAAGGTGGCGCATAAGATTTCCATCCTAGAGCGGCAGTTGCCGACCGCGTTGCAGGACGCAATTACGACGGACAACGTGTTGGTGAAGGTGGAGACGAGCGTGTTTTACCGGATTATTGAGCCGGAAAAGACAGTGTACCGGATCCGCGATGTGGATGCCGCGATTGCGACGACGGTGGCGGGAATTGTGCGGTCCGAGATTGGCAAGATGGAATTGGACCAAGTGCAGAGCAATCGCGCCGAGGTGGCCACGAATGTGCGCGAGCAGGTGCGGCTGTTGGTCGATGACTGGGGGATTGAGGTGACGCGGGCCGAGATTTTGGACGTGAACCTTGATGAGGCGACGCGCACGGCGATGTTGCAGCAGTTGAACGCGGAACGCGCGCGGCGGGCGCAAGTGACCGAGGCCGAGGGCAAGAAGCGGGCGGTTGAGCTGAACGCGGATGCGGAGTTGTATGCGGCCGAGCAGGAGGCCAAGGCGCGGCGCGTGTTGGCCGATGCCGAAGCCTATGCCACCGGGGTGATCGCCGTTGCCATTAAGGAAAGCGGGATTGAGGCGGCGCAGTACCAAGTCGCGTTGAAGCAGGTGGAGGCGTTGACCGCCGTGGGCCAAGGGGCGGGCAAGCAGATGATTATTGTGCCTGCGCAGGCGTTGGATGCGTTTGGCGATGCGTTCAAGATGCTGAAGGGCCGGGCATGAGTTGGTTTGGCATTTGGTGGGCCTGGATTGTGTTTGGGTTCGCGATGGGGGTGTTGGAGGTGATCGCGCCGGCCTATGTCTTTCTTGGGTTTGCGATTGGTGCGGTGGTGACGGGGGTTTTGGTGGGGATTGGCGTGTTGGGGGGATTGCCCGCAACGCTGCTGGTGTTTGCGCTGGCGTCGCTGGCTGCGTGGTTTATGACGCGGCGGATGTTGGGGCCACAGGCGGGGACAGCGAAAATCTGGGACCGCGATATTAACGACAACTGAAAAAACCCCTTATGCCGATTATTTTCTTGGTTGCTGTGTTGGCTGTGGTTTTGGTGGCTTGGGTGGTGCGCCGCAGGGGTGTTTTGCACAGAGCATCGGGGTGCCGTTGGGTGAAAAGCCACCCACGGCGCAGTTCGGGGTTGCGGGAGTTTCGCTGTGAGACTTGTGGCGAGATCGGCTATAGCGCGGAAGATCGCGGGCCTGCGAATTGCCTGAAAGGGATACGCGGGGGATTGTGACCAAGGTCGGTGGGGGCGCTGCCCCCAACCCCGAGGTATTTTTACCCAGATGAAATCAGTCGCCGTTTTGAAGCAAGCTTTGTAGCCCCGCGCGGTAGGTGGGGTGGAGGAGGCTGACCCCGAGTTCGGTTTTGAGGCGGGTGTTATCCACCCGTTTGCTTTCGGCGTAAAAGCTGCGGGCCATGGGCGTCATATCCGCGTCTTGCCAGTTTTCGGCCGCAGGGATGGGCAGGCCCAAAAGTGCGGCGGCGTGAGCGATCACATCTTCGGGCGGGGCGGGGTCGTTGTCGCAGACGTTGTAGATACGGCCTGCGTTCGGGTTTGCGATGGAGGCGGCAAGGGTTTGGCCGATATCATCGACATGGATGCGCGAAAACACTTGGTTCGGTTTGAGGATGCGGCGGGCGGTGCCATCGCGGACCTTGGCGAAGGGGCCACGACCGGGGCCATAGATGCCTGCAAGGCGAAAAATATGCAGCGGCAGGCCAAGGGCGCGCCATTGCTGTTCGGCATGGATGCGCTGTTGGCCGCGGGTGGTGCCGGCGGTTAAGGGGGTTTCTTCATCCACCCATCCGCCTTGATGATCGCCGTAAACGCCCGTTGTGGACAGATACCCCGCCCATTCCAACGGTGCGGCGGCAATTTGGGCGGCGTGGGCGGCAAGGACCGGATCGCCGCCTGCATCGGGTGCGATGGACGCAAGCAGATGCGTGGCCTGCGCCAAGGCGGGGCCAAGATCATCGCCCGGCCAGATCAGCGGTTCCACCCCATCTGCGCGCAAGGCATCGGCACGGGCCGCACTGCGGGTGGTGCCGATGATACGCCAGCCAAGGGGCCGCAAAATGCGGGCCAAAGATTGCGCGGAATAGCCATGACCAAGGGAGAGGAGTGTTTTCATGCCCCTGTTATCCAGCGCCCTTACCCGAGGTGCAACTTGATTTTACGGGAAAGATAGGGCTTGGTGAGGGCCACGCGGGCCAGCGCGCCCCAAAGACATAACAAGAAAAAGACCTGACCCATGCATGATGATAAAACCCTCTCTATTTTAACGCCAGATCACCCGATCAGTGACCAATTCACCGCGGCCGAGGCGGCAGTGGACCAGTTGGAGGCGCTGTATGCGCAGGCCACGGCATTTTTGGCGCGCCATTTCAGCGCGGCGGTGTTGGGCGACAAGCCCGCCACGCGCATCCGGGCATTTTACCCCGAAATCCGGTTGACCACGACCAGCCATACCAAAAGCGACAGCCGATTGAGTTTTGGCCATGTGGCCCAGCCCGGCACCTATTCCACCACGATCACCCGGCCCGATCTGTTCCGGCAATACCTGATCCAGCAAATTGATTTGTTGATGAAAAACCACGGGGTCACGGTGCAAATTGGGCCGTCCGACACGCCAATCCCCGTGCATTTTGCCGTGGCGGGCAATCCCGGTGTGTCCATCCCGCAAGAGGGCGTGTTGGAGTTTTCGCTGCGCGATGTGTTTGACGTGCCAGATTTGGCGACGACAAACGATGATATTGTGAATGGCACGCGCACGGCGCATCCCGATGGGTCATTCCCGCTAGCGCCGTTTACCGCGCAGCGCGTCGATTACAGCCTTGCGCGCCTGACGCATTACACCGCCACCTACCCCGAACATTTCCAAAACCATGTGCTGTTCACCAACTATCAGTTTTATGTGGAGGAGTTTGAGGCCTATGCCCGCCAGATGTTGGCAGACCCCGCCAGCGGATATACGGCGTTTGTGGGCACGGGCAACGCGGTTTTGACGGATGCGGACGGCGTGCTGGCAGCACCATTAAAGCTGCCGCAAATGCCAACCTATCATTTGAAACGCGCCGATGGGCAGGGGATTACCTTGGTCAACATCGGGGTGGGGCCAAGCAACGCGAAAACCGCGACCGACCATATTGCCGTGCTGCGCCCCCATGCCTGGATGATGGTGGGCCATTGCGCGGGCCTGCGCAACAGCCAGCGCCTGGGGGATTTTGTGCTGGCCCATGCGTATTTGCGCGAGGACCATGTGTTGGATGATGACCTGCCCGTGTGGGTGCCCATCCCCGCGCTGGCCGAAATTCAGATCGCACTGGAGGCGGCGGTGGCCGATGTGACGCAATTGCAGGGGTTCGATTTGAAGCGGATCATGCGGACCGGCACGGTGGCCACGATTGACAACCGCAACTGGGAATTGCGCGACCAATCGGGCCCGGTGAAGCGGCTGTCACAATCGCGCGCGATTGCGCTGGATATGGAATCTGCAACCATTGCCGCCAATGGCTTTCGGTTTCGGGTGCCTTATGGCACGCTGCTGTGTGTGTCCGACAAGCCCTTGCATGGGGAGTTGAAGCTGCCAGGCATGGCGTCTGATTTCTACAAAACCCAAGTGGCGCGACATTTGCAGATTGGTATTCGCGCGATGGAACGGTTGCGCGAAATGCCGCTGGAACGCATCCACAGCCGCAAGTTGCGCAGTTTTGAGGAAACGGCCTTCCTGTAAAGCGGTGCAAACCTGCCTATATCGGTTGGTTTTATGGAATTTGGGCTTGATTTAGGTGGCAAAAACCTGTGTAGCAGGGGCATCTGCCCCAAAGGGCTGCTTAAGGCCTTGTTTAACGACAGGCAGAAACATGGAGACAGGACGTATGAACAAGCCAATGACCAAGACGCAGTTGATTGCAGCGCTGGCCGAAGAAATGGGCGCAGACAAGAAAACTGCCGGTGCAGCACTGGATGCGGTTGCAGCGATTGTAACGCGCGAAGTGGCAACCGGTGGGGCGATCACCCTGCCCGGTTTGGGCAAAATGGCGTGCCGCGCCCGTCCGGAGCGTCAAGTGCGCAACCCGGCCACAGGTGAGACGATGACCAAAGGCGCCGACAAGCAGGTGAAGTTCACCATCGCCAAGGCGTTGAAAGATTCCGTCAACGACTGATTTTCGGTTTATGCCGATGGATGGGGCCACTTCCGCAAGGGGGTGGCCTTTTTCATAGGGTTTGGGGGTAGGATGCCGAACGCGGAATATGCGGTTGCCATGGCGCGATATAACATGTGGCAGAATGAGAATTTGGTGGAAGCGGCCGGTGGGCTGGATGATGGCGCGCGGCAGTTGGCGCGCGGGGCGTTTTTCGGTTCCATCGAGGCGACGTTTGCGCATGTGCTGTGGGGCGATCAGATGTGGATGCACCGATTTGCCGCGACGGGGTTGCCTGCGGCGACCACCATTCCGGGGTCCGTGGATATGGGCATGGGGTGGGATGCGTTTTGCGCGGCCCGTGTGGTGTTTGATGGCCGGATTTTGGATTGGGCGCATGGGGTGGATGCGGTGTGGTTTGACGGTGATTTGACATGGTATTCAGGCGCATTGGGCCGCGATGTGACCAAGCCAAAGGGCCTGTTGGTGTTGCAGCTGTTCAACCATCAAACCCATCATCGCGGCCAAATTCATGCGATGTTGACGGCGGCGGGGGCAAAACCTGGCGATACCGATGTGCCGTTCATGCCCGCGCGGTTTGACGCGCTGTAAAGGGGATTTGTCGATGGATATTCGCGCAATGTTCATGGGGCTCGCGTTCGCGCTGATGTGGTCGTCGGCGTTTACATCGGCGCGGATGATTGTGGCGGATGCGCCGCCGCTGACCGCGCTGGCGCTGCGGTTTTTGGTGTCGGGGATGATTGGGGTCGCGATTGCGCTGGCGCTGGGGCAAAGCGCGCGGTTATCGCGGGCGCAGTGGCGGGCCACGGTGATTTTCGGGGTTTGCCAGAACGCGCTGTACCTTGGGTTTAACTTTGTCGCGATGCAGTGGGTGGAGGCGTCGCTGGCCGCAATCGTGGCATCGACCATGCCGTTGTTGGTGGCGCTGTCGGGGTGGCTGATTTTCCGCGAACGGCTTGCGCCTTTGGCCTATGCCGGGTTGATTGCGGGGATTGTGGGTGTGGCGATTATCATGGGCCACCGCATTTCGGGCGGGATGGATTTGATGGGGCTGGCATTTTTGGGGATTGGCGTTTTGGCGCTGACATTTGCCACGCTGTCGGTGCGGGGCGCATCATCGGGGGGGAACCTGTTGATGATTGTGGGTTTGCAGATGTTGGTGGGGGCCAGCCTGCTGGCTGTGGCCGCCGTGGCGTTGGAAAGCTGGGATATCAACTGGACGCCGCGTTTGGGGTTGGCCTTTGCCTATACCACCTTGGTGCCGGGGTTACTGGCCACTTGGGTTTGGTTTTTGCTGGTGGCGCGGATTGGGGCGGTGCGCGCGGCGGCGTTTCATTTCCTGAACCCGTTTTTCGGAGTGGCGATTGCGGCGGCGTTGCTGGGGGAAAGCCTGACCCTGTGGGATGTGGCGGGTGTGGTGATTATTGCCGGCGGCATTTTGGCGGTGCAGATGAGTAGGGTTGCGCGGACCACATAAGGTTCCCGCAGGCAACCGCTTGAGGGTCGCGCGCGCGGAAAGCTCAGCCCGCCTCTTGGGCCTGCGTTTGCACATAGGCCGCGCGCGCGGCGCAGCGGGCCGCCCAATCAACGATCAACGGATCATCGGGCATCATGTCGGGAAACCACGCATAGGGCGAATGGACCAACAAATCGGCGGCGGAATAAGTATCACCCAACAGCCAAGGGCCCTGTTGCAACGCTGCACACAGACGCGCCACCACGGCATCATGGTCGCGAAAGGTGGCGTGCAGCGCGGGATGGTCGATGCCAATCGCATTCAGCACAATCACGGGTTCCATCACCGACCCGTACCAATACATCCATGTCAAAAACGCACCGCGATTGGCATCACCGGGTTGGGGCGCAAGGGGGCCGGGAAACAGCTCGGTCAAATAAAGCATGATCGCCCCGGTTTCAAAAATCAGGG
The DNA here is from genome assembly GCF_900110135.1 of Pseudorhodobacter antarcticus. Taxonomy (GTDB): domain Bacteria; phylum Pseudomonadota; class Alphaproteobacteria; order Rhodobacterales; family Rhodobacteraceae; genus Pseudorhodobacter; species Pseudorhodobacter antarcticus. The sequence continues at coordinate 146,499 of NZ_FOCO01000004.1, read as the reverse complement.
TGCCGTCATGGTCCAGCAACGGCACCTTTCCTTCAGGGTGGGGGTTTGATGGGTCGCGCGCGCCGCTGCCATCACGGCGCGGGATGGTGACATGGCGCACGGTCACGCGGTCGGTCGGCCCCGAGTTCGGCGATCAACGTCAGGATGCGGGACGACCGGGATGGGCCAGCGTGATACAACGTCAACATGATATGTCCTTTGCGGGTTTCGGTCAGGAGGCATTGAAACCACGCCCGGTCACCCGCTCGCGCAGGTCAGTTCATTTGGAATTGCAGGGGGTAACGCCCATCTTCAAAATCACCGAACAGGTCGGGCAGGTCCGGGTGATCGACCGGGTCGCCCGTTTCATCGGGCATCAGGTTTTGTTCAGAGACATAGGCCACATAATAGCTTTGATCGTTTTCGGCCAGCAGGTGGTAAAACGGCTGATCCTTGGCGGGGCGGCTTTCCTCGGGGATGTTTTCATACCATTCGTCGGTGTTTGAAAACAGCGCATCCACATCAAAGACCACGCCCCGAAAGGGGTGTTTGCGGTGCCGCAGCACTTGGCCCAAATGATATTTCGCCCGCGTTTTCAGCAATTGTTGCATCCCCCAACTGTGCTTAGTACTCCTTTGCCATATGGCTTGTCCACCAGTCTGGACCGCAAATTAAGGAAACAGTCTGTGAACCTTATTTTAACAGTGTTGGAAATTGTGGCCCCGGTGGGGATTTTGGCGGGGGTGGGATTTGCGTGGGTTAAGGCGGGGTTTGACTACCCGATGGCGTTTGTTTCGCGGCTGGCGATGACGCTGGCGACGCCGTGTTTGATCTTTACCGCGCTGATGCAGACCGAGATTGGCCCAAGCGCGCTGACCAAACTGTTGTTCGCGGCGATTGCGGCTTATGCCCTGTTAACGCTGGTGTTTTGGGGGCTGACGGTTGCGTTGCGGTTGGAACGGCGGACGTATTTATCGCCGTTGATTTTTGGCAATACGGGCAATTTGGGCCTGCCGCTGGCACTGTTTGCCTTTGGGCAAACGGGGCTGGGATATGCCGTGGTGATTTTCGCGGTGGCGGGGATTTGGGGCTTTACCTTTGGCGTGTGGCTGGTCAGCCAAGGCGGGTCGCCGCTGCGCGTGTTGAAAGAGCCGCTGGTGGCGGGCACCCTGCTGGGGGCGCTGTTTTTGTGGCAGGGCTGGCAGACGCCGGGTTGGTTGACCAACGCGCTGGAACTGCTGGGGCAAATGGCGATCCCGTTGATGTTGATCACGCTGGGGGTGGCCGTGGCGCGGTTGGCACCGGGGCGGTTGGGGCAGGCCATGTGGCTGTCGGTGTTGCGCGTGGTGGTTTGTGTGGCGGTGGGCGTGGGGGTGGGGCATGTGTTCGCGCTGGACCCGGTGGCGATTGCGGTTTTGGTGTTGCAGGTCAGCACGCCCGTGGCCGTGACCACCTATATGCTGGCGGGCAAATACGGCGCCGATGCCGATGCGGTGGCGGGGATGGTGATTGTGTCGACCGTGCTGTCGATCATCACTTTGCCGCTGACGCTTGCATTTGTGATCTAAGGGGGCCGCGTGCCCCATTTCCCTTTGGCGCAATTTACGCTATGAACATTGCAATAATAAATGTGCGAGGGGCATATGAGCAGGTTTCTCCGCGCGTCGATCGTGTTTTTGTTGCTGGCCTCTTGTGGTGGTGGTGACTTTTCGGCGCCCCGTGATTTGGACAACGCGTGCAGCATCGTGCGCGAACGTCCGCAATATTACCGCGCCATGCAGGCGACCGAACGCAAATGGGGTATCCCCGTGCATGTGCAGATGGCGACGATCCATCAGGAATCAAAATTCATCGGCAATGCGCGCACGCCGCATAAATATGCGCTGGGGATTATACCCTTGGGGCGGCAAAGTTCGGCCTTTGGGTACGGGCAAGCGTTGGATGGGACTTGGGAAGAGTATCAAGACCAGCAGCGGCGCGGATCGGCAAAGCGGGACCGGATTGCCGATGCCACCGATTTCATGGGCTGGTATATGGACCAATCCGAAAAAGGGCTTGGCATCGCCAAGGATGACGCGCGGGCGCATTATCTGGCCTATCACGAAGGGCGGACAGGGTATGCGCGGGGCAGCTACAACAGCAAACCGTGGTTGTTGGAGGTGTCGCAGCGCGTGGCCAACCGCGCCGACATGTACCAATCGCAATTGGCGAGTTGTCGGCGATAGGTTGGCGCTGGGGTTTTGTCCGCTTTTGGCGTGACGTTGTCGCGAAAAGCGGGAGAGTGCGGCGTCAATAAACAGGGGCGTCCAGCAGGTCGCGGCCATAGCGGTTTGTGCCGATTGTGCCCGGCACAACCATGAAGGCGATTGCCGCCACAATCCCGATGTAGGGCACTGCGGTCAGCAAGACAGCCCAGCCGGTCCAGCCAAAATCACGGCAGCGTTGCCCGCCCACGGCCCAACTGGACACCATGATTGGTAGAAAGACGAGCAGGCCAGCAATCACCGCAAGCACCGGCAAGATTGCCGCAAGTAGGGCGATGACAAAGGCTGCGGAAATTGAGATGACAATCACAATGAGAATGTAGAAAACGTAACTTTTGCGGTTTCTTCGCCCGGAAAACGTGAACAGGTCGGACATTGCTGGCTTTGACATATGACCTCTTATCAATTCATGCGCTTTTACAACGCCAGAGTGAGTGAGGGGCGCGCTGCCTGCAACTGCTATTTGTGGCAGCATGCGCTAAATTTTCCAAGCGGGCGCAGATGTTGCGCGAAAGCGGCAGGGTGTGGGGGTTTAACGCCGCTGCGCAATCGCTGCCGAGATGTCGAACAAAGACGCGCGCAACCTGCCGCCTTTCTTCATTTCCCCCAAGATCACCGTGGTTTCTGCGCCGCTGTCATCGCGGATCACCCATTGGCGCAGTTCAGTCGGGGCGGCGGTGAACACCAGTTCAATGGAGCCGTATTCAGGGTTCTCGGGGTCTTGGGCGCGCACGCGGGTCGTGTTGCCATCGGCCTTGTGGCCCACCACCATTTTCGCGCGGGCCAGATCGACATTGGCGGCAAGGATGATAGACAGCGGCGTGCGCGACAGGGGGTATTGTTCGGGGGCTTGGTTGGATTTGGCATCCACAATCGCCACAGACCCGTTGCCCGCCACCACCAGATTGCTGTCGGGGGGGCTGTATTCGAAACGGGCGCGGCCGGGACGCTGGATAAAGATGCGACCTGTTGAGATGGTGCCATCGGAATTGATCTGCGTAAATTCCGCCTCGGCCGTGGTCAGCGCGTTCAGATAGCGCGACAATTCACCCAAGGGCAGCTTTTCCGCGGCGGCGGGCAAGGCGAGGGCGGTCAACAGCGCCATGGCCGCAAAGGGCATGCTGGCCGAACGGAAAAAGGATCTGCGGTTCATTTGGTGGGTCCCACTCATTACGCCTTATCCCATTAGTATAGGAGGCGCGGGGCGGGGCTGCACCCCTTTTGCAATCAATGACACAGGGATGTGAGAGGACGGTGTTAAAGACGCAAAGGGGCGGTGGGTTGGCACCCACCCTACCCGTTATGGTGTAGGGTGGGTGCCCACCCTACCGCCCCTTGCAGTTCAATGTTCGGGCAGCAGAATTTCGCGTTTGCCCACATGGTTGGCGGTGGTGATGACGTGGTTTTCTTCCATCTGTTCCACCAGTTTTGCCGCCTTGTTATACCCGATGCCCAGTTTGCGCTGGATATAGGAGGTGGAGCATTTGCGATCTTTTGCCACCACGGCCACCGCTTGGTCATACAACTCGTTTTCTGAACTATCGCCAGACCCAAGGCCAAGGACGAGGTCGATATCGCCTTCTTTATCTTCATCCACACCTTCGACCACGCCGGACATATAGCTGGGCGGGCCGAATGATTTGAGGTGGTTCACGATTTCTTCCACCTCCTCATCCGACACGAACGGCCCGTGGATACGGGTGATTTTCGCGCCGCCTGCCATATAAAGCATATCGCCCATGCCCAGCAGTTGTTCCGCACCCATTTCGCCCAAAATGGTGCGGCTGTCGATTCTCGAGGTCACTTGAAACGAGATTCGCGTGGGGAAGTTGGCCTTGATCGTGCCCGTAATCACGTCCACAGACGGGCGCTGTGTGGCCATGATCAGGTGGATGCCGGACGCACGCGCCATTTGGGCAAGTCGCTGAATACAGGCTTCAATCTCTTTGCCGGCGACCATCATCAGGTCGGCCATTTCGTCGACGATCACAACGATATAAGGCAGAGACACGGGTGTGTCCTGTTCGGTTTCAAACACTGGCTCGCCGGTATCTTCGTCAAATCCGGTTTGGATGGTGCGTTTGAACATCTCGCCTTTGGCCAGTGCCTCGCGCACTTTGCCGTTATAGCCTTCAATGTTGCGCACGCCCATTTTGGACATTTTGCGGTACCGTTCTTCCATCTCGCCCACCACCCATTTCAGGGCGATCACGGCCTTTTTCGGGTCGGTCACAACGGGCGAGAGCAGGTGCGGGATGCCGTCATAAACGCTGAGTTCCAGCATCTTGGGGTCGATCATAATCATCCGACATTCGGCGGGCGAAAGTTTGTACAAAAGCGACAAGATCATCGTGTTGATCGCCACCGATTTGCCCGACCCCGTGGTCCCCGCGATCAGTAGGTGGGGCATTTTGGCGAGGTTGGCGACGATGGGTTCGCCTGCAATATCTTTGCCAAGTGCCAGTGGCAGGCTCATGCTGCTGTCACCAAAATCGCGGGCGGCAAGGATTTCGCGCAGCACGACCTTTTCGCGCCAAGCGTTTGGCAATTCGATACCAATCACTGAACGGCCCGGCACGGTAGAGACGCGGGCCGACAGGGCCGACATGGAGCGTGCGATATCATCCGCAAGCCCGATCACGCGGCTGGCCTTTAGGCCCGGTGCGGGTTCAAGTTCGTACTGTGTGACCACAGGACCGGGGCGCACGGCGACGATTTCGCCCTTCACGCCGTAATCATCCAGCACCGCCTCTAGCATGCGGGCGTTTTCCTCCAACGCCTCCTCGGCCAAGGTGTGGCGTTGGACGCTGTCGGGGTTGGCGAGCAGGTTGAGGGGGGGCAGTTCGTAGTCGCTGTGCTGTTCCTCAAACTTCAAACGCGGCTGCGCCTCGGCCATCGCTTGGCGGGACGGGGTGATGGGTTTGGCGGTGCTGGGCTGCACGATGCGGCGCTGTTCGGGGGCGGGCGCGCGCAAGGGGGCCGACACGCGGATGATTTGCGGTTCGGGCGCGGCTGTTTCGTATTCATCTGCGCCATGGGCCTCTGAATAGGGGTCGATATCGTCGTAACCCGCGTAATCGCCGTAATCGGTGTTGGTGTTGGTGTTGGCGTTGGCGTTGGCGTTGATGCCAAAATTATCCACGGCAAACTGGGTGTCGGTGGTGTGGTCTTGCTCCTCCCACTCCAGTGATGGGGGGGCGGGTGGCAGCGCCATGCGGGTGGCAGATGTGACGGTCAGGCGGGCCATGTTGGGGCCGTGATCCAGCATCAAAGGGGCGGCTGGGGTTGCCGCATTGCGCGGGGTGGCGATCAAGGGTATTGGGCCGCGGCGGCCCATAACGGGGGGGTCGCGGCGGGCCAAAGCGGCCTGCACGGCGGTTTGCACCGTGGGCTGGGCGGTGGGGGATTGGCGCACGCGCGACCGGATCACGTCATTGATGCGCGCTTTGATGCGGTCTTCGGTTTCAACCGGGGTGCTGTGTTCGATTTCGGTGGCAGGCATCGCGGCGCGGCGGATCATTTGCGGCATGCGGGCCAAAAGCCCTTGTTTGACCGGCGCGCGGGGCGTCATGGGTTCGGCGGAAAAGCCTGTGGCATAGGGTGCGGGCGGCTGTGGCGCGGCCTGCAATGGCGGTTCGGCCATCCGTGACGTTTGGGGGCGGGTGTTTTGCACGCGGGCACCGGGGCGCAGTTGATCGGGGCGACCAAAGCCGCCCGCAGGTTCGGCCCGCAGGGGGGGCGCACGCATTGGCGTATCGGCATAGATCAAGTCATCATGGGCCGCAGATTGCGCAAATTCCCGGCGCTGGCGACTTTTTTCAGCCACTGCTTGGCCCGCGGCACTGGCGGCGCGCGCGGTGCCAGCGGCGGATTTTCCGGCAAGGGTTAGGATGGTCGCATAGGTGGTGATCGTGCCAAAGCGCACAAACGCCCAGATGCGCTGCAATTCGCGCATATCAAACCCCATCACGAACAATCCCATCACCAACAAGCCCACACCAAACAGCACCGACAGCAGTTTTAACCCAAAGCCCGCGCCGATGGGCAAAATGGCCAGCAAAGCGCCCAAAACGGTGTCGCCAAACAGCCCACCCAGCCCAATCGCCGCATGGGGCCAGTCCGGCCCCGGCACATGGGTTGCGGCGAAAACCGATGCCAGTGCCACCGCGATCACCGCAAACACCACGCGGCCCATCGCACGTTCCGCCCCGATATGGGCCACAAAACGCACACCCCATGCGCCAAGGATCAACGGGATGCCCCAAGACCCAAGGCCCCCGATGATAAACAGCGTCGATGCGATGGAGGCACCAAAACGGCCCAGCCAATTGTTAACGGGTGCGTCGGTCGCGATCATCCAGCCCGGATCAGTGGCGGAATAGCTGCCCAAAATCGCGGCAAACAGCAGCGCCAGCACAATAAGCCCCACGCCAAGCAATTCACGCCCGCGCCGTTCCAGCATTGCGGCCGTGTTTTGATCCACCAGCGGGTCGCGCTGTCTGACCTGATAGGATGCCATATATTACCGTCCTTGCCCGTAAAGACAGTCGCGAAGCAGGGTAAGCCCGCGCTGTGTTTCTTGTTTTGGGGCGACCAATGCCACCCGAATATAGCCTGCGCCGGGGTTTTCACCGTTCGCATCGCGCGACAGATACGCCCCCGGCAGCACCCGCACGCCGGTTTCCCGCCACAGTTTTAACGCAGCCGCCTCGCCGTCTTGGACGGGCAGCCACAGGAAAAACCCAGCCTCGGGCGATTGGTAACTTTGGATGCCGGCGAAAATTTCATCCGCCAGTTCGAATTTTTCAACATACATCGCGCGAGAGGCTGTGACATGCGCTTCGTCTTCCCACGCGGCCTGCGACACTTTTTGGATGGGCAAGGGCAAGGGTGCGCCTGCGAATGCGCGCAACTGACGGATGCGGGTGATGGATTGCACACCGCCTGCCACAAAGCCGGACCGCAGACCCGGCAGGTTGGAGCGTTTGGACAGCGAATGAAACGTCAGCGCGCGTTCGGGGTCCGCGCCTGTGGTTTTGGCGACCGACAAGATGCCGGGCGGGGGCGTGTTGCGGTACACCTCGGCGTAACATTCATCGGCGAAGATTTGGAAATCATGCTTTTCGGCCAAGGCCAGCAGATCGGCCCAATAATCGGTGCTGGCCACGGCCCCTTGGGGGTTGGCAGGCGAACACAGATAGGCGATTGCGGTGCGGTCCAAAATGTCACGCGGCAGGTTTGCGTAATCGGGCAAAAACCCGGTCGCGGCGGTGGCTGGCACATAAACAGGGTCGGCCCCCATGGCGAGGGCGGCCAGCGCGTAAACCTGATAAAACGGGTTTGGCATCAAGATGACAGGGCGTTTACCGTTCTTGATTTCAGGGCAAAGGGCGACGGAGGCGTTGAACAACCCTTCGCGTGTGCCATTCAGGGCCATGATTTGATTGGGGTTCAGGGCCACATCATAGCGGCGCTGCACCCAAGCGGCGATGGCGGCCAGCAGTTCGGGCGTGCCATCATTCGGGGGATAGACCGCGAAACCGTCCAGATTTGCCGCCAGAATGGGGCCAACAAAATCGGGCATCGGGTGGCGCGGTTCGCCTATGGTCATAGAAATAAGGTCGCCACCACCGAGGTGGGGGTCGAGGAGCGCACGCAAGCGCGGAAACGCGTATTCTGGCAGGTTCGAAAACCGCTCAGGAAATGCCATATCTGCCTCATCTTTCGGGGTCATATCGCCCCGTACAAGCCCGACGATAACGAGGGTTTGCGCGCGGGTCCAGAAAAACGCTTTGATTTGGTGTGCTTGGGGGCGCGTTGTGTCTTTTTCGTCCCGCTTCTACTATAGGTGGGCTTGCGCGGGCTGCCCGTGCGTTAGCCCAGCACGCGTTCTGCGGCGGATGTCAGGCGCAAAATGCGTTCTTCCTGCCCCGGTCCGGCCATAAAACTGATCCCGCAAGACGGTTGGCCCGTAGGCAAAGTGACGCCGCACAGACCAAAGAGATTGCCGATGCGCGTGTTGCGCAGGGCCAGCAGGTTTTCGGTGACGTAATAGGCGTCATCCTCCATCAACCGTTGGGCGTTGGGGGGCAAGATGGGGGCGGTGGGCAAAATCACCGCATCATAGGCGGCGGTTTTTTGGGCCCAGATTTTGCGCAAAGCGTCCAACCTGCGCCATGCGGCAACATAATCGGCCCCCGTGAACTGCGCGCCGGACCGAAAGCGTTCCAGGATGCGGGGGAACATTTTTTCGGGCGCGGATTCGATGGTGTCACGCCAAATGCCATACGCCTCGGCGGTAAAGGTGATCGCGGCAAGGGTCATCGCCTCTGTCACCTCGGGGATTTTGACGGTTTCAACGCGGGCCCCGGCGCGGGCAAGGCGTTCCACCGCCCCTTCAAAACCGCTGGCGGGTTCATGGCGCAGATCGTCCAGCGCCACGGTGTCCAGCACCAAAAGGCGCATCCCCTTGATGCTGGCCCCGGCCAGATCGGCGGGTTTGCCCCCTTCCATCGCGGCCAGCAGCAGCGCGCAATCTTCGACACTGCGCGCAATGGGGCCAACGGTATCGAACCGTTCGCATAGCGGCACCACACCGCGCAGCGACAGCCTACCGGGGGTGGTTTTCAGCCCCACAAGGTCGTTCCACGCGGCAGGAATACGCACCGACCCGCCCGTATCCGACCCAATCCCTGCGGGTGCCAGCCCAAACGCCACCGATGCCGCCGCCCCCGAGGAGGAGCCGCCCGGCACAGCCCCTTGGTCGTTCACATTGGGCGGCGTGGCGGTGATGGGGTTCAGGCCAAGCCCGGAAAACGCAAGTTCCGACATATGGGTTTTACCAAGGCAAACAAGACCTTGGCTGGTGGCGGTGGTCAGCACTTCGGCGTCCACCTCGGGGATACGCCCGCGCAGCAGGGCTGATCCCGCCTCACAGGGCGCGCCGGATGCATCAAACAAATCCTTCCACGAAATTGGCACACCGTCCAAAGGCCCGATGCGGCGGCCCAGTTTGGCGCGGTCAGCGGCGGCCATTGACATGGAGCGCGCACGGCGGGGCGTGGTGCGGGTATAGATGCGGTCGGCCTGCGGGTGGCGGTTGATCGCGTCCAAAAACGCCTCGGTCAGCTCCACCGGGTGAATTTTGCCTGCGTCAATGCCGCGCCCCAAATCCGCAGCCGTCATCCAAAGCCAATTGCCTGCCATAACCCACCTTTTGCCAACCTTTGCGCAAACGCTAACGCGGGGGCGGCGGTTAGACAATCGGGCGCATGGACAATCGGTGCTGATGCGCCATATTTGGGGCATGAAACAGGATGCAGATATTATGATTGTGGGCGGCGGCTTGAACGGGCCCGCCTTGGCATTGGCGCTGGCGGGGGCCGGTTTGCGCGTGATGGTGGTGGATGCGCGCGCCGCCCCTGCGCGGGCCGAGGTGGGGTTTGACGGGCGGGCCTATTCGCTGGCGCTGGCGTCCAAGCGGTTGCTGTCAGTGCTGGGCGTTTGGCCCGCGCTGGACGCCGTGGCGCAGCCGATTTTGCAGGTGAAGGCATCGGACGGGCGGGCAGGCACCGGCGCTGCGCCGTGTTTCCTGCATTTCGATCATGCCGAGATTGAAGAAGGCCCGATGGGTTTTATGGTCGAGGACAGGCATCTTTACGCCGCGTTTTTGGCCGCGATGCAGGCCACGCCGGGGATTACGTTGGTATCGGGCGAAACGGTGGTGGCGCAAGATATGACACCGCAGGGGGCGACGGTCACGCTTGGGTCCGGGGCTACGCTGTCGGCGCGGGTGCTGGTGGGCTGCGATGGGCGGCAAAGCGGGGTGGCTGCGCGTGCGGGTATCACGCGGACCGGGCGCGATTACGGTCAAACGGCGTTGGTTACTGCGGTATCGCACACCCTGCCCCACCACGGCATCGCGCATCAGTTTTTCATGCCCGAAGGGCCGCTGGCCATTTTGCCCCTGCATGGCGGGCATCGGTCGCAGATTGTGTGGACCACCAGCACCGCGCGGGCCGCAGCCATTCAGGCACTGGGCGACGCAGATTATCTGGCCGCGCTGCGCCCGCGCTTTGGCGATTTTCTGGGGGAAATTGCGCTGGCAGGGGTGCGGTTCACCTATCCTCTGTCGCTGTCACTGGTCGCGCAATTTGCGGCCCCCCGTTTGGCGCTGGTGGGTGATGCGGCGCATGGCGTGCATCCGATCGCGGGCCAAGGGTTGAACCTTGGGCTGCGCGACGTGGGCGCGCTGGCGCAAGTGGTGATCGAGGCCGCGCGGCGGGGTGAGGATATTGGTGGCGCGGACGTGCTGGACCGCTACCAGCAATGGCGGCGGTTTGATACAACGGCACTGGCGCTGGGGATGGATGCAGTCAACACGCTGTTTTCAAACGATAATCCGCTTATGCGCTTGGGGCGTGATCTGGGCATGGGAGCCATTAGCGCCTTGCCCGCCCTGCGCCGCCGCTTCGTTCGCACGGCGGCGGGGCTGGAAGGTGATTTGCCTCGGCTGTTGCAGGGGCAAAAGATCTGAGGCAAAAGATCTAAATCAGCTTTCGGCCTTCTTGGTCTCGGCCTTTTTCGCCTCAACTGCGGCTTTCATGCGGGCCAACAGCTCTGCTTTGGGCGCTGCTGCGCCGTAAGGGTTTTTGTCGGTGCCTTTGGCGTTATGTTCCGAATGGCGTGGCGTGTTCTTGCCCATCTTGGCACTCCCTGATGCGTTGTAATCCATGATGCACTCCTATGCTTGGGGCGCTTTTGCCTGAAATCAGCGCGCGGTTCAATCCCGCGCGGCGCAGCACACAGAACCGCCCCCAATTCGGCTTGGCTTAAATACCTCCTTGCCGCCCTATCCCCAAATCATGGCTTTGATCGCACGCGCATGGTCTGGCGTCGCCGCAATCGCATCGGCCACCAGCGCGCGGGCGCTGGGCAACAAATCATCAACAGCCACCACGCGGTCGATCAGGCCCCACGCCAGCGCCTCCTCCGCCGCAATCTTTTGCCCTGCCATCAAGATCATTGACGCCCGCGCTGGCCCGATCAACCGCACAAGGCGCGGCACATCGCCGGGTTGGGGCAAAAACCCAAGACGCATCACGGGGTAAAACAGCTTGGCCCCCGGCACCGCGATGCGCATATCGCAGGCCAGCGCCATGCCCATGGCCCCCCCGGCCAGCGTGCCGTTCAGCACCGCAATCGTGAGGCAAGGCAGCCGCGCGATGGCCTCTGAAAGCTGGTCCCACACAGGGCTGGTGGCAAGGCCTGCTTGCGCTTCAATCAGGTCGGCGCCTGCGGAAAATACCTTGCCTGTCGCGGTGATAACAAAGGCGCGCGCGCCTTGCCCCCCTGCCCGTTCGGCAATGTCCAACAGGGTTTGCAGCATGGAACCCGTTAGGGAATTAGCCTTTTCGGGGCGATTTAACGTGACCACCCAAACATCGTTTTCAACTGACAGATCAATCACGGGATTAGGCCCACGGCGCGGCGGATGCTATCGTCGCGCAGAGCGATCTCTTGGCCCAAATACGCGTCCCCACCCGGCCCGCACATCCACAGCAAGGCCCGCGCGGGCCAATCAGCAGGGATATGCACCGATGGGTCCAGCGCGCTGACGGGGTTGATGCCGCTGGCCTTAATGCGCACCTGCATGTCGGTGGCCACCGTGCCGGGCGACAGGCCCATAATGCGCAGGCCATGCGCCGCCTCCTCTAGATGGGCGGCGCGGGTCAGCATGGCGGCCCCTGCTTTGGCGGCGCAATACGCGCTCCACCCTTCCAGCGGGTTGTGCGCCGCGCCGGATGATACGGTGATGATGGTGCCACCATGGCCGCGCATCAGGGGAATGGCGGCGTGCATGCCGTAAAACACGCCCTTTAGGTTGATATCAATCGCATCTGACCATGCGGCGGGGTTGGTGTCTGCGATGCGCGCGATGGGGTCGATCACGCCTGCGTTGCCGATTAACACATCCAAGCCCCCGCAGGTCGTGACAATATGCGCGAACGCGTCGGCCACCGCATCGGCGCGGCCAATGTCACAGGGCAGCGCCATCGCGCCGCACCCAATATCATCCGCCAATTCGGTGATTTGCCCTGCCGACCGCGCCAGCAGCACCACGCGCGCGCCCGCATCCGCAAACACCCGTGCCGCTGCGGCCCCGATGCCCCGGCTTGCGCCCGTAATTGCAACAACTTTACCCTGCATCCGCGTGTCCTTTTCAATTTTCCCAAAGCTAACCCAGCTTTTGACCAAGGACCAGCCGAACCGCCCCTTTGCGCAGCACAACGTGATCAGGCGCGGCATGCATCAGCCCTTGACCCCGCGCGGCGTGGGGTAAATGCTGCCACAACCTTTTTTGCATTTCGGAGTGCCCAGCCATGCCGTTCGGTCTTTTCAAAACAACCGCTTTTTGCGCATTGATGATTTTCACCACCGCCCCCGCCTTTGCCGATGTGACGCCAGAGGAAGTTTGGCAGAGCTGGCAAGACCTTGGCGGCGTTTATGGCCAAACGTACAGCGCCGGGTCACAAACACGGGCGGGCGACAGCCTGATCGTGAAGGATATGAAAATCGCGGTTGATCAAGACGGAACCAAACTGTCGGGCACCCTGCCCGAAGTGACGTTTCGCGATATGGGCGATGGCCGCGTCGAGGTGGGGATGCCCGCCACCTATGCCTTGCAAATGGAAACGCTGAATGGGGTGGGCAAGCCTGTCACCAATTCCATCACCGTGACCCAAGCGGGTGTAAGCTTGATTGCTAGCGGCACGGCGCAGGACGTTACGCATGATTTTAGCGCGGATACTGTGGGCCTTCGTGCCGCAGATGTCGTGGTTGACAGTGAACCCCGCGACATGGCGTTTGATTTGACCATGTCCAAGCTGGCGATGATGTACCGCATGGCGGCAGGCGACATGGTGGCGACCACATCCACCTTTGCGGCGCAGCGGTTTGATTACAAGGCCGCTGGCAAGCCTGATGCTGGGGCGGGCAGCTTTGACGTGTCGGGCAGCATGGTTAATTTGGCCGGGGCATCGGCAGGTGCCATGCCAAAAGGGGCCATTGGTGGGGATATGATTGCCCAATTGGCGCAAGGGATGAACACGGATGCATCCTTTACCTATGACAGCGGCAATTTGACCGTGGCCGGGACGGATGAAAACAGCGGCAAGATGAATTTCGCCAGCACGTCACAGGGCGGCACTGTGAATGTGTCGGTTGACAAAGCGCGCCTTGCCTATGGGTTGACCGGGCGCGGCGTGCAGATGACCGCATCGGGGTCGTCGATCCCGTTCCCCGAATTGACGGCCGGATATGACACCGCCGGGTTGACGCTTTTGATTCCGGTTGCCAAGTCGGATGAGCCGCGCGATTTCGTGATTGAAACGCGGCTGGAGGGGTTGACCGTGTCGGATATGATCTGGTCGATGGTCGATCCGGGGGCCACTTTGCCCCGCGACCCGGCAACCTTGATCATGTCCTTGAAAGGCACCGCCAAAGTCCTGGCGGATCTGATGGTGGATGATGGCCCCGGCCCCGACATGATGGAAAGCCCGTTTCAGGTGGAAACTTTGGATATTGATGCCTTGCAATTGACCGTGGCGGGCGCGGAATTGAAGGGCGATGGTGCGCTGACCTTTGACAATGCCCAAGCGCCCATTTTGGGGGGTGTGGCCCCGATGCCTGTGGGCAAGGTGAACCTGTCACTGACCGGGGCAACCGGGTTGTTGGAAAAACTGGTGGCGCTGGGGTTGGTGGACCCGCAGATGACCGCGATGTTTGGCATGTTCGCGGGCATGTTGGCCAAACCCGGCCCAACACCAGACAGCCTGATCGCTGAGGTGGAGATCAAAGAGGGTGGGCAAATCCTGTCGAACGGTAACCCGCTGCCGTTTTGATCTTTGGGTGATTGACGAGAGGGCGGCCGCGTTGGTCGCCCTTTTGCATGGCTGCGCTTGCCTTGGGGGGACTTGCCTTGGGGGGTGGGGCGGCTTACCTGCCGTTTGGATGGAATATAGGAGAGTGTCATGACCCGATCGCTGGAAACGCTGACCGAGGCCTTGCTGACTGCCGCCAAACGGGCGGGTGCAGACGCCGCCGATGCGATTGCGGTAGACGGTATTGCAACCGCAATCGACATTCGCGCGGAGCAGTTGGAACAGGCAGAACGGTCCGAAGGGGTGGAATTGGGCCTGCGCGTGCTGATCGGGCAGCGTCAAGCCTGCGTTTCGGTGTCGGACACATCGGACGCCAGCATCCGCGCGGTGGCCGAACGGGCGGTGGCCATGGCACGCGAGGCACCCGAGGATAAATATGTCGGTTTGGCGGACCCATCGCAGCTGGCCCAAGGCTGGGACATGGCCGCGCTGGAGCTGTGCGACCCCAGCGATGAAGTGAGTGCGGCGGTGCTGGAGGCCGATGCGCGCCGTGCGGAAGCGGCGGCAATGGCTGTTGGCGGCATCACGCAGGTCGAAGCATCGGCCAGCCAATCGCGCCGCCAAATCCATATGGCGGCCAGCAATGGGTTTGCGGGCGGCTATGCGCGGTCATCACGCTCGCTTTCTGCCGTGGCATTCACCGGGTCGGGCACGGGAATGGAACGCGATTGGGCCGCCGAGGGGCGCATTTACGCCGCCGATTTGCCAAGTGCCGAGGATATTGGCCTGTTGGCCGCCACCCGCGCGCTGGAACGGGTGGGCGCGCGGCAGCCCAAAACTGGGGCCTATCCGGTGCTGTATGATGAACGGATATCGTCGGGGATTATTGGGCATGTGCTGGGCGCGATCAATGGCGCGTCCATCGCGCGGGGTTCCAGTTGGCTGCGCGATGCGCTGGGCACCCAGATTTTGCCGCGCGGGTTGTCGGTGATCGAGGACCCGCACCGCGCGCGGATTTCGGGCAGCCGCGCGTTTGATGGTGAGGGCCTGCCCACAGCGCGGCGGGCAATTGTGGAGGATGGCGTGTTGATGGGTTGGGTGTTGGACCTTGCCACAGGGCGCAAGCTGGGGATGCCGTCCTCGGCCAACGCGGCGCGGGGCACATCGTCGCCACCATCACCCGGCACGTCGAACATTGATTTGACCCAAGGGGTAAAATCACGCGCCGAATTGTTGGCCGATATGGGCACGGGGTTGTTTGTGACATCGCTTATCGGGTCGTCGATCAACCCCACCACGGGCGATTATTCGCGCGGGGCATCGGGGTTTTGGGTGGAAAATGGCCAGATCACCTATGCCGTGAATGAATGCACGATTGCGGGGAATTTGCGCGATATGTTGCTACGCATGACGCCTGCGAATGATGCGCGGATGCATATGTCGACGCGCGTGCCGTCCTTGTTGATCGAAGGGTTGACGCTTGCCGGGGCATGACGCGGATTTGGCGCTGCTGGTGGATGCAGCGCGGGCGGCGGGGGCGATTGCCCTGCGCTATTTCAAGCGCGACCCGCAAGTTTGGGACAAGGGTGATGGCGCTGGCCCCGTGACCGAGGCCGATTTGGCCGTAAACGCGATGCTGGTGGAACGGTTGCGCACAGCGCGACCCGGTTATGGTTGGCTGTCCGAGGAGACGCCGGATTCTGCCGATCGGCTGACGGCAGAGCGGGTGTTTATTATTGATCCCATCGACGGGACGCGGGCGTTTATCGACGGGCAAGACAGTTTCGCCCATTCGCTGGCGGTGGTGGAACGCGGCGTTGTGGTGGCGGGGGCGGTGTTTATACCGGCCAAAAACCGAATGTATGGGGCGACGCTGGACGGGCCTGCGACCTGCAATGGCGCGGTGATTGCCGCCTCGGCGCCGGGCGGGGTTGCGGGGGCGACTGTTCTGACATCAAAACCCAATATGGCAGATATGCATTGGCCGGGCGGCGTGCCGGGGGTGGAGCGGGCGTTTCGGCCCTCGCTTGCCTATCGGTTGTGTTTGGTCGCCGAAGGGCGGTTTGACGCGATGTTGGCGTTTCGCGCGACGTGGGAATGGGACATCGCGGCGGGGGCGCTGATTGCAGCGCGCGCCGGGGCGGTGGCGAGTGATGGGCGCGGGGCGGCGTTGCGGTTCAACGCGGCAGACCCGCGCACGGATGGGGTTGTGGTGGCCGGGCCTGCGCTGCATGGGGCGTTGATGGCGCTGCGGGGCTGACGCCGTTTAGGTATTTAAGCCAAGATGAATTTACAGAGTTTTAAGGGCTACCGCGATTGCCGTGGCCAAAGCTGCGTGGCCCGCGGGTTCAAAATGAATGCCATCGGTGGGGCTGGTTTGCAGGATGGTTGCGGCATCCAAGAAGCCGAGGTTGCGGGCGTTTGCGTAGGTTGCCAGCAGGGGGCCGAGAGCGCGGCTTTTGGCGGCACCGCCTGTGAATTCGGCAACCAGGGGACCGATTTCTTGGACATGCGGCGGCGCGACCAGCAGGATTTTTAGGCCGGAGTGACGCAGCGCCATATCGGGGGCCAGCGCCATATCCACCAGCGCCGCGATACCTGCCATGATGCGGTCGGGCGTAGCCCCAAAGCGGGTTTTTACGTCATTTGTGCCCAGCATCAAAACCATATGCGTCAGCGGGCCGTGGCTGTTCAACGCGATGCGCAGGCCCATGGTGCCGTTCATATGATCGCCCATCACGGGGTCGTTGAAGGCGGTGGTGCGGCCTGGCAGACCTTCCTCCACCAATTGCCAATCGGGGCCGAGGGTTTGGGCGGCGCGGGTGGGCCAGCGGGTGGCGGCATCATAACGGGCGTAAAGGCCGCGCGTGGTTATGGGTGGGGTGCCGTGGGTGTTACTGTCGCCATAGGTCAGTAGGATGGGCATTTGAACCTCTGCTTGGGGTGGTTGCAAGGTATGGGCGGGCGCGGGATTTGCATAGGGGGCATCAAAGCCCCTTGGCCTTTTGGGTTTGGGTGGCCATATAAGGGACAACAGTTTTGACGAAAGAGGGACGATATGCTGACATTTGGCGAACAACCCGCTGCAGCGGCAGAGTTGATCAAGGACACCACCGAGGCCACATTTATGGCCGATGTGATTGACGGCAGCGCCGAGATTCCCGTGATCGTGGATTTCTGGGCCCCTTGGTGTGCGCCGTGCAAACAGCTTGGGCCAGCGCTGGAGGCGGCGGTGACGGCGGCCAAGGGCCGTGTGCGCATGGTCAAGGTGAACGTCGATGAAAACCCCGGCATATCCGAGCAGCTGCGGATTCAATCGCTGCCAACGGTTTACGCGTTTTTCCAAGGCAAACCGGTGGACGGGTTCCAAGGCGCGCTGCCTGCGTCCGAATTGAAGGTGTTTGTGGACAAACTGGCCGCGCTGGGTGGCGATGATGGTTTGGCGGACGCGATTGAGGCCGCAGAAACCATGCTGACCGAGGGTGCGGCTGCGGACGCCGCCGAAACATTCGCCGCGATTTTGGGTGAGGAGCCGGAAAACGCGGTCGCTTTTGGCGGATTGTTGCGGTCGCATTTGGCGCTGGGCGAGGTGGCGCAGGCCGAGGCGTTGCTGGACGCTGTGCCCGCGAAAATTGCCGGGGCCAAGGAGGTGGAGGCGGTGCGCGCCCAAATCGCGCTGCTGCATCAAGCCGCCAATGCTGGCCCCGAGGCGGAGCTGCGCGCGGCGGTGGAGGCGGCACCAGACGACCACCAAGCCCGGTTCGACCTTGCGTTGGCCCTGCACGCGGCGGGCAAGGTGGAGGAGGCGGTGACCACCCTGTTGGACCTGTTTCGCCGCGACCGCGCGTGGAATGATGGCGCGGCAAAAACCCAATTGTTCACCATTTTTGATGCCTTGCCGCCCAAAGACCCCATTGCGTTGACGGGTCGACGCAAACTGTCATCAATGATATTTGCCTAAGGGGGAAAGCGGCCTAGCTGCACCTTATGAAACATATTCGCGACTTGCCCGACACCCTTCCCGTTTTCCCGCTGCCCGGCGCATTGCTGCTGCCGCGCGCGCGTTTGCCGCTGCACATCTTTGAGCCGCGCTATTTGCAAATGCTGGAAGATTGCATGAAAACACCCGAACGGTTGATCGGTATGATCCAACCGCGCGAGGTTCCGGCAGGCAAAGAAGCCGAGCCGCGCCTGCATGCCATTGGCTGTGCAGGCCGTATGACCGGGTTTTCCGAGACGGAGGATGGCCGTTATATGGTCACACTGTCGGGCCTGTCGCGGTTCCGGCTGCGTGAGGAGGTTAAGGGGTTCACCCCTTACCGCCGAGCGCGTGTGGAATGGCAAGGGTTTGAACGGGACCAAGGCGGCGAGGAAAGCGACCCCGGTTTTGATCGCCCAAAGTTCATGGATTTGCTGGGGCGGTTTTTCGAGTCGATGGACCTGTCCACCGACTGGGAAAGCTTGAGCGGGGCAGAGGAGGAGTTGCTGATAAACTCCCTTTCCATGCTGTGCCCGTTTTCGGCGGAAGATAAGCAAGCGCTGTTGGAGGCGCCGACCCTGACCACGCGGCGCGAAACCATGGTGACCCTGATCGAGTTCGCGCTGCGCGGCGGAACGGGTGAGGAAATGATGCAATGAGTGATGCGCCCACCGAGACTGACCCAGACATTGGCCCCGAAATTGGCACCCAGTCCGGCCCCGTGATTGATCGCCGCATGTTAGAGGCGTTGGTGTGCCCGCTGTCGCACGCCACGCTGTCCTATGATGCCGAGGCGCAGGAGTTGATCTCTCGTCCTGCCAAACTGGCCTTTCCCATCCGCAACGGGATTCCGATTATGTTGGTATCTGAAGCGCGGGCCATGGAATGACCCGCACGGTTTTGGTTCATCTGGCGTTTATTCTCGCCGTTATGGCCGCTGGGGCGTTCATCGGCACCTCGACCATTCCTGGGGAATGGTATGCGGGGTTGAACAAGCCGTTCTTTTCGCCGCCAAACTGGGTGTTTGGGCCGGTTTGGACCCTGATCTATTTGATGATCGGCTGGGTTGGCGCGCGCAAGTTTTTGTACGGCGGCGCGCGGGGTCTTTGGGGCGCGCAGATGGTGTTTAACTTTGCGTGGTCGCCGGTGTTTTTTGGACTGCAATTGGCGGGCATTGCCTTGGTGATTATCGCGCTGATGTGGATGGCAATAGTGCTGTTTATTCGACGGGAATGGGTGGCGGACCGGGTTTCGGCGCTGATGTTTGTGCCGTATTTGGCATGGGTTAGTTTTGCAACAGCGCTGAACGCAGCGATTGTTTTGTTAAACTGAGGGTTGGTTAGCGGTCCACAGCTGGGGGGTTTCACCCCCCCCCAGCCTGACCGGGGGGCAGGCGTTCTTTGCTAAAACGCCCCACTGTGGCGTTTTTTAACACTCATCACCCCCGTGAGGTATTTTTACCAATGCGAATTATGGCGCGGTGCGTCGGAAAACCGGGGTGGTGTCTGTGGAGCGCGCGAGATCATATGCGTATCCGCCGGTGGTGAAGCCTTGCAAATCTTTGGGATCTGTCAGGCGGTTTTCCGCGATGAAGCGGGCCATGGCACCGCGGGCCTTTTTTGCGTAAAAACTGACGATTTTCGCCTCGCCGTTTTTTTCCTCTAGGAACGTCGGGGTGATGACCGGGATGGTTAGCGCGCTTGTATCCACAGCCCCAAAATACTCGACAGAGGCGCAGTTGATCAGGGCGCGGGCGCGCGTGGTTTTGGCGATTTCATTGATCGCGGGGGCCAGCGTTGCGCGCCAATAGGCGTAAAGATCTGGGCCGCACGGGTTTTCCATTTTGCTGCCCATTTCAAGGCGGTAAGCGGCGATTTCATCCAGCGGGCGCAGCAAGCCATAAAGGCCCGACAGGATGCGCAAATGATCTTGGGCCCAGCGCAGGGTGTCTGGGTCCAGCGTTTTCGCCTCTAGCCCCGCGTAAGTGTCGCCTGCGAAAAACAGGGCGGCGGGCTTGGTGGGGGCATCCGAAAATTCCGCGAAACGGGTGACGTTTAGGTCTGCCAGCGGTTGGGAAATATGCATCAATTTGCGCAGATCGGCGGCGGTAAGGTCGCGCGCAACGGTGGCAAGTTCGCGGGCTTGCGCGCCAAATTGCGGTTTTGTGGCGGCCAGCCCGGCGGGCAAGGCGGCGGCATCATCAAGACGTTTGGCGGGGGAAATTACTGTGAGCATGAGGTGGAACCTAGGGCTGGGGCGCGAAGCGGCAAGGGGTTAATCGCCCGCAATGGCGGCGAGGAAGGCCAGACCGAAACGGTCGGTGCGCGCGCCGTCCATGCCTGGGATACGGTCCAGATCCGACAGCGATGTGGGTTTGCGTTCCGCGATTTGGCGCAGGGTGGATTGCGTGCAAGACAGCGGTTTGTCAATGCCATCTGTGCCGCGTTGCAAATCAAGGTGGATTTGCGCCAGTTTATCAAACAGCGGGCCAGCATCGCGACCTGCAAGGCGCATGCGTTGGGGGTGCAATTGTTCGGCGCCAGCGCCTGTGATCACGGCCAAAAACGCCGCGCCGTAGCTTTCCAGTTTCTTTGCGCCGATGCCGTTGATGCGGGCCATACCGTCCAGATCGCGGGGTTTGGTTTCGGCCATTTCAATCAACGTGCGGTCGGGGAAAATAACATAGGCGGGGACGCGCGCACCTTCGGCCAAGGCACGGCGTTTGGCCTTCAGGGCGGACAGCAGGGGCGCGTCCTCTTCGGACACTTGCATTTTGACCACAGGGCGGGAGGTTGCGGTCTCGATCGTGTCTTTGCGCAAAGTGATCGTTTCCTCGCCACGCAGGATGGGACGGGCGGCATCGGTCATGCGCAAGGCACCGTAACGTTCCGTGTCGGGGCGCACCAAATCGCGGCCCATCATTTGGCGAAACACAGCGCCCCATGCGGGTTTGGACAGATCGCGCCCCACGGCGAATGTGGGCAGTTGGTCATGGCCGCGTTGCAGCACCTTGGGCGTGGCGTTTCCGGTTAGGATGTCGATCAGATGCCCCGCGCCGAAACTTTCCCCGGTGCGCAGAATGGCCGACAGCGCCTTGCGCACGGCGTCTGTCGCGTCGAATAGCAGCGCGGGGCGGTCACAGATATCGCAATTGCCGCAAGGGGTGCTGGTTTCGCCGAAATAGCCCAGCAGCACTTGGCGGCGGCAGCCTGTCGCCTCCGCCAATCCCAAGAGCGCGTTCAGGCGGGCGTGGTCGGCATCCTTGCGGTCATTCGGGGCCATGCCTTCGTCGATTTGGCTGCGGCGCAGGCGAATATCATCGGGGCCATAGAGGGTTAGGGTTTCGGCGGGGGCACTGTCACGGCCCGCCCGGCCAATTTCCTGATAATACCCTTCGATGGATTTGGGCAAATCGGCATGGGCGACCCAGCGGATATCGGGTTTGTCGATGCCCATCCCGAACGCCACGGTGGCGACCACGATCAACCCATCCTCGCGTTGAAACCGGGCTTCGGTTGCGCGACGATCTTCGGCATCCATGCCGCCGTGATAGGCGGTCGCGGGATGGTTTTCATCGCGCAACGCCTGCGCCAGCGTTTCGGTTTTGGCGCGGGTGCCGCAATAAACGATACCAGATTGGGTTTTGCGCGCGGCGGCAAAGGCAAGGATTTGCTTGCGCGGGTTGTCCTTTACCGCAAAGGCCAGATGGATGTTGGGCCGATCAAAGCCGCGCAGGAAGGTGGACGGGGTTTGACCATCAAACAGCCGGCTGATGATTTCGGTGCGGGTTTCCTCATCCGCCGTGGCGGTGAAGGCGGCCAGCGGCACGTCCAGCGCGCGGCGGAGTTCACCGATGCGCAGGTAATCGGGGCGAAAATCATGGCCCCATTGGGATACGCAATGCGCCTCATCCACCGCAATGGCCGTGACATTGATGCGGCGCAGCATCGACATGGCCCCAGAGGAGGCAAGGCGTTCGGGCGCGAGATAGAGGAGTTTCAGGCGGCCTTCGTCCAGCGCTGTGAAAACCTCCTCCGTCTCCTCATCCGTGTTGCCAGATGTCAGCGCCCCCGCCTCCACCCCTGCTGCCTTGAGCGCGCGCACTTGGTCACGCATCAACGCGATCAGGGGGGAAATAACAATCGTCACCCCATCCCGGCACATCGCAGGCAGTTGGAAACACAGGGATTTACCACCCCCCGTGGGCATAATCGCCAGCGTGTTTTGCCCCGCCAACACAGCATCCACAATTTCCGCCTGACCGGGGCGAAATTCGGAAAAGCCAAAGACCGAGGCCAGAAGGTCGCTAGGTGCAGCCATGGATCAAAAGAAATATTCTTGATTATTGGTCAGGATGGTGCGCAGCGCAAAGATCACCAGAATGGCCACCAATGGGGCCAAATCCAGCCCCAGATTTTGCGGCAAAAACGACCGGATGCGGCCATACACGGGTTCCAACAAGCGGTTCACCCCATCCCAGATTTGCGCGACCAGCGGTTGGCGCAGGTTCAACACCTGAAAGTTGATCAACCAGCTAAGGATGATATGCACAATGATGATAAATTGCGCGACTTGCAGCACCATCATCAGGATTTGGAACAAAGAGGTCATTTTGCGGGCTCCGGCCACTAGGGATAGTGGATAGCTATGCTGCACAGGGGCAAAGAGCAACCGTTTCCGCAGCGTTTCGCTTGACCATTGCGCCGCAGTGCGGCAACGCATCCGGCAAAGGAGCCGCCGATGTACCCCTACCTGCGCATGTTCAAAGAATTGTGGAAATTCCGCAACGCCCCCGCCCTGCCAATTTTGGGCGCGCATATCAGCCACCATCGCTGCTGGCCCCAAGATATTGACCCGTGGCGCGAGCTGAACAATGGCCGCACCCTGACGCTGTATGACCTTGGGCGCATCCCGCTGGGCAAGCGCACGGGGCTGCACAAGGTGTTGGCGCGCAACCAGTGGGGCATGACCGTGGCAGGCAACAGCACACGGTATCGCGCGCGGGTGCGGTTGTTTGAACGGGTGGAAATGGTCAGCCGCTGTGTGGGTTGGGATGCGCGGTTTATCTATATGGAACAGTCGATGTGGAAAGATGGGGCCTGCACCAGCCATGTGTTGATCCGATCTGCAGTCACGTCCAAGGCGGGGATTGTGCCGCCCGAACAGGTGCTGAAAGCGCTGGGGCATCCGGTGCAAAGCCCGGTGTTGCCCGATTTTGTGCAAGCGTGGATTGCCGCCGATGCGCAGCGGCCTTGGCCACCCGTTCGCCCGTAACACCGCTTGCGCAGGCGCGCGGTTTGGGGCTTGATTGCCCCAAATGGGGGGGCCGGCATGACAAGCGCATCAAAACGGATTTGGGGCTGGTTCTTTTTCGATTGGGCCAGCCAGCCTTATAACACCCTGCTGATCACCTTTATCTTTGCGCCCTATATGAACGACCTGTTGGGCAGCGGCAGCGCGGCGCAAACGGTCTGGGGCTATGGCATTGGCGCGGCGGGGCTGTGCATTGCGCTGCTGGCCCCCCTGTTGGGTGTGGTCGCGGATAAGGCGGGCGGGCGGATGCGGTTTATCGCGCTGTTTTCTGGCCTGTATGTCGCGGGGGCGTGGGGGCTGTGGTACGCGGTGCCGGGTGATTTTAGCTTGATCTGGGTGATGGGCTGTTTCGCGCTTGGCCTGATCGGGATGGAATTTGCGACGATTTTCACCAATGCGATGCTGCCAGATTTGGGGACCAAAGAACAGATCGGGCGGATTTCGGGGTCTGGCTGGGCGTTTGGGTATTGGGGCGGGTTGGTGTCGCTGGTGCTGATGCTGTTTTTTCTGGCGGAAAACGCGCAGGGGGTCACGTTGCTGGGCACCGCGCCCTTGTTCGGGCTGGATGCGGCGGCGCGCGAAGGGACGCGGTCGGTGGGGCCGTTGACCGCGATTTGGTTCGCGGTGTTCATGATCCCATTTTTCTTGTGGGTGCGCGAACCGCGCCGTGCGGGTCAAATCAGCATCCGCGCCGCATTGCGCCGCGCCTTGCCGGATTTAAGGCAAAGCCTGCGGGGGCTGCCGCAAAATCGCAGCTTATTCGCCTATCTGGGCAGTTCGATGTTTTACCGTGATGCGCTGAACGGCATGTATGCCTTTGGCGGTATCTATGCGGCGGGCGTGCTGGGGTGGAGCGTGATTGACGTGGGTGTGTTCGGCATTTTGGCCGTGATCAGCGGGGCGATTTTCGCGTGGTTGGGCGGGTTGGCCGACAGCCGCTTTGGCCCCAAACCCGTGATCGCGCTTTCGGTTTTGGTGCTGGCGGGCGTGGCGATTGGGGTGGTGATGGTGTCGCGCACATCGGTGTTTGGGGTGGCCGTGGGGCCAGACAGCGCACTGCCGGATATTGCGTTTTACATCCTTGGCGCGCTGATCGGGGCGGCGGGCGGGTCGCTGCAAGGGGCCAGCCGCACGATGCTGGTGCGCCAATCGGACCCCGCGCAGATTACCGAAAATTTTGGGCTGTACGCGCTGGCAGGCAAGGCAACCGCCTTCATCGCGCCTTTGTCCATCGGGGTGGTTACGCAAGTGACGGGCAGCCAGCAAATGGGGATTATCCCCTTGATCGCCCTGTTCCTTATTGGGTTAATTCTGCTACTGTGGGTGAAACCAGACGGTGCAGGACCCACAGCATGACCCCTATGTTCAAAGTATTTTCCATTGCCGTCCCCTTGGTTGCGGCCTGTTCTGTGCCCCTGTCAGGGCAGGCAGAGGCGTTGGCAAACCAGTTGTTCGGGGCCAAATCCGACGCATCGGCCCAAGCCCCCATGCCCGTTGGCAGCTATGCCAAAGGCTGCGGCGCGGGCCAAGTGCAGCTAGCCGAAACTGGTCCAACATGGCAAGCGATGCGCCTGTCGCGGGGCCGCAATTGGGGCCAACCCGTGATGATCGACTATTTGCAGGATCTTAGCCGTGCTGCAGTGTCCGTAGGGTGGAACGGGCTGTATATCGGCGACATTTCGCAGCCGCGCGGCGGGCCCATGACATCGGGCCATGCCAGCCACCAAATTGGCCTTGATGCCGATATTTGGATGCTGCCGCCCAGCCGTTTGAACCTGTCGCGGTCGGAGCGTGAAAAGATCAGCTCCATCCCTGTGCGGTCTGCCGACCAGCGTTCTGTGACCCGCAATTGGACCGCCAGCCACAGCGCGTTGTTGAAAGCGGCGGCATCGGATAAACGCGTGGACCGGATTTTCGTTGCCGCTGCCGTGAAGCTGGAAATGTGCAAAACCGCCCAATCCTCGGACAAGGCATGGATGCAGAAAATTCGCCCCGTGGCCGGCCATGACACGCATTTTCATGTGCGGCTGAAATGCCCGGCGGGTGCGTCGTCGTGCGAAACGCAAAAGCCGACCGTGGCGGACCTGTCCAAGGGTGGGAATGGCTGCGATGATACGCTGACATGGTGGGTGACGGATTATTTGAACCCGCCAAAATCCACCGCGCCCAAAACCCCGAAAAAACCGGAGCCAAAAAAGCGCGGTGCCCGCCAATACACCATGACGGATTTGCCGGGCCAATGCAAAAACGTCCTCGCCTCGCGCTGATTGCGGGGGTTTGCGGGGTTATGGCGCTGCACAGCAGTGCCGCCCCGCTGTTTTCGCCGACCTTCATCGACAGTTTTGTCTGGAACCGCGCGAACCCGCTGCATGGCGGGTTTTCGGGGCTGGAAATCTCGGATGATGGGCTGGGTTTCACCACCATCAGCGACCGCGCGACATGGGTTGCGGGGCAAATCACCCGCGATGCACAAGGCCGGATTGCGGGTATCACCGCCACTGACCCCGCCCCGTTGCATGACCAAAACGGCCCCCTAAAAGGCTTTCGCGCCGATACCGAAGGGTTGGCGGTGGCGCAGGGCCACACCTTCATCAGCTTTGAAGGGCGCGGGATGGCACGGCTGATGGTGTTCACCGCGCTGGACCAACCCGGCACCGACCTGCCCCGCCCCCCCGATTTCGCCACGTTTCGCCAAAACGCAAGCCTGGAGGCGTTGGCAATTGATGCCAACGGCACGCTGTACACCCTGCCCGAAAGCCCGCGTGGCACAGGCCCCCTGCCCGTTTACCGCTTTCAAAATGGCAGCTGGGACCACGCGCTAACCCTGCCCCGCGATGCAGGGTTTGACCCCGTGGGCGCCGATTTTGGCCCCGATGGGCGGTTTTACCTGCTGGAACGCGGGTTTCACGGCATCATGGGGTTTTCCAGCCGCGTGCGCAGCTTTGCGCTTGGCCCCCAAGGGTTCGCGGACGCCCGCACCGACATGCAAAGCGCGCCCGGCACGCATGATAATCTGGAAGGGTTGGCGGTGTGGCGCGATGCGCGTGGCGACATCCGGCTGACGATGATTTCAGACGATAATTTCTTTTGGCCGCAGCGCACGGAATTGGTGGAATACCGCGCGCTGCCTTGACACGCGGCCCCGCGCGGGCTTATGCCCCACGCGTCCCCATGGTGGGGTCCAAGTATCCGCGACCTTGATAAAACGGAAAAAACACATGACCCGAAATTTCACGATTGGCGTTATCGCCATGGCCGCCATTGTTGTGGCCTCAAACATTCTTGTGCAGCATTTGTTTGGCAATTGGCTGACATGGGGCGCGTTCACCTATCCGTTGGCGTTTTTGGTGACGGACCTGATGAACCGGTTTTACGGGGCACAGGCCGCGCGGCGCGTGGTGCTGGTGGGGTTTGGCGTGGGCCTGATCTGTTCGGTGATTGGCACGCAGATTATGGGCGAATTTGGCCCCTTGGTGACATTGCGGGTGGCGCTGGCATCGGGGGTGGCGTTTTTATGCGCGCAACTGCTGGACGTGGCGATTTTTGACCGGCTGCGCAGTGGCGCGTGGTGGCGTGCGCCTTTGGTATCCACGTTGGTAGGCGCATCGGCGGATACGGCGCTGTTTTTCACCATCGCGTTTTCAGCGGGGCTGGTGTGGCTGGAACCCGGCAATGACGTGTCTTGGGCGAATGAGGCGCTGCCTTTGCTGGGCTTTGGCCCCGTTGCCCCCTTATGGGTGTCGCTGGCGGTAGCCGATTGGGGGGTAAAACTGGCGCTGGCGCTGCTGGCCTTGGTGCCGTTCCGCCTGATCGTGCGCAAATTTCACCCACAGCCTGCGTAAAAAACTTTTGACAATCGCGGAAAATGTGCCAACCTCCCTCTATCGGAAACATATTTGAAAGGAGGTGGTCCAGTGTCTAGAGTGATTGCGGAGACAGGTGTCGGGACAGTCAGCGGAGGTGTTTTGCGGGGGTAGGTCCTTGGAAACATATCACTGATTGGGCTTCGTGCATCTAACTGGCCCATCTCCTTGAACTCGGAAAGGGTCGCCCGCAAAGGCGACCCTTTCTTCGTTTTACCCTACAGCGTCACACCGCCCCACCACACCTGCGACAGATGCCAATCATCGGTCAAATGCACCATATCGGCGCGCCGTCCGGTCTCTAGGTGGCCCAAACTACCCTGCATCCCAATCACGCCCGCCGGGATGGAGGTGGCCATGGCAAGCGCACGCTGCACGGGCACACCCGCCACCCGCACCATCACGCCCAACGCCGCATCCAACCGCAAATCCGCGCCCGCCAAGGTGCCATCCGCCAACGTCAAACGCCCCGCTTGGCGCAAAATCTGACGACCGCCCAAGGTCATCTGGGTCATATCCGTACCCGCAAAGGCCATGCAGTCGGACACCAAAAACATCCCCTCTGCCCGCGCGCCCATCGCAAGGCGCAGCATGGCGGGGGCCACATGAATACCGTCCGCGATAATGCCCGCCGCCAAATCCCCGTCCAGTACCGCCCCCGCCAACCCCGGTGCGCGTGCCGACAGAGGGGCCATCGCATTGAACAAATGCGTGGCACAGCGCGCACCCGCATGGGTATAGGCAACCGCTTGATCATAGCTGCAATCAGTATGGCCCAAACTGACCAAAACCCCCGCCCGCGCCAATGCTGCCACCTGCGCCAAAGTCACGGATGCCGGGGCCAGCGTCACCTTTAACACTGGCAACTGCGCTTTGGCCGCGATCAGGGCTGCCACATCGGCCTGCGTCATCGGCCGGATCAGGCGGGGGTCATGCGCCCCTGCCCGCGTGGGGTCTAGGTGCGGCCCTTCCAGATGCAGGCCCAAAAACCCCGGCACATTGGCCTGCGCCGCCTCAATCGCTGCTGCGATCACCCGGTCCGTCGCGGCCTTGGTATCGGTGATCAGGGTCGGCAACACACCCGCACAGCCCAGCAAAATATGCGTGGCACAAATCGCCGCAATCCGCCCCGCATCGGCACTGCCATCCAGCATGATGCCGCCGCCGCCATTCACCTGCAAATCCACAAAAGCCGGGGCCAAAATACCGCCATTCAGCACAACATCACCGTGCCGCGCCTTTTCCACACCTGCAACCCTGCCGTTTTCAACGACCAGCGCATGATTTGCCAGCAACCGCGTGCCGTCAAAAATCTGCGCCCCTGAAAACACCTGTCGCATGTGTCACCCTTCACAAACCGAAGCATATTTGGGGGTTGCCCGGACCCCACTGTGCCAAAATTACACCATTTTCGCGCCGACAAACAGCCCTTGCTGCACAATCTCTGCGGGTAAGGCGCCGCGCAAAAGATAGTATATTTATGCAAAAGATACATTTTTTTGGGCCAAACTGCCCGAAATTGCAATTTTTGCCTAAAGCAGGCCGGGCCGCGGCTTGCGCCAAAAACTATAAAAAACGAACAATTTGCGTCAGCGCCAATCAAAACCTCTAGAAATAGTGTCCGAAACTAGGTATTTATGGGGTAATAGGGCAAAAGCCCGATAACAAACTGGGCTAAAACAAGCCCGGGCATGAGGCGGAGTAGTTATTATGGTAAAAGCGATTGATTTCGCTGTCCGCACATCTGCGGACAAATTGGTTAATGGTGCCGTGTCCGGCGACGGCGGCAGCCAGTTCCTTCAGGTTGGGTCGGGTGAAACCGTTTCCTTGAACCTGTCGCAGTCCAGCGTGCTGGGCTATGAACGTCAGGGCACCGACCTTATTCTGAAGCTGGCGGATGGCCGCGAAATTACCCTTAGCGGGTATTTTGAATCCAACCCGGGCGAAGATAACAAACTCTACCTCAGCTCCAACGGTGATGTGACCGAGGTCTTTTTGACCGATGGCGGCGATGGCACGATGTATGCCAACTATGGCGCGGTTGACACTTGGAACAAATATTCCAACGTTGATGATATTCGTTTTACCGATGAAAACAGTCTGGCATCCGCAGGGTATGCCGATGACACCGTGGGCATGGGCGCGTTTGCACCGGGCCTGTTGGGTGGCGGCGGTGGCGGTCTGGGCCTTGCTGCGGCGGGTCTGGGTGGCCTCGGCCTGCTGGGCGCCTTGGCAGGCGGCGGCGGTGGTGGCGGCACACCCACCACTGGCGGTCCGGCGCCCGTAACGCCAACCCCCACAACACCAACTGTGCCCGTAACACCGGTGCGCATCCCCCCAACGGTCAATGATCCTGCAGCCACCAAGGACGTGTCCACCGTCACACCAGAAAAAAATCCTGTGGTTTCGGGCACCGGACAGCCCGGCGAAACCGTCGTTGTTAAGCTTGGTGATAAAACCCAAACCACAACCATCAAAGACGATGGCAAGTGGGAAACCAAATTCGAGGGTCCAAATGACCCCGGCGAAGGCAAGTTTGAGGCCGTGGTCACCGTGACCCCCGGCAACGGCCGCCCTGCCGAAGTGTTGGACGGCCCGGGCTTTGTCATCGACCGGACATCTGTGGTTTCCACCACAGACGGCACGACCAAACATGGCGCTGTTGAAAATCTGGTGGAATATGCTGATGGCGTGACCGTCAAAGGCGAAGGTGAACCCGGTGCGCGGATTGAAGCGACATTGACCGCCACAGGCGGCAAGCAATCGGTTGTCGTTGGCACCGACGGCAAATGGGAAGTCACCTTTACTCAAACACAGATCCCCGGCGGCGATTACAAAGAGATTGATGTCACCATCATCGCGACAGACAAGATGGGCAACGTCAGCCTGCCAGTGAACGAAAAAATCGCGATTGATACCGTGCCGCACACCATCACCTTCGACACTGTTGCGGGTGA
The DNA here is from genome assembly GCF_900110135.1 of Pseudorhodobacter antarcticus. Classification (GTDB taxonomy): domain Bacteria; phylum Pseudomonadota; class Alphaproteobacteria; order Rhodobacterales; family Rhodobacteraceae; genus Pseudorhodobacter; species Pseudorhodobacter antarcticus. The sequence continues at coordinate 116,262 of NZ_FOCO01000004.1, read as the reverse complement.
TAACGTGGTCAGCAAACTGGAATCTGATGGGTCGGTTACTGTTTCGGGCAAGGTTTCTGGCACCGCCAGCAGTGACGCGATGGTCAACATCACACTGAACAACGGCGGCGGCAGCCAAGATGTCAAAGCGGTTAACGGCACTTGGTCTGTCACCTATCCAAAAGGCACGTTCACCGTTGACGGCGATCGCAGCTTCTCGGCCTCGACCATTGATGCGGCGGGCAACAAATCTGTTCCAACCACGCACACCATCAAGGTGGACGTGACCGCCACAGTCGCATTCACCCCCGGCAATATGCCCGGTGATACGAATGGCGATGGCACGCTGAACGCGGCCGAAACATCAAACGGCGTGACCATGACGGGCACCGCCGAAGTTGGGTCGCGGTCGGTCACTGTCATGTGGAACGGCTTTCCCCAAACCACAACCAATATCGACGCCGCTGGCAATTGGTCGGTCACCTTCCCACAAGCGCAAATGCCCGTGCAAGGCAGCGTTGCGGCGGCCACCACCCGGGCGACCGTTACCGCGGTTGACCAATACGGCAACACCAGCGAAGTGGCGACCCGCGACGTCAAAATTGACCGCGAAACATCCGTGTTCATTGATGGCAACCAAACTGCCAACGGCGACAACATCATCACAGCGGCTGAAAAGGCGAACGGCGTTAATTTGACCGGCAAAGCCGAAACAGGCTCGATGGTTGATGTGACCTATCAAGGTAAAACCGTGACCGTGACTGCGGTCAACGGGTCGTGGTCCGCCAACTTTCCGGATGCGTCGCTGAAAAGCGGTACGTTCATGACAGATGGCGCTAACACACGGGTCACCGTCACCTCCACGGATCCGGCAGGCAACAAGGCGACCGCGACACCAAAATTGGTGTTCGTCGATACCGAAGTGCCACTGACCGCTGGGACAGATTCCTACAACTCCATCAAAGCCGACAACATCTTGAACCATGCCGAGGCAGGGCGCGGTCTGACCGTGACCGGCACTGTCGAGGCTGGGTCTGTCGTCAAGTTGAAGCTGGGCAACGGGGCCGAAGTTACGGTCAATGTGTCGGGCGAAAATTGGTCCTACACCTTTACCGGTAACCAAATTCCGGGGGCCAACAACACCACCGCACCAGGGGGCGCGATCACCGCCGATCTGGTTGTGACCGCGACCGATGGTTTGGGCAACAAATCCGAGCCTTACCGCGAAACCATCACGATTGACCGGACCGTGACACCGTTCACGCTGGACGGGACCATCGGCGGCGACAACATTCTGAACGCAACTGAAGTGGCGAACGGCGTCAATCTGACGGGCACGGGCGAACTTGGGGCGGTTGGCAAGGTGGCCTTGTCGAATGGTCAGTCCCAAAGCTTCACTGTGGGGATTGACGGCAAATGGCAGGTGGGATTTGACGCGGCCCAAATGCCACGCGGCAATAATGAACGGTTGAACTTTACTTTTGAATCGACCGATGCGGCGGGCGACGTCACCAGCTTCCCTGTCAACAACGTGTTGGTTGATACAGTTGCGCCGGATTCAGTCGATATTGTCCAATTTACCAAAGACTCACAATTGGGTCTGGTTGGCATCAGGCTTGACGAGGCTGTTAACGTAAACGACTTCACGGCGCATCGTGTTGATCATAATGGCAATCATTCTGCGATAAATTTCGACATTGGTACAAGCCCCGGCGGGCTCACCAATGATACCATGGGCTTCAACAGAAACCCGGTTCCTGAGGGCAACTTCTTGGTCGTAAACCACGCGGATGCGGCTGGAAACAACTCTGCCACGTTGTATCTGACCAACAACTCGGGCACCGCCACCAACATTAATCTGAATGATAAAGTCTTTAAAGATTTTGACTTTACACAATTGGACCTGACTGCGGCCAAGACGACCCTTTCGATCAGTGCGGAACAACTGGTCGCCATGACCGGGCCAGACAACACGCTGATCATCAAAGGTGGCATTGACGACACGGTAAACCTGGTCGGTGGCAAGCTGGGCAGCACAACCGGGGTACCAGCGGGGTTTGTTCATTACACCCTCGATGGGCACTCGCTGTATATCGAAGACGACATCAAGCCCAACTTCTGATCGGGGCAGTCAAATGTCCAACAGATGGGGATGGAAAACAGGCGGCGGGGCAAAACGCTCCGCTGCGACAGCGGGGGTATTCGCGCTGGCGGGCCTGCTTGCAGGCTGCATGACCACAGACGGCCCCGGCGTGTCGATGTTCGGCGGGGCCAAACCATCCGATCCAGTTGCGATCGGGTCCAGTCCTGCCGAAATCGCCTTGGCAGCGCATGACAAGGCCGACCGGGGCGAACAACGCTCTGCGATCATCGATGATTTGATTGCACGCCGGGCGATTTTGCCCACCAGCGGCCCCTATGCGCAAGTCGCAAGCGCGGTTTTGACCGCGAACAAAGGGCCAGCGGCGGCGGAACTGCGCGTCGCGCGGCTGAAGGCGGAAGCCAAATCCAAAAACTGGCTGCCCTCCATCGGGCCCTCCCTCAGCTTGACCTCGCTTGGCACGCTGGCGGCGTCGATGCTGGTTGAACAGGTCTTGTTCGACAATGGCAAACGCAAGGCAGAACGCGCCCATGCCGCCGCAGATGTGGAAATCGCCGCTGTGGGCCTGTCGGATGAAATGAACAGCCGCGTTTACGAAGGGCTGACCTATTACATCAACGCCGAACGCGCCAAGGCACAGGCAGGGGTGGCGACAAAAGGTTTGGCGCAGTTACAAGACTATGGTCGCATCATGGGTCTGCGCGTGTCGGGCGGGTTGTCGGACAGGTCCGAAGAACGGGTGATCCAAGCAAAAATCGCGGAAATGCAATCGGCCCTGATGGCAGATCGTGACGCCGCAACCACCGCCTTGGCCGAATTGAACGCGATGGTGCAAGTGCCCATCACGGGCCTGTCGGGTCTGGGCAATCTGTCCGCACCTACGGGCAACATGGATCCGCTATCGGTGCTGAAATCCAGCGCCGAAGGCAGGCGCACCGTGGCCGAAGCAAAGATGGCCCGCGCAGGCCTTTTGCCGGGTCTAACAGCCAGCGGAAACCTTGGATCTGGCGGGCTGACCGGGGGCCTTAGCATTGATACCGACAACGGTATCGGCTTTGGCATGGGGGCCAGCCTTGCCGCGCTGAAGGCCAGCGAACAGGTCGCGGCCCAACGCACAGATAGTGCCCGCGACGATGCCACCCGCAAGATCGTGGCACTGGACCGCGAAATCGCCACGTTAAAAGCGCGCGAGACGCAAGGCGCTAGCGTGCTGGAACAGACCGCAGGCAGCCTAAAGATGTTTACCGAACAATATAAATTTGGTAGACGTTCGTTGACGGAATTGGTCGATATGTTCGAAACCTTTACCCGTATGGAGCGGGAACAGGCTTCGCTGAAATATGACATAGCGATACTGGGCCTTCAGACCGCAAGAGTTCGCGGGGTATTGGTTGACGGGGTTAGAATGTGAACGACCGGGTGGTCGCCTTTGATATGAATGCCGACAGAAGCAACGCTTCTGCCGCGACATCTACACGGCCCACCCCATCACAACGTCCCCACCGCCCCCGCCACACCAACCGCGCCATGACCCGCGCACAACTCGCCTCGGTTTACGCCGGGCTGTTGGGGGCGGAAATTTCGGCACCCGACCTTTTGGAACATATCCAGATCGCCGCCGGCAGTGGCAAACTGGGGCTGGATGAACTGGCCGCCGCCCTGCGCGGTGTGGGCCTGTCTGCCAAGGTTGAAAAAGCGCCAAAATCAACCGAAGGTGTCTGGCCCGCGCTCGCCTTGATGAGTTCGGAACAAGTCGTGCTGGTTTTGGGCCAAACGGCGGATGTGGTGGAGGTGTATGACACCACCTGCCCCGACAACCGGGCCGAGGTGGCGCTGGATGATTTCACATCCGTGTTCACGGGCAAAATTCTGCGTGCCCGCACCACAATGGCCGATCTGGAAACCCGCCACAGTGACAAAGGGGCCGCCGCCCATTGGTTTTGGGGCGAATTTCCGCATTACCGCCGCCAATTGTTCGAAGTGGCCGCAGGATCGGCGGTGGCAAACCTTCTCGCCGTGGCCGTGGCGCTATTCTCGCTTCAGGTTTACGACCGCGTCATCCCGCATAAATCCGAACCGACCCTTTGGGTGCTGGCCCTTGGCGCACTGATCGCTGTTGTGCTGGAGGGGATTTTGAAAATGGCCCGTTCTGGCCTGATGGACGTGACGGGTCGGCGTATTGAATTGACCGTGCAGGCCCGCCTGATGCACCGTCTGCTCGGCATGAAACAATCGCCCGGCACCCGCAACCCCAGCCAAGTGTTCGGGGCCATGCGCGAATTTTCATCCGTGCGCGAATTTTTCACCGCATCGACCATTGGCACAATGGCCGATATTCCCTTTATCCTCATCTTCCTTTTGCTCGTCGCCTCCATCGGTGGCAATTTGGTCTGGATTTTGGTGGTCGGCGGCATCCTAATGGTCGCGCCGGGTTTCATGTTCCAAAAGAAAATGATCGCGCTGACGGAATCCACCCAAGGGGCCAGTATGCGCGCATCGCGGCTGCTGTATGAGGCGGTTTATGAACAAGAAACCGTCAGCACCCAGCGCGGTGAAGATCGGGTAAAGCGGCTTTGGCAGGAACTTGTCACGCTGTCGGCGGTCAAATCATCCGAACAACGGCACCTTTCATCGGCGCTCACCTATTGGGCGCAAGGTGTGCAGCAGGCCACCTATATTCTGGCCGTGGTCGCGGGCGCATACCTTGTGTTTTCCGGCGATTTCACCATGGGCACGATCATCGCGATCGGCATCCTGACAGGCCGCACGCTTGGCCCTCTGGCCCAACTGTCCGCCACCCTTGCGCGCTGGTCCAACACCAAAGCCGCCCTGACCGGCCTCGACGCCATCGCCGCCGCCCCCCAAGCAGAGGAGGATGGCCGCAAATACCTACGCCGCGAACGCTTGGGCGGCACCTATGAACTGCGCAACCTTGAATTCAAATATGATGAAACATCATCGGCCACCGTTGAAATTCAAGGCTGCAAAATCCCCGCAGGCCAACACGTCGCGGTCCTTGGCACCAACGGATCCGGCAAATCCACTTTGCTGCGCGTGCTGGCCGGGCTTTATGAACCCACTGCCGGGCGCATCCTGCTGGATAACGTCGATATGGGCCAGATTCACCCGCGCGATCTGCGCCGTGGCATCGGCTATCTGGGCCAAGAGGTGCGGCTGTTTTCCGGCACCATCCGCGACAACCTGAATATGAACCAGCTGGAACGCGACGATGACCGCCTGTTTGCCGCCCTCGACTTTGCAGGCATCGGCCAGTTCATCCGCAACCACCCCCGCGGCCTCGACATCGTGATCCGCGAGCTGGGCGAAGGGCTGTCTGTCGGCCAACGCCAATCCTTGGGCTGGGCGCGCCTGTGGCTGCAAGACCCGCAAATCGTGCTGCTGGATGAACCCACCGCCGCCCTTGACCAAACGCTGGAGGCGACGCTGGTCAGCCGCCTAACAACGTGGCTGGATGGGCGCACCGCCATCATCGCCACCCACCGCGTGCCCATTTTGCAACTGACCACCCGCACGCTGATCATGCAAAACGGCAAACTGGCCGTTGATGGCCCGCGTGATGCCGTGCTGGCCCATCTGAACAAGGCGCAAGGGGGGGCAAAATGACCACCTTTGACCACGGGCTAGAGGAAAAGGCAGAACGCCCCGGTCGCATGATCTGGATTATCTTTGGCGTGGTTGTGGTGTTCATCATCTGGGCTGCCTTTGCATGGGTCGATGAAATCGTGCGCGCCCAAGGGTTGGTCGTCTCCTCCTCTCGCCCGCAAATCATCCAAAACCTTGAAGGGGGCATCCTCGCCGAACTCGACGTGGCCGAAGGCGACACGGTCGAAAGCGGCCAAACCCTCGCCCGGCTTTACGGCACCCAATATCAGGCCCGCGTCGATGAGTTGCGCGACCAGATCGCCAGCTTTGAAATTCGCCGTGCGCGGCTAGAGGCGGAAATGGCCGGGATGCTGGAATTTGACCCCCCCGCCGATCTGGCCGCCCGCCTGCCCGATATCGTCGCCTCCGAAGGGGCGCTGCTGGCCGCCCGCCAATCCGATTTCATCGCGCGGCGCGATGGTGCCAAACAGGTCATGATCCAAGCGGAAAAGGAACTTGAACTGCTGGAAAACATGTACAACCAAGAAATCGCCCCGCTGATCGAGGTGACAAAGGCCCGCAAAAGTTTCCGTGACACCGAAAACCGCTATTCCGAAACCACCACGCAAATGGAATTGGACCGCGCAAAGGAATATTCGGACACGCTGAAAGAACTCACCTCATTGCGCCAAAACCTGCGCGGCGCTGCCGATCAATTGGACCGCACCATCCTAACCGCCCCCATGCGCGGCGTGGTCAACAAACTGTCGATCACCACCATCGGCGGCGTCGTCCGCCCGGGTGAGGAGATTTTGCAAATCGTACCGCTGGATGGCGAGATGTTTATCGAGGCCAAGGTCCTCCCCCGCAACATCGCGTCTGTCCGGCAGGGCCAAGCGGCCACAATCAAACTTTCTGCTTATGATTACACCATATACGGCTCTTTGCAGGGTGAGGTGGTTTTGGTATCTGCCGATACGTTCAAGGATGAACGGTCCCGCAACCCTGACGGCGACCCGCATTTTAGGGTCACCCTGCGTGTCGATCTTAAACACCTCACCGACCGTCAAGCGCGGATGGAGGTGCGCCCGGGTATGCAAGCCGAGGTGGAGCTGCAAACAGGCGGCAAAACCATCCTGACCTACCTCACCAAACCGCTTTACAAATCGCGTGAGGCGCTGCGCGAACGCTGAAAACCCCAGCAGCGCAGCTTGAGGTTACAGCAGCGCAGCCCTAAATTACCGCACCCACAACCCGCCAATCACGTCACGCGCCACCTTTTGCGCCACCCACATGGCCAGCACCCAGCCCGAAATCACGGCGACAGCAACACCAAACCATACGCCCCACACATCGAACTCCCACACCCGCACGAATAAAAACACGAACAGCGCCACCGCAATCCCTTGACGGTACACCCCAATCCACAACGTCCAAATCGGCTTTTGCAACGCTTGCAAGAATGAATTGATGGAAAACAGCATCATGTAAAACGGCAGCACAAACCCGTCGACATGCAGGTAACTTACCCCCACGCGGATCACCTCTGGGTCGCTTGTAAACAGCCCCATCGCCCATTCCGCGCCAAACCACAGCACCGGGCAGGCGACCAACATCATCAAAAACCCCAGTTTCCAGCAGTAAAACACCGCTTCGCGCACCCGCGCGTGGTCATTCGCGCCAAAATTTTGCGCCGCAATCGGCAACAGCGCCCCCGTCATCCCCAGCACGGGCAGCAGCATAATCTGCTCCACCCGCAGGGCGATGCCATAGGCTGCGACCGCCGACCCGCCAAATTCCTTCAGGTAATATTGAATGACAAACCCGGTCATAAACATCACTGCAATCGACAGGCTGGTTGGCAACATCTGCCGCAACACCACGCGATAAACCTCAACGTCGGGTACAAAATCCGCCAAACGCAGACCCTGCATAATCTTGCGCCCAAACAATTGGTACAAAATATACAGCATCACCCCGGTCTGGCTGACCACTGTGGAAAAGGCGATGCCGTTAAACCCCATCCCCGGAACCACGCCCGGTATCCCGAAAATGAACAAGGGGTTCAGGCCCACATTGGCAAAAAACGCGACCACCAACGCGCGCTGCAATGATTTGGTATCGCCTCGCGCCTGCAACACCCCGTTACCGCCGTAAGCCAGCAAAAACCCCGGCAGCGCCAAAATCAACCACATGAAATAGCTGATGCCCGCATCGCGGTATTCCCCCGGTTCGGACACCAAAGTGATCAACGCAGGCCCCAGCCAAACGGCGATCACCATCAGCGCAGCGGTCAACAACACACCCAAACCAATGCCTTGCACCGCCAGCAGCCGTGCGCGCCCCTCATCCCGGCCGCCCTTGGCCTTGCCCACCAAGGCACCCATCGCGGCCCCAAGGCCAAAGCCCACCGCCATATTGATGAAAAACGCCTGAAACCCCACCGCTAGCCCGGCCTGCGCCTGCGTGGAAATCATTCCCGCGAAATAGACATCAACCACATTATACAGCGTAGAAAACAACATCCCAATCGCGGCAGGCACTGCCAAAGCTTTGAAATGACTGCCAATCGTACCGGTTGTCAGATCCCGGTCCAGTGATGCGCCCGCCATATTCAACCCCTTTGCGGCCCCAAAACAGGGACAAGGCCGCAAGATAGCCGATCAAAAGGGGAAATCCAACGGCCCCTTAACGGATGGCCGCATCTGGTGTGACAGGCAGCAAAACGCGCCCCGTATCGGTCAAAACAAACACATCGGCGCCGTCAATCACCACCGCCGTCAATGGCCCGCCATACGCCGCCGAACTGTCAATATTCACGCGGTTGCCGTAATGCACCGCCGCAGACAGCGCCGTGTGCCCATGCACCAACAGCCAAGGATAGGGGCCGCGATAGTCCAAAAACCCGTCACGGATCCACAGCAAATCACCCTCGGCTTGATCGGCCATCGCGATACCGGGGCGCACGCCCGCATGAACGAACATGCGATCTTCATGCGCGAAATAGGCGGGGCGGCTGGTCAGAAAATCACGGTGGGCTTGGGGCACGGCCACCAACGCCTCGGCATGGACAGGGGCAATGGGGCGGTCGCCTGCGTTTTCAACACCATAGGATGCCAGCGTGGCCGCACCCCCGATCTTTGGGTGCAACCACGACAAATCACGGCGCAGGCCGTCGTCATGGGCCAGCGGATCGTCCAAAAACAGGGTGAACAGGTGATCATGGTTGCCTTTCAGCACCACCCAAGGCTGCCCCGCCTGCACGCCCTGCATCAGATAATCCACCACAGCCCGGCAATCCGGCCCCCGGTCCACCAAGTCACCGATATGCACGATGGGGGCACTTGGGGTGCCATGCGCCGCTTTATCGACTGCGATGCGGGCATGGGCAGCGCGCAAAAGGTCGATATGGCCGTGAATGTCGCCGATCGCATAGCTTTGCATCAAAGAGCTTTCTTAATGGAAAAAGGGTGGGGGCCAGCCCCCCGACCTTGCATTGCAAGGGCAATGCAGTTCCCCCCCCCGAGGTATTTTTGCCAAGATGAATAAGACTTTGTTAACCTGTGAGGTCAACCCACGTCGAATTCCAGCGGCTTGACCTGTTGGAACAGGCCCGTCCCTTCCAACAGCTCCACCACCTTTTGCGGCAAACGTTGATCGAGATAGAGGATCGCAATCGCCTCTTTGCCGATGCCCGTGCGGCCAAGGGTAAAGTTGGCGATGTTCACTTCGTTTTTCGCCATGGTCATGCCCAATAGACCGATCATGCCGGGCACATCCTCGTTGGTGGTATAGAGCATGTGATGCCCGATTTCGGCGTCGATGTTGATGCCTTTGATCTGGATAAAGCGCGGCTTGCCATCGCTGAAACAGGTGCCCGCGATGGAGCGTTCGCGTTTGTCCGTCACCACGGTCAGTTTGACAAACGCATCAAACGCGCCCGATTTTCCCTGGCTGGTCGTGGCAATCTGGATGCCGCGTTCCTTGGCAACCACCGGGGCCGACACCATATTCACATCGGGGTTCGTCGCCTTCATAATCCCTGCAATCGCGGCGCAGTTCAGCGCCGCCAGGTTCATATCGGCCACATGCCCATCATACAGCACATTGATCGCCTTGATCGGCTCATCGGTCATCTGGCCCACAAACGCGCCCAGATGTTCGGCCAGTTTAATCCACGGGCCCATCACACTGGCTTCCTCGGCCGTCACGGATGGCATGTTCAGCGCGTTTTGTACGGCCCCTGTCAGCAGAAAATCCGACATTTGTTCGGCCACTTGCAGGGCCACGTTTTCCTGCGCTTCGGATGTCGATGCGCCCAAATGCGGGGTCACAACGACATTGGGCAGGTTGAACAGCGGGCTTTCGGTCGCAGGTTCCACCACGAACACGTCAAACGCCGCCCCTGCCACATGGCCGGATTTCAGCGCATCAGCCAGCGCCGCCTCATCCACCAAACCGCCGCGCGCACAGTTTATGATGCGCACGCCGGGCTTGGTTTTGGCCAAACTGGCCGCGTCAAGGATGTTGCGGGTTTTGTCGGTCAACGGCACATGCAGGGTGATGAAATCGGCGCGGGCCAGCAGCTCGTTCAGCTCCACCTTGGTCACGCCCATTGATTTCGCGCGTTCCTCAGACAAAAAGGGGTCATAGGCGACGACTTTCATGTGCAGGCCCAGCGCGCGGTCGCAAACGATGCCGCCAATGTTGCCCGCACCAATCACGCCCAGCGTTTTGTTGAACAATTCCACACCCATAAAGCGGGATTTTTCCCATTTGCCCGCGTGGGTCGATGCGTTGGCTTCGGGCAATTGCCGCGCCACCGCAAACATCATCGCAATCGCATGTTCGGCCGTGGTGATGGAATTGCCAAACGGCGTGTTCATCACGATCACGCCTTTTTTCGACGCGGCGGGAATATCGACGTTATCAACGCCAATGCCAGCGCGCGCGATCACTTTCAAACGGTCAGTGTTTTCCAACAGCTTGGCCGTGACTTTGGTGGCAGACCGGATGGCAAGGCCATCATAATTGCCAATGATTTCCGCCAGCTTTTCCTTGTCTTTGCCAAGGGTTGGCATGAAATCCACATCAATCCCGCGGTCGCGGAAAATTTGCACGGCGGTTTCAGACAGTTCATCGGATACGAGGACTTTGGGGGCCATGTTGGCGCTCCTATATATAAATTGGATTTGCCGCGCGGTGGGTTTGCACCCACCCTACGGAGTATGGGTAGGGTGGGTGCAAACCCACCGCCCCTTAGATCAAAGGTTGGCAATCTCGGCGTTGAACGCCCAATCCAGCCACGGCATCAACGCGGCCACATCGGCGGTTTCCACCGTCGATCCGCACCAAATCCGCAAGCCCGCAGGCGCATCGCGGTAGGCGCCAATGTCAAAGGCGACGCCCGCCTTTTCCAATCGTTTCGCCACCGCCTTGGCAAACGCATCGCCATCGACAATCCGCGCATCAACAAACTTCAGGCACACCGATGTGGTCGATGCTGTCGCCGGATCAACCGCCAAATTCGCAATCCAATCGCGACTGGCCACAAAATCCGCAACCGCCTTGGCATTGGCATCGGCCCGCGCGACCAACCCCTTCAGGCCGCCAATCGACTGCGCCCATTTCAACGAGACCAGATAATCCTCCACCGCCAGCATCGACGGGGTATTGATCGTCTCGCCCTTGAAAATCCCTTCAATCAGCTTGCCTTTGGACGTCATGCGGAAAATTTTCGGCAGTGGCCACGCGGGGGTATAGGTTTCCAACCGTTCCACCGCGCGCGGCGACAACACGATCACGCCATGCGCCCCTTCACCGCCCAGCACTTTTTGCCAAGAAAACGTCACCACATCCAGCTTGTCCCACGGCAACTCCATCGCGAACGCGGCCGATGTCGCATCACAAATCGTCAACCCCGCGCGGTTTGCCGGGATAGCATTGCCATTGGCCATGCGCACACCCGATGTCGTGCCGTTCCATGTGAACACCACATCCTTGTCAAAATCGACCAGCGCAAAATCCACAATCTCGCCATAAGGGGCCACACGCACGGTGGCATCCAGCTTCAGCTGCTTGACCGCATCGGTCACCCAGCCTTCGCCAAAGCTTTCCCACGCCAGTATTTCCACGCCGCGCGCGCCCAGCAGCGACCACATTGCCATTTCAACAGCGCCCGTGTCGGACCCGGGCACAATGCCAACGCGGTATCCGTCTGGCAGGCCCAAAATCTCCGCCGTCAGCGCAATCGCCTGCGACAGTTTGGCCTTGCCAACGGCAGCACGATGCGAACGGCCCAAAGGCGCGTCAGCCAGCATATCAAGGGAATAATTGGGGATTTTCGCGCAGGGGCCGCTAGAAAAACGCGGATTTGCAGGCCGAACGGCCGGGGTCGTACCAGTCATGTGGTATCCTCACAGATAAATGCCCTTCGTTGGGGAAGGGTGTCCCACTTGCCGCACTACGCCCATCCAAGGGCTGGCGCAAGGGGGATTATTGGCGTAAAGCGCCGCATCATCTGCAAATTGCGACACCTCCCCACGCAGGAAAACACCCATGTTCACAGCCACGCTTTTGACCAACCCCACCACCCCAGTTCTGGACCGCACAAGCGTGGAATCCCTGCGCAACGCGTGGGGTGGCGGCGATGCGCATTGGTTGAACCCGGCGATTGCGGCGGAATTTACCATTCCCGCGATGCCCGCCAACCTGTGGGATGCGTGGGCGGGCCTGCAACCCATGGGCATTGATCTGGTCGTGCAACCCAGCGCGAACCGTCGCAAACGCGTGCTGTTGGCCGATATGGACAGCACGATGATCCAGCAAGAATGTATCGATGAATTGGCGGATGAGGCGGGCGTGGGCGCGCATGTGGCATCCATCACCGCCCGCACGATGAATGGCGAATTGGAGTTTGACGCCGCCCTGCGCGAACGGGTGGCGCTGTTGCGCGGCTTGCCTGCCAGCGTGATCGACAAAGTTCTGGCCAACCGCATCACCCTGATGCCCGGCGGCCCCGCGCTGCTGGCCACGATGAAGGCGAACGGCGCACATGCCGCGCTGGTGTCTGGGGGCTTCACCGCCTTTACACAGCATATCGCATCCGTTCTGGGGTTCGATGAAAACCGCGCCAACACGCTGCATATTGAAAACGGCCACCTGACAGGCACCGTGGCCGACCCCATTTTGGGCCGCCAAGCCAAGGTGGATGCGCTGCACGACATCACCGCCAAACTGGGCATCACCCCCGCCGATGTGATCGCGGTGGGGGACGGCGCCAATGACCTCGGCATGCTCGGCCTCGCAGGCGCAGGCGTGGCCTTGCATGCCAAACCCAGTGTCGCGGCCCAATGCAACATCCGCATCAACCATGGCGATCTGACGGCGCTTTTGTACCTCCAAGGCTACCGGATCGAAGATTTCGCAAGTGTTTGAAGTCACGACCGACATCGCCGCCCTCCTTATCGCCGCCGCTTTCCTTGCGGGGTTTGTGGATGCGATTGCGGGCGGCGGCGGCTTAATCACCCTGCCCGCCCTCCTCCTCGCCGGGGCCACCCCGGTGCAAGCGCTGTCCACCAACAAGCTGCAAGCGGTGTTTGGGGCCGCGACCGCCGCCATCTCCTATGCCCGCGCGGGCCATGTTAACCTGCGCGCGCAGGCCTTCGCCGCCCTAGTTGCCTTCGCCGCAGGCATGACCGGGGCCATGCTCGCCCACCTTATCCCTGCGCAAACATTCCGCCTTGGCCTGCCCATCATCCTGATCGGCATCGCCGCGTTTTTCGCCTTCAAACCCGGCCTCACGGACGCGGACCGCGCCCAGCGCATCACGCCCTTGCATTTCACCGCCTTTGTCGTGCCGCTGGTCGGCACTTATGACGGGTTAATCGGGCCGGGTGCTGGCGCATTTTACATGATCGGTTTTGTGCTGCTGGCAGGCTATGGCGTACTAAAGGCGACCGCGCACACCAAACTCCTCAACCTCGCGTCGAATTTTGGGGGCCTTCTGGTGTTCACCCTGTCCGGCGCGCCGTGGTGGATTACGGGGTTGGCGATGGGCGTGGCCCAAGCGGCTGGCGCTTACCTTGGTGCGAAGCTCGCCATGCGGATTGGCGCACGGCTCATCAAACCGCTGCTGGTCGTCACCTCAACCGCGCTCGCGCTCCGCCTCATCTGGCAAATGCTATAATTTGCCCCAACCTTCGGCTTGCATTTCGCGCAACCTGCTGGCAGTGCGTTCAAATTCAAAACTGCCCGCACCTTCGATATACAACCGTTCCGGCGCGTCGGCCGCCGATGCGACCAGCCGCACCCGCGCCTCATACAGCGCGTCAATCAAGGTCACAAACCGCTTTGCCTCGTTATAGTTGCTGGCGGAAAGCTGCGGAATATCCTCCAGCACCAAAACCCGCACCGCTTGCGCAATTGCCAGATAATCCGCTGGCCCCAGCGGGCGCGCGCACAGCTCCCAAAAGCTCGCGCGCCCCACGCCATTGGCGAAACGCGGCAATTCCACCTCGCGGCCATTCACGGGCAGGCGCAGCACCTCGCCGCCACCCCCGGTCAGGTCCGTCCAAATCGCGTTGATCTTGTCGCGCGCTTTGCCTGCGGGGTGGAAATACACCTGCGCGCCTTCCAATCGGTGCTGGCGGTAATCATTCGGGCTTTCCAAATGCACCACCTGCATTTGGTCGCGCAACTGGTCGATGAACGGCAAAAACAGCGCGCGGTTCAGCCCGTCTTTGTACAAATCCTCGGGCACGCGGTTGGATGTGGTCACCACCACCACACCCGCCGCAAACAGCTTTTCAAACAGCCGCCCCACGATCATCGCGTCCGTAATATCGGTGATCTGCATTTCGTCAAATGCCAGCAGCCGCACCTCGCGGATAATCGCCTCCGCCACGGGTTCCAGCGCATCATCGACGCCTTTTTTGCGGGCGGCGTGCATGCCTTTGTGGATGTCTTGCATGAACGCGTGGAAATGCACGCGGCGTTTGGCGGGGGTGTGGGTGCACGCGATGAACAAATCCATCACCATCGACTTGCCGCGCCCCACGCCACCCCACAGGTACAACCCCTTTGGCACAGGCTCTGCCTTGCGAAACAGCCCTTTCAGCAACCCCGTTTTGCGCGCACCGCGGCTTTCAGCCCACACCCGCAACTCTTCCAGCACGGGCAAAACCCCATGCTGCGCCGGGTCGGCCCGCAGGCTGCCTGCGGTCACTTTAGCATCATAAATCTCGGTCAATGTCTGGCGCATGGCGGCGCTTTACCCCAAGGCCGCGCCCATCACCAGCCCGGCATGTTCACCGCTGGCAAAATCCGCCCCGCACAAGGGCCAAACCCCACACGAAACCCATCGCCCTGCGCATGGCCGCGCAAGGTCATCGTATCGCCATCCTCCACAAAACAGCGCACTTCGCCCGTCTCCAACGTCAACGGTTCCGCCCCACCCCACGACAGCTCCATCAGCGACCCAAACTCGGCCTTTTCCGGCCCCGAAATCGTGCCAGACCCCAGCAAGTCGCCGGGGTTCATGTCACAGCCCCCAACCGCATGATGGGTCAGTTGTTGCGCTGCCGAATAATACAAATGCTTGTAATTGCTGCGCGCAATCGTGCTGGCCCGCGCCGCCCCCATGGGCTGCATCTGCACTTGCAACTGCACATCGTAAAACCCCGGCACAGCTTCTTGCAAATACGGCAACAGCGGCACCTCACGCACGGGCGGCCCACAGCGAAACGGCTCCAACGCGGCGGGGGTCACAATCCACGGGCTAATTGTGGTGCCAAACGCCTTGCCTTGGAATGGCCCCAGCGGTTGCGCCTCCCACGCTTGAATATCGCGCGCGGACCAGTCGTTCAGCAGCACATAGCCAAAGATCATCTCCGCCGCCTCAGCGGTCGTGATCGGCTGGCCAAGAGTGGACCCCGTGCCCACAATCGCGCCCATTTCCAGCTCAATATCCAACCGCTGGCAGGGGCCAAACGCCCCTTGCGGCACCTGCCCCAAGGGTCGGTGAATATCGGTGCCCGACACCACCACGCTTGATGCCCGCCCGTTATACCCAATCGGCATATGCAGCCAATTGGCGGGCAGGCCGGGCGTGCCGCGCAACAACGCCCCCATATTCCGGGCATGATGCGCGCTGGCGAAAAAGTCGGTGTATTCGCCCACCAAAATCGGCATATGCAGCCGCGCCCGCGCCATGGGCACCAGATACGGCTCCACAATGCCGCGCGTTTCCGCCCCTTCACCCAAGAACCCGAACAGCATCACACGCAACCGCGCCCACGCCTCTGGCCCCAGCTCCATCACCTCATTCCAAAACGGCACGTCAAACACCAAATCATCCGACAGGCGCAGCAGCCCCGCCGCCTCCATCGCGGCCAGATCAAGGATCATATCCCCAATCGCCACCCCACAGCGCGGGTCATCCCCGCCAACCGAAAACACCCCGTAAGGCAAGTTGTTCAACGGAAACTCGCCTTCGGCACTGTTCGCCCCTGCCACCCAAGACCGCATCAATGTCACAGTAAAATCTCCATTCCATCCGTACCAACAGCCGCATCCCCGGCAAAGGTCTGCGCCACCTCCGCCAACCAATCGGCAGCCGTAATCTCCGCATCATCCGCAGGCACCAGATGGTTCAAAACCAACCGCCCCACGCCCGCCGCTTGCGCAATCCGCCCCACATCCACCGCCTTGGTGTGCGAGGCAAACAGGTGGTTGCGCAGCTTGTCGCCAAGGCCGGTTTTGGCGATAATCGCCTCCACCCCCGCAGGCAACAACGCCTCATGCACCAGCACATCCGACCCGCGCGCAAACTCCGCCAAAGGCGGGAAATACGCCGTATCGCCGCTAAACGTCACCACACGGGCGCCTTCAAACCTTAACGCAAACGCATCGACAACGGGCGGGTGCGGCACGCGTAACGCGCTCACCCGCAGCGGCCCGTCCAGCACCACGCCCTCACCGTACACCACCACCTGCACCAAATCGCCCAACGGCACGCGGCCTTCATCCGCAACGCGAATGGCGTTGTCGTAGGCCATGGATGCCAAAAACCCCGCCCAATACGCGTCAATTCCCGGCGGGCCGTACACGGTCACAGGCGTCTTCAACCCTGTGGTCCACGCGGTATGAATCAGCGGCCCCAATTCCAAAACATGGTCCGAATGAAGATGCGTGATGAAAATCAAATCCAGCGCGCGCAGGTCCATCCCCGCCTCCACCAAACCCTTGGTCACCCCAATCGCGCAATCCACCACAACCCGCCGCCCGTCCATCTCCAACAGGCTGGCCGTGGGCATCGCACCACCCGCCCGCAACGCAGGCCCGCCCTTGGTGCCCAGCAAAACCACCCGGTCGCTCACCCCACCACCTCGCCACTAAACCCGCCAAAGATCATGCGCTTGCCGTCCATCGGCACCTTGCGCATCAACGCCCCCATCACCGGGTCGCCCATCGCCTGCTCCATCACCAAATCGCGGTGCGCGCGGTCGTGAAACGTCATAAACCCAAAAACCGGCACCTCGCCATCATCGCATTGCACCGCCTGCGGGAATGATGTGATCTTGCCTATCGGCACATTTTCCGGCCGCGCATCCAGCAGCGACAACACCCCATAAGATTTCCAGATCGGCGCCATCTTCGCCGCCAGCGTGAAATACTCCTCCAACTGATCCAACGGCACCGGGGCCACGAATGTCTCAAAATAGGTCATAGCGGTTCCTCCCTACCATCAGCTTACGCGCCACGCCGCCCACAGTCGAACCCCAAATTGAGGGATAAATCTTAACGATTGCCCCCGCGCGCCGTAACAAATTGTTAACCCCCAAGGGCCCATCCTGCCTCTGGGGGCGCTTTGCACAGGGTGCCAAAAATGACGGTTGAAATGATTGATGGGGTGCGTGTGATGCGGTTGAACGACCACGCCACGCGCACGGCGGCGGATGATGATATGATGACAATGGTGCATCTGTGGCGGCTTTTGTCCGGTGACAACGCCCTGCGCGATGCCACCATCGCCCCGCGCCGTTACCTTTGAAACCACGCGCCGTCCGGGGGTCCGGGCGGCGGTTGTACAGCACCGCTTGCAGTGATGCAGGGTTGCAGGCAAACTGCCCCAAACCCACCGCAAAAAGGCAGGCCCCCATGACCGATATCGTCATCCTTTCCGGCGCACGCACCCCCATCGGCAGCTTTGGTGGCAGCCTTGCGGCCATTGCCCCCATCGACCTCGCCACCCACGCCGCCCGCGCCGCAATCGACCGCGCAGGCATCGCGCCGGACCAAATCGGACAAGTCGTGTTCGGCCATGTCATCAACACCGAACCGCGCGATATGTACCTTGCCCGCGTCGCCGCGATCAACGCAGGCATCCCCGACACCACTCCCGCGATGAACGTCAACCGCCTCTGCGGTTCGGGTGCCCAAGCGATCGTGTCCGCCACCCAATCCCTGATGCTGGGTGATGCTGATTTCGCACTGGCAGGCGGGGCGGAATGTATGTCGCGCAGTCCCCACATCCTGCCCGCCGCCCGCTGGGGTCAGAAAATGGGCGACACATCGGCGCTGGACATGATGACAGGCGCGCTCACCTGCCCGTTTGGCACCGGGCACATGGGCGTGACCGCCGAAAACGTCGCGGCACAATCCAGCATCACCCGCGCCGACCAAGACGCCTTTGCGCTGCAAAGCCAAACCCGCGCCGCCCAGGCCATCGCCGCCGGGTATTTCACCAGCCAAATCGCGCCCATCGACATCAAAACCCGCAAAGGCGTCGCCAGTTTTGACACCGACGAACACCCAAAATCCACCACGCTCGATGCCCTCACCGCCCTGCGCCCCGCTTTTCAACAAAACGGCACCGTCACCGCAGGCAACGCCTCCGGCATCAATGATGGTGCCGCCGCGATCATCCTCGCGCGCGAATCCGCCGCCACCCGCGAAAACCTCACCCCGCGCGCCCGCATCCTCGGCTACGCCACCGCAGGCGTGGCCCCCCACGTCATGGGCCTCGGCCCCATCCCCGCCGTGCAGGCCCTCATGGCCAAAACCAACCTCAAAATCACCGATTTCGACGTGATCGAGTCGAATGAGGCGTTTGCCGCCCAAGCCCTCGCCGTCACAAACGCCCTCAACCTTGACCCCGCCCGCGTCAACCCCAACGGCGGCGCCATCGCCCTTGGCCACCCCGTGGGTGCCACAGGTGCCATCCTCATCCTCAAGGCGCTGCACGAACTCGAACGCACGCAAACCAAAACCGCCCTCATCACTATGTGCATCGGCGGCGGCCAAGGCATCGCAATCGCCATTGAACGCCTCTAGCCCCTTTTTCTGTTCATAAATATCCCGCTAGGGGGTCGTTCATTGTTGCGCCATTGGTTCAAGCCCAATGGACGACGGGGGATGTGAAATCCCCCCAGCGCCTGCCCCAAAACCACCTACCGCAGCCGCACCCGCACCCGCGCCGATTGCCCCGCCCCGTCAATCACCGACACCACCACAAACCCCAACCCCGGCGTGGCCACCATCGCCTCGCGCGCCCGCGCGGCCACCACCACGGGCCGCCCATCAACCAGCCAAGTGAACGGCCCCACGCCGCCCCGCACCCGCAACAACATCCCCTCCGCCATAACCTCCACCTCCGCCCCGTCAGGGGGAAACGCCACTTCCGGCCCCGCCGCCACAAAGGCCGCCCCCCGCGCGCGAAACACCCGCAACGGCTGCGGCAGGCCCGCATTGGCCACAATCAGCGCAGCCGCAGGCGGCAGGCCTAACGGCACCAAACCCCGCCCAATCCGCGCAAATGTTTGAAACAACACCGGGGCCGCCAAATCACCACCAAAGGCACCGGGCACAGGCGTCCCATCCGCCCGCCCCATCCAAACCCCCACCACATGCGCCCCGTCAAACCCCAGCGCCCAGGCATCGCGGTGCCCGTAACTCGTGCCCGTTTTATACGCCAAGCGGTTCACAGGCGCGCCCACGGGCGGGGCCATGCCCGACAAAATATCCCCCACTTGCCATGCCGCCACGCCCGACATCACGCGCGCGCCTTCCACTCCCGCGCCCTCCACATGCAACGGCCGGGCCACGCCCCCCCGCGCGATGGCCCCATAAAGCCCCACCATATCCTCCAACCGCACCCCAAGCCCGCCCAGCGCCACCGCCAGCCCCGGCGCGCCGCCCGGCACCTGCGCCTCCACCCCCGCGCTGCGCAGCCCCGCCATCAGCTTCGCCACCCCCATCGCATCGGTCAGCGCCACCACGGGCAAGTTCAGCGACAGTTGCAACGCCTCACGCACCCGCACCATGCCGCGAAAAACCCGGTCAAAGTTTTGCGGGGCATAGCCGCCAAAATCCATCGCGCGGTCGTCCATCAACGTCTCAGGGTGCGCCAAACCTTCGTCAAACGCCAAGCCATAGACCAACGGCTTTAACGTCGACCCCGGACTGCGCAGCGCCCGCGTCATATCAATAAACCCCTGCCGCGCATCCGCTTGATACGCCGCGGACCCCACGCTCGCCAAAATCGCGCCCGATGCATGGTCCGCCACCACAATCGCGACTTGCAAACGGTCGCCAAGTGCCGCAACCGATTGCGCCGCCAACGCCTCCACCTGTGCTTGCAACGCATAATCAATCGTGGTGCGGTGCAACAAAACGCCCGGTGCCGCCCGCACCACCCGGTCCGCCACATGCGGGGCAAGGGCGGGAAAATCCACCCGCCCGCGCGGCACCGCTTCACGCCCCGCCGCCTGCGCTTGATCGCCGGAAATCACCCCCGCCGCCACTGCGCGCTCCAGCACCACCCCCCGCGCCGCCTCTGCCGCCTCCGGCCTCACATCTGGCCTGCGCCGTTCGGGCGATTGCGGCAGCGCCACCAACAGCGCCGCTTGCGCAGGCGTCAACCGCCGCGGCTCCTTGCCAAAATACGCGATGGACGCCGCCCGCACCCCCTCCAAGTTCCCGCCATAAGGCGCAATCTGATAATACAGGTTCAAAATCTGGCCCTTGGTCAGCCGCCGCTCCAACGCCAGCGCCACCCGCATTTGGCGTAATTTCCCGACAATTTGCCCGGTTCCGCTGTCCTCCAACAACCGCGCCACCTGCATGGTCAGCGTCGATCCGCCCGACACGACGCGCCCGTTCCAAACCGCCTGCCCCACAGCGCGCAGCACCGCCCATGGGTCCACACCCACATGGCGATAAAACCGCTTATCTTCATACGCCACCAGCATCGCCGCAAAGGCAGGGTCAACCGCCCCTTCCGCAACCGCCATGCGCCAGCGCCCATCCGCCACGGTATAGGCGCGCAACAACCGCCCATCCCGCGCCAACACCTCGACCGAGGTTTCCACCCCCAACGCAGGCAACACCGTGGCATCCACCCACGCGTCCCCCGCATCCCGCGCCACGGCCCCACCCCACAGGGCAAAAACCAGGGCAAACAGCCAACGTGTCTTAGGCCCGATTGTCACGGCGCGATGACCACACGCCCCGCATCTGTTTGCGCCCGGTAATCAGGCCGGTACATATCCTCGACCGACGCCGCTGGATGGTGGAAACTGCCCGGCGACACCGCCCGCACAACATAGGCCAGCCGGAACGTGTCTCGCCCTTCCCAATCCACTGCCGAGATAAAGCGGTCCTGCCGGAACTCGCTATGCTCCGTACTGTCCAGCACATCCAACCAACCAAGGCCGCCCACCTCACCGCCGCGCAGCAGGTTGGGGTTATCAATCTCAAACCCCGCAGGCAGCGGGTCGGCCACTATCAACCGCGCTTGCGCTGTACCGAACGGTTGCACCTGCAGCATCACCACCATCCGGTCGCCCGCCTGCACGCCTTGGTCCAGCGAAATCGCATCCCCCTCCATGGTGAAATACTGCCGCGTGATGGCATAGCCATTCCCCGATGCAGGCCCCGCCACCTCCGGCACACCATACGCGGTCACCGTCAACACCGTTGCCGCCCCACCATTCGCTACCGCCACCGGGGCATCCGCCCCCGCCCGCAACACCCGCACCAATGGGCCATCCACAGGCTGGCCGTTCAAGGTAATCCCCTCCGCCCCCGCCCGATCAATCAACGCATTGGCCGCCAGCAACGTCCACACAGACTCCTGCGTTGACATGGCCCGCCCATCGGGCCGCAACGCCAAGGCCAGCGCATCGCGGTCCACCACCTCAGATCCCGCCTCCACCGCCAGCGTCAACACCGCCGCCGCATCGCGCCGCGCCGTGCCGTAATCCGCACGGTACACTTGCGCCTCCTCCAGCCCATCCGCCGCAATGCGCGCGCCTGCCCGCGCAAACATCGCATCCGCGCGCCGCTGGTCGCCATAACTCGCCAACGCCGCCCCCAACTGCGCCTGCGCAATCGGGGTGGCAAAGGCATCGCCCTTCACATCCGCATAGTACCGCAAATCGCCAATCGCCGCCGCCCCTTCACGCGCAAGCACCATCAACGCATAGGCCAGCGCCTCACCCCCCTCATCAAAATCCGCCGTGTAATTCACCTGATTGCGCAAGTTATCCAACGCAGACCGGAACGCCACATCCGGCACCGCATGCCCCTGCGCCCGCGCCCGGCTTAGGAAATCGGTGACATATGCATCCAGCCAGAAATCCCCCGCACTTGGCCCCCACAGCCCAAACCCGCCTTCCGATGTTTGGTTCGTCAAGACCGCGCCCACCGCCTCGGCAATCCGAACCCCGATATTCTCCGCGCCTTTCATCTGCATCGCCTGCGCCACTTGATCAAAATAAATCAACGGCAACGCCCGCGATGTCACCTGTTCCGTACAGCCATAAGGGTATCGGTCCAACGCGGCGAGCAACCCCGGCGCATCCAACCGCGCAATCGGCCCCACGGCCATTGTGGCCAGCCCCGACCCCGGCGCAAACCCGTCAAACACCGACTGGTCCAGCGTAAACACCGCCCCCGCCGCCAAATCCAACCGTGAGCTGCGCGCAATTTCTGGGTCGCCCCGCTGCACGGGGATGCGCAACACTTTGGTCAACTGCTTGCCGTCCGGCGTGGTCAGCGCGACAGAAACCTCCTGCACGCCCTCAACCCCCGCCGTGATCGGCACCTCAAACACCGCCTTACCGCCCACAGCCAGTTCAAACCCCGATGGCACCGCCCCCAGCGCCAACCGGGCAGCGGTCACATCCAACCCCATCCGCCCCGCTGGCCCCGTGGCATGCACCACCTCCAACAGCATCCGGCTCTCGTCGCCCGGCGATAAAAAGCGCGGCACCGATGCGGTCACCACAACCGGGTCACGCACCAACACATCCGCGCTCGCCTGCCCCACGCCCGCTTGCGACCACACCACCGCCATCACGCGGACCGTGCCATTGAACGATGGCAAATCAAACGAAGCCCGCGCCAACCCATCCGCACCCACCGTCACGGGTCCGATGAAATAGGCCACCAATTCCTCGGTCGGGGGTGGCGCCTCCAACCGTGCCTGCGCCGCCGCATCGCCACCCGACCGCACCACACCAACCGCACCATTCAGCCCGTCAATTAGCCGGCCATAGACATCGCGCAACCCCACGCCCAACTTGCGCTGGCCAAAGTAATGCGCCTTTGGGTCCGGCACGCCAAAAGATGTCAGGTTCAAAATCCCCACATCCACCGCCGCGATCGTGGCAAACGCCGTATCGCCCGCGCGCAACCCATCAACCCGCACCGCCACCTCCATCGGGCCACGCGGGGCAACCTCCGCCGCAACCTCAACCGTCGCCAAAAGCGCCCGATCGCCAGGGTCAATGGCCGCATGTGCCAATCCCATCGCCCGCGCGGGGTTGCGCCCCGCCGCCACATCCATCGGCCGCAAAACGGAGGCTGTCACATACACCCCCGCGCCCCAATCATCCGTCACATCCAGCGCAATGGTGTTTTCGCCCGCAACAACATCCACCATCTGCATCGACACCACGCGGTTCGACAAAACGGAAACCAGCGCCACGCCCGCGGCCCGCGGCACAATTCGCAACTGCGCCACATCGCCGGGCTTATACGCTGCCTTGTCCAACGACAGTTCCAGCGTATCGGGCGTGCTGGTCACATCGGCGGGCGCATACCAGCCCGCATAAAACCGCGTGCTGGTCGCCGCCGCACCCCCCGCTTGGGTCACAACCAACTCATACTCGCCCCAGCTTACGGCCGCACCAATCTCCACGGCAGCGCCCAGTTCCGAAACCCCCTCGGCCACCCGTTCGCGGCTGGTCACAGGTTCCCAATTCCAATTGCCAAATTCCTGATACCACTGATAACGCGTTTCAATCCGCGACAATTCCCACGCCACAGGCATCGCCACGGGGCCGTCCGCCCCCACAGCCAGCAGCGAAAACCGCGCTTCGGCACCTTCCGCCACCACACCGTCAAACAGCGGTTTCACCCCAATCATCGCCGCCGCAGGCGACAGGGGCGTCATCAACCTCCGTTCCACAGGCCGCCCGGATCCTTCGGCCACGCGCGCCACCACAACCACCTCCAACGGGCGGGCGGGGTCATCAACCTGCGGCATCGCCAGCGTCACCACCGCGCGCCCCTGCGCATCGGTCACAGCGCCGCCAAACCCTTCAACCCGCGTGCTGAACGGCTCATTCGCCAATCCAAAGGCATAGCCGGGATACGCCGCAAGCCCCTTGGCCGCGCGCAAAATCACATCGCCTTCAATTGCCAAATCCGCCCCAACCGCGCCAAACAGATACTTCGCCTCCACCGTCAACTCCGGCGCATCGCCAAGGCGCAACGGCGCATCCGGCAACGTCAGCGTAAAATCAATCCGTTCCGGCAGAAAATCCTCGACCAAAAACGTGCGGCTGGTCAAAGGTGCCGCCTCCAAATCCGCCAACACCTCCAACCGCCACGTCCCACGCGGCGCACTGCCCGCAATTGGCACGGCAAACACATGCCCGCCCGCGCCCGCATCACTCGCCACCGCCCGCGAATATTCCACCCCATCGGGGCGCTTCGCAATCGCGGTCAACGGCACGCCCGCAATCGCGCGCGCATCACCGTCACGGGTCAAGGCGGTGGCATAAACCACCTCCCCCGCGCGGTACGCACCCCGGTCGGTCGTCAAAAACACATCCATCGGCGGGGCCGCCTCACGCCCCTCCACGCCTCGGTCTGACAGATCAAATTCCGGGTCGGTCAGCGACATAAACGCCGTGTCATCCGCCCCATCGCGCACCACAACCATCGCCGGGCCCTGCGCGCCCACACCGCGCGTCAATCCCGCTGCAAAGGTCACAAACCCCTGCGCATCGGTTTGCGCGGTGCCCAACACCTCATTCCCCCGGCTTAACAATTCCACCGTCACACCCGGTTTCGCGCCCGCCGTACCCAAACTGCGCACCACCACATGCAACCCATCAATCCCCGACAGGGTGCTTATCCCCAGATCAGACACCACAAACCACTGCCACGCCGGGGCCACCTCATCCGCCGCCTTGCCCGGCAGCGCCGCGCGCAGCACAAATATCCCCGCACCTTGGCCCGCCAACGCCTCTGCCATGGGCAAGCGCGTGGTCATATCGCGGTTCACCTCCATCGCCAAATCGGCTTGGCCTGCCCAAATCTGCGCCCCAATCCCGTTGGCAAACCCATCTTCTTGCCAAAACCTAATCGGCTCGCTCAACATCCCCTCTTGCACCGCGCGCAGGATGTTGCGGTCGGTCACGCGGTACAGCGTCAAATCCGCCTGCGCCGCGTTCACCGATTCAATCGGCAGCGCCGCATCACCCGCGCGCGGCAACACATAAGCCCGCCCGCCAAAGCGCAGCACCGGACTGCGGTCGCGCACATATGCCGTGATCGTCACAGGCCGCGCGGTCACTTGCCCATCCGCCGCCGGGATGCCCGCGCGAAACGTCAACGCATACCGCGCGCCATGCGCCACCCCTTCCACGCACAACGAACGGTCGCCATTGCGTTCCACCGTCAGGCCCGCCGCGTCCATCTGCACAAAGGGGTTAAAGTCCACCCCCTTCGCCAAATCACCCGAAAACTGCGCGCAAATCCGGGGCCGCGCGCTGTCAGATTGCACATCGTTTTCCATCACCCGGAACCCGTATTTCCCCATGGCCACGCCCAGCGCGACCTCGGTATCAACGCGCGGCTGCACCGCCTGCGCCAGCCGTAACGCAGGCACCATATCGGCCCCGCGCCCTTGCGCCTCCAACACCTCAGCCATCTGCACCAAGATCGAATGGCGCAACCCCGCCCCATCCGCCCGCACATACCCGTTCACGCTGGCCGCCAGCGCCCGCGCCTGCAACGCCCCGCGATTGTCCGCATCGCCCAGCGCGGCCACGGCCAACAACCGCCCATATTCCGCCCAATCGCCCGCCGCATCGGTGATATTGATCGCCGCCCCCACCAACCCGGCGGCCCGCGCCACATCCCCCCCCGTATCCTGCGCCCCCGTATCCTGCGCCGCCGCCAACAAATCCGCCGCCGTCCAGCCTCCGGTCAAATGCTGCGCTGCCAATCCCACGGCCTGCGCCCGCGCCACGTCAAAATCCCCCGCGCCCAGAAAATCCAACTCTGCCGCCCGCACTTGGGCCAAATCCTGCGCCCCGCGCCCCGCCACCAGAACATCCCCTGAAATCGCCCCCGCATAAGGCACACCCGCCCCCGCCCCCGCCTTCAGAAAACACGACCCATTGCGCGCATTGAACGTGATCGCGGTGCAGGACGTATTCGCCAAACACGCCACCTGACAGGCCGCCAAATCCGTATCAAACAACGACGCAATATCGCCCCCTGGCAAATCCACATCCTGGCTCAACATAAACCGCTTGGCGGGCACCAAATCCTGCGCACTGGCACCGGTCATCGCCAACAGCCCCGCCAAAACCGCGCCACCTACAGATTTCAGGAAATAAGCCATGGGAAAACACCTCCGCCAAATACGCCAATCGGTCCCCCAACCTTGGCACGCCTCCCCCCAAAATCCCAGATGAATTAACACTCAATTCATCTTGTTGGGCGAGTGTGCAAAGGCACCGGGCAGGCCCATGGATTCGCAGACAAAGATTAGGACGACAATGGATATTGTGGACAGACTGGCCAAGGAACGGCGCGGGCGCTTGGCCGCAGAACGCTTGCTGGAACAAAAACAGCGCGAACTTTATGCCGCAAATGAAAAACTGGCCCTGCACGCCCGCGCGCTGTCCAACCAAATCGTCGAACAGCGTCACGTCACCCACGCCGCCGTGACCGAGGCGCAGATGCTAAAAGGCCAAAACTCCCGCTTTTTGTCCGATCTGGACGCCGCCCACACCACCGCCGTCATGGCAGAACGCCGCCTGCGCGACAGCGTCAACGCCCTGAACGATGGGTTCGCGGTGTTTGACGCCGAACAACGCTTGCTCGTCGCCAACCGCGCCTACCTTTCGCCCTATCTCGATTATGGCGTCGGCCCCGGCACGCCCTACGCCGAGATTTTGAAAATCACGGCAGAGGAGGGGATGGTCGACATCGGCGATGCCAATCCCGCCGATTGGGCCGCCCGCATGCGCGCCCGCTGGGATGGTGACCCCATTGAACCGGAGGTGGTTCATTTCACCTCTGGCCAATGGTTGCGCCTTGTGGACCGCCGCGCGCGCGATGGGGATATGGTCTGCCTTGCCCTTGATATCACAGAACAAATGCGCATCTGGGCCGCGATTGAGGCGATACCTGACGGCTTTGTCCTCTTTGATCGCAACGAACAGCTCCTCACCTGCAACCAACGCTTTCGCGAAATTTACCCCGAAAGCGCGCATTTGATGCAGCCCGGCGCCACTTACGAATCCATCCTGCGCGCGGGGCTTGATGCGGGCAGTTTCATCGACGCCATTGGTTGCGAAAACGAATGGCTCGACGCCCGAATCGGCAACCCCCTTGATGGCCCAGAGGAGCGCGAACAGGAATTGGCGGGCGG
Organism: Pseudorhodobacter antarcticus; assembly: GCF_900110135.1. Taxonomy (GTDB): domain Bacteria; phylum Pseudomonadota; class Alphaproteobacteria; order Rhodobacterales; family Rhodobacteraceae; genus Pseudorhodobacter; species Pseudorhodobacter antarcticus. The sequence goes on along the minus strand of NZ_FOCO01000004.1, from coordinate 88,618 downwards.
TCGCTGGCTGCGCGTGCTGGAACAGCCCACCCCCGATGGTGGCCGCGTTGGCCTGCGCGTCGACATCACCCATCAAAAAGAACAACAGGCCGCGCTGGAAACCGCGCGCAAAGCCGCCGAGGCGGCAAACCGCGCCAAATCCGCGTTCCTTGCGAACATGAGCCATGAAATCCGCACGCCCATGAACGGTGTGGTCGGTATGGCCGAACTCCTCTGCGATACCAATTTGAATGAGGAACAACGTCTGTTCGCCGACACCATCAGGTCATCGGGTGAGGCGCTTTTGGTCATCATCAACGACATTCTGGACTACTCGAAAATTGAGGCGGAGCGGTTGACCCTGCACCCAGAACTTTTTGATTTAGAACGCATCATTCATGAAGTCGCGATGCTGCTGCAGCCCCGCGCGCGCGAACGTGGCCTTGATCTGATGATTGATTTCGATCTGTTCTTGCCCACCCGTTTTGTCGGTGACGCGGGCCGTTTGCGCCAAGTTCTCACCAACCTTATTGGCAATGCGGTGAAATTTACGGAAAAAGGGCATGTGCTGGTCCGCATCGTCGGCTTGGAAACCGACCCCGGCCAACAAGCCCTCCACATTTCGGTCGAAGATACGGGCATCGGCATCCCCGCCGACCAACTCGACCATGTGTTTGGCGAATTCAACCAAGTGGAATCCGAGGCGGACCGAAAATTCGAAGGGACGGGCCTTGGCCTCGCCATTTCAAAAAGCTTGATTGAACGGATGGGCGGCAGCGTCTGGGTCGACAGTGAATTTGGCAAAGGCTCGTGTTTCGGCTTCCGCATCACCCTTCCCGTAGCCGAAGATCAAACCGTGATGCTCGCCCCCGTCACCTTGCGCCGCGCATTGGTTGTTGATGATAAATTCATCAACCGCACCATTCTGGAACGGCAGTTAACCACCTATGGCATCACCGTCACGCTGTGCCGGTCTGGGGCCGATGTGCTGGCCGAACTCGCCCGCGATGCCAATTATGATGTGCTGATCACCGATCATGAAATGCCGGAAATGACCGGGCTGCAACTGGCCAGTGCCGTGCGCGAACAGGGTCACAGCCTGCCCATCGTCCTCTTTTCCTCCAACCCCGGCACGGTGCGCGATGCCCCCGGCGCGCAGCATCTTGCCACCGTTTTGCAAAAACCGCTGCTGCGTTCCGAACTTTACCGCCGCCTGCGCGACCTGCACGCCCCCACGGTCACAGCGCCCGCGCCGGCCCCACCGCCCCCCGCAGGCAGCCGCTTGATGCACGTGCTGGCCGCCGAAGATAACCGCACAAACCAGCTCGTTTTCCGCAAAATGGTCAAGGATTTGGCCATCGACCTCACCTTCGCCAACAATGGCCGCGAGGCGGTGGAGCTGTTTGACAGCTTCCACCCCGATATGATTTTCATGGACATCTCAATGCCCGAAATGGATGGAAAAGACGCCGCCCGCGCCATTCGCGCGCTGGAATCCACGCGCGGCACCCATGTGCCCATCGTGGCATTAACCGCCCATGCGATGGACGGCGATGACACCTCCATCCTTGCCGCAGGCATTGATGAATACCTCACCAAACCCTTGCGCAAAACCGCAATAACCGATGCGCTGGTCAGCCATTGCCCCAAAGATGCGCTGCCCGTGGTCCAACCCCAAGCGGCTGAAGTGGCCTAACCCAAAAGCCCAAATAAAGCCTCCAAATGAAAAAGGCCCGGCGCATCGCTGCCCGGGCCCTTTCCTTAAAATTTACCCTTTTTTCGGCGGCACAAAGCGTTTGCTGGTGTCGTTCGGGTTCGCTTTCGGCTTTGCAGGTTTGGCAAATGGCTTGCCCGCACTCGGCTTGCCAAAACTCTTGCCTTCCGCCCCGTGCGATTTGAACCCGGCAGACCGCGCAGGTTTCCCCTCCGCCCCGCCGTGTGATTTCATCCCTGCCGACCGTGGCTTGGCCGCAGCGCCTTCCTCGGGCTTCCAGCGTGGCTTACGCTCGCCTCCCGCATCCGGACTGGCCCCGCGCGGCGCATAGGGTTTCGCCCCATCGGCCCGCTTTGCATAAGGTTTTGGCGCATCGCCCTCGGCCTTGCGGGCATAGGGTTTTGCCCCCTCCCCCTCCGCACGCTTTGCATAAGGCTTGTCGCCCCGTGGCGCATAGGGCTTGTCGCCCGCTGGCTTGCCGTACGGCTTGTCGCCCGCTGGCTTGGCATAAGGTTTCGCACCGTCCTCGCGCTTGGCATAGGGTTTGCGCGCAGGCGCATCGCCGCGATCTTCCCACGGCTTGCCATCGCCCGGCTCGCGCTTGACCCATGCCTTCTTCTCGCCATCGGCAGGCCTCGCAGCGGGCTTGCCATAAGGCTTATCCCCCGCAGGCTTGGCATAGGGTTTCGCGCCCTCAGGCTTGGCATATGGCTTCGCCGCCCGTTTCGACCCTTCCGCCTTGCCTTCAAACCCAGCAGGCGTTCCGCTGTCAGAACTCCACGCATCGCCCGCAGGCTCCCGCTTGGTATAGGGTTTGCGCTCCGGCAATGGCGCATCATCTTCAATAAACCGCGACGGTTTCGCCTTATACGCAGGCTTTTCCGCGCGCGCAGGCCGGGCCGGGCGTTCGGGGCGGTCCAGTGACGGCTCCCCCTCCATCCGCACCATTTCCACGCCCTCTTCAATTGCCAAACCCGCGCCAAACTTATCGGCCACAGCCTTGCCAATCTGCACATAGGTCAGGTCGTGCTGCACGCGGATCGCGCCAATACCATCCTTGGTAATCCCGCCCGCCTCACAAATTTTCGGCAACAACCAACGCGCTTCGGCCCGGCCCGTATGACCCACCGAAATCGTGTACCACACCGATGCACCAAATTCGCCGCGCGGCGCAGGGGCCGCCCGTTCACCCGCATTTGCCACCTCAGACAGCACTTCGGGCGATGATCGCCCCTGCCGCCAAATGCTCACAAACGCCGCTGCAACTTGCTCGGCACCAAAGCGGTCCAACAGGGTCGCGGCCAAAACAGCATTTTCTCCGTCATTGGGCCCAAGGGCTGGATGCTCCAAAATCCTCTGGTCGTCGCGCTCTTGCACCTCGTCTGCCGATGGGGCCGCCCCCCATTCCGCCACCACTTTGGCACCCTGCAACAACCGCTGCGCCTTGCGAAACTCGCTTGGCGCCACGATCAGCGCCGAAACCCCTTTGGACCCCGCGCGCCCGGTCCGCCCCGAACGGTGCAACAAAATCTCGGAATTGCTGGGCAAATCGGCGTGGATAACCAATTCCAGCCCCGGCAAATCGATGCCCCGCGCCGCCACATCCGTCGCAATACACACTTGCGCGCGCCCGCTGCGCAGCGATGTCAGCGCGTTGGTCCGCTCTTGCTGGCTCAACTCGCCCGACAGCGCCACAACCTTGAACCCGCGGTTGCCCATCCGCGCCATCAAGCTGTTGACGTTCACCCGCGTCTTGCAAAACACAATCGCTGTCGGCGCTTCATAAAACCGCAGCAGATTGAATATCGCGTTTTCCCGGTCGCGCACTTGCACCGACAACGCGCGATATTCGATATCGACGTGCTGCTTGGCCTCACCCGCCGTCTGCAACCGCAGCGCGTCGTTTTGGAAAACCTTGGCCAGTTCCGCAATCGCTTTTGGCACGGTCGCCGAAAACATCAACGTCCGGCGATCTTCCGGCGCTTGGGCCAGAATATACTCCAAATCGTCGCGAAACCCCAAATCGAGCATTTCGTCCGCTTCGTCCAAAACCGCCGCCTTCAGGCCGGACAAATCAAGCGAGCGCCGATCAATATGGTCGCGCAACCGCCCCGGCGTGCCCACAACAATATGCGCGCCTTGGTCCAAACGCCGCTTTTCGGTCCGGTAATCCATGCCGCCCACGCAGGTCGCAATCTTTGCGCCCGCCTCGGCATACAGCCATTCCAATTCGCGCGCGACCTGCAGCGCCAATTCCCGCGTCGGCGCAATAATCAACGCTTGCGGCACGTCGGCAAACAAAAACCGCTCCGCCCCCGCCAGCAAATCGGGCGCAATCGCCAAACCAAATGCCACAGTTTTGCCAGATCCGGTCTGCGCCGAAACCAGCAGGTCACGCCCCGCCGCTTCCTCCACCAAAACTGCCTCTTGCACAGGCGTCAAACTGGCATAGCCCTTGGCTTCCAGCGCCGCGGCCAATGGCCCGGCGATATTCACGTTCTCAATCATGTATTCTGCCTAAATCAGGGGGGCACATCGGCCCGGTAAACGGCCACCACACCCCTGACTGGTAAGGGCCTCCGCGCCCACCAGCACCGGAACATCTTCGGGCCAAGGGCGCCTCATACGCCAATTCCCCCCCCGAGTCCACGCCAACTTGGGGAAAACTTGCGCGCACCCTTAACGCCCCGCCGCGTAGGGTGGGTTTCCAACCCACCGCCCCGTCCAACCCCGCGCCAACTGCATGATGCACCACCACACAACCGCCAAAATATCCCAGCGGGGTGGGCGTGCGTGAAAGCAAAAAATACGAGAGCGGCGATGGGGATGTTGAGTGTGCCAAAAACGATCGTTTTTGGGAACTTAGCTTCAAGGCTTTTGCCGTACCACCGTCATCACCCGCGAATACGTCTTGATCCAAGTTGCTTTGTCAGGGCTAAACCATTTGATCAGCTCCATGATCTGACTGTACTCGGCGGTTATGTTTCTGTGTAAGATAGGCTCATGGTGAAAAATGCGATTGCGAAACTCACGAACATCATCACACCGCTTGTATAATCTTTCGTATGATACCGCTGCTGGTAAATGAGAAAAATTGGCGTGAAAGTTCGGCCAAAAGACTGCCTCATGACGAGGTAGCAACATTTTTACCCAGAAGCCAAAGTTAAGTTCGGCAGTCATCCTGCCTGAAGTTACGGCTCCTGTATTTGCAAGCTTGTCACCAGCCGTCTTTACAATTCTCTTACCTCCACTCCTGATTTGTAAAAGAAATGCGGGATCTTCCCACCAATTTTGACCATACATTTCGGTTAGGCGGGTTACCAAGGTGTTGCGCAGGCACACCTCAGCAGCGCTCAGCACTGGAAAAAATGACTCGCTGAGCTAGATATTCCAACCATAGAGCGCTAGTGCTCTATCCGAGTCATGTCCGGCCTCAGCCAGGTACTTAGTTAATCTTTCCTGAGATATTATGATAGATAACAATGTATTAATGCTCCACTCGGTGTCATTCTCGGCCTCAATGCTGGGCTTGACAAGTCCGCATGTGAAACCATATAAGAGGCTAATCGAAGGCAAATTCAGGCCTTCAAATTCTTAGATGCCCGCGACAGCCGTAACTGGTCCTCGCGGGTTTTCGCTTTTTAGCCATATACTTACAAAAATCCAATGTTATCCCGTGCAACGAAGGTTCAAGGTGCAGAGACTGTGCCCACACAGCGGCCCCTTTAACAGAGAAACAAACGCTCCTTTTTGGCACGGCTTCAAATTTTTGGCACGGCTTCAAAAACACCCATTTTCCGCCGCCAAAAACCCCGTTCAAAACTCAACCAGTTGTTAAAGGATTTTGGCACATCAGAAATCGCCAATCAACATTCCCCTGCGCTCTGGGCACTGGCGGCGGTGCAATGCACCAAACCCACCCCCAAAACCGCGATCCAAACCTTACCAAAGTCTTAACAAAAATCCCATAACCAAACAAAACCAACGCCTTACCCGCCGCATCGCGCGCGATTTCGCACCCCCTTTCGCGCGCGCCCCAAACCCACTACCCTGCGCTCAACCTTTTTTCCCTGAAACGGAGCAGCCCGATGACCACCCCCCAACAGCGCCTTCACCTCGTCTTTGGCGGCGAACTTATCAGCACCGACAGCACCGTTTTCAAAAACCCCGATGCCATCCATATCGTCGGCATGTTCCCCAATTACGCCACCGCCTATCAAGCTTGGAAGGCCGAGGCGCACAGGACAGTGGATGAGGCGCAGACCCGCTATTTCATTGCCCATATCCACCGTTTGAATGACGAAGGTCAGCCCACATCCCCCACCGCCGAACTCGGCGCGTAACGCCCCCAAATGGCCTATTCTCTCGGCCTCACCCTCTATAATCTGGCGAACCGGGCCACCCCCGCCAGCGCTGCGAACAGGCCCACCCGCCCGCACGGCCCGCTGGTCTGGCTTCACGCCCCCAGCCCCAACAGTCAGCCGCAAATCACCGGCCTCGCCCGCCGGCTGGAGGAGGATCACGGCCTCAACATCCTGATCACCAGCGACACCAACCCCGATCTGCGCCACGGCGGTATCCTGTGGCAACCCACCCCCAACGATACCCCGGCCGAAGCGCGGGCCATGCTGGACCACTGGCAACCCAATATCCTCATCCTCGCGGAGGGGGAGCTGCGTCCCGCCTTGCTGGCCGAGGCGCACACCCGCCGCATCCCCGCCCTGCTGGTCGATGCCCGCGCGCCCACCCTGATGCGGGGCCGCGACGGCTGGTGGCCGGGGCTGATCCGCGGCCTTTTGGGCACCTTCAGCGCGATCCTTGCGATTGATGGCCCCGCCGTCCGCGCTTTTCGGGCCGCCGGGGCCAGCGATCCCGCCTTGCAAATCACAGGCCGCATGGAAAGCCCCAGCGCGGTCCTCCCCTGCCGAGAGGCGGAGCGCACGGCCCTCGCCGCCCTCCTCGCGACCCGCCCTGTTTGGTTCGCCGCCGGATTGCCCGAGGCAGAGGAGGCGGCCGTGATCACCGCCCACCGCAGCGCCATGCGACTGGCCCACCGCCTGCTGTTGATCCTGTCCCCCCAAGATCCCGCGCGCATCCCGGCGCTGGTCCAGATGATGGAAGACACCGAAGGCTGGACCATCGCCCGCCGCGCCGCCGAGGAGGAGCCGGAGTCCGACGTGCAGGTCTATATCACTGACCCCGCGCAGGATTTTGGCCTGTGGTATCGCCTCGCCCCGGTCACCTATTTGGGCGGCGGCATGACAGACGCAGGCACCAACCGCGACCCGATGGAGGCAGCAGCGCTGGGCTCCGCCATCCTGCATGGCCCCCGCGCCGGGCCATTCGGGGCCACGCTGGGCCGCCTCGCGTCGGCGCAAGCGACCAGTTTGGTGCGCAACGCGGGCGAACTTTCCACCGCCTTGGGTGAACTTTTGGCCCCCGACAGGTCCGCCAAACTGGCGCAGGCCGCCTGGGCCGTGGAATCCGATGGGGCAGAGGCGACGGACCGCGTGATCAAAGTGATCTGCGATTTGCTGGAGGCAACGCCTTGATGCAAGCCCCCGGTTTTTGGAATACCCCCCCCAGCGCCCCCGATTGGCGCGCGCGGGTCCTCGCCCCGCTGGGCTGGATTTACGGGGCCGCCACGGCCCGGCGACTGCGCAAAGGGGTGGGCGTGACGGCGGGTGTGCCCGTGATTTGCATCGGCAACCTGAACGCAGGCGGCACGGGCAAAACGCCCACGGCAATCGCCTTGATCGAACGCCTGACCGCCCGCGGGCGCGCCGTGCATGTCGTTTCACGCGGCTATGGCGGGCGGCTGGCGGGGCCTGTTTTGGTGGACGCACGGCAACACAGCGCGGCAGATACCGGGGATGAACCGCTGCTGTTGTCGGCCTTTGCCCCCACTTGGGTCGTGCGCGATCGGGCTGCGGGGGTGGCAGCGGCGCAGACCGCCGGGGCGCAAGTGGTGCTGCTGGATGATGGGTTTCAAGACCCTAACATCGCCAAATCACTATCGTTGGTTGTGGTCGACGCCCAGCGCGGGTTTGGCAATGGGCGCTGCCTGCCTGCGGGGCCGCTGCGCGAACCTGTGGCGGTAGGCCTTGCGCGGGCGGATGTGGTGCTGTCGATTGGCGACCCGGCAGCGCAGGCGCAATTTTCCACAACTTGGGGCACGCAATTGCACTTGCCACACCTTACCGGGCGGTTGGACGTGCTGCAAATGGGGATGGATTGGGCGGGCGAACCCGTGCTGGCCTTTGCAGGCATTGGCCACCCTGACAAATTCTTTGCCACGCTGCGCGCAACCGGGGCCAATGTGCTGCGCGGCGAGGCATTGAGCGATCATCAGCCGTTCACCGACACGATTTTGCGGCGGTTGGAGCATGAGGCGACCAGCCTTGGGGCGCAATTGGTGACCACGGAAAAAGACGCGGTGCGCCTGCCGCCCGCCTTTCGCCCCAAAGTGTTGACCCTGCCTGTGCGGCTGCGATTGGACGATTGGGCAGTGTTAGAGACGCATTTTGACCGCTTGGGCCTGTGACACCGGGCGGAATTTAGGTATTTAAGCCAAGACGAATTTAGCGCGGGTTAAGAATGTGCTTTCAACCCAAGCTTTGCCACAATCTCCTCCAGCAGGGTGGTCATGGGTTGGTCAATATCGACGGTTATGGCGGATTCGTCTGGCAAAACAGGCTCTAATACAGCGAATTGACTGTCGAGCAAGCTAGCGGGCATGAAATGCCCAGACCGGGCGGCCATGCGGGCAGCAATAACTGCCTTGCTGCCCAACAGATGCACAAACCAAACCGGGCCGCCTGCATGGTCCGCAATCCGCGCGCGGTAGCTGCGTTTCAAAGCCGAACACCCCACAATACGCCCCGGCAGATGCAGCGCAGACCCAACAGCCGCCAACCAAGGCCAGCGATCTGCATCCGTCAGCGCCTGCCCCCCGCGCATTTTGGCGATGTTGGCGGCGGGGTGCAAATCATCGCCATCGACATAAACCGCCCCCAACATCGGGGCCAACGCCGCCCCAACCGAGGATTTACCGCACCCCGCCACCCCCATCAAAACCAGCCGAAGCGCCGTCACAGAGACGCCGTTATGCCGCCATCCACATATAGGATATGGCCATTCACAAAGCTGGACGCAGGCGACGACAGGAATATGCACGCCCCCACCAATTCATCGACATTGCCCCAGCGGCCCGCGGGGGTCCGTTTTTCCAACCACGCGCTGAAATCCGGATCCGCCACCAAGGCCGCGTTCAATGGCGTGTCGAAATACCCCGGTGCAATGGCATTGCATTGCAACCCGTGTTTCGCCCAATCGGTCGCCATGCCTTTGGTCAGGTTGCCCACCGCCCCTTTGGTCGCCGTATAAGGTGCAATGCCCGGACGGGCGAGCGCGGTTTGAACCGATGCGATGTTGATAATCTTGCCCGCTTTTCGCGCGATCATATGGCGCGCAACCGCTTGGCCCACATGGAAAACGCTGGCGATATTGGTTTGCAACAGGCGTTCAAACGCATCGGCGGGAAAATCCTCCAACGGGCTGCGGTGCTGCATGCCGGCGTTGTTCACCAAAATGTCGATCGGGCCCACGGCCCCTTCAAACCCATCCACCGCCGCGCGCACGCCCATGTGGTCCGTCGCATCAAAGGCCAGCGTTTTGGCCCCCGCAATCTGCGCCGCCGCCGCCGCCAGTTTGCCCGTATCGCGCCCGTTCAGAACCACCTGCGCCCCCGCAGCGGCCAACCCCTTTGCCAGCGCAAAGCCAATCCCTTGGGATGACCCGGTGATCAAAGCGCGCTTTCCGGCCAAGTTAAACAAATCCATCCGCAGTCCCTTCCTGTCATTTCGGCGGGGCGCGGCAATACAGTTGCCATTCCGCCATTGTGGATTATGGTATACCAAAATAATCAAATGCCAAGAAGTCATGATTGGGGAAACCGCCATGCCCGCCAAAACCAAGACTGGGAAAACCGAAACTGGGAAAACCAAAGCCATCGTAATCCACGCCGCCCATGATTTGCGGGTGGAGGAGGTGGCAGCATCCGCCCCCGGCGCGGGTGAAGTGCGCTTGGCACTGGCCACAGGCGGGGTGTGCGGGTCGGATTTGCATTATTACAACCACGGCGGGTTTGGCGCGATCCGGCTGCGTGAACCGATGATTTTGGGGCATGAGGTGTCGGCGCATGTCACCGAAATTGGCGTGGGCGTGGAGGGGTTGCGCGTGGGGCAATTGGTCGCCGTGTCGCCCTCGCGCCCTTGCGGTCACTGTCGGTATTGCGCCGAAGGGTTGCCCAATCATTGCCTGAACATGCGGTTTTACGGATCTGCGATGCCCTTTCCGCATATCCAAGGCGCGTTTCGCCAAGATTTGGTCGCCGATGCCCGCCAATGCGTGCCCGCCGATGGGTTAACGGCGGGCGAGGCGGCGATGGCCGAACCGCTGGCCGTGACCTTGCACGCCACCAAACGCGCGGGCGAGATGTTGGGAAAGCGGGTTTTGGTGACAGGTTGCGGGCCAATTGGGGTTTTGTCGATACTCGCCGCACGCCGCGCAGGGGCTGCGGAAATTGTGGCAACCGATTTGTCTGATTTCACGTTGGGTCTGGCGCGCCAATGTGGGGCGGACCGGGTGATCAATATGGGCAGCGACCCCGACGCGCTGGCCGAATACAGTGCCAACAAAGGCACTTTTGACGTTTTGTACGAATGTTCGGGGGCCGCGCAAGCGCTGGCGGCGGGCATCATGGCGATGCGCCCGCGTGGAGTCATTTTGCAGCTGGGCCTTGGGGGTGACATGACCCTGCCGATGATGGCGATCACATCAAAGGAGCTGGATTTGCGCGGCTCCTTCCGGTTTCATGCGGAATTTGCGGTGGGTGTGGGCCTGATGCAAAAGGGGTTGATCGACGTGAAACCCTTGATCACCCACACCCTGCCGCTGCATCGGGCCGAGGATGCGTTCAAAATCGCATCAGACCGCACACAAGCGATGAAGGCGCAAATCGCGTTTTGACGAAACCCTTAGGCCAGATCGGCGCCGATTGTGGCCAGCATCGCTTGCCCCACCTCAATATCCTGCGCGCCGCTGCCGGAACCAACGCCGATACCGCCCACCAACACGCCGCCCATCCGAATGGGCAAACCGCCCGACAACCCGGTAACCGCACCGCCCGTGGCCTGCCCCAGCGGGATGCGCATCGCTTCGGGGATATTCGCGGTTTGCCCGCCGGTGCTGGCGGCGGTTTGCGCCTTGGCCCGCGCCGATTTCAGCGACAAAAACTTGGCCCCGCGCATCCGCAACACGCCCAAATCAACGCCGGATGCGTCCACAATCACCAAACATTGCGGCTGGCCCATCGCATCCGCCTTGGCGCAGCCCGCGCCCAGCATCGCAATGACAGCGGCGTTTGTCAGCACCTTTGCGTCCTCGGTAAATCCCATGGTATCCCCCCTTGTTTGACCCCGGCCAAATGGCCTGCTGCGCCCACACAACCAGCCCCAAAGGAAAACCGCAATGTCCTTTTATGATGCCATCGACCCGCGCTTTGGCAAATACGTCCTGTTCAACGCGCCGTTAAAGCAGGTGGCGACCGGGTTTGATTGGGTCGAAGGGCCGGTTTGGTTTGGCGATGCGGGGTGCTTGCTGTTTTCCGATATCCCGAACAACCGCATCCTGCGCTACACCCCCGGCGCGGGGGTAACGACATATCGCGCGCCGTCCAACTATGCGAACGGCCACACCCGCGACCGGATGGGGCGGTTGGTGTCATGCGAACATGGCACGCGGCGGGTGACGCGCACCGAATGGGATGGGTCCATCACCATCATCGCGGACCGCTTTGACGGTAAGCGGTTAAATTCGCCCAATGATGTGGTGGTCCATTCCGATGGGTCCATCTGGTTTACCGACCCGCATTACGGCATTATGACGAATTACGAAGGGTTCGCAGGGACCCAAGACCTGCCCTGCAACGTCTACCGCGTGGACCCGGATGGCACGATTGCCGCCGTTGCGACCGATTTCAACTGCCCCAACGGGCTTGCGTTTTCCCCCGATGAAACCCGCCTTTATATCGCCGACACCGGGCGTATGTTTTCGCAAGATGCGCAGCATATTCGCGCGTTTGGCGTGACCGGGGCCACGCTGTCGGGCGGCGCGGTGTTTCACAGCGTTACCCCGGGTGCAGCAGACGGGCTGCGCTGCGACACGGATGGCAATATCTGGACATCGGCGGGCGACGGCGTGCATTGCATCAGCGCGCAGGGCGATATGCTTGGTAAAATCCTAGTGCCCGAAATCGTCTCTAACATCTGCTTTGGCGGGCGGGCCAAGCATCAATTGTACATCACCGCCACCACCAGCCTTTACACCATTACCCTGAACAGAAGCGGAGCGCAGACCCCATGACCCAATCCGATATCGGCCTGATCGGCCTTGGCACGATGGGGGCAATGCTGGCCCTGAATATCGCGGAACAGGGGTTTGCCATCGCTGTTTGGAACCGCACAACCGATGTGACCCACCGTTTTGCCAAAACCGCAGGCGATCTGGCCCCGCGCATCACGCCCACCGACAGCCTGAAAGGTTTGGTCGCAGCCCTGAAAACTCCGCGCGCGATCATCCTGATGGTGCCAGCGGGCCAAGCGGTGGATGATCAAATCGCAGCCCTCACACCGCTGTTGGACGATGGTGATCTGATCATCGACGCGGGCAACGCCAATTTTCGTGACACCAACCGCAGGTCTGCCGCAGCCGCACAGGGCGGGCCGCAGTTTATGGGCATCGGTGTGTCGGGCGGTGAACAAGGCGCGCGGCACGGCCCGTCCATCATGGGGGGTGGCCGCGCCCAAGATTGGGCAAGGTTAGAGCCTGTTTTGCACGCCATCGCCGCAAAATATCAAGGCACCCCCTGCGCCACTTGGATGGGTGAGGCGGGCGCAGGCCACTTTGTCAAAGCCGTTCACAACGGCATCGAATACGCCGACATGCAGATGATCGCCGAGGTATACGGCGTGATGCGCGACGGTATGGCAATGCCCGCCCCCGCCATTTCCGCGGTGCTTGATGGGTGGAACGCGGGCCCACTGCAATCTTATCTGATCGAAATTTCAGCAGCCGTCACGGCTGTCACCGATGCCAAAACCAACGCGCCCCTGATCGACATCATCCTTGACCGTGCGGGCCAAAAGGGCACAGGCCGCTGGACGGTGATTGAGGCGCAGCACCTGTCCGCGCCCATCCCGGTGATTGAGGCAGCGGTCATGGCGCGCAACACATCCGCCCGGCTGGATGAACGGTTGCGCGGGCAGGCGGCGTTTGGCGCGGCCCCGCAACCCTTGCCCCCCAGCACGCTGGAGGTGGCGGATCTGGAGGCGGCGATGATCGCAGGTAAAATCCTGTGCTATGCCCAAGGTTTCGCGCTAATCACGGCCGCGTCAACCGAATTTGGCTGGGCGCTGCCGCTGCCCGACATCGCAAAAGTGTGGCGCGAAGGGTGCATCATCCGGTCGTCCATGTTGAACGATATGGCAACCGCATTGGCAGATGATCCGGCGCGCAACTTGATGCTGGCGCCATTCTTTGCCGACCATCTGAAAAACACCCACCACGCCCTGCGCAAAGTGGTTGCCACGGCGGCGCTGCATGGGTTGCCCGTGCCTGCACTGGCATCGGGGCTGGCGTGGTTTGATATGATGCGCACGGGGCGATCCACCGCCAACATGATTCAAGCCCAGCGCGATTTCTTTGGCGCGCATGGGTTTGAACGGCTAGACGGTGGCGCAGACCACCACGGGCCATGGGCGATGAATGGCTGAAAGGGGCGGTGGGTTACACCCACCCTACCCCAATTCGGCCAAACGGCGGGTCAGGCGGGCCATCAGCGCCTCCACCTCCGCCACGCCAGCGGGCGACAGGGCGGCCCCCGGCCGGCGCTGGGTCGCATGGGCAATAACACCGCGTTTGGCGAGAACATGTTTGCGAATGGCCAAACCAAGGCCCGGTTGCTGTTCAAACCGCGCCAGCGGCAAGTAAGCATCGAACAAATCGCGGCCACGTTCCGGGTCGCTGGCATGGTGTTTTACCACCGACACCATCATTTCAGGATATGCAAATCCAGTCATCGCCCCATCCGCCCCGCGCGCCATTTCTTCGGGCAAAAACACCCCACCATTGCCGCACAGAATGGAAATGCGCCGGTCCAAAACCCCCGGCTTGCGCAGGGTGCTGATCTTTTCCAGCCCCGGCCAATCTTCGTGCTTTAAGCACACGCAGGTCGGCAAATCGCGCACAATCCGCGCGATCACAGGCACCGACATTTGCACCCCGGTGACCAAAGGGAAATCTTGCACCACCATTGGTGCGTCGCCGATAAAATCAACGGCTTGGTGGTAGTACCCGACAATCTGATCATCGGTGCGCAAATGGTTGGGCGGGGCGACCATAACGCCCGCCGCACCACTCTCCATCACCGATTTGGTCAACCCTTCCATTTGCGCAAAACCGGGGGCTGATACGCCCACAATCACGGGCACCCGGCCCGCCACCCGCGCCACGATGCGTTTCACAAAGGCCGCACTTTCCGCCCCAGTCAATTTCGGTGCTTCGCCCATAATGCCCAGCACGGTCAGGCCCGTTGCCCCGGCATCCAGATAAAAATCCACCATGCGGTCGGTGCTGTCCATATCCACCGACCCATCCGGCAAAAATGGCGTTACGGCAATCACATAAACGCCTGCTGCTGTTTCATCAAACATCGAAATCTCCCCCTTATTGCGCCCGTGCCAACGCCACGCGCCCCACGGCCATTGCAGCGGCGGCTTGGCATGGCTCCACCACACGCAGCCCCAAATCAGTCTCTAACCTTGCGCGAAAGGCGGCCATTCCAGCACAGCCAAGGATCAACACCTCGGCCCCGTGGCCATCACGCAAGGTGCGCCCCACCTCTTGCAAGCGTGCAAAGGTCCGCGCCTCATCTGCCAAATCTTGCACGCCCAATTCAAGCGGTAAATCGGCGGCCAAACGGTCCATCACCCCCATCGCCCCCAAATAGCGCATGTGGCGGGGGATGGATTTTGACAGGATGGAAATAATGCCAAACCGCTGGCCCATGGTCATCGCAGTCAGCACCGCGGCCTCGGCAATACCAATCACGGGCACTTTGCTTTGTTCGCGCAGCGCGGCCAGACCGGGATCGGAAAAACACGCCACGACAAAGGCGCTGGCATCCGTTTCCAGCCCCCTGGCAAAATGCAACATGGGGGCCACAACCCCGTCCACATGCGCTTGGGTTTCAATGCCGGGCGGGCCATCGGCCAGCGTGTGGCAGGTGATGGGCACGGGGGATGCGGCCGCGATCGGGGCCACGGCGCGCGCGATGCCATCCGTCACATGGCTCAGGCTGTTTGGGTTGATGATATGGATGGTCAAAACGCGTTCCCCTGCACAAAATAGGCTCTAATCAGGCTGAAATCCACCGATCAGCTGGCGGAGGCCCACCACCGCCCCGAGTGCAATCGCCGCTAATGTCACCGGACCAGACCACGCCAGCGTGGCAAAGGCAGACACCCCTTGCCCCATCGAACAGCCCAGCGCGATCACGCCACCCACGCCCATCATGGCCGCGCCCGACACTTGGCGGCCCAATTCGCGCGGGTCCTCACACGCCTCCCACCTAAACATGCCGCGCCACAACGATCCCGCCAATGCGCCCAGCATCACGCCGCAAACCGTGCCCACGGAAAATGAAATCCCGCCCGCGGTTGATGTCATAAGCCATATTAGCGTGCGGCCAAGGGGGGCGGTGAACGACAACCCCTCCACCCCGACCGCGCCGAAACTTTGGTCCGCCAGCCAGCTTGTGGCCACAAAGGACCAGACCACGGCCAGCCCCGCCGCCACGCCCCAAACCAGCTTTCGGGGCGATGCGCGCAAGCCCGAATGGGCCAGCGCCCAGATCAGCAACCCCAGCGACACCGCCCCCGCCGTGACAAAAGGGGCAATGCCCAAAAGCCGGTTCACATCTTGGGCAATGCCTTGCGGGCCGGTCGCATCACTTTGGGCAAACAGCGCGTTGCGCAGGGGTGCCAGCGGCCCCGACAGCGCCACAAAGGCGAAAATTCCCATGACCACAACGACAACCAGCGACCGCAAATCCCCGCCGCCAAACCGCACCAGCGCGCCAAACCCACAATTGCCCGCCATCGCCATGCCATAGCCAAACAGCAACCCGCCCGCGATCGACGCCACAGGGCTCCACGCGATCTGATGGTAAAACGTCGCCGAGATCTGCACCCAGCCGAAATATGCGCCCAGATGCGTGCCAAAAATCGCCACGGCCAGCACGACGCCCCACAGCCGCAACCGCCGCTGATCGTCGCCATAAAGCGCGGATTCCAGCGCACCCAATGTGCAAAAATCGCCCAACCGCGCGGCAAGACCCAAAACCACCCCTGCCAGCAAGCCCGCCATTGCTGCCATCACGCCAAAGGGAAGGTTTTCCATGGTTCAGACCCTTATTCTGGCGTGCAAAACATATCGTAGACCAGTGCAACGGCCCGAATAACCTTTGGGTCCTGCAAGGAATAGAAAATCGCCTTGCCATCGCGGCGCGCCGAAACCAGCCCCTCCAACCGCAAACGGGCGAGTTGCTGGCTGACCGCCGCTTGGCGCGACGACAACAGCGTTTCCAGCTCTGTCACGCTTTTTGGGCCAGACGACAGGTGGCATAAAATCATCAGCCGCCCTTCATGCGCCAGCGCCTTTAGGAAATTCGCCGCCTCATAGGCGTTTTGCACCATCTGTTCGGGGGGAATCGCCGTGTCGTTCGCACTGCTGTGCCCGCTGGTCATTCGTTTTGCTGTGTCAGGTGCCACGCCCCGCATTCCTTTGATGTCGTTCGGCCCATGATGGGCCAACCGAATTTGCGGCTGTTATGGCATGAAAACGGGCGATGCGGCAAAAACAATGCGTTACCCGCCCGGTTCCAGCACCGCGCCCGCATCGGTCAGCATTTCGGCAAGCAAGGGCCAAAAGAAATCTTCGCCCGGATACCCCTCGAGGCGGGCAATTTCGGCACCATCGCGCACCAGAATAAAGGTGGGGGTGAAAACCGCACGGCGCGCAAAGGTGACGCCTTCGGGCGGGTCCGCGCGCAAATCAATTGGGCGCAGCGGGGCCGCCCGCCCTTCAGAGGTTTTGGGATAGGCGTCGCCCACCTCTGCGTGCCAGCGTTCGCAGTAAATGCAGCCTTTTTGTTCGACCATAAAAAGCGTCAGTTCTTGGGCAGACGCAAGCCCGGCGGAACCCGCCAAGGCGATGGCCGCGATATGCGAAATAAGGGTGCGGCGGCTGCGGAGCATGATTGACGTTCCCGTTAAATATATTCACATTGTAATATGAATTGGTGTTGGTGCAAGTCCTTATGGCCCGGTCCCTGTGGCACGGTTCCTATCGGTTGGTTGCGGGCACGCGCCGGGGGCTTCACACCCCCGGACCCCCGTGAGGTATTTTTGCCAAGATGAATGAGGTCAGGACAGTTTATGTTTGATATCAGCTATGGCGGGGCGGCGCTGGCGGGATTGCTTAGCTTTCTGTCGCCCTGCATTTTGCCGATGGTGCCGTTTTATTTGTCTTATATGGCCGGGATTTCCATGCAGGAATTGCGCGGTGACAACCAGATTGCGCCGGGGGCGCAACGGCGGTTGGTAGGGTCTGCGGTGGCATTTGCGCTGGGGGTGACCACCATTTTTGTGCTGTTGGGGCTGGGGGCGACGGCGCTGGGGTCCGCGTTTATTCAGTGGAAAGATCAGTTGTCTTATGTGGCAGCCGCCGTATTGCTGGTGTTCGGGTTGCATTTTTTGGGTATCATCAAAGTGCCGTTTTTGTACCGGGAGGCGCGGCTGGAAACGCGCGCGAAGCCCACGGGTTTCATTGGTGCTTATGTCATGGGGTTGGCATTCGGGTTTGGTTGGACGCCTTGTGTTGGGCCCGCGCTGGCCGCGATTTTATTCATGGCGTCGGCATCGGGGGATTTGTGGACGGGCGGGTCGTTGCTGCTGGTGTACGGCTTGGCGATGACCTTGCCCTTTGTCATTGCCGCGCTGTTTGCCAAACCGTTTCTGGCTTGGGTCGGGCGCAACCGCAAATATCTGGGCCATGTGGAAAAGGTGATGGGCGCGATGCTGGTCATTTTTGCCATTCTGATCGCCACCAATTCCGTCAACTACATCGCCGACTACATGATCCGCAATTTCGACTGGTCCAGCACGTTAAGATAGGAGCCATTATGACACGTCTGTTCGCCACCCTTGCCACCATCATCGCCCTTGCCCTGCCCGTTCACGCCGCCGCATTGGGGGATGACGGGCTGCACAAGCCCACATGGTTGCGCGACACCTTCAAGGATTTGACCGAGGATTTGGCCGAGGCGAACGCGGAGGGCAAGCGCCTGCTGGTGATCTGGGAACAGCGCGGCTGCATTTATTGCACCAAAATGCATGAGGTTATTTTTCCCGACCCCGCCATCGACGCGCTGATCCGTGAGACGTATTTCGTGGTGCAGATGAACCTGTTTGGCGATGTGGAGGTGACGGATTTCGACGGCACAACCCTTGCCGAAAAGGACATGGCACGGCGTTGGGGCGTGGTGTTCACCCCCACAATGATGTTTTTCCCCGAGGAGGTGGAGGCGGGCCAAACCGCGCAGCAAGCCGCCGTGGTCACCATGCCCGGCGCGTTTGAGGCGGGCACGACCAAGGCGCTTTTGACTTGGGTTAAGGACAAAGAATATCTGACGGGCGAGCATTTCCAGAAATACGTCGCCCGCACTATGGGAACGCCGTGATTGGGGGAAACCCACGACTGGGGGAAACCCGCGAACTTTTATATATGCAATTATTGAAATATCATTGTTGCATACAAAGGCATGCATGGTCTAACGTTGGATTCGGAGGAAACAGGGAGGAGTTCGAATGATGCGCCAAATTCTTATTGGCATGACCGTTTCTGCGTTTTGCGCGGGAGCGGCTGTTGCACAAGTGGCACCTGAGGCCGTGGCATTCACGGAAGGGGCAGTTGAGCAATCGCTTTCGGGGGCCGCTGGCAATCCGGAAGAAGGTAAAAAAGTATTCGCAACCGCAGGTCTGGGGAATTGCGTGGCCTGCCATGCGGCAGAGATCACCAAGGATATCCCATTCCCCGGCACCGTTGGCCCCACACTTGATGGCGCGGCAGATCGCTGGAGCGAGGCGCAGTTGCGCGGGCTTGTGGCCAATGCAAAGATGACGTTTGACGGCACCATCATGCCCTCATTTTACAAAACATCCGGCTATATCCGCCCCGGCGACGCCTATACGGGCAAGGCTGGCACAGAGCCCCTGCCCCCCGTGCTCAGCGCGCAGCAGGTCGAAGATGTCGTCGCCTATCTTATGACATTCAAAGAATAATCCATCGCCACCAGAGGAGTGACAAGATGATCCTTACCAGAA
Source organism: Pseudorhodobacter antarcticus (assembly GCF_900110135.1). Lineage (GTDB taxonomy): Bacteria > Pseudomonadota > Alphaproteobacteria > Rhodobacterales > Rhodobacteraceae > Pseudorhodobacter > Pseudorhodobacter antarcticus. The sequence goes on along the minus strand of NZ_FOCO01000004.1, from coordinate 69,421 downwards.
GAAATGCCCTTGTGCTGGCCTTGGGCAGCGTAGCTGCCGCCGCGATCCCGGTGTCTGCATTTGCCGCCGTGGATGAGGCGGTCGCCGCCTTTACCGGTGGTGCCGAAGTGGTTGTAGGCCCCGGCGTTACACTGACCGCGCCAGAAATCGCGGAAAACGGCAACACTGTGCCTGTGGGCGTTGATGCCCCCGGTGCCGTATCCATCATGATTTTGGCCGCAGGCAACCCGACACCTGCCGTGGCCACTTTCATCTTTGGCGAATTGGCGGGGGCGCATATGGCCTCCACCCGGATTCGCCTGTCAAAAACCCAAGACGTGATCGCAATCGCCAAAATGCCTGATGGCAGCTTTGTGCGCGCCTCGTCCGAGGTAAAGGTCACCATCGGCGGCTGCGGCGGCTGAATTAGGGAGAATAGAACATGGCAAATGATGTAAAACCCCGCGTAAAAGTGCCGAAATCAGCCAAGGCTGGTGAAGCGATTGTGCTTAAAACCCTGATCAGCCACCAGATGGAATCCGGGCAGCGCAAAGACAAAGATGGCGCTGTCATTCCGCGTTCGATCATAAACCGTTTTACCTGCGATTTTAACGGCAAGAACGTGATCGACGTGACAATGGAACCGGCAATTTCCACCAATCCCTATTTCGAATTTGAGGCGGTTGTGAATGAGGCGGGCGAGTTCAAATTCACGTGGTATGATGATGATGGCTCTGTTTACGAAGACAGCAAACCCATCGAAATCACCTGATTTCCGCAGCACCAATAGGGAGGAAACACTATGACGCAGCGGACAATCACAGCGGCCTTGGCCGCGACCGCATTTCTTGGCTTTGCCTTTGCAGGCCACGCCGAACCCGCCAATGACACGTTGATCATTGACGGTAGCGAAATTATCACACGCGCCGCACCCGCCGCCCATCTTGATGGCGCGCTGACGGAGCTTATCTCGGGCTGGCAGTTTCGTGATACGGAAACCCGCGCCATCCAAATGGATGACTTCGACAATCCGGGCATGATCTTTGTGGATCGTGGGATCGACAGCTGGAATACCGCAGACGGCACCGATGGCAAGTCCTGCGCGTCCTGCCATGAAGGCCCCGAAAGCATGAAGGGCCTGCGCGCCGTGACGCCGCGGGTTGATGCGAAATCCGGCAAGGTGATGAACATCGAATCCTATATCAACGATTGCCGCACCACCCGCATGGGCGCTGAGGCGTGGGGCGACAAGGCCGAAGCGATGACGGATATGCTGGCCCTGATCTCGCTCCAATCGCGGGGCGAGTTGGTGAACGTTGCCGTTGATGGGGCCGCTGCCCCAATTTACGCGCAGGGCAAGGAAATCTATTACACCCGCTACGGCCAGTTGGAGCTGTCTTGCGCCAATTGCCATGAAGACAACAACGGCAATTACATCCGGTCCGACCATTTGTCCCAAGGTCAGACCAATGGCTTTCCGGTGTATCGCCTGAAAGATGCCAAACTTACCTCGGCACAGGGCCGTTTCGTGGGCTGCGTTCGCGACACCCGCGCCGAAACTTTCAAGATCGGCTCGGACGAATTTAACGCGTTGGAACTTTATGTCGCGTCACGCGGCAATGGTCTGGCCGTCGAAGGCGTGTCTGTCCGCAACTGACCTTTTCGGGCGCCCCTGAACCGGGACGCCCGCATTTGCCGTGAACCTGCATCTGGCTCTAACTTTGTGAAATTCCTGAACCGCTTTTCTCGCCTTTGGGCGCTTTGAAAACGCATGCCTGCTTTGAAAGGGTCCCCCATGATCTCGCGCCGCGAATTCCTCCAAGCCTCGGTGGCCGCATCGGCCCTTTACGGCGCGTCTGGCGTTGGCAACTGGTCGCGCCTTGCCGCACAACAAGTGTTGACCCAAGATCAGTTGTTGCAGTTCGATGCGTTTGGCAATGTCACCCTTATCCACATCACCGACATTCACGCCCAGTTGAAACCCATCTGGTTTCGCGAACCGGACACCAACATCGGCGTGGGCGATGTACGGGGCATCCCGCCGCATATCACCGGCAAGGATTTCATCAAAGAGTTCAACCTGACCCCCGGCTCCCCCGAGGCTTACGCGCTGACCTATGAAGATTTCACCGCCCTTGGCAAAACCTATGGCAAAATGGGCGGCATGGACCGGGTGGCCACGGTGGTCAAATCCATCCGCGCGGATCGGCCAGAGGCGATTATTCTGGACGGCGGCGACACGTGGCACGGCTCCATGACCTCACTCCTTACCAAAGGTCAGGACGTGGTCAATGTGATGAATAAACTGGGCGTGGAGGCTATGACCTCCCACTGGGAATGGACCCTTGGCACCGAACGCGTCAAGGAAATCGTGGAATCGCTGCCCTTTCCCTTCCTTGGCCAAAACATCTTTGACAAGGAATGGGACGAACCCGCATTCGACCCCTACACATGGTTCGAACGCGGCGGCGCTAAAATCGCCGTGATCGGCCAAGCGTTCCCTTACATGCCCATCGCCAACCCCGGCTGGATGTTCCCCGAATACTCGTTCGGCATCCGCGATGAACGGATGCAGGAAATGGTGGATGAAGTGCGCGCGGCGGGCGCCGATCTGGTTGTTGTCCTCTCGCACAACGGCTTTGATGTGGACCGCAAAATGGCAGGCCGCGTGCAGGGTATAGACGTTATCCTGACCGGCCACACCCATGACGCCATCCCCGAACCTGTGCTGGTCGGCCAAACCATCCTCATCGCGTCGGGCAGCCACGGCAAATACGTCTCTCGCGTTGATCTCGATGTGCGGGATGGCAAAATGATGGGGTTCCGCCACAAACTCATCCCCATCTTCTCCGATGTTATCACGCCCGACCCTGAAATGGCCCAACTGATCGACGCCGAACGCGCACCGTTCAAGGACCAGCTGGAGGAGGTGATCGGCAAAACCGAAAGCCTGCTCTACCGTCGTGGCAATTTTAACGGCACATGGGATGATCTGATCTGTGACGCCATGCTGTCCGAACGGGACGCCGAAATCGCCATGTCCCCCGGCGTGCGCTGGGGTGCATCCGTGATGCCGGGTGACAATATCACCCGCGAAGATATCCACAACGCCACCTCTATGACTTATCCCGCCTGCTATCGCACGGAAATGACGGGCGAATTCCTGAATGTGATACTGGAGGATGTGGCCGACAACCTGTTCAACGTTGATCCCTATTACCAGCAAGGCGGCGATATGGTGCGGGTTGGCGGGCTTGGATACTCCATCGACGTGTCCAAACCCATCGGCAGCCGCATCTCCAACATGACCCACCTGAAAACGGGCGCGGCGATTGACCCCGCGCGCAATTACGTCGTCGCAGGCTGGGCAAGCGTGAATGAAACTGCCGAAGGCCCACCCATCTGGGATGTGGTCGAAGCGCATATTCGCAAAATCGGCACCGTGAAACTTGAACCCAACACCTCGGTCACCGTCACCGGGGCCTAACCGCAACGCTTTCAGAAAGGTTTGATCATGTCAGACAAGCCCAATACAGGCACCACCCGGCGCGGCTTTCTGGCCGCCAGTGCCGCCACGGGCAGCGCCCTTGTGGCCAACGCCGCCCATGCCCAAACGCCCGACCCGATGATCACCGAAGTTCAAGAATGGGCATCCGGCCTTGGGGTTGGCGTCGATGATGCCCCCTACGGCCTGCCCATTAGGTTCGAGTCCGATGTCATCCGCCGCAACGTGGAATGGCTGACCGCCGATGTGATATCGTCGATCAACTTCACGCCCATTCACGCGCTTGATGGCACCATCACGCCCCAAGGGTGCGCCTTTGAACGTCACCATTCCGGCGCAATTGAATTGTCCAAGGATGATTACCGCTTGATGATCAATGGCTTGGTCGACACGCCTTTGGTGTTCACCTACGCCGATCTAGAACGCTTTCCCCGCGTCACCCGCACCTGTTTTCTGGAATGTGCGGCAAATTCGGGCATGGAGTGGGCCGGCGCGCAGCTGAACGGCTCGCAGTTCACCCATGGCATGATCCACAACATGGAATACACCGGCGTCACCCTGCGCACACTGTTGGAGGAGGCTGGCGTGCAACCAATCGCCAACTGGCTGTTTGTCGAAGGGGCTGATGCGTCGTCCAACGGGCGCTCCATCCCAATGGAAAAGGCGCTGGATGATTGCATGATCGCGTTCAAGGCCAATGGTGAGGCGCTGCGCATGGAACACGGTTACCCCGTGCGCCTGATCGTGCCGGGCTGGGAAGGGAACCTGTGGGTCAAATGGCTCCGCCGGATGGAGGCGACAGATGCCCCGGTCGAAAGCCGTGAAGAAACGTCGAAATACACCGACACCATGGCAAACGGCACCTCGCGCAAATTCACATGGGTCATGGATGCCAAATCGGTTGTCACCGCCCCCAGCCCGCAAATGCCCATCACGCACGGGCACGGCCCCTTGGTGATCACGGGCCTTGCATGGTCCGGGCGCGGCGCTGTGACAGGCGTGGACGTGTCCACCGATGGCGGCAAAACTTGGATGCCCGCGCGCCTTGCCGCACCGGGCCAGGATATGGCGCTGACCCGCTTTTATTACGATCACAACTGGCAGGGCGAAGAAATGCTGCTGCAATCGCGCGCCACTGACAGCACGGGCTACGTCCAACCTACCAAATCGCAACTGCGTGCGGTGCGTGGCCTGAACTCCGTCTATCACAACAACGCAATTCAAACCTGGTGGATCAAATCCAATGGGGAGGCTGAAAATGTCGAAGTTTCTTAATATCACTCTCGCCGCAACCGTGTTGCTCTCCACCCCGATCTATGCCCAAACTTTCGGCCTTGGCCGCGCGGCCCTGCCCGAAGAAATCGCGGCATGGAACCGTGACGTGCGCCCCGATGGTGTGGGCCTGCCCGCAGGCTCCGGCGATGCGCTGACGGGCGAAGGCGTGTTTGAGGCGAAATGCGCCGCCTGCCATGGCGACTTTGCCGAAGGGATTGGCAATTGGCCCAAACTCGCTGGTGGCATGGGCACGCTGAACCGCCAGGATCCGCTGAAAACCGTGGGCAGCTATTGGCCGCACCTGTCCACCGCGTGGGATTACATCAACCGTTCCATGCCATTCGGTGCCGCCCAAACCCTGGAACCGGATGAGGTATATGCAACCCTCGCCTACATCCTTTATTCCAACAACTTGATCGAGGATGATTTCGTGCTGTCCAACGAAAACCTCGCCAGTTTCGAGCTGCCAAACGCGGGCGGCTTTTTCATGGATGACCGCGACACCACCGAACTTGCCGCATTTTCACAGCCCGCATGTATGGAAAACTGCAAGGATAGTGTCGAAATCACCATGCACGCCACCATTTTGGACGTGACCCCAAACGACACCACCGATGACGGCCCGGTTGAAGCCGTTGTGACCGAGGCCGCAGCAGAAGTTGTTGCCGAACCAGCAGCCGCCGAACCCGCAGTTGAGGCCGCCGCCGCAGACCCCGCCTTGATCGCGGAAGGGGAGAAGGTGTTCAAAAAATGCTCCGCTTGCCACCAAGTTGGGGACACAGCCAAAAACCGCGTTGGCCCCGTGTTGAACGGTATGATCAACCGCACCGCAGGCACGGTTGACGGCTTCAAATATTCTGCTGATATGGTTGCAGCAGGAACGGGGGGTATGATTTGGGATGACGCAACGCTACACGCTTTCCTTGAAAAACCACGCGCCGTGGTGGCGAAAACCAAAATGGCCTTTGCCGGTTTGCGCAAGGTCGAAGACCGCGATGCCGTCATCGCCTATCTCGCCACGTTCGCCGAATAGCATGGGCAGGGGGGTCAAATTCCTCCTCCCCCTCCTCGCGGCGCTGTCCACCAGCGCCGCGGCAGAAACCTTGGGCGACACGGAAAGCGGCGCAAAAATATTTGCCCGCGATTGCGCCCAATGCCACATGGTGGGGCCGGATGCCCAAAACCGCATCGGCCCCAACCTCAACTCCGTGTACGGTCGCCGCGCGGGTGGCATCGACGGCTTTCAATATTCCAAATCCATGATCCGCATGGGCGCGGATGGGATGGATTGGACGCTGGAACGCCTTGATGCCTATATCGAAAATCCCCGCGCCTTGGTGTCCGACACCCGCATGTCCTATCGCGGGTTAAAAGACCCCACCCAACGCCACGACCTGATGGCCTACCTGCGCAACTACTCCGACAGCCCGCAAAATATCCCTGAGGCGGAACCCACCGCCCTGCGCACCGCGCCGGATCTGGGGCCAGCCCTTTCCCCCGAAATTCTGGCGCTGCAAGGCGACCCCGAATATGGCGCATACCTGTCGGCGGAATGTACCACCTGCCACCTGCGCGATGGGTCGGCCGCTGGCATCCCCTCCATCACCAACTGGCCCGCCGATGATTTTGTCGCCGCCATGCACGCCTATAAATCCAAATTGCGGCCCCATGCCGTCATGCAAATGATGGCAGGCCGCCTGTCGAACGAAGAAATCGCCGCCCTCGCGGCCTATTACGCTATAATCCAAAATTGAAACATAACGGGAGGACGACCAGATGGCCCTAAGCAGACGCATTTTTCTCAGCACGCTCACCGCAACCCTTGCCGCCCCCATGGTGATGGCCCAAACCGGCAAACCCCGCGTGGTCGTGGTCGGCGGCGGCGCAGGCGGTGCCACCATCGCGCGCTATCTGGCCAAGGACAGCAAAGGCGCGCTGGACGTGGTCCTTATCGAACCCGCCCGCACCTATTACACCTGCTTTTTCTCCAACCTCTACCTCGGCGGTTTTCAAACCTATGAAAGCCTTGGCCATTCTTACGGCAAACTGGCCACCGAATACGGCATCAACGTGGTCCAAGATTACGCGGTCGGCGTGGACCGGGATGCAAAATCCGTCACGCTCGCCTCTGGCACCACCTTGTCTTACGACCGTTTGGTCCTGTCGCCCGGCATTGATTTCGTGGAAAATGCGGTCCCCGGCTGGTCCACCGCCGCGCAACACATCATGCCCCACGCGTACAAAGGCGGCAGCCAAACCCAGTTGTTGCAGGCGCAAATGGCTGCGATGCCCCAAGGCGGCACTTTTGCGATGGTCGCCCCGCCCAACCCCTACCGCTGCCCTCCGGGTCCTTATGAACGTATCTCCATGGTCGCGCATCACTTCAAAACCAACAACCCCACCGCCAAAATCCTGCTGATCGACCCCAAAGAAACCTACTCCAAACAAGCGTTGTTTGAGGAAGGCTGGAACATCCATTACCCCGGCATGATCACCCGCATCGGCCCCGATATGGGCGGCGGCGTGATCGAGGTGCGCCCAGACACCATGGAAATCGTGGTGGATGGTGAGGCGGAAAAGGTCGATGTCTGCAACGTCATCCCCGCCCAGCGCGCCGGCAATATCGCGGCCATCGCGGGCGTGACCGATGGCAATTGGGCCCCCGTGCATCCCGACAGCATGCTGTCCAAGGCCGACGAAAACATCTACGTCCTCGGCGATGCGACGAACCAAGGCGACATGCCAAAATCCGGCTTTTCCGCCAATTCTCAGGCCAAAGTCGCCGCCAACCACATTCGCGGCGCGCTGACAGGCTCCACCGTGTTCCCGGCGAAGTATTCCAACACTTGCTGGTCGCTGATCGCGCCGGATGATGGGGTGAAAGTGGGCGCCAGCTATGAACCCACGGCTGAGAAAATCGCGAGCGTGGAAAGTTTCGTTTCCCAAACGGGCGAAGACGCGGCGCTGCGCAAAGCGACGTATGAGGAAAGCCTTGGCTGGTACGCAGGCATCACCACCGACATGTTCGGCTAAACCCTTTGGCTGGCCGCACCCACGGCCAGCCCACCCCAAAAGGCAATCCAATGAAAAGACGTGACTTTCTGGCACTAACCGCCGCCGCAATGGCCATGCCCCATGCAGGGTTCACCGCCACCGAACTGGCCTTGCCCGATGCCAAACTTATCACCCTGTCCGATGGGTTTCTCACCCTGCCCGGCGATTTCGTCCTCGGCGGCATGGACCCCACGCAGGCCGAGGCGATCCGCCAGAAATTCAACCTTGATCCCAACAGCTACACCCCGCCCTGCAACCTCACCCTTTACCAAGATGCCACGCGCAACATCCTGTTTGATGTCGGTTCCGGCCCCGATTTCATGCCCTCCGCGGGTAAAATCGACGATGCCCTCACCGCCGTCGGCCTCACCCATGATGACATCACCCATGTCGTCTTCACCCACGCCCACCCCGACCATCTGTGGGGCCTCTTGGATGATTTCGACGAGGTACAATTTGCCAACGCGCAATACCTGATCGGCCGCGCCGAATTTGACTATTGGACCAACCCCGAAACGGTGAACTCGATTGGCGAGGCGCGCACCACCTTTGCCGTGGGTGCCGCCCGCCGCCTTGATGTGATCGCCGAACAGCTCACGTTTATCGAGGGTGGTGATGAACCCCTGCCCGGCGTGTTCGCCCGCCTTACCCCCGGCCACACACCCGGCCACATGGCCTTTATCCTTGGCGGCAAGGCGCTGGTCACGGGCGATGCCATTTCCAACAACCACATCGCGTTTGAAATGCCCGGCTATGCCTCTCCGTCTGACCAAGACCCAGAACTGGCCGCGCAAACCCGCGTGGCCCTGCTCGACCAAATCACCGTCGATGATCTGGCGATCGTGGGCTTCCATCTGCCCGGCGGCGGTGTCGGTTCGGTCACCCGCCAAGGCGACAGCTACACTTACGTCGAAGGATAAATGATGCGCTTTCTCGCCCTCCCCGCCGCACTCCTCCTCGCCACCCCGCTTTTCGCGTCTGAAGATATTGCAGACCAATACCCCCAATCCCTCCTCTATTCCAAACCGGTGGAGGTGATCCCCCATGTGTTCACCGCCATCGGGGCCACGGCCCCGCCCACCTATGACAACGCTGGCCACAACAACAACCTGTCCTTCATCATCACAGGGGATGGCGTGATCGTGGTCAACTCCGGCGCGTCCTATCTGCTGGCCCGCGCCCTGCATGATGAAATTAAAATCCAAACCGACCAGCCCGTGAAACTGGTGATCAATGAAAACGGCCAAGGCCACGCGATGCTGGGCAATAATTACTGGATTGAACAAGGCGTACCCGTGCTGGCCCACGCCGATGCCGCAACCGAATTTGCCGACAGCGCGGGCCAGTCCCTGACCGCGCTCAAATCCTATGCCCGCGAAAATGCGACAGGTACGGAGCCGATGGGCCCTACGGATACCTTCACCGACCCCCGCGACATCACGATGGGCGATTTTCGCGTTGAAATCCTGCACCTCGGCCCCGCCCATAGCCCCGGCGACACCCAAGTCTGGCTGCCCGACCAAGGCCTGATGATCGCAGGCGACATCGCCTTTCACGAACGCATGCCCCCGATTTTTGAAGGGACTTGCACCCTGTGCTGGATTGAAACATGGGAAGGGCCGCTAACCGACCTTTCCCCCACCTACATCATCCCCGGCCACGGCCACCCCACCAACTTTGCCCAAGTCACCCGCTATACCCGCGATTACCTTGTGCATCTGCGCGGTGAAATCGCCAAACACCTTGATGTAGGCGGCGACCTTGCCGGGGCCTATTACGTCGATCAATCCGCCTATACCTTGCTGGATACGTTTGAAGAACTCGCCACCAAAAACGCAGGCGTGGTGTTTACAGAAATGGAATTTGAATGACCGACATCGCCACCCGCTACACCGCCGCCCAAACCATCGCGCGGGACGCGGGCGCGCTCGCCCTGCGCTATTTCCAGTCGTTTGACACCCTCAACATCACCTCAAAATCCCACCAAGATTTCGTGAGTGAGGCGGACCGCAACGTCGAAACCCTTGTCCGCGCCGCCATCAAAACCCAATTCCCCGATGATGCCGTGGTGGGAGAGGAGGACGACCCCACCCCCGGCACCTCCGGTTTCACTTGGGTCATCGACCCGATTGATGGCACCACCAATTTCATCCACGGCATCCCGCAGTGGTGCGTGGCCATCGCCATTGTCCACAACGCGCAAACCGTCGCGGGCGTTATCCACGACCCCGTGCATGATGAATGTACCCACGCCATGCGCGGCCACCCCGCCTTTTGCAACGAAAACCCCATCCGCACCCTGACAGGTCGCACGCTGACAAACGGCTCCCTCGGTGTCGGCTTTTCAGGTCGCACCCGTGACAGTGGCGCAGTGATCACCTTGATCGACGATCTCACCAAACAAGGCGGCGTGTTTTGGCGCAACGGCTCGGGTGCTTTGTCGCTGGCCTATGTCGCCCAAGGCAAATTGCTCGGCTATGTCGAAGAACACATGAACGCCTGGGACTGCCTTGCGGGCCAGTTGATCATCCAATGCGCAGGCGGCATCATCGAAGACCAAGACGCCGACCACATGATCACCCATGGCGGCCGCGTCGTTACGGCCACCACAGAAACCTTTGCCCAAGTCGCAGCGCTCGCCAACGCCGCCTATGGCAACGGGTCAAACTGATCGGCCGCAAACACGGTGTGGATGACATAACCATCCAGCATATCAATCAACGGCTTTGACGCCGCTTTGCTCGCCCAGCGCGTGTCCGATGCCAGCGCCTCGGCAATATGCCCGCGCTCGGCAAACCGCATCGCCATAACCAGCGGAAAGCGGCTTTCCTCATCATCGCTTTCCACGTCGCGCATCACCCGCAGCTCCAGCAAATGCGGGAACGCACGCCAATGGGGCAACACATGCTCCTGCCAATGGGCATGAAACGCTGCCTCCATCCCCGGCTTGATTCGCCCTTTGAAAAACGCACAGCGTACAAACATCTAGAAACTCCCCTAAAAACCCTACCATACCGCCACCCCGCCAAAAGAAAAGCTGCCGTAGCGGAAATCGAAGCAATGCCAAGGATTTGACATAATTACCCCTCAAATCGTTCGCTTTTCCAAGGTACTTCGTCGTCAACGGCTTCCCTTTGGGCGGCAATCCTTTTCAAGAACTGGCGCAAACCATGGCGACAAACAGCTTCGACAATCCCGGCGCACAGACCAACCAAACTATTAATGGCACGGCGACCGCAGATACGCTGACGGGCGGCTTGGGCAATGACACCATCTACGGCGGCGCAGGCAACGACTTTTTACGCGGTGATACGGGCGTGCCGGGGTCATGGCACTATGAAACTTTTAACTTTGATTTCACCTCGGCCAACGGTCAGGCGTTCAACCCCGCTGCCTTCAACACAACCACGCGCACCGGCTCCGGCTATGTCACCGACTTCAACGAAGGCGGCATCACCAACACCATGCGCGGCGTACCCGCATCCACCAACGCCGAGGATTTCGGGGTCATCTATACCTCCACCCTCAACACAACACTGGGCGGCACCTTCCGGCTTACCACATCGTCCGATGATGGCTCCACCGTGCAAATCTTCAACTCAGCGGGCGTGGCGCTGAACTTCAACAACCAGACCGGCGGTGTTCGCAACTATCTGAACAACGACTTCCACCAAGGCACGACCACGCGCTGGGGCGATGTGGTGCTTAATCCGAATGAAACCTATACCATTCAGATCCGTTATTGGGAAAATCGAGGCGCCGACACGCTGTCCGCGACCATTTCCGGGCCTGCCACGGGCGGGGTGCAAAACCTGCTGACTTCGCCAATGCTGGGCTTGCCACCGCCACCGGAATATTCGGTCACAGGCACCCCAATGGGCGTGCAGGGCAATGACCAGCTGTTTGGCGGCGATGGCAATGACACGCTGTATGGCGATGGCGGCAACGACACGCTGTTCGGCGGAAACAACAATGACCTGCTGTATGGCGGCACCGGCAACGATGTGCTGAATGGCGATGCGGGGGCCGACACGCTGTACGGCGATGATGGCAATGACACCCTGAACGGCGGCAATGACAATGACCTGTTGTTTGGCGGTGCTGGCGCTGACAGCCTAAACGGTGATGTCGGCAACGATACGTTGTACGGTGACGCGGGCAACGACACCCTGAACGGTGGCGATGGCAACGACCTGCTGTTTGGCGGTGCGGACAATGACTTGCTGTACGGGGGCATTAACAATGACACGCTGTACGGCGATGCTGGGGCTGATGCACTGTTTGGCGGCGCTGGCAACGATCTGCTGTTTGGGGGCACTGGCAATGACACGCTGAACGGTGGTGCTGGCAACAACACGATGACGGGCGGCGCGGGCGATGATACATTCATCTATACCCCCGGCAGCACTCTGACGATCACCGATTTTAACTTCGGCAACTCGGGCTCGATCACCGATAGCAACCCGTCTAACAATGACTTTCTGGACCTTAGCGCCTATTATGCCAGCCTGCGCGATCTGCGAAATGACTTTGTGGATGATGGTATCCTGAACCAATCGGTGGGCAATTATACCACCACCACGGCACTGGGCGGCACCATCACCCTAACAGGGATTTCGGCCACCGATCTGACGCGGGATAACATCAATGTCGCGTGCTTCACCCTTGGCACGCTGATCGACACCGCCACAGGCCCGCGCGCCATTGAAACGCTGGCCCCCGGCACCTTGGTTTGCACTGCCGATCATGGCCTGCAACCCCTGCGCGCCGTTCTCAGCCGCGATGTGCCCGGCGATGGCCGCCATGCGCCGGTGATGTTTCGCGCAGGCGCATTGGGCAACACCCGCGACATGCTTACCTCGCCCGCGCATCGCATGATGATCACCGATTGGCGCGCCGAGTTGCTGTTTGGCGAAGGCGAAGTGCTGGTGACCGCCCGCGCCCTGCTCAACGACCACTCCATCACCCGCGCGCCTTGCGCCCGCGTGACCTATTATCACCTGCTGCTGGACAGCCATGAAATTGTCTATGCCGAAGGCATCGCCACCGAAAGCTATCACCACAGCGCCGCGGTCGCGGATGCCGAGGTGGCGGCCGAACTTCACGCCCTGTTCCCCGATCTGGCGCAGTCCAAAACCCCCAGCGCCCGCCTGTCCCTGCGCGGGTATGAGGCGGCCACCCTGCTGGCCGCCGCGTGAACAGCAGGTTAAAATTTGGTTAACAGAATTCGGAGTGTTTTTTCTTTTCAATGCCTTACGCCACGCATCGCGCGCGATACCGCACCTATTCCGGCACCAAAACCGGACCAGACTCCGCAAATGAAATCATGACCTCCGCCCCCGGTTCCAAAGGGCTGGCCACATCATCCAGCACGGCAAATAGCTGGCCAAATTCGGCCTCAACCGTATATTCCATCCGGCTGCCCACATAGGTCGCCTTGGCAATTTTCGCGGGCATCCCCTGCCCCGCTGCCCCAATCCGAACCCTGCTGGGCCGCACCGCAACCCGTGCCTTTCCGGGGGCCAAACCCCGACTCACCAACTGGTGCCGAAACGATCCAATCCCAATTTCCGCCATACCCTCCGACACGGATAAAATCTCACAAGGAATCAAATTCGCCTCACCGATAAAGTCGGCCACAAACGCGCTCGCCGGGGCTTCATACAATTCGCGCGGCGTGCCTTTCTGGGCGATACCAGCGTTTCGCATCACCACAATCTCATCCGATACCGCCAGCGCCTCTTCCTGATCGTGGGTCACATAAACCACCGTCAGGCCAAGGTTCTGCTGAATTTCCCGAATTTCCTCGCGCACTTGCCGGCGCAATTTCGCGTCCAAATTCGATAGGGGCTCATCAAACAACAAAACCTGCGGCTCCAACACCAGCGCCCGCGCCACCGCGACCCGCTGCTGCTGCCCACCCGAAAGCTCGCTGGGCAAGCGGTCGCCATAGCCGGTCAGGCCAACCAGCCCCAGACCCGCCACCGCCCTGTCCTTCGTCTCCGATTTATCAAAGCCGGAAAACTTCAATCCATAACTTACGTTTTCCATTACCGTCATATGGGGAAACAGGGCGTAACTTTGGAACACCATCGACACATCCCGGTCCGTCGCGGGCAGGGTGGACACATCCTTGTCGCCGATGAAAATCTGCCCCTGGCTGGGCATTTCCAGCCCCGCAATCATCCGCAAGGTCGTGGTTTTCCCGCAGCCCGATGGCCCCAACAGCGTGACCAGCGTGCCCGCCGCCACCTCCAAATCAATGTCATCCACGGCCACCACATCGCGGCCATAAATCTTGGTGACGCCCCGAAAACTGACCGAGGCCGCCTTGGCGTTGATTTTGACCATATCCTAGTGCCCCCCGGAATTTGAACTGCGCCGCCCAATTTTGGTGCGCCCGACCGCCAGTTGCAGCATCCCCACCGCGAACAGCATCACGAAAATCAGCGCGGTCGAATAAGCAATCGCCAGCCCGTAATCATTATTCTCCACCCGCCCGATGATATAGCTGGTGGCCATGTCATACCGTGCGGACACCAGAAAAATCACCGCCGAAATCGCCGTCATCGCGCGCACAAAGCTGTACACCAGCGCAGCCAAAATCGCGGGCCGCAGCAAAGGCAGAATGATAAGGCGGAAGGTTTGCCAAGAATTTGCGCCCAAGGTCAGGCTGCTTTCATCCAACGATTTGTCCAGCTGGCTCATCGACGCAATCCCCGCCCGCACCCCAACCGGCATGTTGCGGAACACGAAGCTGACGACCAGAATAATGCCTGTCCCCGTAATCTCAATCGGGGGGACGTTGAAGGCAAGGATATAGGCCACGCCAATCACCGTGCCGGGGATCGCGAACGACAGCATGGTGCCAAATTCAAACGACCGTTTGCCCGCGAAATTTTGCCGCGTCAAAAGATACGCTGTGATCAAACCCATAACGGCGGTGAACGGGGCCGCAATGGTCGCGATCATGATGGTGGTAAAGAAGCTGTCCCACGCCGACCCGGTCCAGCGCATGCCACCATCCCCCCAAGTCACGGCGAATGCGGTCATATAATGCTTGAAGGTCAGCGTGTCATCGACGCCCCAAAGCTGCACGAAGGAGCCGTAAATGATGTAGCAATAGACCATGATCGTGAACAGGCCCCAAGTGCCCGCGATGGCATAGACGGGCAACGCAATCCGCTTTGGCATCGGTGGGTGGACGCCGGAATCGCCTTTGCCGGTTACGGTGGTATAGCTTTTCTTGCCCAGCCAGAACCGCTGCAAATAAAACGCGCCTAGGGTGAAACCCAACAAAACCATCGCCAAAATCGCAGCCCGGCTTTGATCATATTGCGCGCCGACGATGGCGAAAAAGATCTCGGTACTCAGCACATCGAAATTGCCGCCAAGGACCAAGGGATTGCCAAAATCGGCCATGCTCTCGATGAACCCCAGCAAAAACGCGTTGGCCAAACCGGGGCGCATTAGGGGCAGGGATACGGTGCGAAACGTCTGCCAGCGGTTGGCGCGCAGGGTTTGCGCCGCCTCCTCCATGCTTGGGGAAACACCTTCAACGACGCCGATCATTACCAAAAACGCGATGGGGGTAAAGGCCAGCGTTTGCGCGATCAAGATCCCCGGCATCCCGTACAGCCAGCGGGTGGGCTGCACATCAAACACCCCCGCGACCCATTGGGTGACGGTGCCGGACAGGCCGAACAGCAAGATCAGCGCGAGGCCGATCACGAACGGTGGCGTGATGATGGGCAACACAGTCAGCGCGCGCAGGGATTGTTTGTATTTGAAACCAGACCGGGTGAGGACGAGCGCGAAGATAAGGCCAAGGGTGGTGGTGAGCAGGCCCACCAAAATCGCCAAAAACAGCGAATTCCACGCCGCCCCGCAGTTGGTGCCGCTGAAACAGCCAAGCCCCCAGATGCGGCGGTCCACGAATTTGCCGAAAAATTCCATGATGGAATAGCCGCCATCATCGGAAATAAATGCAGCCCCCAACATTTTGGTGATGGGGAAAAACACGAAGATGGTGACCACAGCCACCACGCCACCAATCGCCGCGGTCACGAAAACATCGCCGTTCACCGCACCGCGTGCTGCGATGCCTTGGGTGAACACAAACAAGAAAGATGACGCGACCAGCAAACCGCCATAACCCATGCCAAACTGACGGTCGCCAAGGTCACCAAACAGCGCGATCATCCAACCGTAGGCATAGCCGCGCAGACCAATCCCAAGCCCTTGGGCCACCAGCCACGCAAAGCCAAAACCGCCCGCGACAATCAACACTTTACCATAAATCGCATCGGTTTTGCGCCTGCGCATGACCAGCAAAGGGGCGGCCAGCGCCAGCAGCATCGGGGCCAGCCACAGCTTTTGCCCCTGCGCGATCAACATAATCGCGGGGGCGTAATCGCTGTCCATCGGCCAGCCATCCAGCAGCCATTTAAAGGTGTAAAAATCCTCCACCCCGTACCAGGGGAGGAGGAGGAACCCCGCCCACCCGATCATGACCCAAAAGATCAGGACCGGGTGAGACGTGCGTTCTGATGTGACGGTGCGCAAGGGTTTACTGTGGCAGCGTGGACACTTCGTTATCCCACTTTTCCAGCAGGCGTTTGCGTTCGTCCGACGATCCGTATTTCGTAAAATCGTAATCAATCAGCTTAATCGTGGACATGTCTGGCGCCTTGTCAGACGATGTGGCGGCCATGTTCGACATCACCTGAAACGCGTTGACTTGCAGGGACAATGTCTGCGCCTCGGCGGTCAGGGCCCAGTCATAGAACTTTTTGGCCTCATCCATATTCCGCGCGCCTTTGACGATGGACATGGAGCCGATTTCATAGCCCGTCCCCTCGCACGGGGCGACGCTGACGATGGGGAAACCCGCAACGGTTTGCGCCACGGCGTCATGCAAGAACACGATGCCGACGGTGGTTTCGCCTGTGCCTGCCGCCTTGATGGGGGCGGAACCCGACTTGGTGTATTGGTTAATGTTGGCGTGCAGGCGTTTCATGTAGTCAAAACCAGCCTCCTCACCAAACAGCTGCACCATGGTAGCAAGGGCGGTATAGGCGGTGCCTGACGAATTGGGATTGGCCATTTGGACCTTCCCCTTGAACTCGGGCTTGGTCAAATCCTCCCAGCAGGCGGGGGCGGTCAGGCCCGCATCGGCCAGCAGTTTGGTGTTGTAGCCAAAACCAAGCGCGCCGGAATAAATCCCGATGGTTTTGTCATTCGCCGATGTGGCCTGTGCGATGGCCCATGGGTGCAACTGGTCGCGCATGGGGGAAACGTAGGGTTCGGTCAAATCCTCCTCTGCGGCTTGCAGATGGGGGTCGCCGGTGCCGCCCCACCAGATATCGCCTTTTGGGTTGGCCTCTTCGGCCTTCATCTGTGCAAAGGTTTCGCCGGATGATTTGCGGGTCATATCAACATCAACGCCGCTGAATTCTTCAAAGCTGCGGGCCATAAGCTGGCACCATTCCTCTTGTGCGGAGCAGTAGAAGTTCAGTTTGCCATCCGCCATTGCGCCGCCCGCAGACAGCCCCGTGGACAGCGCCAAAACGGACGCAGCGAGTGTGGTGTTACGCATGATTTCCCTCCCAGGATTTTCTTTTTTGGTGTCTTATGGCGATAGGTTGCAACGATCGGGGGCACCACGCAACTTATTTTGTCACAAATTGACACAAGCAGGCACGAAAGGCCGTTACGCCCACCGCCCTTTGAAAAACCGTTTTATCAAAATGCCCGTGCCAGTGTGCCAGATCATTAGCAAATCCAAACAAACCGACCAGTTTCGTTGATATATCATGTCCAGCCGCGCCTTGGCGGGCACGCAAATCTGCGCATAAACGCGGTCGGTTTCTGCCGCCGTGGTGCAGGCCGCCAACAGCCTTTCTTCGGTTGCGTGATAGCGCAGGCTGGCAAGACCGGTGATGCCCGTGGGGCTTTTTAAGACCTGCGCATAGAGGTTCGGAAAACGTTCAACATATTCGCGCAACGGCGGGCGGGGGCCGACTAAGCTCATGTCCCCTTTCAGCACGTTCCACAGTTGAGGCACCTCATCCATCCGCGCGCGGCGAATAAAGGCACCCAGCGGCGTGATGCGCCCGGTTTTGTCACCGCCCGAAACGCCCTGTTCGCGGGATGTCACCGTCATCGTGCGCAGCTTCCACAGGTCAAACGGCTGCCCCACACCGCGCATCCGTTCGGCGACGTAAAACAGCGGCAACCCTTCGCGCACCAGCATGACGACCAGTAAAATGGAAAATGGGATGACCAGAATCGGCGACAGCACCGCGACCAAGATCAAATCCACCGCGCGTTTGCTTGCCTTCATGTCGCCATCCCCCGCCATTCCGCAACCATTGCAGCGGCTTGCCCCGCGTGTGCTGGCAGGTCAACAAGCGACCGCAGGCGGGTGATGTCCAGTTCCACCCGTGGGATAACTGCGGGGTTTTGCGGGCCAAAACGCCAATCAGCGCCCGCTGCATCCAGCAAATCCCCCATCGCGACAGTGGCAGCGGCGATGTTCAAAACAGGCGGCAAGGGCACATCGCGCGCGGCCAACCCCGCCAGTTGCACCAAAACGCGCGCCAATGTGGCAGGGCCGATATAGGATCGCACAGGCCCCGCCTGCCCCGCCACAGGGTCCAACTGTGCGGTCAAACCGTGCCTAACATTGCCCAAAAGCGCATCAAACCCGGCAATATTGCCAATGCGCAGCAGGGTTATGCCGGGCGCGGCACCCTGCATCCGCCCCATCGCTGCACGTTCCATCGCCAGCTTTGCCGCACCATATGCGCCCATTGGGGCAGGCACCGCATCTTCGGCCAACACCCCATCAGACGCGCCATAAACAGCAGCGGAGGAGGCCAGAAACACATGCCGCGCCCCTTGGTCAATCGCGGCATTGCAGGCCGCCAAGCCCAGCGCGCTGTTGTGATCGAGCTGTGCTGCATCGCCGCGAATAACCCCGGCCATGCACAAAACCACGCCAGAGGCCGCCGCATCCGGGCAAGGCCCCGCCAAAATATCCCAATGCAAAAAACCGGGCCGCGCATCCCGCGCTTGCCAGATCGGGCGCAATTGCGGCGCGCCGTTTTGGCGCAAGGCGCCGCCAATACGACCCGTGGTGCCCATCACCAGCAAAGGCACGCTCACTCATTCCCCTCCAGCCGCACGCGCAATTCGCGCAGCACGGGCATAAAGGCGCGCACCCGTTCCATTCCCAAATCGGTCACAAATTCCGCAATCAAAGGGGCCACGGATTGTACCGCCGCATCGCGCGCCGCCCGGCCAGAGGGGCTGATCGCCACAAATTTGCGCCGCGCATCATCCCAATCGGGACGAATATGCACATGCCCGGCCCAGTGCAGCTTGGACAATGTGTTGGTCATCGCACCCCGCGTCACGTTGAACGCCCGTGCCAATTGCGCCGGGGACCGTTCATCTGCAACACGCGCCAAATGGTTCAGGACCGAAAAATGCGACAGCTCCATCCCGCGCGGCAAGACTTTGGAAATGCGGTTGCGGGCCAACTGATCGGCCATAAACAATTCGCCGAACAAGGTGACAGCAAGATCTTCGGGGCGTTCGGTCATTCGGGGCCCCCGATTGCGCGATCATGGGTTAGCGATGGCACGCGGGCGCGGGCGGCAGCCACCTGCGCCATATCAATATCGGCGAAATAAACGCCAGGGTCTGTGCCTGCGTCCACCACAACCTCCCCCCAAGGGGCCACGACCATGCTGTGCCCCCAAGTGCGCCGCCCTTTGCCGCCGCTGGTTTCAACGTGAAAGCCGGTTTGCGCGGGGGCCAGCACGAAACAGCCCGTTTCAATGGCACGCGCGCGCAACAGCACCTCCCAATGCGCGGCACCCGTGATGTGGTTGAACGCGGCGGGGATGGTTAAAATCTGCGCACCCGCCTGCGCCAAACGGCGGTAAAGGGCGGCAAAGCGCACGTCATAGCAAATGGTCATCCCCAGCATGCCAAACGGTGTTTGCGCCAAAACCGCCCTGTCACCGGGACGGTAGCCCTGCGATTCGCGGTAGCTTTCCGTCGGGGACACATCGACATCAAACATGTGGATTTTGTCGTACCGCGCTATGATCGCCCCATCCGGGCCAATCAGAAACGACCGATTGGCAAAGCGACCATCGGCATCATGGGTCAATACCGCCAATGACCCGATCAACAGCCAAATCCCCATTTCTGCGGCTACGCTGCGCAAGGCGGCCAGCGTGGGGTCATCCCCTTCATGGCGAAACACGCGGGCCTGATGCGCGCGGCTAGAGGAAAGGCCGTTCGTACATTCCGGCGTCACGACAAACTGCGCACCACCCGCGGCCGCCTTGCGCACCCATGCCAGCGTATCCGGCAAATTCGCTGCCGGATCATCGCTGACATTCAGTTGAACAAGGCCAACGCGCATGGCTTATCCCGCCAACATCGCGTCAAGTTTGCCAGCACTTTCCAGCGCATGCAGATCATCGCAGCCGCCCACATGGGTGCTGCCGATGAAAATCTGCGGCACCGTGCGCCCACCATTTGATCGCGCCATCATCACCCCGCGCAAAGATGGGTCGCGCGAAATATCGTGTTCGGTAAAAGCGGCCCCTTTGGCAGTCAGCAACCGCTTGGCCGCATGGCAATAACCGCACAATGGCGAGGTATAGATTTCAACAGGCTTCATGACACGTCCCCTTTTTCAGCGCACTATAGGGATTTAGTCATCCTTCGCAACGCGCGCCAGTGTCAGAACCGAAACCTGCGCCGCACCCGCCGCCAAACACGCATCCGCCGCCGCACCAAAGGTCGCGCCCGATGTCATCACATCATCCACCAACAGCACATGCCGCCCTTGCATCCGCGCCAGCCGCCGGGGGTGGGCGCGGATCGCATCGGCCATGTTTTCAAACCGGGCAATGCGGTCGCGCCCGCCTTGGCTGGGCGTGGCACGACGCCGCAGCAACAGATCGGGGCAATGGTCCAAGCCCGCCAATTTGGCCAGTTCACGCGACAACAGCGCAGACTGATTATAGCGGCGGCGTAGCAGGCGAAACCAATGCAGCGGGATGGGGGCCACCACCATTCCTGGCTGCAAAATGGGCCGCGCGGCCCGCAGCAACCACGCCCCCGCAGGTTTCACCAAATCCAGTCGGTCGCCATGTTTCAACTGCAACACCATCTTGCGGCCATTGTCCTTGTACAACAGCGCCGCGCGCCCCTGCGACCAAGGCCGCGCCAGCGTCATGCACTCATCGCATTGTGCCAGCGTGCCCGTATCATCGCCCAGCAACGGGATGCCGCAACTGTCGCAGACCATGCCAGAAATGAACGGTGTTGCGCGCCAACACGGGCCGCACAGCCCGAAATCCGATGTCACCAGCGTGTCGCAGCCCATGCATTTTGGCGGATAAACCGCGTGCAGCAAGGCTTGCAATCCCATTCATCCCTCCTATTGTTCGGCGCATGAAAATGCCCCGATTGACCGACACAACCACCCTTGCCCGCAACCGCGCCCGTGCAAAAGGCGCGACGTTCTTGCATGAGGACGTCCGTGACGAGGTTAATGAAAGACTGACAGAGGTTAACAGGTCGTTTACAAACATCGCGATTGTGACCGGGTTTCCCGATTTTTGGCGCAAAACCTTTCCCGCAGCGACAATTGTGCCGGATGAGGAGGTGCTGAACCTGCAACCTGGCGCGCATGATCTGGTGATCCACGCATTGGCGCTGCATTGGGCCAATGACCCGGTTGGCCAGATTATTCAGTGTAAACGTGCCTTGCGGCCGGATGGCTTGTTTCTGGGCGCGCTGTTTGGCGGCCAAACCCTGCACGAACTTCGCGCCTGTTTGGCCGAGGCGGAAGCGGCGGTTACTGGCGGCCTGTCGCCCCGCGTGCTGCCAATGGGTGAAATTCGCGACCTTGGCGGTTTGCTGCAGCGCGCGGGGTTTGCGCTGCCCGTGGCCGACAGTTTCACCCGCACCGTTTTGTACCGCGACCTTTGGCACTTGATGCACGACCTGCGCGCCATGGGCGAAGGCAACGCGCTGGACGCCCGCCTGCGGACTGCGACACCGCGCGCCGTGTTCACCGATGCCGCGCAACGCTATACCCATGCTTACGGCGTGGACGACAAAATCAAAGCAAGTTTTGAGATGGTCTTTCTTACCGGATGGGCCCCGCATGACAGCCAGCAAAAGCCACTGCGCCCCGGATCGGCGGTGCAACGCCTTGCCGATGCCTTGAACGCGCCCGAGATTGTGCTGCCGCAAACCAAGGGCGATGCTTGACCCTGCGCTGTAAGGCGTTATGTGCCAATACGATGCTAAAGGAGCGAATGATGCTGGACGCAAAATACAGCCAACCCGATATTACCCCCGGGCACGGGCGGCTGGCTCATGCCCCCGCAGATCACCCCGTGGTCAAAGCGCCCAAAATCGGGGTGCTGGTGGCCAACCTTGGCACGCCGGACGGCTATGATTATTGGTCGATGCGCCGCTACCTAAACCAATTTTTGTCCGACAAACGGGTCGTCGACATCTCGGATTGGATTTGGCAGCCGTTGTTGCAGCTGGTCATCCTGACGCGCAGGCCCTTTGCATCGGGTGCCAATTACAAACTGATCTGGAACACCGAGAAAAACGAAAGCCCGCTTTTGACGACCACGCGCGATCAAACCACCAAAATCAGCGCAGCCCTGTCGGCGGCTTACGGCGGCGAGGTGATCGTTGATTTCAGCATGCGCTATGGCAACCCGTCCACCGAATCAAAGGTAAAGGCGATGGTAGCGGCGGGTTGTGAAAAGATCCTATTTTTCCCGCTTTACCCCCATTACGCAGGGGCCACATCGGCCACGGCCAATGATGCGTTCTTTGCCGCGCTGATGAAGGAAAAACGCCAACCCACCGCGCGCATTGTGCCGGAATATTTTGAACACCCCCAGTATATCGACGCGCTGGCGGCATCGGTCACCCGCGCCTATGCGGAATTGGATCACACGCCGGATGTGTTGGTTACAAGCTATCACGGCATGCCGATTCGCTATTTGATGGAAGGCGACCCCTACCATTGCCATTGCGCCAAAACCACGCGCCTGCTGCGCGAAAAGCTGGGCTGGGACAAATCCGCGATTGATACCAGCTTTCAATCCGTGTTTGGCCGCGAGGAGTGGTTGAAACCCTACACGGTCGAACATGTGGCGGAGCTGGCCAAGCAGGGCAAGAAAAACATCGCGGTGATCGCCCCTGCGTTTTCATCCGATTGCATTGAAACGCTGGAGGAGATTAACGGTGAGATTCGCGAAGCGTTTGAACACGCGGGCGGCGAACGATTCACCTATATCCCATGCTTGAACGATGACGATGCGCATGTCGCGGCACTGGTCACGATCATTCAAGAAAACCTTGCGGGCTGGGTGAAATAACCCCGGCCCGTTTTCCACAGCGCGCAAGACAAAATAAAAAGACGGCAGGAATAAACCTACCGTCCTTTATTTCGTTGCAATCCCTAAGGATTACTTCGATGCAGCAGCTGCGATAACAAGCAGAAGCAACAAAGGAACAACGATACCGCCAGCAGACGAAGATGTCTGTGCTTCAACGATTGTTGGTTCCATCATTGGCTCAGCCATGCCACCAGCAAATGCTGTCGATGCTGCTACGGACAGAGCCGCGGCGAGTGCAAGTTTCTTCATAGTAACCTCCAGTTTTCGCGCGCCACCGAATTTTTCAGAGGACGATAACGCGCACCCAAGACTATACCTCGTGAGCGGTTTCTAATCAGCTTGGGGTGCGGATTGCAATCTGGGTTGTGAAAAACTAATGCGCTTACCGCCGGTTTCGTCAATTTAGCAACACTCTTGTGCCACATTTCGCGCGCCATGGATCAAAGATGGGGCGACGATGCTTTTGGGCAAGAAAAAAGGGGGCCAAAGCCCCCCCTTTCCCATCATGCTCTAACGCGGCCTTAAATCAACAACACCTGCGTGCCAACCTTGGTCAAACCAAACAGAACCAAGATGTGTTCGTTGTAAAGCCCGACACAGCCGTTGGACGACCGACGACCAATCTTGCGCGTGTCATGGGTGCCGTGGATGCGGTAATAGGTCCACGACAGATACAGCGCATGGGTGCCCAGCGGGTTTTCTGGCCCCGGCCCCACAACATCCGGCCATTCCGGGTTGCGTTCCTTCATCGACGGGGTGGGTCGCCACGTTGGGCCGACAACTTTTTGCACAATCTCGGTGCGGCCACGACGGGTCAAATCCTCAGTCAGGGGCACAGATGTGGGGTACAGTTTGTAAGTGGTCTGATCTTCGGACCAGAAATGCAAAGCCCGCGATGTGGTATCCACCAGAATCGCGCCATTTTTCGTATCTGTGAAATATGGGCGCCAATCCAGCATCCGAAAGCTGGACGTGTTGTTGCGGACGGAATCGTTTGTTTCAAATTCGGTGCTGCCGGTTTGTGCAAAGCCCGGGACGCCCGAAAGGCCAAGACTGGCAGCGGCGGCACCCATCAACACACGGCGATTCATATTCATTGCGCGGCCGGTTTTCATCCGAACGACTCCTTATTACAGCTCTGGTCGAAAAATAACTCTTTTTTGACCGCATTTCAAATCACAGTGACGTGGATCGGCGGAGTAACGCAGAGTTGCGTTTGCTCATATCGGCGCAAAGCGCTAAAGACATAGGGCTTGCTCCGGATGGGAATGAAATGAAAGCTTTATCAGTTGTCGCAATCTGTACTGCATTTGCGCTTGCCGCATGTGGGACCGGAAACCAAATCAGGGTGGGCAGCGATGGCCGCCCCCTGCCGCAGGTTTACACCATTTCGGGCTCGCAAGAGAATAAAATCCCCTTTCGTTTGCTGGATTCTGTGAATGCGTTGCGCGCGGCCAAAGGGGCCCAACCCTTGCAATACAATGCGCAGCTGAACGCGGCTGCGGCCACCCATTCGCGCGACATGTCGGTGCAAAACCGTCCGTGGCATTTCGGGTCTGATGGATCGTCGCCTTTGGACCGTGTGAACCGTGTTGGCTATGCCGGGCGCTTGGTGGGTGAGAATATCTCTGAAACATTTGAAACAGAGCTTGAAACCCTGTCAGCGTGGATGATCAAGCCTGATACACGCGAAATCATCATGGACCCAGCGGCTCGCGAATTGGGCTTTTCCTGGTTCCAAGAGCCGAATGGCAAGATTTGGTGGACGATGGTGACGGGTGCGTGATGAAAATGGGCGCGTCACCGCGCCCATTCTTTACGGATTGATATAAATCGGGGTGCCATCGCGCACCATCGCATAAATATCTTCCATCTGGCGATCCGGCACGGCGATGCAGCCCCAAGTCCAATCGCCTTTGTTATCGCCTTTGTACCCCGTTTTACCGTGGATAAAAATTTCACCGCCCGGCTGTTTGCCGATGGATTTGGCATAGGCGATATCAGCCTTGTTGGGATAGCTGATGCCAATCGACAGGTGGAACCGGCTGCGCGGATTGCGACGGTCGATGTAATACAACCCCTCGGGCGTTTTGCCGTCGCCTTCAATCTGCTTGTGGCCCACAGGTGCAAACCCAAGCGATATTTTATAGGTTTTCAACACTTTTTCGTTGTGAAACAGCTGCATTTCGCGGTCTGCTTTATGCACCACGACCTTGGTCACAGCTGGGCCATTATAGGTGCGAAATTTGGAATCTCCCCCGCAGGCAGCAAGCCCCAAAACCACAAAAAGTGCTGCAACCAGTTTTAGAACCCGCATCATTCGCCCCATGTTTCGCCATCACCGCCTCTGTACGGCCTGATACGCGATTTGCCCAGATGCGCGAATGAATTTTGTGTGACTAGGGCTTTGGCCCGTCAGCTCGGTCCAGCCGCCCCAGATGCCGTTCAATTTCTGCCAAACGGTTGATCACGTCTTCGCGGTATTGGTCGGTGCGTTCCACCTCGGCGGCGTTGTGCGCGTCTTGCATGGAATTCACGATCAAACCCACCAACAGGTTCACCACGGCGAATGTGGTCATCATGATAAAGGGGATGAAAAACGCCCACGCATAGGGGAAATCAGCCATAATCGGGCGCACAATGCCCATCGACCAGCTTTCCAGCGTCATAATCTGGAACAACGAATAGGCGGACCTGCCCATCGTGCCGAACCATTCCGGGTAATCTGCGCCAAACAGTTTGGTCGACATGACAGCGCCGATGTAAAAGATAATCGCCATCAACACGAACACCGATCCCATGCCCGGCAGTGCGGTTACAAACCCTTCGACCACGCGGCGCAGGGACGGCACCACCGAAATAACCCGCAGCACCCGCAAAATTCGCATCGCGCGCAACACCGACAGCGAATGTGCGCCGGGCATAATCGCAATGCCAATCACCACAAAATCAAAGATATTCCAACCCGATTTGAAAAACCGCCAGCCGTGAGCAAACAGTTTCAGCGTGATTTCAACGATAAAAATCGTCAAACACAGGGTGTCGAGCAGCAATATCAAAGGGCCATACGTCGCCATCACGGTTTGCGACGTCTCTAACCCCAGCAGCACTGCGTTGAACAAGATCACCCCGATGATAACGCGTTGCGTCAGGGGGTGGTCAATCCAATGGGCAACGCGCTGGCGCAGGGTCATGGTGTGGGGGTCCGATGGGGTTAAAGGCTGAAACGGGCGGCAAGTTCGACATGGGATGACCAGCGAAATTGATCAATAGGTTGCACCCAATCCAAGCGATAACCCGCCGCAATTAAAATGCGGGCATCCCGCGCAAAGGTCACGGGGTTGCACGACACCGCGGCGATCACAGGCACGCGGGCCGTGGCCAGCGTTTTGGTTTGCGCTTCGGCCCCTGCGCGTGGTGGGTCGATGACCACGGCTTGGATATTCTTGAACTCATCCGGTTCCAGCGGGCGGCGAAACAGGTCGCGGGTTTCCGTTGTGATGCGCTTCAACCCCTCGGCCATGCGCCAGCCTTTGTCCAACGCGGCCATCATCGCAGCGTCCCCTTCGACCGCATGCACCTCGGCCTGTTCGGACAGCGGCAGGGAAAACGTGCCGGACCCTGCGAAAAGATCGGTGATGCGTTTGGCATTGCCCACCGCGTCCATCACGGCGGCCAGCAAATCCGCCTCGCCCGCCTCAGTCGCTTGCAAAAACGCGCCGGGGGGTGGGGCGACACGGGCACGGCCCATGGCCTGCATCGGTGATGCGCGCAGCGCCACTACCTCCGCATCCCAGGACAGGCGCGACAGCCCATGCGCCTCGGCCACCCGCGCGAGTTCTAGGCGCAATTGACCGTCCAGCGGCTTGCCCCCGGTGACGGAAACATCTGGTCCGGCAAGGCTGCGCGTGATGGTCAGCGCCAGTTCGGTTTTGCGCGACCCACCGGTGATCACCAACGCCTCCAACGCGGGGAACGCTGCCATCAGGTCGGGATGCAGCAATTGGCAGTTGGGAACCGCCACCAACGCATCGGACCCGCGCGCATGAAAGCCCAGCAGTGCGCCGCCCTTGGTGCGCCGCCCGGCAATCGTGGCCCGCCTGCGCGAATTGGCGGGCGAGGTGCGAATGGGGCGCAAAATCGCCGCCAACCCCTGCCCTGCCAACGCGGATCGCACGACCTCGGTCTTCCATTCCGCCACAAAATCATCATTGGCATGCTGCATCAGACAACCGCCACAACTGCGGGCATGAACGCAGGGCGGTTTGACCCGATTGACCGATGGGGTGAGGATGCGCGCGTTTTCCAACCGGTTGCCTACAAGATCGCCTTCCACCACCTCACCCGGCAGCATTTGTGCGACAAAGATCGGGCCATTTTCGCCCTGCGTCATGGCCTCGCCCAAATGGCCCAGTTTTTCGATGGTCAGTATCACTCTGCCGCCTCTTCCAATCCGATGAACCCGCCGGATTGCCGGTTCCAATAGCGCGCGTACAGACCATCCAAGGCCAAAAGCGCGTCATGGCTGCCTTCCTCTACAATGCGGCCATTGTCCAGCACCACAATGCGGTCCATTTCCGCAATTGTGGACAGGCGGTGCGCAATGGCCAGCACGGTTTTGCCCTGCATCACGCGGCCAAGGGTGGTTTGAATAGCCGCCTCCACCTCGCTGTCCAGCGCTGATGTCGCCTCATCCAGCACCAAGATCGGCGCGTCTTTTAGGAAAGTGCGGGCAAGGGCGATGCGTTGGCGCTGCCCGCCCGACAGTTTCACACCCCGTTCGCCAAGGAACGCGTCATAGCCCTTGCGGTCATTGTGGTCGATCATTTGGGTGATAAACCCATCCGCCTCGGCGGCGCGGCTGGCCGCGATCAGGGCATCATCATCGGCATCGGGCCGACCGTATTTGATGTTGTCGCGGGCGGACCGGTTGAACATCGCAGTTTCTTGGGTGACCATGCCAATTTGGCGCCGCAGGCTTTCTTGGGTCACATCGCGTACGTCCTGCCCATCAATCAAAACAGCACCTTTTTCGGTGTCATAGAGCCTGAGAAGAAGAGAAACCAATGTCGATTTCCCCGCGCCCGACGCCCCCACAATCCCCAGTTTTTCCCCTGCTTTTATGGTTAGGTTGATGTGTTCCACCCCGCCCCGTTTGCGACCGTAAGCAAAGGTGACATCCTTAAACGTCACCTCACCCTGCACGCGCGGCAGATCAATCGCATCCGGTTTATCGGCCAGTGTGTGCGGCACGGACAGGGTGCGCATCCCATCCTCCACCTCGCCAATGCCCGTATAAATTGACATCAGGGTAAAGCTGACCCAGCCCGACATTTGCGCAATCCGCATGGCAATCGCACCCGCCGCGGCAATCGCGCCCGCCGTTGCCAAATCATGCGCCCACAGCCACAGCGTGCCACCAATCAACAACAGCGGCAGCACGCCCGCCAACGTCATCAAAACCAACCGGAATACAGTGGAAATAACGCCAAATTCCAGTGATCGGTCACGAAACACCTGCATCGCCTTCAGCGCCACGCGGTCCTCAAACGCGGCATGGGCGAACAGTTTAACGGTTTTGATGTTGGTAATCGTATCCACCACCTGCCCCGTCACCATGGCCCGCGCCGCCGCCCGCGCCGACGAATTGACCCGAATTCGCGGCATGAAAAACCGAATGGTGAACACATAGGCGACCAACCAAACCGCCAGCGCCAGCGCCACGCGGTAATCCACCGCGATCAAAAACACGACCGACCCAATCACCGATGCCAGCGCGAAACAGACGGTGTTAATCACCTCGGTCGCCACATCGGTCACGGCCCGCGCGGCCTGCATTTGTTTGGTCGCGATGCGCCCCGCAAAGTCATTGTCAAAAAACGTCACCGCCTGCCCCAACGTCCAGCGGTGCAGTCGCGACAGCACCAAAGGCAGCACATTCGGCCCCACGATGATCGAGTTCGACGCGGCAGACACCGCAAAGGCCAATGGCCGCAGCACAAGGTAAAACCCAACAAACGCGATCAACAGCCAAAACTGTTCGGTGAAAAACACATCCGCGCCCGATGTCAGCGCGGCATCAATCACCCAACCGAGAAATAGCGCCGAAATCACCTCCATCGCGCCCGCAATCGCGGACAATGCCCCCGCCACCCACAGCATCGGCCAACTGCCTTTTAGGCACCACCGAAAAAACGGCCCCAATTGCTGTGGCGGGGCGCCATCTGCCGGGGCAAATGCCTGAATCAAGCCGCCGATGCGTGTGGTAATGTTCATCCCAAATCCTCAGTTCCTAAAAATCCACCGGATTGGCGCGCCCAAAAGCGGGCATAAAGCCCATCTTGCGCCAAAAGCGCCGCATGGTTGCCAATCTCGGCGATGCGCCCGCCTTCCAGCACCACAATCCGGTCCATCGCTGCAATGGTGGACAGGCGGTGCGCAATCGCGATCACGGTTTTGCCCTGCATCACACCATACAGCGTTTCTTGAATCGCCGCCTCCACCTCGCTGTCCAGCGCACTCGTCGCCTCATCCAAAATCAAAATCGG
The DNA here is from genome assembly GCF_900110135.1 of Pseudorhodobacter antarcticus. Lineage (GTDB taxonomy): Bacteria > Pseudomonadota > Alphaproteobacteria > Rhodobacterales > Rhodobacteraceae > Pseudorhodobacter > Pseudorhodobacter antarcticus. The sequence continues at coordinate 39,599 of NZ_FOCO01000004.1, read as the reverse complement.
CGCATCTTTCAGGATAACGCGCGCCAGCCCAATCCGTTGCCGCTGCCCGCCAGAAAGTTTCACACCGCGTTCGCCCACATGCGCGTCATAACCTTGCCGCCCTTCCGGGTCTTGCAAATCAAGGATAAACGCGTGCGCCTCGGCGTGTTTGGCGGCTTGCACCATCTCCACCTCACTCGCGTTGGGGCGACCGTACAGAATGTTGTCGCGCACGGAACGGTGCATCAGGCTGCTGTCTTGTTGCACCATGCCAATTTGGCGACGCAGGCTGTCTTGGGTTACGTCCGCAATGCTTTGCCCATCAATCAAAATGCGGCCAGATTCGGTATCGTAGAACCGCAGCATCAGCTTGACCAAAGTCGACTTTCCCGCCCCCGACCGCCCCACAACGCCAATCTTTTCCCCCGGCGCGATGGTCAGCGAAAGGTCTTGCAACCCGCCACTGCCGCGCCCGTAATGATGGCTGACGACGTCCAAAACGATCTCGCCTTTGGTCAGTTGCAGCGGTGCTGCGCCGGGCCTATCCACCAGCGTGATCGGCTGCGCGATGGTTTCCATCCCTTCGGCCACCACGCCCAGCGCTTGCACCAAGCTGGTCGTCGCCCACATCACCCAATAGGTCATATTGTTCAACCGCAACACCAGGGCTGTTGTCGCGGCGACCACCCCAACGCTAGCCGAACCCAGATACCACAAGTACAAAACATATCCCGTGACCGACACAATCAACGCCCCATTCAAAATGGTCAGCGTCACATCCATCGTCGTAATCACCCGCATTTCGCGGGCAAAGGTGGCGCGCGCATTTTCAATCGCGTCGCGGGCATAGGCCAACTCACCATCATGATGCGCAAACATTTTGACCGAATGAATGTTGGTATAGGCATCGACCACCCTCCCCGTCACGGTGGACCGCGCATCCGAACTCGCCTTGGCCGCAGGGCCCGCGCGCCGCAGGGTCCAGCGCACCAACAGCGCGTAAAGCACAAACCAAACCAGCAAGGGAATAATCAAACGCGGGTCCGCATTGGCCAGCAAAATACCCGCGCCAATAAACATCACAAAGGCAAACGCCACGGCATCAAAGGTTTGAAAAACCGCATCGCCAGCCGCAGGCGGGGTTTGCATAATGCGGTTGGCCAGACGCCCCGCAAAATCGGATTCGAACCATCCTACAGGTTGGCGCAGCACATGCGCATGCGCGCGCCACCGGATCAGCGTGCCAAAATTCGGCAGAATGGTGTTGTGCAACAGTGCCGTGTTCAGCCCGGCAAACACCGGCCGGATGAACAAAATGGCAAGGGCCACGGCAATAACCTCGCTCCCGCGCTCTGCCCAGACCTGTTGCGGGCCGCCCGTGGCAAGGTAATCCACCAACCGGCCCACATACCAAATCATCACCACATCGGACGCGGCGATGATCGTGGACAGCAGCGCCGTTACCGCGAAAACCTTTTGAAACGGCTGGATATAGGCGCGCAAAAACGGCCACAATTCACGCGGGGGCGTGTCTGTCTGGGGATAGGGGCCATATGGATTTACCAGCCCCTCAAAATACCGAAACACGGGGTGTTCGTCCTTTATTGGGATACCCGGATCATATAGCGCCGCGCGCGGGAAAGGGAAACAGTCAACCTAGCAGGTCGGATTTTGTCAGCACAAAGCCCGAGGCGACCCAGCGGCTTTCCAAATCGCGCAACGCGGTGCCCAGTGTTGGACCTTGCAAGGCGGGCATCAGATCGGCGGCGGTGACAGGGAAAACCGCAGTCGCACCTGTTTCGGCGGCTGCGTGCCAACCTGTGTGGGGTGGGGTTTCAAACAGCGCGGCACGGCCAAGGATAACGGCGGTGGCGGTTTGCATGCCGTGACGATACGCCAATTCGCCCGGCCCGCGGGTGCTGCCAAATTCATCGCGGATCAACGCAATTTGCGAAATATCTGCGCGCGACAGGCGCAGGGTTTGAATGGCACCGCCCAAAACCGCCAGCCGCGATTGCCAAGCTATCGCGCCAAAATGCACAGCGAGGGGCAACGATTTTGCATCCGCCCCCGGCACGGCGGCGGCCAAAACCCCCGATTGCGCCATCGCCGCCACGGCTTGCGATGGGTTTTCGGCGGCCAACAGTTTGCATATCTCTGCTCCCACGCGCTCGCGCGAAAGCGTCTCTATTCCCGCCAAATTTGCGGCGCAGGCGGCAAGCCCATCGGCATCAAGGCCCTGTTCGGGGTCACCGTACCACGCGAAAAACCGGAAAAACCGCAAGATGCGCAGATAATCCTCTGTAATCCGCAAATCAGGGTCGCCAACAAAACGCACACGCCGCGCCAGCAAGTCGGGCAAGCCGCCCAGCGGGTCCACAACCGACCCATCGGCGCGGGCATAAAGCGCGTTCATGGTGAAATCGCGGCGCATTGCGTCCTGCATCACATCGGTAGAAAACGCGACGACCGCATGACGACCATCGGTGCTGACGTCTTGACGAAACGTCGTCACCTCATGTGGCAACCCTTGGGCAATCACGGTGACGGTGCCGTGGTCGATTCCGGTTGGGATGACCTTGAATCCGGCATTTTGGGCAATGTTCGTGACGTTTTCAGGCAGCGCATCGGTCGCCATATCAACATCATTCACCGCAGCGCCCATCAGCGCATTGCGCACGCAGCCGCCCACAAATAACGCCTGAAACCCCGCGCCTTGCAGCGCGCGGCACAGCGCTTGCGTGCCCGAATGGTCCAACCAAGCGCCTTGTAATTTCATCTGCTCAACCTTTCGGCCAAACCGCGCAAAATGCGGGCTGTGGCCCCCCAAATATAATAGGGCCCATAAGGCACAGTGTAATAACTGCGCAAAACACCGCGCCAAATGCGCTGTTCTACCTTAAAATTGGCGGGGTTTGTGACGAAATCAAACGGTACGGTGAACACTTCATCAACCTCGCCCGCCTCGGGCTTGGGGGTAAAGGGGGCGGTGATTTGGGCCAAAATCGGGGTGATGGTGAAACCTGTCACCGTCTCATGGCTGGGCAATTCGCCCAGAACCTGCACGCAATGGGGGGGCAAACCCACCTCCTCCTGCGCCTCACGCAGGGCGGCGGCGGTTAGGCTGGCATCCGTTTCATCCAACTTGCCGCCCGGAAAGGCGATCTGGCCCGGATGATGCTGCAAGTGCGACGACCGTTTGGTCAACAACAAGCGCGGGCCGCCCGGAAAATCCTGCATCGCCACCAAAACGGCAGTAGCGCGCAGTATCCGACCCGGCGGCAAAACCGTGCCGGGGTTCAAATCAAAATCCGAAGATGCGCCACCGCCAATCAGCGCGCGGCGCAGCGCGTCAGCCTTCATCGGCCCCCACCCCAAGCGTTTTCGGGTCCAGCACATAATGCGAGCCACAAAACTGACAATCGGCGGTCAAAACGCCTTCATCCGTTGTCATTTCTGCAATGTCGTCTGTGCCATAAATCGACAGCGACTGGCGCACACGTTCGGCTGAACAAGTGCAGCCAAAACGAATGGGTTGCGGATCAAACACGCGCGGCTGTTCTTGATGGAACAACCGAACCAGCAAATCTGTGGGCGCAACTTCTGGGCCAATCAGTTCAAGATCCTCAACCGTGTCCAGCAATGTGTTGGCGCGGTTCCAGTTTTCGCCTTCATCGCCGTCCAGCAAATCCTGGTGCGCCAACAGCCCATCAGCTCCCGACCCGCCATCACCCAGCGCAGATGGCGACGCCTTTGGCATCATCTGCAACATCACACCGCCCGCACGCCACACGGCCATTTCACCCGGCAACGTGCTTTTGCCAAAGCTTAGCTGAAACCGGGTTGGCAATTGTTCGGACTGGGCAAAATACGTTTCTGCACAATCCGCCAAAGAGGTTCCGGTGATGGGCGTGATGCCTTGATACGGCACCATCCCTTCGCCTTGGTCGATCAAAATTGCAAAAAATCCCTTTCCAATCAAAGAGAAAGGCGCAGCACCCGACAGGTCCGCGTCTTGGTCATAGCCGGCATAGGCCCGCAGGCGCGCCGGCTCTCCATCATCGGTTGGGCCGTAATAATCGGTGGCGATCATGCGCACCGGGCCGTCGCCGCGAATCTGCAGCGACAATTTCCAGCGCAGTTTGATGGCCTGACCGATCAACGCGGTCAGCAGCGTGGCCTCAGCCACCAGCGCCTCAATCTGCGGTGGGTAGGCGTGTTGTTTCAAAACAGACTCCAACGTGCCATCCAGCCGCACAACGCGGCCCCGGATGTCAGAGTGGTCAAGTTGGAATGGCAGGACGGTGTCGTCCCAGGCGATTTTTGTTCCGATGGTCATGGGGGTTCCCTTGGCAAGCCAGCCTTGGCATACCGCGTTGATATAGGCACGGCAACCAAAGGACCAAGGGCAAATCGATGATCAAATCATATGGTGATGCGCCAAAGCCGGGAAAACGCTATACACGCCGCCCCGGCGTCTATGCGATTTTGCTGCGCAACCACGAAGTTTTGGCGACCTATCAAGCGAAACCGACGCCTGAAATTCAATTGCCGGGTGGCGGAATTGACAAAGGCGAACACCCCATCGCCGCCCTTCACCGCGAAGTGATGGAGGAAACGGGATGGCGCATGGCGATGCAATACAGATTTGGCGCCTTTCGGCGATTCACCTATATGCCCGAATACGATTTATGGGCGGAAAAGCTGTGCACGATTTATGTGGCCCGCCCAACCCTGCAAGTGTCAAAGCCAACCGAACCGGGACATGAAGCGCTGTGGCTGCCGCTTGGGTCCGCATCACAGGTTTTGGGAAACCCCGGCGACCGCGCGATGATGGCGCGGTTCGCAGGGCAATTCGCTTAACCTTTCATCTTGTACAATGCGCCCGACACGTCATCGGGAAAATCCTCACCGCCAAAATAGGCAGCAAGATCCCAGATCAGCGCCTCCAGCAAAGCTGGGTTTGACATGGATTGATTCGCCAGCAAAATCCGGGTCAGCCCCTCTTCGCCCAACTCCTCCCCGCCCGGTGATGGACATTCGGTGACGCCGTCAGATACTAAAAACAAACGGTCGCCTGTGGTCAGCCATGTCTGCACCCGGTCGTATTCCGCATCAGGGATCAGGCCAATCGGCAGGCCACCAGTGCCCACATATTCCACCGTTCCACCTTTGCGAATCACGGCGGGGTGGGGGTGGCCCGCCTGCACCAATTCGACGAACCCGGTTTCCAAATTAATATCGGCATAGGCCAGCGTGAAATACTGCTCCACCTGAATGTCATCAAACATCATGCGGTTCAGGCGGGCTGCCACCACCTCTGGCGGGTGGGCATCGCGCGCGCCCGTTTCATCCACCCTAAGGGCGACATTTTGATCGGGGGTGGAGCCGGATAACAGCCCCGACAACCGCGCAGTCATCATTGCGGATGCAACGCCATGCCCAGACACATCGACCGAATACACACCGATGCGCTGTTCATTTATTTGAAAAAACCCGACCAAATCACCGCCCACATGGCCAGACGGGCGTAGCATGGCCGACACTTCGCCCCCGCCAAAGTCGCGGAACCGTTCGCGAACCAGCGTTTGTTGCAGTTTCCGCGCCTCAATCAAATCGCGGTCAAGCGAATCATATATTTTCTGCAATTCATCCAGCGTGGAACCGACAAGGCGGTTCTTTTCCATCAACTCCGCCTGCATGCCCAAAATCCGTTCCCCAGCGCGCAACCGGGCCCGCAATTCATCAAGGTTCACAGGTTTCGCCAAAAAATCATCCGCCCCGCAATCCAGCCCGTCTGCAATTTCTGCCTTTTCGGATTTCGACGTTAGCAGGATGAAATACCCATAGCCATCACGCGGCAAAACCTTGAATTCGCGGCAAAAATCGAGGCCGTTCATTTCAGGCATCATCCAATCGCTTAGCACAATATCAAAGGCCGTTTCGCGGCACAGGGCCAATGCGGACATGCCCGAATCGGCCTCTGTGACGCGGTAGCCACTGCGGGCCAGCGACATTGTCAAAATCCGCCGCTGCGCCCTGCTGTCATCAACAACCAAAACATGACGCGGCAGCGCTTCGGGCAGCGGGAACCCATGGGTCATGTTCTGTGGTGCGACGGTCAACATCAGGTTTCCTTTGCTAATGTCTGCGTTGATAGCCGCCAAAGTCTTAAAGCCCGGTAAAGCGTAAAGTTTGCGGTTTTCAGCCTGCATGGGATTACCGATTGTTAAATCTTTGGCGGCATCCTGCGTGTTGTGTGGGGTGAAAACTGTGAACCGTTGGGGGTTGCTATGATTGATTGGAATCGCGTGGCCGAATTGCGCCATGAAATTGGGGCAGATGATTTTGCCGAAGTTGTCGACATGTTTTTAGAGGAGGCGGATGAGGTGGCAGCTACGATGGCAGCCAATATCACGCCGGATGCGGTGGAATCCGCCCTGCATTTCCTGAAAGGCAGCGCTTTGAACCTTGGCTTTCGGGAACTGGCGCAGCTGTGCCAAATCGGGGAAAAAGCGGCTTCTTTGGGGGATGTGGGCGGTGTTAACCTTGCGCAGGTCGTCGCCGTTTATGAACGATCAAAATCAGCTTTTACAGCGGGTAAGGCCAGATATGCAGCCTAGGGTTAGATCAGGAATTCGGCAAGCGCCTCATCCGCGGTGATATCGCGATAGGCGAACCCGGCCTTTTCCATATTGCCAAACAGATGACTAAAATTATCGGCATTCTTTGTTTCGATCCCGATCAGGACCGACCCAAAATTGCGTGCCGATTTTTTCAAATACTCGAACCGGGCGATGTCATCATCGGGGCCCAGCATCATCAAAAACTCTTTCAACGCGCCGGGACGTTGCGGCATGCGCAGGATGAAATACTTTTTCAAACCGGCGTAACGCTGGGCACGTTCCTTTACCTCGGGCAGACGTTCAAAATCGAAATTCCCGCCGGAGGTGACGCAAACAACGGTTTTTCCGACGATTTGATCAGCCAGTTCTGGCAACACATCAACCGACAGTGCGCCTGCGGGTTCCAAAACGATGCCTTCGACGTTCAACATTTCCAGCATGGTTACGCAAATCCGATCCTCGGGCGCCAGCAAGACATGCGCGGGATCGACCGATTTTAGCATCTGATAGGTGCAAGCTCCCAGCCGGGCCACCGCCGCCCCATCAACAAAAGAGTTGATTTTGGGTAGGGTCACAGGCCCTCCATAGGCCAAAGCGGCAGTCAAACTGGCCCCGCCCAAGGGTTCCACAAAGCGAAACTGCGTGTCCGGTGCTTGCGTTCCCAAATAGCCTGTGACGCCCGAGGCAAGGCCGCCACCGCCCACGGGCAGCACCACAAAATCGGGCGCGTGGCCCAGCTGTTCCATAATTTCGACCGCGACACTGGATTGGCCTTCAATCACGTCGGGGTCGTCGAACGGTGACAGAAAATGCGCGCCTTGGTCGCTGCAAAACTTTTGCGCGGCGGTCAGGGTTTGGTCAAAATAATCGCCCGTCAGCACAATCTCGATGCTGTCGCCGCCAAAAACACGGGTTTTGTCGATTTTTTGCTGCGGCGTGGTGACGGGCATAAAAATTGTGCCCCGCACGCCGAAATGACGGCAAGCGTAGGCCACCCCTTGGGCGTGGTTGCCCGCACTAGCCGCCACAAATTTTTCCTGCCCCGGATTGGTGCTGCGGACTTTGCGCATCGCATTGACGGCACCCCGGATCTTGTAGGACCGGACGGGCGACAGATCCTCTCGCTTCAGCCAAATTTCAGCACCATAGCGGGCGGAAAGGTGGTCATTGCGCTGCAACGGCGTCGGATCGAACAGATCGCGCAGGGCATGCGTAGCAAGGCGGGCGGCGGTTGGAAAATCATGCATCCCCCGATTAAACCCAAGCGGGCGATAAAGGCAAGGAAAGGAAACACGCGGCACCGCTTGCCCTTGGGGGCGATACCCAGTAATTGCAGGGAAATCGCCAAGGAGACGCATATGTCCGCTGCCCCAAAATTTGCCCCGAAAAAGGTTGTGCTGGCCTATTCCGGCGGGCTTGATACCTCGATCATCTTGAAATGGTTGCAGACCGAATATGGCTGTGAGGTGATCACCTTCACCGCCGATCTGGGCCAGGGTGAGGAGCTGGAGCCTGCGCGCGCCAAGGCAGTGTTGCTGGGGATTGACCCCAAAAATATCCATATCGTTGACGTGCGCGAAGAATTTGTCCGCGATTTCGTGTTCCCGATGTTCCGGGCAAACGCGCTGTATGAGGGGCTGTATTTGCTTGGCACCTCCATCGCGCGGCCGTTGATTTCCAAGCATCTGGTGGAATTGGCCCACAAACATGGGGCCGATGCGGTGGCGCATGGCGCGACGGGCAAGGGCAACGATCAGGTTCGGTTTGAACTGTCCGCCTATGCGCTGGACCCGTCGATCAAGGTGATTGCACCGTGGCGGGAGTGGGATTTGACCAGCCGGACCAAGCTGCTGGAATTTGCTGAAGCGAACCAGATTCCGATCGCCAAGGATAAGCGCGGCGAAGCGCCGTTTTCTGTGGATGCGAATTTGCTGCACACATCGTCCGAGGGGAAGGCGTTGGAGAATCCGGCGGAGGAAGCGCCCGAATATGTGTACCAGCGGACTGTTTCGCCCGAGGAGGCGCCGAACACGCCAGAGTATATTGAAGTGACGTTTGAGCGCGGCGATGCGGTGGCGATCAATGGCGAGGCGATGAGCCCGGCCACGATTTTGACCAAGCTGAACGAAGTTGGTGGCGCGCATGGGATTGGGCGTTTGGATTTCGTGGAAAACCGGTTCATCGGGATGAAATCGCGCGGGATTTATGAGACCCCCGGCGGCACGATTTTGCTGGAGGCGCACCGCGGGATTGAACAGATCACGCTGGATGCCGGGTCGGGGCATTTGAAAGACAGCATCATGCCACGCTATGCCGAGCTGATTTACAATGGTTTTTGGTTCTCGCCCGAGCGGGAAATGTTGCAGGCTTTGATTGATAAAAGCCAGGAACATGTTTCGGGGACAGTGCGGTTGAAGCTGTATAAAGGGATGGCGAGTTGTGTGGCGCGATGGTCCGAACATTCGCTTTATTCTGAGGCCCATGTTACGTTTGAGGACGATGCGGGGGCGTATGATCAGAAAGATGCGGCCGGGTTTATTCGGTTGAACGCGCTGCGGTTGAAGTTGATTGCGACGCGAAATGCGCGGGTGAAGTGACGCGCGGCTCGCGCGCGATGCGACAGATAACCTATTGAAATTGTTTAAGGTCGCGTATTTTGTTTACGCGATCTTAACATTTGTATCGCGCGGTTCGCAGAGGGTTTCAGGTATTTGGACCAAGCCGAATGGGCAGGGCCGCGCTTCACCATTGCGTGACATCACGGGGTGGTGCGTTGTTGGGGTGGGGTGCATCAGGCAGGTTAAACGCAACTTGAATTGGGAGCGTGTTATGTTGAAATGGGTTTTGACGGCGGCGGTGTTGAGTGCGGGGCTGGCGGCGGGGGCGGTGCAGGCGGCCACGGAAAAGGCCGTTGTGGCGGGCGGGTGTTTTTGGTGCGTTGAGGCGGATTTTGAAAAGGTGGCGGGGGTGAAATCCGTCGTTTCAGGGTACACTGGCGGGACCACTGAGAACCCGACATATGAGCAAGTGACGCGCAAGGGCACCGGGCATTATGAGGCGGTGGAGATTGCGTTTGACCCGGCCAAGATCAGTTATGGCCAGATTTTGCATATGTTTTTCCGCTCGGTTAACCCCACGGATGCGGGGGGGCAGTTTTGTGACCGGGGTGACAGTTACCGCACCGCGATTTTCCCGTTGAACGCTGAACAGGCCGCGATTGCCGAAGGGGCCAAGGCGGATGCTGGGCGGGATTTGGGCAAGAAGATTGTGACGCCGATTTTGGCGGCCAAGCCGTTTTATGAGGCCGAGGCGTACCATCAGGATTATTACAAAGGCAGCAATTTTGTGATTACGCGCGCCGGGCCAAAGCGGCAGTCGGAGGCGTATCAGTTTTACCGCGTGTCGTGTGGCCGCGATGCGCGGGTGCGCGAATTGTGGGGCAGTGCAGCACCCTTTGTGAAGTGATCAAAGGATAGGGGCCAGAAATTCATCCACGTCCGCGCGGCTGGGCATGGCACTGGCCGCGCCGTGGCGCGTGACTTGGATTGCGGCGGCGGCGGCGGCGCGGGTGAGGGCCTGTTCGCGGTCCATACCCGCATCAAGGGCGGCCGCGATGGTGCCTGCAAAGCAATCGCCCGCGCCCGTGGTATCAACCGCGTGAACATCAAACGCGGGGATAGTGAGGGTTTGCGCGTTGAGGCGGTGCCATTCTGCGCCCTGCGCTCCTTTGGTAATGATCACATCGCAATCGGGCAGGCCGCCGAATGTGGATATCATCTGTGCCGCCTCGCCTTCGTTCATCGCGAGGAGGGTGGTGAAGGGTATCACATCCTGAAGCGGGGTGAGTTCGAACGGCGCGGGGGAATAGAGGACGCGCAGGCCCATATCGGCGGCAAGCCGAACAGAGGCGAATTGCGCAGAGGTTTCATTTTGCAACAAAAGCGTATCATCGGGGCGGGCGTTTGCCAGCACGCGCGCGACTTGGGCATCAGAGATTTGACGGTTGGCGCCGGGGTAGAGGGTGATGGCGTTTTCGCCTGAAGGGTCAACCTGAATGATCGCGTGGCCCGTGGCGGTTTTGATCTGTTGGATGTTGGCGGTATCGACGCCGTAATCGCGCAAAAGGTCCAGCGTCCACGCATCATCGCGCCCGATGGCACCGATGTGGAACACCTTTGCGCCCGCCATGGCAGCGGCGACAGATTGGTTTGCGCCCTTGCCGCCCAAGCCGCGCGTGTAGTCGGTTGCCGCCAGCGTTTCGCCGGGCTGGGTGTGGTGCGGCACGCGGTAAATGTGGTCGATGTTGATCGAGCCGAGGGAGTAGATGGCCATTTTGGTTAGCCGACTTTGCAGGCGGCCAGCACGGCCATGTTGAGGATGTCATTCACCGTGGAGGAACTGGTGCAGATTTGGATGGGGTGGGGGACGCCCGTAAGAATGGGGCCAATCACCGTGGCCCCCGCCATTTCCTGCATCAGTTTGACCGAGATGGACGCGGAGTGCCGGGCCGGAACGACGAGGATATTGGCCGGCCCGGTGAGGCGGTTGAAGGGGTAATTGGCGGCGATTTCGGGGTTGAGGGCGACATCGACGGTCATTTCGCCTTCGTATTCGAAATCGACGTTCATCGCGTCCAGCACCTTTGGGGCGGCGTGCATTTTGGTGGCGCGTTCGGAAACCGGATAGCCGAAGGTGGAGAAGGAGACGAAAGCAACGCGGGGTTCAAGGCCGAGATTGCGCGCGACGCCCGCGGCCTTGATCGCGATATTGGCCAGATCATCGGGTTCGGGCCATTCATGCACCAGCGTGTCGGTGATGAGGACAATTTTGCCTTTGTGCAAAAGCGCCGTGACGCCGACCGCGCCATCGGTCGCCTTTGCATCAAACACATGGTTGATCAGCGACAGGACATGCGCGGATTTGCGGGTGGCCCCGGTGACAAGGCCATCGCCGTGGCCGTGGGCGAGCATCAATGCTGCAAACACATGGCGGTCACGGGCGGCGAGGCGGTGGATATCTTGGCGATCATGCCCTTCGCGTTGCAGGCGTTTGTAGAGGAAATCGCGGTAGGATTCGAGGTGGGGCGTGGTGGCGGCGTTGACGATTTCAAGTTCGCGGTGCGCATCGGTAAGGCCAGCGGTGTTGAGTTTTTCCATCACGTCCAGTTCGCGGCCCACGACGATTGATTTGCCAAGGCCCGCGCGTTGATAGGCGACGGCGGCGCGCAGCACGCGGGGATCATCACCTTCGGCAAAGATCATGCGGGCTTGGGCCTGTTTGGCGCGGGCATGGATGCCTTGGAGGATGGAAGCGGTGGGATCCATCCGTGATTTGAGGTTGAGGATATAGGCGTTCATATCGACGATGGGGCGGCGGGCGACGCCAGTGTCCATGCCCGCCTTGGCGACGGCGGGCGGGATGACGTAGATAAGGCGGGGGTCAAACGGGGTGGGGATGATGTAATCGCGGCCAAAGGAGAGTTTGCGGCCGTAGGCCATGGCGACTTCATCTGGCACGTCTTCGCGTGCGAGGGCTGCGAGGGCGTGGGCGCAGGCGATTTTCATTTCATCGTTGATGGCGCGGGCGTGGATGTCGAGCGCGCCACGGAACAGGTAGGGAAAGCCGAGGACGTTGTTGACTTGGTTCGGGTAATCGGAGCGGCCTGTGGCGACGATGGCATCGGGGCGGACGGCGTGAGCCTCCTCGGGCGTAATCTCGGGGTCGGGGTTGGCCATGGCGAAGATGACGGGGTTTTCGGCCATGCTAGACACCATTTCGGGGGTCACGGCCCCTTTGGCGGAGACGCCGAGGAACACATCTGCGCCGATCATCGCCTGTTCAAGCGAGCGGTGGGGGGTGTTGGCGGCGTGGGCGGATTTCCATTGGTTCATGCCTTCAACCCGGCCTTGGTAGATCACGCCTTTGGTGTCGCACATGATGCAATTGTCGTGTTTTGCGCCCATGGATTTGAGGAGTTCAAGGCAAGCGATGCCTGCGGCCCCTGCCCCGTTCAGCACGATGCGGACATCGCCGATTTTCTTGCCCGACAGTTCCAGCGCGTTGATGAGGCCCGCGGCGCAGATCACGGCGGTGCCGTGTTGGTCATCGTGGAACACCGGGATGTCCATAATTTCCTTGAGCCGCTGTTCGATGATGAAACATTCGGGGGCTTTGATATCTTCAAGGTTGATGCCGCCGAAAGTGGGGCCCATCATGGCCACGGCTTTGATGATGTCGTCGGCATCCTCAGAATCCAGTTCGATATCAATGGCGTTTACGTCGGCGAAACGTTTGAAGAGGACGGCTTTGCCCTCCATCACCGGCTTGGACGCCAATGCGCCAAGGTTGCCCATGCCAAGGATTGCGGTGCCGTTGGAAATGACGGCGACCATGTTGCCTTTGACAGTGTAATCATAGGCCGATGCGGGATTGTCTGCGATTGCTTGGACGGGGACGGCGACACCGGGGGAATAGGCGAGCGACAGGTCGCGCTGGGTGGCCATGGGTGTGGTGGGCGTTATTTCATATTTGCCGGGTTTGGGTTCAAGGTGATACGCCAACGCCTCTTCGGGGGTGATGCGGGTTTTTGAGGTCATGGGGCATTTCCTTGCAAATTTTCACAATCTTAGACAGGCGACCCTTGCGGCACAATGCCAATGCTATAACCGTTTGCGCAACCACGGTTTGGATTTGACCAAGGCGGCGTAGCGGCCCGGAAAATCATGCTGCAATTGCGACAGCGCCCAATCCAGCACATCTGGCAGATCGCAGCGTTTGGCGCACCACACAAGGCGCACCAGCGTTTGCCAGCGGGTTTTATCCGCCTGATAGGCCATGTGCAGGGCGACGAGTTCGGCGTGGGGCGTGTCGGCGTGTTTGTGGCAATCAGCCATAAGCAAGCACAGCGCGGCGTTGTTCGTGACCAAATCTGTGTGGCGGTCCAACAATTGCAGCGCGCGGGGGTGGTCCCGCACGGCGATAAGACGATCGGCCAAGGTGTGCAGCGCGGCAGCGCTGGGCAGATCGGGAAGGTGGCCAAGGATGGTGACGATGAAGCTGGACACCTCGGCCACCGCTTGGTTGGACAGGGCGACGGGGACGATGCCGTGCAGATCAAAGCTGGGCAAGGCCAGCGGATCGGGCTGATTGAAATCGGCGAAAAAGCTGATGTAACGGCAGCCGGAGGCATGAGCCACGCCCCAAAAATCGCCCCAGCGGTGGATGGCGGTTTGCAGGGTGCCAAGTTCGATCACATATGCATCGGGGTTGGCGAACAGCATATTCGTGAACCCCGCACCGTGATAAGACACCATCACCTGCGCATTGGCCATAAGGGCAATTTGTTCCAAAGGCGTGAAGTTTTCAAACACCACATATTCAAAGCCGAACAGAGCCAGCATTTCGCAAAGGGCGGCGTCGCCAACCATATCACGTTTGCGGCTTTTTCGATCATCGCGACCGACGAAAAACCGTTTGGGCAGGTGGGTGAAATCATGGCCTTTGATCGCTTGCAAGGCGCGGGTGCGCAGGGCGGCAAGGCCAGAGGTAAAGCTGTTCATTGAGAGGATTGCATGCGCGCCACGGTACGCATCATGGCCGCGAAACATCGCATCTGAGGGCGCGAGAGGGGCCAGATCGCCCACGATGCTGGCCGGAAATTGGTAATAGGCACAAGACAGATCAAAGGCGGTGAGGACCTGATCATAATCAACCGGGGCGCGGTGCAGGTGGATGCGGCCCGCAAATTCGGGGAACAGCGCCGTGGCGAAATCCAGCACAAAAGCGCGGGTTTTTTCGGGGTCGTTGGGGAAATGAAAATGCACATCGCCTTGGTGGCCCTGCGCCACAAGGGCGGCGAGTTGCGACAAGGATTCGGTGATAAAGTGATAATAGTTGAAGGTATTGCGACATTCGATGGCGATGGGCAGGTTTTTGGGCGCAGGTTTTACGGGGATGGAGGCGTGGGCATTGGCTGCTTGGCAGGCGTGGAAATAGGCGACCAGCGCTTCCTCTGGGTCAAAGGCCTGATCTTCGTTTTCCCAACAATAACGGTTGAGAAGGCGGGTGCCGGACGCGCCCGACAGCACGCAACGGCCCTGTGCCAGCGCATAGGATTTGCGAAAAGACGCGTTTTGCAGCAGCACAGGGGCGGTGTTGAATTCCACAGGTTGCGCGAATGTTTTATGGCGGCGGGTGAGGGTGAGAAAGCTGTCAATCCGCTGGTTCATTTCAGGGTAGGCGCTGGCGGAAAAGCCCGTGATCAAGGCGGGCGGCGTGGGGCGCCAGAAAAATTCGGCGGGGGCCTGCAGGGACAGCCCCGCGTCAATCGCCGGGTTCAGGAACAGATCCTGCGGGGGTTGGTGAAAGCTGATTTGGTTGCGCATGGGGCCTTTGGGGGTTGGTGGGACAGGATGCACTGGTTTGCGCGCGGGGGCTAGGGTTGTGTGGCGCGGGCAGGGCCGCCATATAAAGGGGGAGCGATTTGGAGCCCAAACGGTTTGGAGACTGAAGATGGCAGAGGATAAATTTCCCGGTTGGCACGGCACCACCATTTTGGCCGTGCGGCGTGGCGGTGAGGTGGTTGTGGCCGGCGATGGGCAAGTGAGCCTGGGCCAGACGGTGATCAAAGGGTCGGCGCGCAAGGTGCGCAGGCTGTCACCGGGGGGCCGTGATGTGGTGTGCGGGTTTGCGGGGTCGACCGCCGATGCGTTCACCCTGTTGGAACGGCTGGAGAAAAAGCTGGAGGCGGCACCGGGGCAATTGGCGCGCGCCTGCGTGGATTTGGCGAAAGATTGGCGGATGGACAAGTATTTGCGCAATCTGGAAGCGATGCTGATTGTGACAGATGGGGCGGAATTGTTCATTATCACAGGTGCGGGCGATGTTTTGGAGCCTGAGCATGATGTGGCCGCGATCGGGTCTGGTGGCAACTTTGCGCTGGCCGCCGCACGCGGCCTAATGGCGGGCGATCTGCCTGCCGAGGCGGTGGCGCGCCAAGCCATGGCAATTGCTGCCGATATTTGCGTTTACACCAACGGGCGTTTGACCGTTGAAACCATCCGCCCTGCGGTTTGATTGGAGTTTTTGATGACTGACCTGACCCCGCGCGAGATTGTTTCTGAGTTGGACCGCCACATCATTGGGCAAAATGATGCCAAGCGGGCCGTGGCCGTGGCGCTGCGCAACCGCTGGCGGCGCAAGCAATTGGCCGATGATTTGCGCGATGAGGTGTATCCGAAAAACATCTTGATGATCGGGCCGACCGGGGTGGGCAAAACCGAGATTAGCCGGAGGTTGGCAAAGCTGGCCCGAGCGCCGTTTTTGAAAATTGAAGCGACGAAATTTACCGAAGTTGGGTACGTGGGCCGCGATGTGGACAGCATTATCCGCGATCTAGTGGATGCCGCGATGATCGACACGCGCGCGCGGATGCGCGAAGACGTGCGCGCAAGGGCGGCAGCAGCAGCCGAGGAACGGGTGATTGAGGCGATTGCGGGCAAGGATGCGCGCGAACAAACCCGCGAGATGTTTCGCCGCAAGCTGAAAGCGGGCGAATTGGACAATACGGTGATTGAATTGGAAATTGCCGATGCCACAAACCCCTTTGCGGCGTTTGACCCGAATGGGCAAGGCGGGCAAATGGGCGGGATGATGCAGCTGGGCGATCTGTTTGGCAAAATGGGGCGGACCCAAAAACGGCGGCTGACTGTGGCGGAAAGCCATGACCTGCTGGTGTCCGAGGAAGCCGACAAGCTCTTGGATGATGAAGCGGTGAAGCTGGCAGCACTGGAGGCGGTGCAGGAAAACGGCATTGTTTTCATTGATGAAATTGACAAGGTTTGCGCGCGGGCCGATGCGCGCGGCGCCGATGTTTCACGTGAAGGCGTGCAGCGCGATTTGCTGCCGCTGATCGAAGGGACGACGGTTTCAACCAAGCATGGCCCGGTGAAAACTGACCATATTCTGTTCATCGCATCGGGCGCGTTTCACACCGCCAAACCATCGGACCTCCTGCCGGAATTGCAAGGCCGCCTGCCCATTCGGGTGGAATTGCGCGCCCTGACCGAAGGCGATTTTGTGCGGATTTTGACGGAAACCGACAACGCGCTGACGTTGCAATATTCAGCCTTGATGGGGACCGAAGGGGTCAACGTCACCTTTACCGAGGATGGCATCAAAGCCTTGGCGCGGATCGCGGCCGAGGTGAACCAAGCCGTGGAAAACATCGGCGCGCGCAGGCTTTACACAGTGATCGAACGGGTGTTTGAAGAACTGTCCTTCACCGCGCCAGACCGTAGCGGCGAGGCGGTAGAGGTGGACGCGGCCTTTGTGGAAAAACATTTGGGCGAGCTCTCACGGTCTGCCGATCTATCGCGCTACGTTCTATAACCTATTCATCTTGGCAAAAATACCTAGGGGGTGCGGGGGCTGGCCCCCGCTGCCGGCCCCATCACTTACCGCGTCCGCCGCAAATACACATAAAACGCGCCGCTGCCGCCGTGACGCAAATGCGCTTCGGTGACTTGCAAAATCGCGTTGGACAGGGGTGGTTGGCGCAGCCAGTGGGGCAGTTGTTGGCGCAACACGCCGGTGCGGCGGGGGATGAGGCCAATATCCTCGCCCGGTTTGCCTTTGCCGGTGATCACCAGCACAAGGCGCAATGCGGCGGTGTGGGCGTTAAGGATAAAGCGGATAAGTTCGGGATGCGCCTCCGCCAACGTCATGCCGTGCAGGTCGATGCGCGCCTCAGGCGACAGCTTGCCCTTAGTCATTTTGCCAAAGGCTTTGGCATCCATTTGCAGGCTGGGGGGCGGGGCGGTTTGGGGTTTGGGGGTGCTGGGTTTTTCGCCCATGCGGAAAGGGGCGATGCTGTGGGTTTGCGGCCTTGGCGGGGCGGCGGGAAATTCGACGGCCACATCGGGCAGGTTACGGCGGAATATGGGGGCGTGCATGGGGGTGGCGGTGCGGGCGACGGCGCGCCACAGCGCCTCCTCATCCGGGTGCAGGGGGCGGCGGCGCGACATTATTGACCTTCGATTTCGGCCAGTGCGAATGCGCGGTCGATGGGCAAAAGTTGGATCATGCGCCCCCCGTCTTTGATCGTGCCCGCATCTTCGCCCGCTTGGACGCCTGTGCCAAAAAAGATGTCAGCACGCTGCGCACCTTTGATAGCGCCGCCGGTATCTTGGGCGATCATCAGACGGCGCATCGGGTTGTGACCGTCTTTTTCCAGCCAGATCGGGATGCCCAAGGGTGTGAAAGCGGGGTCTACGGCCACGCTGCGCATGGTGGTGATGGAACGGCCCATCGCGCCGATTGGCCCTTTTTCTGCAGCCAAATCAGGCAAGCGGCGAAAGAACACAAAGGACGGGTTGTGGTGCAACAGGCCCGCGCCCATTTCGGGGTTGGCGCGGACCCAGGATTTGATGCCCTGGGCGGAAACGCTGTGTTCATCCATCAACCCTTGGCGGATCATTTCCTGACCCACGGATTTATAGGCATGGCCATTGCGGCCTGCGTAACCGACGCGGAGAACGCCACCATCGGGCAGGCGGATGCGGCCAGACCCTTGGACTTGCAGGAAAAACACCTCAACCGGGTCCTCCAGCCATGCAATCTCTAGGCCCCGGCCGCGCAGCGCGCCTGTGCTTTCAATCGCGGCGCGGTCCAGCCATTGCTGACCATCGGTAAGTTCGGGCGGGCGGGCATAGACGGGATAGGCAAAACGCGGGGTGCGGGTGCGCGAGCCTGCGAGTTCGGGTTCATAATATCCGGTGAACAGGGCGGGGGATACGCCGACTTGGACCGGGCGGAACAGCAGTTCAAAAAAGCTGCGCGCGGCGGCATCTGACGCCATTGCATTGGGGGCAAGGCGGCAAATGGGGGACCATTCGGGGTCTTTGAGCAAGGAACAGGTATCAAGGAAAGTGGACAGGGCGGCGCTATGATCATCGGCCGCCCACCCGTCAAGGTCCTTGAAATCCAGCATTTGTGCGGAGGCGGTGCCCATGGTCAGGCCAATCGCCAAAACTGGGGCGGCCAGACAGGCAAAAATATGGGCCGCGCCACGCATCAGTCCCCGGTGGCGACGAGCAGCCAATTTGGATTATCGGCCCCCATGCGGCGTGCAAAGGTCCAGATATCACGCTGGCGTTTGACTTCGGACATATTGCCTTCGACCACTTCGCCAATTTTATTGCGCACTTCGGTATGGAGTTCGGCAGCCAAACGGACGGAGATTTCACCTTCGCCCGTGGCTGCGTCAAATTCGGCGGCTTGCAGCGTCACTTCACCGATGCCGATGAATTTCGCCTCTACCGTCAGGCCTTGCGCTTCGCGGGCTGCGACCGCCTCAGAGAACGACTCGAACACGTCGGGCGAGAGGAAGGGTTTGATACTGTCCACCTCGCCTTTTTCAAACGCCATGAAGATCATTTCATAGGCACCACGCGCGCCGCCCAAGAATTCGCCCACGTTAAAGCTGGGTTCAGCGGATTTCATCGCGGCCAGCGCCTTGGCGGCGGCGCTGCCATCGGGGACGTGGTCGATGATGTCGCGGTCTGGGCCGCCCTCAATCACCTCAAACCCTTTGCGAGCGGTGGGGGTTGGGGTGTCGGTTGGGGCGTCGGGTTTTTCGAACCCTTCGCGGGTGCCCAAGACGCTTTTCAGCTTCAGGATCAGGAACACCGCGATGCCTGCAAGAACGAGAAGTTGGATGAGCGAAGAATTCATTATGGCCCTCAAGATGCCGGGGGAATGGTCCCGATATAGGTTTTGGGTGTTGGTGTGACACCGCTTTGACCTTATGTAGGGCGTGGGGGGCGGCAAGTCTACCGCCCCATGTGCAAAGAAATTGCGCAAAACCCCGAAAAAGGAGGCCAGATTATGTGGCTGTTGTTGGCTTTTATCGCCGTGCCGTTGATTGAGATCGGTTTGTTCATCAAAGTGGGGGGGTGGCTGACGCTGTGGCCGACGCTGGGAATTGTGCTGGCGACCGGGATGATTGGGATGGTTTTGGTGCGCGCGCAAGGCCTGCGGGTGTTGGCGCAATTGCGACAATCCATGGAGCAAATGCGCGACCCCGTGTCGCCGCTGGCGCATGGGGCGATGATTGTATTCGCGGGGTTGTTGTTGCTGACGCCGGGGTTTTTCACCGATGCGATTGGGTTTTTGCTGTTGGTGCCTGCCCTGCGCCAGTTGATTATTGCGCGGATTGTCGCACGCATGGTTGTGGTGACGCCGCAGCGGCGCGACGATGTGATTGAAGGCGCGTTTTCTGAGGTGGTGCGCGATGCGGGGCCAAAGAAACCGCCATCGGGTTGGACGAAACATTGAAGCGGGGGCGCGGCCCTGCTAGACCATCCGCAACGTATTTTTGGGAGAGTTGATATGACCGAGGGAAATGGGGCAGCGCCCGCAGCGGCGGCACCTGAGCAAGTGAAAATGCAGGTTTTGGGGCAGTTCATGCGCGATCTGTCGTTTGAAAATGCGGTGGCGCAGCGCGGGATGCAGGGCAGCGATGTGCAGCCCGACACGCAAGTTGCGGTAAGTTTGGACGCGCGCAAGCGGTCGGCGGACCACCAGTTTGAAGTGATCACCAAGTTCAAGATCACATCGAAAAACAAAGTGAACGGCGAAGTGCTGTTCGTGGTGGAGCTGGATTACGGCGGGATTTTCCATGTGGAAGGTGTGCCAGAGGACCAGATGCATCCGTTTTTGCTGATCGAATGTCCGCGCATGTTGTTCCCCTTTGTGCGCCGGATTATTTCGGACGTGACGCGGGATGGTGGCTTTCCACCGTTGAACATCGACACCGTGGACTTTTTGGCCCTGTATCGCGCGGAGTTGGCGCGGCGGGTGGAAGAGCAGAAAGAGGCCGCGCCTGTGGCGTAAGGTCATTGATATCTTTGAGAAAGGCCGGGTTTGCGCCCGGCCTTTTTTATTGGCGTTTGGCCCAGATCGCGCTGTCACCCAATTTGGTGATGAAACTTTGATGGGCGTCCGTTTCGGCCTGCGTTAGGCGGGTTGGCAGCGGCGCGGGACGGGGTTTTGGCCGCCAATCGGTGGAAGTGTCGGTGTCGCTGCTGCGCGTGTTGGTTGGGGCGAGGGCGAAATCGGGTTGGCGGCCGCCGATGAGTTCCAAGTAAACCTCGGCTAAAATCTCTGAATCCAGCAGCGCGCCGTGTTTTTCGCGGCCCGAATTGTCGACGCCGAAACGGCGGCAGAGGGCATCGAGGGAGGCAGGCGAGCCGGGGAATTTTTTGCGCGCCATTTGCACGGTATCAAGCGCCTGGGTCATCGGCAATTTGGGCAAGTTCACGAGGCCAAGTTCGTGGTTGAGAAATTTCATATCGAAGCTGGCGTTGTGGATGATCATCAGATCGGGGCCGATGAAATCGAGGAAGGATTGCGCGATGTCGCGAAACAGGGGTTTATCGCGCAGGAAATCATCGCCCAACCCATGCACCTCAAACGCGGCTTTGGGCATGGTGCGTTGGGGGTTGATGTATTGGTGAAAGGTGCGGCCCGTGGGCATGTGGTTGAAAAGTTCCACCGCGCCGATTTCGACGATGCGGTCGCCTTCGGTCGGTTCAAAGCCTGTGGTTTCGGTATCGAGGACGATTTCACGCATAAAGCTGCTTTCGGATATAGGCGATGAGGGCAGTTACGCAGGCGCAGGCGGCGATTATATCAAGCGTTTCAATGATATGGGTGGCGCGTTTGCGTTTTTCCGCATCAGGCATTTGGCGGGCGAGGATGGTTTGGAAATGTGCATCGGTCATGCCGGGGCGGGCGAGGACGCGGGATTTTTGCAAGGCGGGGGGAGCGGTGACGAGGAGGGTGGCGTTTAGGGTGGTTTCGGTTTGGTTTTCGAACAGGAGGGGGATGTCGAGGAGGGCGATGTCAGTTTTGGTGGCTTTGAGAAATTGCGCGCGGTCGATTGCGACGAGGGGGTGGACGATGGATTCGATGCTGGGCAGGGCCGTGGGATCGGCGGCGATGATGGATTTTAGGGTTTGGCGGTCGATTTGGCCGTTTATGGCCGCGTGGGGCCAGATTGCGGTGAGGGGGGCAACGGCGGCCCCGCCCATGGCGTAAAGGCGATGGACGGCGGCGTCGGCGTCCCACACGGGGATGCCTGCATCTGCGAACATCGCAGCGGTGGTGGATTTGCCCATGCCGATGGAGCCTGTGAGGCCAAGGAGATAGGGCATTTACAGCCCCATGACCGTATCGCGGGTTTCCTCGTCCACATCGGGGCGGTGGCCGAACCAACGCTCGAACCCCGGGGCGGCTTGGTGGAGGAGCATCCCTAGCCCATCAACCGTGGTGCAGCCAGCATTGGCAGCGGCGGTGAGAAATTCGGTTTGGATGGGGGTGTAGACGAGGTCGTTGACCACGGCCTTTGGGTTGATCTGCGCCAGCGAGACGTTGAATTCAGGTTTGGAGATCATGCCAAGGGAGGTGGTGTTGATGACGGTGGCAGCGTCGTGGAGGTTGTGGGCGGATTGGACCCAATCGACCACCGTTATTTTTGCGCCAAAATCGGTGCGCAGAGCATCGGCGCGGGCGCGGGTGCGGTTGGCGAGGCGGATTTCGGGGACGCCCACCTCTATTAACGCGGCGATAACGGCGCGGGCGGCACCGCCTGCGCCGAACACCATGGCGGGGCCGGATTTTGGATCCCAATGCGGGGCGTTTTGGCGCAGGTTGGCCATGAAGCCCGCGCCATCGGTGTTATCGGCATGGATTTTACCATCGGCACGGAAAATGAGGGTGTTGGCGGCCCCGATCAACGCGGCGCGGTCGGTGACCACATCGGCAAGGGCCAGCACGGTTTCCTTGTGCGGCAAGGTGACGTTGCAGCCGACAAAGCCCATTTTCGGCAGCATGTGGAGGGCTTGCGGCAGGTCAGCTTGGGCCACGTCCATCGGGATGTAATGCCCCTTGATGCCGTAACGTTTTAGCCAGTAATTGTGCAGGATGGGCGAGCGGCTGTGCGCGATGGGCGAGCCGATAACGCCTGCAAGCGGAATGCGCGGATGGTCGATCATGTGTCTATGAACCCCCTTATTCGTAGATACCCCAAGAGGGGCAAAAGGGGAAGCCCGAGGACGGTGAAATGATCGCCGTCAATTTTGGAGAACAGCCGGATGCCTTCGTGTTCCACCAGATAGCAGCCTGCGGAGTGGCGGATGGTTTGCCAGTTGCGGGTGACGTAGGCGGCCAGCCAAGCATCGGAAAAATCATGCATGGTGAGGCGGGCGCGGCCAGTGTGACGCCATACGGGTTCGCCCCCGTGGTAGGCGACGATGGCGGACAGGAGTTGATGGGTTTGGCCGCGCAACTGGGTGAGTTGGGCGATGGCATCATCTGGGGTATCGGGTTTGCCGAAAGATTGACCCTTGAATTCGAGGATTTGATCGCAGCCCATGGTGAAAGCATCGGGGTGTTTGTCGGCCACTTTGCGGGCCTTCATTTCGGCCAACAGGTCGGCGATGTCATGGGGTTTTGCGCCATCGGTGGTAAGGCTGTTGCGGATTGCGGATTCGTCAATCCGGGCGGGGGCCGACGTGATGGTGAGGCCCGCGGCATGCAGCATTTGGAGGCGGGTGGCAGAAGCGGAGGCCAAGATGAGGGGTGGGTGCATGTGCGCAGTCCTGTGGAAAATCTTGATATGTTCCGGTTTACGGGAATGGGGGTAAGCCGAGCTTGGCACGTTGGTGTGGGTAAGGGGGATGTTTTGTCAAGGATGGGGGGGAGATATCCACCTGTGGGCGGCGGAATTTTTGAGGGCGGGATAAGGGGATAAAGGGGGTGGGGCGTTGATGGAATGAGGGCGCCGTTTTGGGTGTTAGTAATATGATAATTATGGGTTATTTAGGTTTTTAGCAGATCATCCCATGAGATACGCACAGGGGGGTGGTTGTGTACAAGTTGGGGGGTAAGTGAAGATATCCTGATATCCATAGGGCCATCTATTACTTCATCTTTCTATATATATTCTATTATTAAGAAGAAGAGCAGCAAGGGAATTGGACGATGGGGTTTTTGGCGGATGTGTATCTTTGGGTGAAGGCGCTGCATGTGATGGCGGTGATGTCATGGATGGCGGGGCTGTTTTATTTGCCAAGATTGTTTGTGTACCATGCGGAGAAGGTGCAGGTGGGGGAGCCCACGGATGTTTTGTTTCAGACGATGGAAATGAAGCTGCTGCGGTTGATTATGAACCCGTCGATGATTGTGACATGGGTGGCGGGGCTGGCGCTGGTGATGACGCCGGGGGTGGTGGATTGGTCGATGGTGTGGCCCTGGGCGAAGGCGGGGGCGGTGCTGGCGATGACATGGTTCCATATGTGGCTGGCGGGGCGGCGGCGGGAATTTGCGGCGGGAGAGAATGTGCTGACGGGGCGCAGGTATCGGTTGATGAATGAGGTGCCGACAGTTTTGATGGTGGTGATTGTGCTGGCGGTAATTGTGAAGTTTTGAGGGAATAATTGACAAATTGGGAAGGTTGGCTTAAGTGGCAGTCAGCTGGGCCGTCCGGTCTGTGATGCTGTTCCCCTTTTGCGACTGATGCTGCAGCCCGTGTGTGGGCTGTGGGCCAAGGATGATGTTTCCCATGAATGATGATGTTTTGATCGCAGCCGATGATGTGCAGCGCCTGAATTTAGCGGATTTGAAGGCGAAAACGCCTGCGGATTTGTTGGCGATGGCCGAAGAATGGGATGTTGAAAACGCCCCGTCGATGCGCAAAGGGGAGATGATGTTTTCCCTGTTGAAGGAGCATGCGGAAGAGGGTTGGGAAATTGGCGGCGACGGGGTGCTGGAGGTTGTGCAGGATGGGTTTGGGTTCTTACGCTCGCCCTCTGCGAACTATTTGCCGGGGCCGGATGATATTTACGTTTCGCCAGAGATGATTCGGCAGTTTTCGTTGCGCACAGGCGATTCGATTGAAGGTGTGATTGCGGCCCCGCGTGAGACGGAGCGGTATTTCAGCATGACGAAGGTCACGCGGATTAATTTTGATGATCCGGAAAAGGCGCGGCACAAGGTGCATTTTGACAACTTGACGCCGTTGTATCCGGATGAGCGGTTTAAGATGGAAGTGGATGACCCGACGTTGAAGGACCGATCAGCGCGGATTATTGATTTGGTGGCCCCGATTGGCAAAGGCCAGCGTGGGTTGATTGTGGCGCCGCCGCGCACGGGTAAAACGGTGTTGTTGCAAAATATTGCCCATTCGATCGCCACGAATCACCCCGAGTGTTATTTGATTGTGCTGTTGATTGACGAGCGGCCGGAAGAAGTGACGGACATGCAGCGGACGGTTAAGGGCGAAGTTGTCGCCTCGACGTTTGATGAGCCTGCGACGCGGCACGTGGCGGTGGCGGAGATGGTGATTGAGAAGGCCAAGCGGTTGGTGGAGCATAAGCGGGATGTTGTGATCTTGCTGGACAGCATCACCCGGTTGGGGCGTGCGTTTAACACGGTTGTGCCATCATCGGGCAAGGTGTTGACCGGGGGCGTGGATGCCAATGCGTTGCAGCGGCCGAAGCGGTTTTTCGGGGCGGCGCGCAATATTGAAGAGGGTGGGTCGTTGACGATTATTGCGACGGCGCTGATTGATACGGGCAGCCGGATGGACGAAGTGATCTTTGAAGAATTCAAAGGCACGGGCAACTCGGAAATCGTGTTGGACCGTAAGGTGGCCGATAAGCGTGTGTTCCCGGCGATGGATATTTTGAAATCTGGCACCCGAAAGGAAGATTTGTTGGTCGATAAGATTGATCTGCAAAAAACTTATGTGCTACGGCGGATTTTGAACCCGATGGGGACGACGGATGCGATTGAGTTCCTGATTTCCAAGCTGAAACAGACCAAATCGAATTCTGATTTCTTTGATTCCATGAACAGCTGACGGTTTCTGATCCGGAGGATTGGCGATGTTAGAGACTATATTTGCGCTTGCCTCGGGGACGGGGAAGGCTGGGGTGGCTGTTGTGCGACTGTCTGGGCCGCGCGCGCATGACGCGTTGGGGCGCATGGCATCGGTGCCAGAGGTGCGGCGGGCGTCTGTGCGGCGGTTGCAATGGCAAGGCGTGGTTTTGGACGAAGCGCTGGTGTTGGTGTTTGCGCAAGGTGCCAGTTTTACCGGCGAGGACTGTGTGGAGCTGCATCTGCATGGGGGGCGGGCCGTTGTGCAGGCGGTGTTGGTTGCACTTTCAGAAATGCCAGGTTTGCGGATGGCGGAGGCTGGGGAGTTTACCCGGCGCGCGTTGGAAAACGGGTGTTTGGATCTGACGCAGGTGGAGGGGCTTGCGGATTTGATTGACGCCGAGACGGAAGCGCAGCGGGTGCAATCGTTGCGGGTGCTGTCTGGTGCAATTGGGGCGAAGGTTGAGGTTTGGCGGCGCGCGCTGATTAGGGCTGGCGCGCTGTTGGAGGCCACGATTGATTTTGTGGACGAGGATGTGCCGGTTGATGTGATGCCGGAGGTGCGTGAGATCCTTGGTGGGTTGATTGTGGCGTTTCGGGCGGAGGTTGAGGGGGCGAAGCGTGCGGAGCGGGTGCGCGACGGGTTTGAGGTGGCGATTGTTGGGCGGCCCAATGCGGGAAAATCAACGCTTTTGAATGCTTTTGCGGGAAGAAAAGCCGCCATTACGTCAGAGATTGCGGGAACCACGCGTGATGTGATTGAAGTTCGGATGGACCTTGGTGGGTTGGCTGTGACGTTTTTGGACACGGCGGGGATTCGCAAAACCACAGATATTGTTGAAGCCTTGGGTGTTGATCTGGCGATTGAGCGGGCTGTGGCAGCGGATATTCGCGTGTTTTTGTTGGATGCAGAGGGGCCATTCGAAGGCATTGCCGTGCGACCGGGCGATTTGCTGGTTCAGGGGAAAGCGGATATGATCGCGAATGGGGCGGAATTTGCGGTATCTGGTTTGACGGGTGTAGGCGTGTCTGATCTGTTGGGGCGGATATCTGACGGGCTGTCGCTGCGGTCTGTTGGTGATGGCGTGCTGACGCGCGAGCGGCACAGGATTGCAGTAGTGAAGGCCCTGGCGGCGCTGGAGTTGGCGCAGCGTGAGGTTGAGAGCGAATTTGCGGTAGTTGAGATTGCTGCAGAAGAATTGCGGGCGGCTGCGCGTGCGCTGGATGTTTTGTTGGGGCGAATTGATGTAGAGGTTTTGTTGGGAGAAATCTTTTCAAGTTTCTGTATCGGAAAATAGGGACGTTTCACGTGAAACATTTTGATGTCGTTGTTGTTGGTGGTGGGCATGCAGGCTGTGAGGCTGCGGCTGCATCGGCACGCATGGGGGCAAAAACGGCGCTGCTGACCCTGCAAAAAGCGGGTTTGGGCATGATGTCGTGCAACCCGGCCATTGGTGGATTGGGAAAGGGGCATCTGGTTCGCGAGATTGATGCGTTTGACGGGTTGATGGGGGTTGCGGGCGATAAGGCGGGAATACAATTTCGGCTGTTGAATCGCAGCAAAGGGCCGGCGGTGCAGGGGCCGCGCACGCAAGCGGATCGAAAACTGTACAAAAGTGCCATTCAAGACTTGATCGCAGCGCAGCCGAATTTGACGGTGATCGAAGGTGAAGTTGTTGATTTCATTCGGCATGGGCAAGCAGTAACGGGTGCTGTTTTGGCCGATGGCAGCGAGATACAGGCGCGTGCTATTGTTTTGACAGCGGGGACGTTTTTGAATGGTGTTATCCATGTTGGCGACAAGCGGACATCGGGCGGCCGGGTGGGTGAATTGCCGTCAATCCGGCTGGCGGACCGGCTAGTGGCCTTTAATTTGCCGCGGGGACGTCTGAAAACGGGCACGCCGCCACGGCTGGATGGATCAACGATCAACTGGGCGCACCTGGAGTTGCAACACGCAGATGAGCAGCCGACGATGTTGTCGTTTTTGAACGATCAGCCGCAGGCCCGCCAGATTGGTTGCGGTATTACGGAAACCAATCAGCGGACGCATGATATAGTGCGCGAAAATTTGGAACGTTCGGCGATGTATGGCGGGCATGTGGTTGGTGTGGGTCCGCGATATTGCCCATCTATAGAGGATAAGATCGTTCGGTTTGCGGACAAAACATCGCATCAGGTGTTTTTGGAGCCGGAGGGGCTGGATGACACGACGGTGTATCCGAATGGGATATCGACGTCGCTGCCCGCTGAGGTTCAGACGGCTTATGTGCGCTCAATTCGGGGGTTGGAAAATACGGTTATCTTGCAGCCTGGGTACGCGATTGAATATGACTTTTTTGATCCACGCTGTTTGACGCCGAGCTTGGCGGTGAAAGGGTTTGATGGGCTGTTTTTTGCCGGGCAAATCAATGGAACCACAGGTTATGAAGAGGCCGCGGCGCAGGGGTTGGTCGCTGGACTGAATGCAGCGGCGATGGCATTGGGGCGTGCGGAGGTGCTGTTTACGCGGACGTCGAGTTATATCGGCGTGATGGTGGATGACTTGATTTCGCGGGGGGTGACGGAGCCCTATCGGATGTTTACGTCGCGGGCGGAGTACCGATTAATTTTGAGGGCAGATAATGCGGACCAGCGACTGACCCCGCAAGCGATTGCGCTGGGATGTGTTGGTGAAGCGCGCCGTCGTCGATTCGAAGAAAAAGCGGAGCTGTTGGCGCGTTACAAATCGGAATTGGAAGAAAAAACCTATACCTCAAATCAGTTGGCGGGATTTGGGTTTAAAGTTCGTCAGGATGGCGCGCGGCGCACAGCATTTGGTGCGCTGTCGCAATTAGACACACCTTATCAGGAGGTTGCGCTGCGGCTTTTTGATTTCCCCCAGATGCCTGAGGCGGTTTTGGCCCAGCTGTGGCGGGAATCGCTGTATTCAAATTATGCTGATCGTCAGTCAGCCGAGGCCGAAAACCTGAAGCGGGATGAGGATTTGCGGATTCCGGCCGATTTCGATTATGCAGTCTTGCCTGGGTTGTCGGGGGAGCTGCGTGCGAAATTGACTCAGCACAGGCCAAGTACGATCGCGCAAGCCGGTCGAATTGAGGGGATGACGCCTGCAGCACTTGTGTTGGTCTTGTCGCGGATTCGATCACGGCAAACACAAAGGGTGGCGCGCTGATGGCGGGTTTTGATGTGTCCCAAGTCCTTGGGTTTGATGTTTCACGTGAAACAGAAGAGCGATTGTTGCGCTTTTCGGATTTGATAAAAAAATGGAACCCGGCGATTAACTTAGTTTCAAAGTCGAGTGTTGCGGATATTTGGGATCGCCACATTGTGGATTCGGCGCAGATTTTTCCAATGCTGCCTGTGGAAGCGAAGCAGTGTTTGGACATAGGAAGCGGCGCTGGTTTGCCAGGCCTTGTCCTCGCCATTCTGTCGCATGAATTGAGCGCAGATCGACATTTTTCATTGGTTGAATCCGACCAGCGTAAATGCGTTTTCTTGCGGGAGGTAGCGCGTGCCATAGGTCTTGATGTAACCGTAATTTCAGACCGGATTGAGAAATTGCCCCCCCACAGCGCAGACGTCATTTCTGCCCGTGCCTTAGCGCCATTGTCGAAACTTGTGGCGCACGCAGCCTATCATTTGCGCCCAGACGGCGTTTGTTTTTTTCCAAAGGGCGAGATGTATTTGCAAGAGCTTGACGTAGCAAGAATGGCATTTTCTTTTGAATATGAAGTGCTTAACAGCAAGACAGACCTAAAAGGTGCGATTTTGAAGATTTATGGGATTGAAAATGTCTGAATTTCTTTTTCATGGCGCACCGCGAATCATGGCTTTGGCGAACCAAAAAGGCGGAGTTGCGAAGACGACGACCACCATAAACTTGGCGGCGGGGCTTGCGGAGTTGGGTGCGAAAGTTCTTGTGGTAGACCTTGACCCGCAAGGAAACGCGTCAACAGGTCTTGGCATTGAGGTCGCTCAACGCAGCCTGACGACATATGATTTGATGGTTGACGAGTCGCCGTTGGACTTGGTTATTCACGATACAGGCATAGTTGGTGTCTCAATTTGTCCTGCAAACTCTGATTTATCTTCGGCTGATATGGAGCTGATTGCGAATGAGAAGCGGAGCCACCTTTTGCACGATGCGTTGCGTCAGCCAGCAATGGATGCTTTTGGTTTTGATTTTATACTGATTGATTGCCCACCATCGCTTAGCTTGCTGACTGTGAACGCGCTTGTGGCCAGTCATTCGGTTTTGATTCCGCTGCAAAGCGAGTTTTTTGCGTTGGAAGGGCTGTCACAATTGATGTTGACCATTCGTGAGGTGCGACAAACTGCGAACAGTGAACTGCGTATCGAAGGCGTTTTGTTAACGATGTACGATAAAAGAAACAACCTTGCCCAATTGGTTGAGGCGGATGCACGCGAAAATTTGGGCGAGCTTGTGTTTGAAACGATGATTCCCCGGAATGTTCGGATAAGTGAGGCGCCATCCTATGCGTTGCCTGTTCTTGCGTATGATTCAGCGTCAAAGGGTTCAGAAGCGTATCGCGCCCTTTCACTTGAAATTGCCCGGCGTTATGGTGTTGACAGCAAATTGCAGGAAAGCGGTGTCTGATGGAAAAGAAACAAGAGCGTCGCGGGTTGGGTCGGGGGCTTTCCGCGCTGATGGCGGATATAAATGTGACGGCTGATCAAGGCGCAATCACGCCCGAAAGCCGCCGCTTGGGGCAAGTGATTGCTGTTGAAAAGATTTTTCCGAATCCAAACCAGCCTCGGCGTGATTTTACTGCCGCCGCCTTGGATGATCTTGCAGCATCTATTCGCCAAAAAGGCGTGTTGCAGCCTTTGATTGTGCGTCCGATTGCGGGAACGGACAGGTTTGAAATCGTTGCTGGCGAACGACGTTGGCGTGCAGCGCAGATGGCGCAATTGCACAGCTTGCCGGTGGTCGTTCGTGATTTCGATGATACCGAAGTGTTGGAAGTGGCCATAATTGAAAATATTCAGCGGGCTGATCTTAATGCCATTGAGGAAGCAACGGGATTTCGCCATTTGATGGACCAGTTCGGTCATACGCAGGAAAAAATCGCAGAAGCGCTGTCCAAAAGCCGTAGCCATGTCGCTAATATGCTACGCCTTTTGAGCCTTCCTGATGACGTGCAGTGCCTCATTCGTGACGGAAAGCTGTCAGCTGGTCACGCGAGGGCGCTGATCACAACATCTAACCCATCCGTTTTGGCAAAAGCCGTTGTCGAGAAAGGCTTGACTGTCAGAGAGACCGAAGCTTTGGCGAAAGAAACCTCGTCCACACCGCCGCGTGTTAAGTCGGGGGGCGGTGGCGTGCGTTATGAGAAGGATGCGGATACGCGCGCACTTGAAGCTGATCTTTCCGCAAATTTGAAGATGGGCGTCATCATTAGTCACGAACGAGGCGGTGACAGCGGAATATTGTCTATTCGGTATAACACATTGGAAGATCTAGATAATTTGTGCCAAACATTGTCCATGATGGATCGGGATTAAGTCTAGTGTTGCTTTACTTGTTATGGGTCCATTAAGGTATCAATAACAGAATTAAGGACCATCCGCCCTTTTTGCGTAACGAAAAGACGGTTGTTTTTTCGAGCTGTGATTGCGATGGCTTCAAGATGCAGCAGTTTTTCTTCGTCGATGCGACTGCCTGTCAATCCATAGTATCGATTTAGGTCGATGCCATTATCGCGGCGCAGGCCCATCATTAGATACTCTACCCCCTGGTCAGATCGAGAAATAATGTTTCTTCTCTCTGGTAGGGTGCCGGTTTTGATTGCGTTTAGCCACGCATATGGATTTGAAATAGCTTCAGATCCATAGCGCGTACCGTTAAGTGTAAGCCTGCCGTGTGCGCCTGGTCCAATCCCAATATAATCGCCAGCATCCCAATAAATGCAATTATGCTGTGAAATCTGGCTACTTTTAGCATAGTTAGAGACTTCATAGCTGTCAAAGCCAGCGGCGGCAGTCATTTCTTGTGTTGCGATATACATATCAGCGCCAAGGTCTTCGTTCGGCAAGCCGCGCAGCAGCCCTCTTTTGAAGCGGTCACCGAACGCGGTGCCTTCTTCGATGGTCAATTGGTAAAGTGAAAGGTGGCTTCCCGCCATCTCAAGCGCTTCTTTTAATTCGACGCGCCAATTGGCAAGGGTTTGGCTTTGACGCGCATAAATCAGATCAAAGCTGACGCGGTCAAAGTTCGCATGTGCTACGTCGACAGCTTTTCGTGCCTCTGCAACACTGTGGAGCCGTCCCAAAGCTTTTAGGTCCGCATCGTTCAACGCCTGGACCCCTACAGAAACGCGATTAACGCCCGCATCACGATAACTCCGGAACCGCCCTGCCTCTACCGAACTTGGGTTTGCCTCCATTGTGATTTCAATGTCATTTGCCAATGTCCAAGTGTTGCGGATTTTCTCTATGACCTTATGCACCAGATCGGGTGACATAAGAGAGGGCGTGCCGCCGCCAAAAAATACTGATTGCAAAAGGCGGCCTTTGGTTTCCATACCGAGGCGGTCTAGTTCGGATATATAGGCCGTTGCCCATTGATTTTGGTCAATATGAGCGGAAACATGGCTGTTAAAGTCGCAGTACGGGCACTTTGATTGGCAAAATGGCCAGTGCAGGTACAAACCAAAGCCACCAGTTTTCCAATCCTCATCCACGAGCTGTTTCACGTGAAACACCCGGCAACAAGCTTTCGAAAGGCATCGGCGCGATGGCTGATGTTGTTTTTCAATTCTGGTGCCATTTGAGCGAACGTAAGGTCGTACCCGTCTGGTTTGAAAATGGGGTCATAGCCATGGCCCATAGTGCCGCGCATGGGCCATACCACGGCGCCGGGCATCACGCCTTCAAACACTTCATCGTGGCCATCCGGCCAAGCCAAAACCAGGGTGCAACGAAATTGAGCGCAACGGGGATAGGGCGCTTCGATGGCTTCCAGTTCCGCCCATGTCCGCTTCATCGCAATCTCAAAATCACGCCCTGCCGGCGTCTCAGCCCAATCTGCGGTGTAAACACCCGGCGCGCCGCTTAATGCGTCAACGCTGATTCCAGAGTCATCGGCCAAAGTAACAAATCCTGTGGCGCGCGCTGCGGTGTGCGCTTTGATGCGGGCATTGCCGACAAAGTTATCTTCCGTTTCGTCAGGCTCTGGCAAACCAAGCGACGCTGCCGAAATAACGTTAAGATCAAATGCGGCCAACAGCTGTGATATCTCCGTCAGTTTCCCGGCGTTATGTGTGGCGACCAGCAGAGTTTTCTCGGTAAACTGCCGCATCTCTTATACCAGCGCCAATTTTTGTGCTGCCACCAGTTCTGTGCAACCAAGTTCTGCCAAATCCATCAATTGGCCCATGTCCACCCGCGAAAAGCTGGCCCCCTCCGCGGACATCTGCACTTCGATCAAGCGTGCGCCACCGGTCAGGATAAAATTGGCGTCGGTCCCCGCGTTCGAATCCTCGGCATAGTCCAGATCCAGCACGGGTTGGCCTGCATAAATTCCGCAAGACACCGCAACCACATGATCCAAGATTGGGTCAGACGTCACTATGCCCGCCTTAATTAGCTTGTTTACGGCCAAACGAAGCGCGACCCAGCCCCCGGTGATCGCAGCGCACCGCGTCCCGCCATCGGCTTGCAGCACGTCACAATCAATCACAATTTGCCGTTCCCCCAGTGCGCGCCGGTCTACACCCGCCCGCAAAGCGCGCCCAATAAGGCGTTGAATTTCTTGTGTCCGCCCAGACTGTTTGCCAGCCGCCGCTTCCCTGCGGTTGCGGGTGTTGGTCGCACGCGGCAGCATCCCATATTCCGCCGTGACCCAGCCTTGCCCCGTATTTTTCAAAAATGATGGTGCTTTGTCTTCTATCGACGCGGAACACAGCACATGCGTATCGCCCATCTTGATCAGGCAAGACCCTTCTGCGTGCTTCATGACGCCGGTTTCGATGGAAACGCTGCGCATTTGGTCTAGGTGTCTTGCTGATGGTCGCATGGGATGCTCCTTAATTCTGTGTCATGCACAATTACCCGCCCTGTGGATAAGGATGCAAGCGTCATTGACGAATGTGTGCCAGTCTCCTTAGTGTACCTTGCCCTTTGGAAGCAGAGATATGACCGATCCAAAACACCGTGCTGCCCTGATGTCCGACATGAACCAGCGCTCGCGCGAGGTGTTTCGGCTTGTTGTCGAAGGGTATCTGGCGTCGGGCGATCCTGTTGGCTCGCGCACCCTGACCCGCACAATGTCTGAGAAGATCAGCGCGGCCACCATCCGCAACGTTATGCAGGATTTAGAACATCTTGGGCTTTTGGGCAGCCCACACACATCATCTGGGCGTATTCCCACTCAAATTGGCCTGCGCTTGTTCGTGGACGGTGTGCTGGAAGTGGGGGAGGTCGCGTCAGAAGACCGCAATTTGATTGATGCCACGTTGGGCGACAATCAAACCGGTGTGGCCAGCCTTTTGGACCGTGTCGGTCAAACGCTGTCGGGCATCACGCAAGGCGCCAGCTTGGTCCTGACGCCAAAACATGAAGCACCGATCAAGCATATCGAATTTGTCAGCCTTAGCGCGGACCGCGCGCTGGTCGTTTTGGTGTTTGCTGACAATCATGTGGAAAACCGTGTTTTCACCCCACCCCCCGGTCAAACCCCGTCGTCGATGCGGGAAGCGGCGAATTTTTTGAACGCGCTGGCCGAGGGGAAAACCCTGTCAGAACTGCGCAAATCCGTGACAGCCGAGATTAAAACCCGCCGGCAGGAAATTGACCGTTTGGCGCGGGAGTTGGTTGAAACCGGCCTTGCCGATTGGCAAAACGCGGGTGAACAAAGCGAGCGTTTGATCGTGCGCGGCCGTGCCAATCTGCTGGATGGCAGTACCGAGGCGTTGGACTTTGAGCGCATCCGCCATTTGTTCGATGATCTGGAACGCAAACGTGACATCGCCGAATTTCTGGAGCTGACCGAGGACGGCGAGGGCGTGCGCATTTTTATTGGCTCTGAAAACAAGTTGTTCTCACTTTCGGGGTCGTCTCTGGTCGTTTCCCCCTATATGAACGCTGATCGAAAGATCATTGGTGCTGTGGGTGTGATTGGCCCGACGCGGTTGAATTATGGCCGCATCGTTCCCATCGTTGATTATACGGCCCAACTTGTCGGTCGGTTGATTTCGGACCGATCGCGGGGATAAGCCAAGATGAGTGACAAAAGGAAAGACGACGACATGGCCCAAGAACAAGCAGGAAACCCAGAAATGAACGACGCGGATTTGGATATGTCCGAATTTGGCGGGGCGGCTTCGGCCGAAATGGACGCCCTGCGCGCAGAGCGTGATGATTTTCGCGATCGGTTTATGCGTGCGCTGGCCGATGCTGAAAACGCCCGCAAGCGGGGTGATCGCGATCGCCGTGAGGCGGAGCAATATGGCGGATCCAAATTGGCGCGTGATTTGCTGCCCGTTTATGACAACTTGCGCCGCGCGCTGGACACTGCCACCGATCAACACCGGGCCGAGGCGCCAGCGTTGATCACGGGCGTGGAATTGACCTTGCGCGAACTTCTGAGCGTGATGACAAAGCATAATATGACACCGATTATCCCTTCGATTGGGGAACAGTTTGATCCGCAGATGCACCAAGCGATGTTTGAGGCCCCGGTTCAGGGCACCAAAGCGGGTCAGATCATTCAGGTGATGACCGAAGGGTTCTTGCTGCATGACCGATTGCTGCGGCCTGCGCAGGTTGGCGTATCCTCCTCGACCAGCTAAGCGATTAAAATTGGGGGTCGCGGCCCCCAATTACGGCGCTTTCAGCTTGGCTTTCAGGTCATAGATCAGGCGCAGTGCCTCCATCGGGGTCAGTTGATCTGGCAGAATGTCACGCAGCGCCGTTTCCACCTCGGACGCTTTGGTTGGTTTCACGGGTGTGGGGGCGGTCACGCGAAATAGGGGCAAATCGTCGATCAGCGCCCGCTGTTTGCCGCCCTCCCGCTCGCCTTTTTCCAACGCCTCCAGCACCACGCGGGCTCGGTCTGTCACGGCATCGGGCAGGCCCGCCAGTTTCGCAACTTGCACACCATAGGATCGGTCCGCCGCCCCTTTGCGCACTTCATGCAGAAAAATCACGTCACCTTCCCATTCCTTTACCGTGACGGTCGCGTTTTCCACCCCGGCCAGCTTGCCCGCCAGCGATGTCATTTCATGGTAATGCGTGGCAAACAGCGCGCGGCATTGGTTTTTATCGTGCAGATATTCCAGCGTGGCCCAGGCAATCGACAGCCCATCATAAGTGGCCGTGCCTCGCCCGATTTCGTCCAGAATAACCAAAGCGCGCGAATCGGCTTGGTGCAAAATTGCTGCCGTTTCCACCATTTCCACCATAAAGGTGGACCGTCCGCGCGCCAAATCATCGGCAGCGCCCACCCGGCTGAACAATTGGCTGACCAGCCCGATATGGGCCGTTTTGGCAGGAACAAAGCTGCCCGCCTGCGCCAGCAGTGCGATAATGGCGTTTTGGCGCAAGAACGTGGATTTACCCGCCATGTTTGGCCCTGTTAGCAACCAAATTGCTGCTGTACCATCAGCCGTGATATCGCAATCATTGGCGACAAAGGACGCGCTGCCTTGTTTGCGCAATGCGCGTTCCACAACCGGGTGACGGCCGCCCGTAATGGCAAAGGCACGGCTGTTGTCCACGATGGGTGCGGCCCAGTTTTCTTCGGCTGCAAGGTCTGCAAAGCTGGCGGCAAGATCCACCTCGGCAATCGCGCGGGCGGTGGCCGACAGGGTGGCGGCATGGGCCAAAATATGCGCTTTTAAGGTCGCATAGTGACGTTTTTCAATCTCCAACGTCAGGTTGCCCGCGTTCAGAATTTTGGTTTCCATTTCTGACAATGGCACGGTGGTGAACCGCACTTGCCCCGCTGTTGTTTGGCGGTGGATGAAGGTTTCGGACAGGGGTGCGGACAGCATTTTTTCTGCATGGGTTGTGGTGACATCCACGAAATAGCCCAGCACATTGTTGTGCTTGATTTTTAGCGCTGTGATGCCTGTCAGGGTGATGTAATCGGCCTGCATGGCGGCGATCACCGCGCGCCCATCATCGCGCAGTTTGCGCGCGTCATCCAGGTCGGGGTCGTATCCGGGGGCGATAAAGCCGCCGTCCCGCGCCAAAAGGGGCGGTTCGGCAACCAAAGCCGCATCCAGCAGGGCGTGCAGGTCGGTGTGGCCTGTAAGGTCGGCAGCGGCGCGTTGCAGCAGGGTGGGGCCTTTGCCTCCGATCTGGTCAGACAAGCGTTGCGATTGTTCCAGTCCCGACCGAATTGCCGTTAAATCACGCGGGCCGCCCCGGTCCAGCGCAAGGCGGGATAGGGCGCGGTCGATGTCGGGGCAGCGGCGCAGGGCATCGCGCAGATCAACACGAAAACGGCTCTGTTCCAGCAGAAAAGCTACTGTATCCAATCGCGATTGGATCACGTTCAGGTCGCGGGACGGGGCGGACAGGCGGCGTTCCAGCAGGCGACCGCCCGCCGCTGTCAGGGTTTTGTCCACCGCCGCCAGCAGCGACCCATCCTTGCCACCCGACAGTGCCGCGGTGATTTCAAGGTTGCGGCGGGTCGATGCGTCGATTTGCACCGAACCGCCCGGATCTTCTTTTATCGGGGGGCGCAGCAGGGGCAGGTTGCCGCGTTGGGTCAGGTCCAGATAATCGACCAGCGCGCCCATGGCGGACACTTCGGCGCGGTCAAACTGGCCAAACCCCTCCAGCGACGAGACGCCGAACAGATCGCACAGCTTGCGGTCCGCGCCTGTGCTGTCAAAGCTGGACTGCGCCAGACGGGTTAGGGAAGGCCCATCATCCAAGCCCAAATCGAACCCATCCGCGACCAGCAATTCCTTTGGGGCAAGGCGCGCGAGTTCTGGGCCAAGGCGCACGGCAGGGCAGGGCATTACCCGAAATTCACCAGTGGAAATATCACACCATGCCAGGGCGCAAACGTCTCTAACCTCGGCAAAAGCGGCCAGAAAGTTATGGCGGCGGGCGTCTAGCAGCGTGTCCTCGGTCAGGGTGCCGGGGGTGACAAGGCGCACCACATCGCGGGCCACAATAGATTTGCCGCCGCGCTTTTTCGCCGCGGCCGGGTCCTCCATCTGTTCGGCAATTGCGACGCGGAACCCTTTGCGAATCAGGGTTAGCAAGTAGCCTTCGGCGGCATGGACGGGCACACCGCACATGGCGATATCTTCACCCAGATGTTTGCCGCGCTTGGTCAGCGCGATGTCGAGGGCGGCGGCGGCGTTGACCGCATCGTCAAAAAACATCTCATAAAAATCGCCCATGCGGTAAAACAGCAGGGCATCGCGGTTGCGGTCCTTGATTTCCAGATATTGCGCCATCATGGGCGTGACGGTTTCTGTGTTCAAAATGGACCCCCTGGTTGCGCCCCGACCCTACAAAACCAAGGCGAGGGGCGAAAGGGGTTTTGGCTTGCCCGTGAAAACTGGTGCCCCAAGACGGTAGTTGTATTCCCGTTACAGGCACTTCTTCAGGTGGTAGTACCAGCAAAACAAGGGGTAGCGTGGTGGACCACCCGGCGTCAATAGGCACCAGATGGTCTACGGAATGGTCTACGGTGGCTCATGCAGCCCCTCAGCGGGCCTTTGAGACCCTCTTCGGTCCCCGGGGTCTGTGTGCAGTATCAACTAGACTTGGTCCTGCAGCGTCCGTTCTGTCACCCCTGTGGGTCTGTTGAGGTGACGGGGGAGAATACCATGAGCCGTGTATAGATATAGCCTGTGACATTTTTACCCCCAAAAGCAACCCGATGCATCAGGCCGCCAAAGCCATGACTTCGTTAATCTCACCAGTAGGAGGCTCTGATACTTTCCCTCGAACTACTGCGGCGACACCTGAGTTCCATGGAGAGATGAGACAGTAACGGTCAGCTGCTTGAGAGATTGTGCAGTAGCTTCGGCACCCCCTAGGGAACAGGTGCTTCTTGTCAGGGTTTGGGCGTATCAGTGCTGGCATTGTTAGGATTTGTCGGACCCTTGGACAGTTCCCACTTCTGGCAAGCTGAACGACCTCTTCGATGTATCCAAGACGTTGAAACGGCGGCATTGAGTATAGCGTCTCAGCCATTCTAGCGGCCAGTTCGAACACCTCGTGTTGCTTGCGTTTCTCGTCAGGACTATTGGTCGCGTTCACAGGCTGTTTTTTCCTTTGATCTCGTTGCGCACTGAGTTTGCGGCAGCTGGGCGAACAGAACTTCTTGTTACTGCGGAATGGGAATTCGTCACCGCAATGAGGGCATGTGATGGAAGCGGGGATATTGGACATGGATTGCTTTCTTTGAGGATTGCTCCTCAGCTGCGGCATATCTATGCGCGACAAAGCACCCATCCCGGTTGGGCGGAGCAGTTGGCCGTATGACTGAAGAGGAAGGTGAGAAACGCAAAAGCGTCATCAGTACCTTTAGGAGGGACACCTAGGCTTAAACCTAAGATTGAGCATCTGTGGAAAGATCGACCTACTGATGATCAGCTCAAGCTATCGCTACAGAATATGTCGGTGCGATGCTCAGGAAACGTGAGAGCATTGCTCACTCTCGAAGACCCTGAGTGAAAAGGAGGTGACAAGACCCATTGAAGTACCTCACCACGACAAAACCCATAGAGTGTTGATTTCCACTTAGAAGTGAGCCGGTTTATCGAATAATTTCCACTGAGAATTGAGCCATGCGACCCTTCCCCCAGCGCGCTGCGCCACGGGGAGCAATGGAGTGATACACATGGGACTTTTGAACATAATCCGACGCATGTCTTTGCGCGAGAAGCTATCGATCCGGGAGATTTCGCGCCGGACTGGTTTGTCGCGCAACACGATTACGAAGCATTTGAACGCGGGCACGATTGAGCCGCAGTTCACGACGCCAGATCGGCAGAGCAAGCTTGATCTTTTTGCTGATAAATTGGCCGGATGGCTAAAAACTGAAGCTGGGAAGTCGCG
>NZ_FOCO01000044.1 GCF_900110135.1 Pseudorhodobacter antarcticus | reverse complement strand
CAACGCCATGGCGCCGCAGACACCGATCAAGCCCTGAGCGGGAGGTGTCCGGGTTGAGGAATTCCCGCACCACCGCAAGCAAGTCATCGAGCGAGACCAGAAGCGCCCGGCGCAGCGCTACGGCAACCCTCTTGAGCGGGGTTCAGCGTCGTCTGCAGCCGATGCGGCGTGTGGCTGCGATCCGCAACGCTGTCACGCTTGCGCCACTTGTAGATCGTCTGCGGCGTCACACCGAACCGTTCAGCAAGAACCGTCCCCGCATCATCGCTGGCCTGAATAGCAGCCCGGACCTTCGGCGTCGTCGTAGCCTGCTTGTGAAGATGGATCAGCATGGTCGCACCCCGTCTAGAATGTCCCTCAGAACCGATCTTGCCATGAAAAGCGCAGATCGCCGAGGGGAAATGTGATCATCCGGGATGGAACAGCTAGCATCTAACATATATGGATTCGTAGCTAGAGTTCATTACTGATTTATGCAAATCTACCAGCTCTGACTCGGAATTCCCCAAGTAAAATATCATCCTCCAAAAACTGACGCCATTCTGCGCACCAGTCAAGGATTTTGGCTGACATTCCCCAAGTGGCCTGCCGCTTGACGTCAGATTTGCTTTATCTTGCCGCCTGATCAAGAGTTTTATGCCTCTAAGCTTTGCTGCAGCCGTCAGAGCTCCCGAATGTGGGTTGATTGGACCGCAAAGCCGGGCCATCCCTGCCCGGCGGCGCAGTTTTTCAGCGCGGCGAGCGGACCTGTCCTGCCAAATTCGTTTAGTTCGGGTCTGGATCGCGGTCACGCGCATAACGGCGGCACCCGTAATCGGTGGATCGCAGCGAGGATGGCGCGCACCATTGGGCCAGTGACGGCGACCTCGGCGAGTTGGAAGGTGTTGGCGCGGGCGGTGGCGCGCCAACAGACCCCGGCAATGGGGCTTGGGTGCATGGTGACAGGTCGCAAGCGGTGGAGACTGGCAGGCGCAACCTGATGGCGCTGGTGAAGCTGGCACGGGACTGTGCGAACGAATTGCACCAAGCGCGCGCGAGCGACTGACAGCCCGCCCCTTGGGAAAAACTGTATTAGCGAAAGCACTAAACGGGACACATCGGTCCTGAAAGGCATTGCGTTTAGGTTTTCATGCCCCCCCCCCCCCGCTATGCGCGCGCATGAAGGCCAACCCGTTGCACCCGACCCGCTGTTCTACCTACTAGGGGGGCGTGTAGACCTTGGGCCGATTGATCTAAGGACCGATGCCTGCCCCTTCGTTCCGATTGATAGCTGAAAGAAACAGGGGTGGGGGTATCGCATTGTTTGGGCGTCTGTTTCAAAGGACCGGAGTGTGCTGGCGTTTTCCCGTTGCCGCAGATTTACGGGTGGGGGTGGGTTTTTCTTTTCAGGATTGCCGATAGGGACCGGATTGCGCTGCACTTTGCACGTTTCCACAATTCAGAGAATTTGGCCTGACCGGGGGGGCGGTGCATTCTCTGTGGCGTCCAAATAGGGACCGCACGAGATAGTAAAGTTTGTGCGCGGGCAGTTGAAAGGCAAAAAGATGCAAGTGATTCCATGCGATCGAACGCCTTGAACACGGACTTCCAAGCGCTTTTTCTTTGTGGGGTGTGTAGTGGGATAAATTCTAAAAACCACAATTTTATTCAATGAAATCAATGGTGCGTGGCGGAGAGACAGGGATTCGAACCCTGGGAACCCTCACAGGCTCAACGGTTTTCGAGACCGCCCCGTTCGACCACTCCGGCACCTCTCCGCGGCGGGGATCGTCTGCGCCATGTAACTTGCCGGGCTTTGGGTTGCAAGCTTGATTTCAAGCGTTTGAGGGGTGGGTTTTAAATTTCTTGATACGGCTGGATCGCGCTGTTGTGTGGGGGGTGGGTTGGCAAGGCGGGGGGGAAGGTTTATGTCTGGAATGAGCTTATATTTGCGGGAACTTTTCATGCGCCACTCCTCTTTTTTGATGTCTGTTGCTTTTGTGGGTGCCGTTCTTTTTGCCGGGGGTGGGTTCGCCAATCCGGTGCCGCTTTCATTGACGCAGCAACAGGCGGGGCCTTCGGTTTCGGCGCTGATCAAAGTGTTGAAAATCGACGATGTGATCGCCGTGATGCAGCAAGAGGGGCTGAAATACGGGAAGGATATGGAGGCGGAGCTGTTTCCTGAGGCGGGGGGGGCGACCTGGACCCAAGGCGTCGCGCTGATCTATGATGGTGCGACGATGCGGGCGCGGTTTGAGGCGGCCTTTTCCAACCAGTTTGCGGGCGCGGAGGCGGAGCTGCCTGCGATTGAAGGGTTTTTCAAAACCGACCTGGGCCAGCAGATTTTGACGCTGGAGGTGGAGGCGCGGCGGTCCTTGATGGACGAGGCGGTGGAGGACGCGGCCAAAGCGCGGGTTGAGGATATGCGGGCTGAGGAGGCGCCGCGGATGGGAGCGTTGGAGGCGTTTTCCGATGCGAATGATTTGATTGAGATGAATGTGATGGGGGCGATGAATTCGAACCTGGCGTTTTTGCAAGGCATGGGCGAGGTGGGGGCGCTGTCGGAGGATATGACGCAAGAGGACATGCTGGCCGATGTTTGGGGGCAGGAACCGGACATTCGGAACGAGACGGAGGGGTGGATTTTCCCCTATCTGGCGCTGGCTTATGGGCCGCTTTCGGATGCGGATTTCGCGGCCTATTTGGCGTTTTGTGAGACGGCTGCGGGGCAGAAATTGAACGCAGCACTTTTTGGGGCATTTGATGAGGTATTCTCAGCTATCTCTCGGGATTTGGGGCGGGCGGCGGCGCGGCAGATGATGGGTGAGGATATTTAAGGCTGGAGGTTTTGAGGTGCGGTTTGCGGGGTGCATCGCGCGCGATGCAGCGGTTAGGTGTTTGTTTTTTATAGATTTTAATAATGTTGTTTACTGAATATTAAGGTTTGGATTGCGGTCAATCGGGTGCGATGTGCTGCCAATTTTGGACGGGTTGGAAAAGCCCCGCTGCATGCCCTTGCGTTTGCTTAAAATTTAGGCGAACCCTCTTGCATATCACCTGCGAAAGAGCCCCCCCCCGTGAACACCATTGATGAAAAACTGCAACCAATTTTAAGCACCGTCATGCACCGCAACGCGGGCGAGCCGGAATTTCACCAAGCCGCGCGTGAAGTGCTGGAAAGCTTGGGGCGGGTTGTCCAGCGAAATCCCCATTATTCGGACGAGGCGCTGATCGAGCGGATTTGTGAACCGGAGCGCCAGATCATTTTCCGGGTGCCGTGGATTGATGACAACAACAATGTGCAGATCAACCGCGGGTTTCGGGTGCAGTTTAACTCGGCCTTGGGCCCATATAAGGGCGGGATACGGTTTCACCCATCGGTCAATGTGGGGATTATCAAGTTTTTGGGGTTCGAACAGACGTTCAAAAACGCGCTGACGGGGATGCCAATTGGCGGTGGTAAGGGCGGTTCAGACTTTGACCCCAAGGGCAAATCGGACCGCGAAGTGATGCGGTTTTGCCAGTCGTTCATGATAGAATTGAATCGCCATATTGGCCACGACGTTGATGTGCCCGCAGGCGATATTGGCGTGGGTGCGCGCGAAATCGGGTAT
Organism: Pseudorhodobacter antarcticus; assembly: GCF_900110135.1. Taxonomy (GTDB): domain Bacteria; phylum Pseudomonadota; class Alphaproteobacteria; order Rhodobacterales; family Rhodobacteraceae; genus Pseudorhodobacter; species Pseudorhodobacter antarcticus. Next base: position 22,212 of record NZ_FOCO01000044.1, on the reverse strand, counting down.
ATGTTTGGCATGTACAAACGCCTGAACAACCGGTTTGATGCGGGTGTTTTGACGGGCAAGGGCCTGTCCTATGGCGGATCGCGCGCGCGCAAAGAGGCGACCGGGTACGGGACGGCGTTTTTTGTACGGTCCATGCTGGCGCAAAAGGGCACGGATTTTGAAGGCAAGCGCGTTGTCGTGTCCGGGTCGGGCAACGTGGCGATTTACGCGATGGAAAAGGTGCTGTCGTTCGGGGGCAAAATTGTCGCCTGTTCGGATTCGGGCGGGTATATTCTGGACGAAAAGGGTGTCGATCTGGATTTGGTTAAGCAAATCAAAGAGGTGCGGCGCGGGCGTATTTCTGAATATGTGGCGTTGCGCGGCAATGGCGCGACATATGTAAAGGACGGCAGCATTTGGGATGTGCCCTGCGACATCGCGCTGCCCTGTGCGACGCAAAACGAATTGGGCAAGGACCATGCCAAAAAGCTGGTGGAAAACGGCGTGATCGCGGTGGCCGAAGGGGCGAATATGCCCTGCACGCCCGAAGCGGTGCATTTGTTTCAAAAGGCAGGCATTTTGTTTGCGCCCGGCAAGGCGGCGAACGCGGGCGGGGTTGCGACCTCGGCGTTGGAGATGCAGCAAAACGCCAGCCGCGACAGCTGGAGCTTTGCGAAAACCGAAGGGCGTTTGGAGGAGATCATGATTGGAATTCATGATTCCTGTTTCCAGACGGCGGAAGAATATGGGGCGCCGGGCGATTACGTTTTGGGGGCGAATATTGCCGGATTTGTGCGCGTTGCGGATGCAATGCGGGCGATGGGGGTGATTTGACGGGGTGGTTTTGGGCGGGCGGTGGGTTGCACCCACCCTACGCCTTTTGATCGCGGTTAACCCTTGCTTCATCATTGGGGATTAAACCTGATCGGGAAGCGTGCTTCGCTGATTGACTCTGCAGGGTTGATCACGGATAAGACGCTATCGCGGGCAGGTGTTTCACTTGACCGGGATATTATATTGTCACGCCCCACTGGGGGCGCGCCGTTCGAGGTAGCTGCAAACGCCGGGTTAAGCCGGGGCCAGAGAGCGCGGAGAAATGAAGAGGAAAGACTGATGTTCGCGGTCCTTAAGACAGGCGGCAAGCAATACAAGGTTCAGGCCGGGGATATCCTGCGCGTGGAGAAATTGGATTGCGTGGCTGGTGATAAGATCCAGTTCAATGAGATTTTGATGGTTGGCGGCGAGACGCTGACCGTTGGCGTGCCCTTGGTGGCAGGCGCTGCCGTTCAGGCCGAAGTGATCGAGCAGATCAAAGGCCCGAAGGTCATCCACTATGTAAAGCGTCGCCGGAAACATTCGAGCCAGCGCACCAAAGGCCACCGCCAGCACTTGACGTTGTTGCGCGTGACCGATGTGATGGCATCTGGCGGTGATAAGTCGGACGTCAAAGCTGCGACCGGCACTGCCGATGCGCGCCGCGCGGCCCATAACAACGCGGCGGCCCCTGCGGCTGCTGCCCCTGCCAAGGCAAAAGCTGCGGCAAAGCCAGTTGCGGCCAAGGCCGCGGTGAAACCAAAGGCAGCCAAAGCTGCCGCGACCGAGGAGTAATCCCCCATGGCACATAAAAAAGCTGGTGGTTCATCCCGCAACGGTCGTGATTCGGCCGGCCGTCGTTTGGGCGTGAAGTTATTTGGGGGCCAAGCGGCCATTCCGGGCAACATCATCATGCGTCAGCGCGGCACCCAGATGTTCCCGGGTACGGGCGTTGGGATGGGGGTGGATCACACCATCTATGCCGTTCTTGAAGGCAAGGTGACGTTTAAGAAAGGCCTGAAGGGCCGCATGTTTATTTCGGTTGTCCCGGTTGCCGAGGCTGCTGAATAAGTCGAACCGTTACGCATGTAACAAGGGGATCGGCTGAAAGGCCGGTCCTTTTGGCGTTTAGGGGTATGCTTTCGGAAGGAGGGATTGCAGATGTTGCAGGTTTTGGACGTGATTGAGGCGGCGCGGTTTATGCTGAGGCCGGTGCGCGTGTCGGATGCGGGGCTGATTGCGATGTATTCGGGGGATGCCCGCGTGGCGGAGGCGACGAGTTCGATCCCGCATCCGTTGCCGCCCGGTGCGACGGAGGCGTTTATTGCGCGGGCCATGGGGGCATCTGGCGTAGCGGAGCGGGTTTGGGTGATGGACGGGTTGGCCGTGGGTTTGCCGGAGGTTTTGGGGGTGATATCCCTAAAGCAAATGGACCGGGACCAATCCGAGATCGGCTATTGGGTGGCGCCGGCGTTTTGGAACACCGGCTATGCGTCCGAGGCGGTGGAGGCGTTGATGGCGGCCAACCCGCTGGGCAATAAGGCGATTTTTGCGCAGGTGTTTCAGGACAATCCGGGGTCGGCGCGGGTGTTGACGAATTGTGGGTTCAGCTATTTGGGCGATGCGGAAAGTTTTAGTGTGGCGCGCAATGCGCGGGTGCAAACTTGGACCTATTTGCGCAAGATGGGGTGAGGCCTTGAGGAAAGGCCGCCACTGCTGTAGCTGCATGTTTTGATTTAACCCCCGGAAAGCCTGTCCCATGAAATTCCTTGATCTGTGCAAAGTTTACATCCGCTCTGGTGGCGGTGGGTCGGGGTGTGTGTCGTTCCGTCGTGAGAAGTTTATCGAATTTGGCGGGCCGGATGGCGGCGATGGTGGTAAGGGCGGCACGGTTTGGGCCGAGGCTGTCGATGGCTTGAACACGCTGATCGACTTTCGGTATCAGCAGCATTTCTTTGCCAAATCTGGGCAGCCCGGGATGGGCAGCCAGCGCACGGGCAAGACGGGCGACGATATTATCTTGAAAGTGCCGGTGGGCACTGAGATTTTGGACGAGGATGAGGAAACGATTCTGGCCGATTTGACCACTGTGGGGCAGCGCGTGATGCTGGCCAAGGGGGGCAATGGCGGCTGGGGGAATTTGCAGTTCAAATCATCGACCAACCGCGCACCGGCGCGGGCCAATGCGGGGCAAGAGGGGGTGGAGCGCACGATTTGGCTGCGCTTGAAGCTGATCGCGGATGCGGGGTTGCTGGGGTTGCCGAACGCGGGGAAATCGACGTTTTTGGCGTCTGTTTCCAATGCGCGGCCGAAAATTGCGGATTATCCGTTTACCACTTTGGTGCCCAACCTTGGGGTTGTGGGGATTGATGGGCATGAATTTGTCATGGCCGATATTCCCGGGCTGATTGAGGGCGCATCGGAAGGCGCGGGCCTTGGGATGCAGTTTTTGGCGCATGTGGAGCGCTGTTCGGTGTTGCTGCATTTGGTCGACGGCACATCGGAGACGGTGGCGCAGGATTACCAGACGATTATCACCGAGCTGGAAGCCTATGCTGAGGCGTTGGGGGATAAGCCACGGATTACCGCGCTGACCAAGATTGATGCGTTGGATGAGGAAACGCTGGAAGCGCGCTTTGCCGAGTTGGCGAGTGTTGTGGACGGGGAAGTGTTTAAGATTTCGGGCGTGTCGAACCAAGGCTTGCCGGATGTTTTGCGCCGTTTGTACCAGCAGATTTTGGATGGGCGCGTTGTTGTGACGGATGAAGCGCCTTGGACACCGTAAAAGCGCCGGATATTCGCGCGGCCAAGCGGCTGGTGATTAAAATCGGGTCGGCGTTGTTGGTGGACCGGGTTTCGGGGTTGCGGCATGACTGGCTGGCGGCATTGGCGCTGGACGTGGCGGAGGCGAAAGCGCGCGGGACGGATGTGGTGATCGTATCATCAGGGTCGATCGCGTTGGGGCGCACGGTTTTGGGGTTGCCCCATGCCGAATTGGCGTTGGAACAATCACAGGCAGCGGCGGCGGTGGGGCAAATCCGGCTGGCCCGCGCTTATGAAGAAGTGCTGGCCCCGCATGGGATTGTGACGGGCCAAGTGCTGGTGACGCTGGAAGATACCCAAGATCGGCGGCGGTATTTGAATTCTCGGGCGACCATGGAAACCCTGCTGGGGTTGGGCGTGGTGCCGATTGTGAATGAAAATGACACGGTGGCCACCGATGAAATTCGGTATGGCGACAACGACCGATTGGCGGCGCAAATTGCGGTGACGGTGGGCGCAGACCAGTTGATTTTGCTGTCGGATGTGGATGGGTTTTATTCCGCCAATCCGAAAGAGGACGCGAGCGCCGTGCGGTTTGACGTGGTGGAAAAGATCACGCCCGCGCTGGAAGCCATGGCAGGCGACCCTATTTCGGGCTTGTCCAAAGGCGGGATGAAAACCAAAGTTATGGCCGCGAAAACCGCTGTTGCGGGCGGTTGTGCCATGGCGATTATGGAGGGGTCGGTGTTGCGGCCTTTGCAAGCGCTGGCGCATGGCGCGGCGCGCACGTGGTTCGTATCCCAAGCGGACCCGCAATTGGCGCGCAAACGCTGGATTAATGCGATGAAGCCGCGCGGCGAAGTGCATGTGGATGCAGGCGCGGTTGCGGCCTTGCGGCTTGGCAAGTCGTTGTTGCCTGCGGGGGTTTCGGGGGTTTCGGGGGCCTTTGGGCGCGGCGACCCGGTGGCGATTGTGGGCCCCGGTGGTGCTGTGTTGGGCAAAGGGTTGGTGCGATACACGGCGGTGGAAGCGCGCGCGATTGCTGGGCATAAATCGAGTGAAATTGCGCAGATTTTGGGATCGGTTGGGCGGGCGGCGTTGATCCACCGCGACGACATGGTTTTGTGAAATTTGAGAGGTGAGGGGGCGCTGCCCCCCACCGCAAATTACGCAGCAATTTGCGGCCCCCCGGGATATTTTTGAACAGAAAAAGGGGGGCGCGGTTTTTTTGGGCCGTGTTTGGGTAGCCTGCGTTTTGGGTGGCCTTGGTTTAGCGTTTGATGCTGATTTTGGCGGCGTCCAATACCCATATTGTCAGATCGGCAAGCATCGCTTGGTTGGCGGTGTTGAAGCCTTCGACCAGCGCCAACGCCTGCGTGGAGGGGACGGGGGTGGTTTGGGTGAAGCTGCGCGATGCGATCACGCTGGCATCCTCTTCGCGGACCAGACGTGCGGTGAGGCGCAGGCGGATGGTGGCGGTTTGGCCGTCTGCCGCTGCTTCGGCCTGAAAATCGGTGAGTTCGGTGAGCAGGGCATAATCGCCCATCGAGCCCAAGGGGCGGCGGCCGACATAGCGGAAGGCGTTAGCATCTTCAAAGCTGCGGACCATCAGGGTTTGCAGCATTGTTGGCGTTTCTTCGGCCCATTTGCCATCGGGGAGGTAGGCGGCCTGCAAAGGGTGCGGGCGGATCAGGATGCGGTCGGTGGTGAGCGCGCCGGGGGCGGTGGGCAGTTCCACGACCAGTTGGCGCGATGAGGTGGTGCGGGCTTGGACCGGGGTGGCGGGCGCGTTGAGATCATAGTCGGACAAGGGCGTTGCGGCCCCGCTGAGCGCGGAGAGGGCGGAGCAACCGGGCAGGAGGGCTGCGGTTGCGAGCGCGAGCAGGAGGGTGGTTTTTTGGGTGGTTGCGCGGGTCATGGGCAGGACCTCTTTCAAATTAACGGTTGAACACGGGGGTGTTGCCCCCAAGGAAAAAGCGCGCGGGATCGCGTCGGATTTGTTTGGTGAGTTGATCGAGGTTGTTGATCAATTCACGCGTTTCGCGGGCCAGCCGGGTGAATTGCGGCAAAGCGGCGTTGGTGAAATCGCGGATGGGCGGATCGGCGGCGGCGACTGTGCGCGCGACTTGTTCAAACGTTTCGCGCGCGGCGTCGGAGGCGGCGGTGACATCGGCGGTGACCTGCGGGATTGCGGCGGAGACGCCTGCGATCGCTTCATCAAGCCCTTGGATGGTGCGGCGCAGGTCGGTGGTGATGGCGCTGATATCTTCGTTGATCACGCGGTCCGCGCCGTCAAAGGTTTTTTCGGCAGCGATCAGGGTGCGTTCGCCCACTGCGAGGGCGGAGTTGATCGCGGTGAGGGTGGTGTTGGCGCGTGTGAAGCTGTCGGTGACGGAGGCAAGGGCGGTGGCGGCGGTGTCCATCACCCCGTCGGCCTTGGCGGTGGCAGAGGTGAGGGAAGCGCCGACATCGGTCATGACTTGGTTGGCGGTGGCGGTGGCGGCGCGGATATCGGCGACCATCGCGGGCAAATCATTTTGGGCGGCGGCGGCGATGGGGGCGAGGGCTGCGCGCGCCTCGGCCACCATTTCGGCGCCGTCTTTGGTCACCAGATCATCAAAGCTGATGGAGGCTTTGTCCATTGATTCCAAGGTGATATCGAGTTGCACCAGCATGTCGTCGGTGGCTTTGATCGTCGCCTCGGCTTGGTTGAGGCGGGCGGTGGCGGTTTCGCCGGTTTTTTGGAATTCGGCCAGCATGGTGCGGGCTTGGTCGCCCAGCGTGCTGATTTGCGCGCGGGTTTCGGTAAGGCCCTCGGTCAGATTTGTGGCGATGCGCGCGAGGTCGGTGGTGATGTAGGTTTCGGCGGTGGTCATGGTTTGGGTGGTTTGTTCCAGCGTTTTGGTGCCGGTTTCCATGGTGGTTTGGGTTTCTTTTGCCAAATCTGTGATCGCGATCAGGGTTTGATCGGCGGTTTGGAACAGTTGTTCGGCCTGTGTGGTGACATCTTCAAGCATGACGTTGAAGTTGGAGATTTCGATGGCAAAGCCGGAGATAGCGCCCGCGACGACAGTGAAGTCATCGAGCGATTGTGCGAACCCTTCGGAGGCGCGTTCGACGTTGGCGAGGATGTTGTCGATGCGGCCGACGTTTTCGTTGGTGATCAGGCTGCTGATTTCGCGGACCAAGGCGAGGACCTCTTCGACTACGGCGGGGGCGTCTTCGGACAGGGTTTGCAGCATGGAGCGGCCGGGGGTGATTTGGGGGATTTCGAGGTCGGAGGTGTCGCGCAGCATGGCCTCGCCCGCCTCACCTGGGGAAATGCCGACGAAAGAGACGCCGGTGACGCCTTGGCTTTCGATGGTGGCGACGGAACCGGTGCGCACCGGGGTGTCTTGGGCCACTTCGAGGCGCACGAGGATGGAGCCATCATTGTCGGGCGAGAGGCGTACCTCGACCACTTGGCCGACGGGCAGGCCTGCAAAGCGCACATCGGAGGCGCGGGCGAGGCCGGAGACGGAGGTGAATTTCACATCATAATACGCGAATTGTCTGTCGAGTTCGACGCGGGCAAACCAAAGGGTGAAGGCGAGCATGCCGATGAAGCCCAGAATGGTGAACAGCCCGATCAGGACGTAATTTGCGCGTGTTTCCATGGGTCAGTCGCCTTTATTGTCGGGATTGGTCTTGGTCTTGGTCGGGATTGCGTCCATCGCGGCGCGGGCGCGGGGGCCGTGGAAATATTCATGCACCCAAGGGTGATCGACCTGCATCATTTCGGCCATCGTGCCTGTCACCAACACCTTTTTTTCGGCCAGCACGGCGATGCGGTCGCAGATCGCGTGCAAGGTATCAAGGTCATGGGTAACGATGAACACCGTGAGGCCCATCGTATCGGAAAGTTGGCGGGTCAGCGTGTCAAATTCGGCGGCGCCGATGGGGTCGAGGCCCGCGGTCGGTTCATCAAGGAACACGATTTCGGGGTCGAGTGCCAGCGCGCGTGCAAGGCCTGCGCGTTTGCGCATACCGCCTGACAGTTCGGACGGGAATTTATCGCCCGCAAGATAGGGCAGGCCCGACAGCGAGATTTTGAGGTCGGCCATTTGGCGGCGCAGTTCGGGGTCGAGGCCGGGGACGGAGCGCATCGGCACCTCGACGTTTTCGCGCACGTTGAGGGAGGAGAACAAAGCGCCGTCTTGGAACATGACACCCCAGCGGCGTTCAAGTGCTTGGCGCTGATCTTCGGTTGCGGTGCGCACGTTGGTGCCCAGCACCTCAATCTCGCCCGCCGTGGGGGTTTGCAGACCCGCGATGGAGCGCAAAAGCACGGATTTGCCCGTACCGGAACCGCCGACCACGCCCAAGATTTCACCGCGATAGACATCAAGATCGAGGCCGTCATGGACGACATGGCTGCCAAATTGGTTGCGGATGCCGCACAGGCGGATCACCGGGTCTTTGGTATTGGTGGTCATACGCCCACCTGTGCAAAAAAGATGGAAAAAATCGCATCGGTTACGATCACCGCAAAAATGGCAGTGACGACCGAGGAGGAGGTTTTTTGCCCCAAACTTTCGGCATTGCTGCCGACTTGCATGCCTGCGTGGCAGCCGACGATGCCGATGATCAGGGCGAAAAACGGGGCCTTTATCATGCCGACCAGCAAGTGCCAGACCCCGGTGTTTTCCACCAGACGGCTTTGGAACATGCCGGGCGAAATGCCAAGTTCGACCCAAGACATCAAAGCGCCACCGATCAGGCCCGAGAGGTTGGCGATGAGGCCCAAGATGGGCAGCATGATAAGAAGCGACAGGATGCGCGGCACAAACAGCGCGGTGGCGGGGTCGATGCCAAGGGTGCGCATGGCGTCAATTTCCTCGCGCATTTTCATCGAGCCGATGGCGGCGGTGAAGGCGGATGCGGTGCGCCCTGCCACGATGATCGCGGTGAGCAGGATGCCAAGTTCGCGCAGGATGGAGACAGCGATAAGATCGACGACAAACACCTCCGCCCCGAATTGGCGCAGCTGGCTGGCCCCTTGGAACGCCAAAACGATGCCGATGAGAAAGGACATGAGGGCGACGATGGGCACCGCCTTTACCCCGACTTCTTGGCAGTGATGCACAAGGGCTGTGAGGCGAAATTCGCTGGGGTGGCGGATGGAGCGCACCAAGCGGTCGAGAAACAGGCCGAAATAGCCCAAAAGTTCAAGCATAAAGTGGCCCGCGCCCGCCATCGTGCGGCCCACGGATTCGAGCTGGTCCGACAGGGTTTTGGGTTTTTGCGCGGCGCGGTCGGGTTTTGGCAAGGCGCGGCGCACGGTGTTGAGGAGCGCCTGCGTATCGGGGGTGAGGCCAGTTATGGTGACGGGCCCGGATTTTTCGGCCTGCGCGAGAGCGTAGGCGGCGCTGGTATCCAGCCGCGTGACGTTTGCGGTGTCGATCGTCGTGGGGCCGTTGGCCGCCGCAGCGGTCAGGGTTTTGGAGAGTGTTGTGAGGGCGGCCAGTGAAAACGCGCCCTGCATGGTGACATGCGTGGTTCCGTTATCTGTGCTGGTTTGCACCTGAAAAATTGGCGAATCTGTCGTCAAATTGAGGGTATGCCTTTTGATTAGCCCCTTGCCTAACATGAGGGGGCGGGGGGGGCTATTCACTTTTGCCCTACGATTGCAACAGGGGGGGATTGAGGGTAATTCTGACGCATAATTGCAGGGGGTGGGGCATGGATACGGTGGATGCGGGCCAGTTGATGGCGCAGATGGGCGCGCGGGCGCGGGCGGCGGCGGCGGAATTGGCCTGCACCAGTGGGGACGCCAAGCGGGCGGCGTTGATGGGGGCGGCGGAGGCGGTTTGGGCGGCGCGCGCGGGGATAATTGCCGCCAATGGGGTGGATATGGAGTTCGCGCGGGCCAAGGGATTGTCGGGCGCGATGCAGGACCGGTTGATGCTGGACGAAGCGCGGATTGCCGGCATTGTGCGCAGTTTGCGCGAGATTGCCGCGCAGGACGACCCGGTGGGCGTGGTGATGGCCGAATGGGACCGCCCGACGGGGTTGCACATTCAGCGCGTGCGCACGCCGTTGGGGGTGGTTGGCGTGATTTATGAAAGCCGCCCGAATGTGACGGCGGATGCAGGCGCTTTGTGCCTGAAGGCCGGGAATGCGGTGATTTTGCGCGGCGGGTCGGAGAGTTTTCAGTCATCCGTAGCGATCCATGCTTGCATGGTGGTGGGTTTGGAGGGGGCGGGGTTGCCGGCCGCAGCCGTGCAGTTGGTGCCGACGCGCGACCGCGAAATGGTGGGCGAAATGCTGCGGGCGGCGGCGTATATTGACGTGATTGTGCCGCGTGGGGGCAAGGGGTTGGTGGGGTTGGTGCAGCGCGAGGCGCGGGTGCCGGTGTTTGCACATCTGGAGGGGATTTGCCACGTGTACGCCGATGGCGATGCGGATTTGGCCAAAGCGCGGCGCGTGGTTTTGAATGCGAAAACGCGGCGCACAGGGGTGTGCGGGTCGGCGGAGTGTTTGTTGATTGATAGGGCGTTTTGGGCGCGGCATGGCGCGGTTTTGGTGCAAGATTTGCTGGATGCGGGGGTGGAGGTGCGGGGCTGCCGCGAAGTGGCCGTTGTGCCCGGCGTTGTGCCTGCCAGCCCCGATGATTTTGGGCATGAGTTTTTGGGTATGATTATCGCCGCCAAGGTGGTGGACGGCGTGGACGGGGCGATTGCGCATATTCGGGAATTTGGGTCCAACCATACCGAGGCGATCTTGACCGAGAACGATGCGGTTGCGGCGCGGTTTTTCCAGCGGTTGGACAGTGCGATTTTGATGCGCAACGCGTCGACCCAGTTTGCCGATGGGGGTGAGTTTGGGATGGGCGGCGAGATTGGGATTGCGACCGGCAAGATGCATGCGCGGGGGCCAGTGGGGGCGGAGCAGTTGACGAGTTTTAAGTATTTGGTCACGGGCGATGGGACGTGCCGGGCGTGAGTTGCTTTTGCCAAAGCGCGCGCGGGGTTGTTACAGGCTGCGTTCGAAATAGACGATGAAATGGTCCATTTGCGGGGTGAGGGCGTGGTAGGGGCTGCATTCCTGAAACCCAAGGGATTGGTAGAGGTTGATCGCGCCGGTGAGGTGGCGGGCGGTGTCGAGGCGGATTGTGTGGAAGTTTTGCGCGCGGGCGTGGTCGATTAGGGCAAGGCTGAGGCTGAGGGTGCGGGCGAGGCCGTTGCCACGCGCGCTTGGTGTGACGTAGAGGCGTTGGATTTCGGCGATGCTGGGTTCAAATGTGCGCAGCATGGCGCAGGCGATTGGCGGATTTCAGGCATTTCGGGCAAGGGTTTGGCAGGCGTGGTTTAGCGCCGTGTGATGGTTGGTTTTGGTGATCCATGCGGCGGGGATACCGTTTTCGCTTGTGCCGTGGGCCGCGGCCATAACCGCGCCGATGATGATCGCGCGGCCACAACTGTCGCCGCCTGCGAGGATATTGGCGTTGATCGCATCGGTGTAATTGGTGGTGTTTGCCAGAATGTGGAAGGCCAGCGGCAGGGCCATTGGCAAGTGGCACGCGCGGCCTGTGGTTTCGGCGTAGTCGGTGGAATTTTGGGTGTTTTGTAGGGCGGCGGTGAGGGCGGTGTGCAGCGCGCCCGTGGTGGTGGCGGCGGCTGCGTGCAGGGCGGTTTGGACGGGTTCGCCGTTCAGCACGCGGGCCAGCAGATCGGCAAAGGCGAGGGCGTGGCGGGTGGCGGTGTCGTTCACATTGGTCATTTGCACAGCGGCTTGCGCGGTTGACGCGGGCGCGCCCATGACGACCAAGGCGGGCAAGGCGGCGATGGCGGGGAGTTGATCATCGTCGATGCCTGACGGGTCGGTCTGACCTGATGCGATATTTTGCAGCGTGCCACGGGTGACGCGGTCGATATAACCGACATAAGCGCCGCCGGGGCCGAAATGGGCGGCGTAAGCCTTTTGATATTCGGGCAGGTTGAAGCCGTGTTGATCATTGATGCTGTGGATCGCGGTCGCCAACACCTCGCCATATTGCGACAGGTCGCCGTTTTGGCGGGCGGCGTGGGCGTAGTAGGCGGGCACACCGTCGAAATGCGCGGGGTTCAGCGGCACGAAGGCGGGGCCGCCATTGGTTGTTGCCACCGACGCGATGCGGGCGGGATCATAGAGCCAATGCAGGCCTAAAGTGGCGGCATCGGCGACGAATGCCCCCATGAGGCAGGCGGCAGCGTTTGGGTGGGTCATGGCAGCGCCTTTGTCAAAAATGCAGCGAAACGCTGGTTTGGGTGATTTCAGTGATCAGGCGGCGTTTTTGCACCGCGATTTCGGCGGCGAACAAGGCGAAATGCACTTGGGCCGGGGCAATGTCGGGGTTGGGGGCGGACAAGCTGTCCCAGACCAAATCGTCGATGCGCAGACGGTCTGCAGTGGCTGCGACCAGCCATTTGCCTTCTTCCAGCGTAATTGTGATGCGGCCGCCATAGGCGAGGGCGGATTCGCAGCAAAGTATGGCGAGAAAGGCGAGCTTTGCGTCACCGCGTGGAATGTCGGAGGGGGGTTGCCAGTCGATGGTCAAGCGGCCGCCTGCGCTGTTGTCGGCCAGCACCTTGGCCAGTTCATTGCGCGACAGGCGCTGTTCGCCCCCCGACAGGCCAAAGGCGATGCGGAAAAACCGGATGCGGGCGTTGGCGGCGGCCACACTTTCCGTGATCAGTTGCAATTCGGGTGAGGGGGTACCGCCTTTCATCATCATCAATTCCACCCCATTGCCGATCGCGCCAATCGGGCTGATAAGGTCGTGGCAAATCCGAGAGCCAAGGAGGGCGGCAAGATCTATCTTGTTGGTCATGGGCGCGGGCCTTTTTTAGGGGAGGGGGTAGGATGAATTCAGCGTTGGAGCCGGGGATGATGGTGCGCCACCCACAAGCGCCGGACTGGGGTTTGGGGCAAGTGCAATCGCGGATTGGCGACCGGGTGACAGTGAATTTTGAACATCAAGGCAAGGTGGTGATTGATGGGCAAAGGGTGGAGTTAGAGGTGGTTTGGGACGTTTGAGGCGCAGGTTAGGCCGGGGGGGGGCGCGATTTCAACTGGTGATTGATTTTTCTGCGCAGGGCGCGCGGTTGCAATGCGGCTGGCCGCATCTTAGGTAGGCGCTGTGGATTTGGAGGCGGTACGAATGGATCAGGGCGACCGCCATTTCACGGTCAGGCTGGCGCAAAACGCGCGGGATTTGGCTGCGGCCCAGCGGTTGCGATACGCCGTGTTTGTGGAGGAATTGGGGGCCAATGGGCCGCTGGTGGACCACGCCGCGCGGCTGGAATGTGACGGGTTTGACGCGGTTTTTGACCATCTGCTGTTGATTGACACGCGGCGGGATGCGGACAGTTTGGAAGATGTGGTGGGTGTGTACCGCCTGCTGCCGGGCGCGCGGTTGGATGCGGGCGCGCAGTTTTATTCGGAAGGGGAGTTTGATTTGACCCCCCTGCGCGCGTCCGGCAAGGCGCTGTTGGAATTGGGGCGGTCGTGTGTGCATCCCGATTACCGGGGCGGCAGTGCGATGTTTCATTTGTGGAACGCGCTGGGCGATTATGTGTTGCGCCATGGGATTGAGGTGATGTTTGGTGCCGCGAGTTTTGCGGGCACCGATGTGGCAGCACTGGCGCAGCCGTTGGGGTTTTTGCACCAGTGCCATTTGGCCCCTGAGGGGTTGCGGGCGCGGGCGATTGGGCCGCATGCGCAATTGGCGGAGGTGTTGCCCGCGGCGGTGGACAAGCGCGCGGCATTGGTGGCGACACCTGCGTTGATCAAAGCGTATTTGCGGTTGGGCGGGTTTGTGGGCGAAGGCGTGTTTGTGGACCATGCGTTCAACACCACGGATGTGTTGGTGGTGATGGACACGGGCGCGATGTCGGCGCGGCACAAGCGGTATTATGAGCGACGTTATGGATGATTGGCATGGATGATTGGCGGGGTGACAAGCCTGCGTTGGGACCGATTGGCGGGTTGGGCTGGCTGCGGGTTTTGCTGCGGATTGTGCCTTTTGCCACTGTGACCTATGGCGGGTTGGTGTTGCTGCTTGCGTGCCGAGTGGTGGAGGTGCCGTTTGCGCCGCGCCGCCCGGTGACGCCGTATATCACCCAAGCCGTCTGCCGTTTGGCGTTGATGATTATGGGCCTGCGCGTGCAAGTGGTGGGGCGGCCGATGCGGGTTGCGGGGGCTGTGGTGGCCAACCATGCGTCTTGGCTGGATATTTTTGTGCTGAATGCCTGCGACCGGGTGTATTTTGTGTCGAAAGCGGAGGTGGCGCGGTGGCCGGGGATTGGCTGGTTGGCGCGGGCCACGGGGACAGTGTTTATCGCGCGCGATCCGGCCCAAGCGCGGGTGCAGCAAGCCGCATTTGAAGCGCGGTTGCGGGCGGGGCATCGGTTGTTGTTTTTCCCCGAAGGGACCAGCACCGACAGTTTGCGGGTGTTGCCGTTCAAATCCACGCTGTTTGCCGCGTTTTTCACCCATGGGATGGAGGCGGTGATGCATATTCAGCCGGTTTCCGTGCGGTATTTTGCGCCCAAAGGGGCGGATGCGCGGTTTTATGGTTGGTGGGGCGATATGGATTTTGCGCCGCATTTGCTGCGGATTTTGGCATCGGCGCGGCGTGGGCGCGTGGTGGTGACGTTTCACGCGCCGTTGGCGGTGGATGCATTTGCAGGCCGCAAGGATTTGGCTGCGGCCTGCGAAATGTCTGTGCGGTCAGCCCAAGGGGGCGAGCAGGGCCTTTAGGGCGGCGCTGGCATCGTCGGCGGCCCAAATTTCATCGCTGACGGCGAAAAAGTCGGTGACGGGGGCGAATTTTTCGACGAGGGCGGTGGTGAGCGCACCTTCGGCGACAACTGGCACCTCGATCATTGCGGACCACCATTCGAAGAGTTCATGGTCGACCGATGTGCCATCGCCAAGGTTGGTTTGGCCGACGGGGCCAAAGGAGACGTAATCGGCACCCGCCTCGGCTGCGTTCATGCCGTCGTGGCGGGTGATACCGCAATAGGCGCCGATGATCGCGTCCGCGCCCATGTCATCGCGCAGTTTGCGGATGTTTTTGCGGGTGTCTGTCAGGTGAACGCCGTCAAGGCCGTGGCGATCGGCCAGCAGCACATGGTTTTCCACAACAATCGCCACATCGCGGGCATGGGCGATTTCGCGCAAAGCATCGGCGGCGCGGGCCAGCGCGTCTTCGTCCTTGGCGGCGAGGGTGAGGCGGAGGCAAGCGATGTCATGCGCATCCAGCACCGATTTTAAGCGGTCGGCAAAAGGGGCAAGGTCGAACGCGGGGGGGGTGATGAGGTAGATTTGTGGGCGGTCAGCGTCGGCCATAAGATGCTCCTGAAACTTTGGGGTAGTTTAGCGCAGAAAAGGGCGCTTGGCCATTGGGGATGGGTCGGCTTGTGATTGCGGGGCGTGGCGGGTAATTGGGGGCAAAGATTTTGGGGGTTTGGTGATGGAAGATGTGGGTTTGGTGAGCGTGCCGGTTGCCGATCAGGTGCCGCCAGTGTTTGTTTTGGTGCGCCCGCAGATGGGCGAAAACATTGGCGGGGCGGCGCGCGCGATGTTGAATTTCGGGTTGGAGCGGTTGCGGGTGGTGGACCCGCGCGATGGCTGGCCCAGCCCAAAGGCGGTGGCGGTGGCATCTGGGGCCGGGCGGTTGCTGGAAACGGCGGGGCCCTATGCGGATGTGCAGGCCGCGATTGGGGATTGCGATTATGTGTTTGCGACCACCGCGCGGGGGCGGGAGTTGACCAAGCCCGTGATGACGCCCGAGGCCGCGATGGCGCGCGCGCGGGCGCTGGTGGCGGCGGGCAAGAAAGTGGGTGTGATGTTTGGGCCCGAACGCGCGGGGTTGGAGAATGATGATTTGGTGTTGGCCAATACGATTGTCACCGTGCCGGTGAACCCCGATTTCCCCAGCTTGAACATTGCGCAATGCGTGTTGTTGATGGGGTATGAGTGGCGGCGGCAGACTGCGGATGTGGCAGGCGAGGTGATGGGATTTAACCGCACCGAATTTGCGAGCCGGGTTGAGGTGGAAAAGCTGGGCGATCACTTTGAGGAAAAGCTGGAGGGGGTTGGGTTTTTCTTTCCTGCCGCCAAAGTGCCGGGAATGAAGCAGAGTTTGCGCAATATGTGGGCGCGTTTGGGGCTGACCAAGGCCGAAGTGGCAACGTTTCACGGGATGTTGCGGCAGTTGGCGCGGGGGATTGTGAAGTAGACGCGAAGTGGTGCGGGGCGGGTGATGGACGCTCCGCGGGGGATATTTAAGAACAGAAAAACAGGGGGCGCGTTTTTTTGGGGATGAGGGGGGATGTGAAAAGGGGGCTGCGATGAAACGCAGCCCCCTTTTTTGATTGGTTTGGTTTTTGGTTTAGAAGCTGAAGCGGCGCGAGACGCCCAAGCGCAAGCTGACGTTGCTGTCTTTGCCCTGCTGAACAATAGGTGAATTTTTCGCATCGTTTTGGTATTGTTCGTAGCGGATTGCGCCGTCGAGGGCCCAGACATCGTTCAATTCATAAGTTGCGCCCACGTCGAAGGACGTCGAGAGGATGCCGCCTTTGGCCGTATAGCTTGGCGTGCCGAAATAAGTGTTGGCGTAATCGCTGTCGGCAAAGAACACGCGGGGGCCTGCGCGCAGGGTCAGCGCGTCATTGGGGCGGGCGACCATGTTTACCGCAGCTTCGCCAACCCAGGATTCATGGCCGATCACGCCGTAGCGGGCGGCGACGAACGCCTCAAAGTTTTGATGAGTGTAGCCGATGCCTGCGCCCAGTTCAAAAGCCGCTTTGACATCGGGCAGGCCGGTGAGTTCGGGGTAATCAACGGCCGAGCGTTTGGCGATGAAGTTCAGCGACGCGAAAGGTGCAAAGCCGAGTTTCACCGCGTAAGGATCTGGGTCGCCGAGGGAGTAGCCGCCGGGCAAGCGCAGATAATCAAGGCTGAAGCCCAGATCGGGGCCTGCGACAGTTTTCTTGGACCCGAAATAAGCCGGGCCTGCGGCCACGCCACCGCGCAGGGTGAACATCAAGCCGGGGGTGCGCGCTGCAGGGGTGGGGTAGGACACGGCGCTGTCGGCGGCGGTGTTATCTAGGCTGCCTGCGCTGGCTGTCATGGGGGCTGCGAGGGCAGCTGCGACGATAAGAAGGGCGGCGGCGATTTTCATACTGGGTCCGTTTCTGGAGGTACTGTTATGATTTGGGCAAAAATACCCCAAGATGTGGCAAATGCACAGGGACTTGGCCCTATGGGTGGGTTTACGGGGCTGGTGCGTTGTGGAAATGTCGCAGATTTGGGGGGATTTGCGCGGTTTGCCCCTGCGGCAGGCGCGCGCAGGGGGTGCAGCTGGGACTTGAAGCGGGGGAGGCTGCGGCCTAGTATCTACGCTGTAATGTGACCCCCGCATGGGGTGCGGACAAAGTGAGAATACCATGACCACAAAGCGCAGTATTTTTGAAGATGTTGGTGCGGGGGCCGCGCCAAGTGGGGCGGCGGGCGGCGCGGCTGGGATGATTGCGCGGCGGGATTTGGGCGCGCGTTGGGGCATCCGGTTGTGGTTGATGATGCTGTTTGCGCTGGTCGTGGTGATGATTGCGGTGGGCGGTTTGACGCGGTTGACCGACAGCGGATTGTCGATCACCGAATGGCGGCCTGTCACGGGCGCTATGCCGCCGATGAGTGCCGAGGCATGGGCATCGGAGTTCGATAAATACCGTGCCATTCCGGAATATCAGTTGCAAAACAAAGGGATGAGCTTGGCCGAGTTCAAGGTCATCTATTGGTGGGAATGGGGCCACAGGCAGTTGGGCCGGGTGATTGGGATGGTGTGGGCCGTGGGGTTTGCCGGATTTTTGATCGCGCGCAAGGTGCCTGCGGGCTGGAACGGGCGGTTGGTGTTGATTGGCGCGCTGGGCGGTTTGCAGGGCGCGATTGGCTGGTGGATGGTGTCATCGGGCTTGGGCGGCGACCGGGTGGATGTGGCATCGTACCGTTTGGCCACCCATTTGGGGTTGGCGTTTATTATCCTTGGGTTGATCGCGTGGTATGTGTTTTTGCTGGGGCGGTCGGAGGCTTCGTTGTTGCAGGCGCGGCGTGTGCGCGAGGGGCGGCTGTTTGGCATGACCACCGGGTTGATGCATTTTGCGTTTTTGCAGATTATTTTGGGTGCGCTGGTGGCGGGGATTGATGCGGGGCGCGCCTATCCCACTTGGCCCGATATGAATGGGCAGTTTTTCCCGGCGGATGCGTTTTATGTACCCGATGGGGCGGGGGGCAGTTTGCCCGTGTGGCATGCGTTTTTTGAGAACCCCGGTTTGGTGCAGTTTATGCACCGGATGAGCGGGTATGCCCTGTTTGCCTTTGCCATTGTGGTGTGGTTGCGGGGGCGCAAGTCGGCGCATCGCGCGACCAAGCGGGCCTATCATTGGGTTATGGGGATGATGAGCGTGCAGGTGGTTTTGGGCATTGCGGCGGTGCTGACGGCGGCGCAGGTGCATACGGCGATTGCGCACCAAATTGGCGCGGTGATTTTGTGGGTTTTGATTATTCGGGCGCGGCATTTGGCGCAGTTTCCCCGCATGGGGTCCATTCGGGAAGGCACAGCATGAACATTCGCACCACGGCTTATGATGATTTGATGGCGTTTCAGCGCCAGACCGAGGCGTTGGGCCAAGTCGCCGGGCGATTGGATTGGGACCGTGAAACCACAATGCCACGCGGGGCTGCGGCGCAGCGCGCCGAGGAGTGTGGCGCGATGGAGGCGGTTTTGCACGCGCGGCGCACGGACACGCGGTTGGGCGATTGGCTGGAGGAGGCTGCGCCGGGCGACGACGTGGGGCGGGCCAATGTGCGGCTGATCAAGCGCAGTTTTGTGCGCAATTCCAAAATTCCGGCGCGGTTGGCGGAGGAGTTGGCGCGGGTGACGTCAGCCTCGCAAGGGGTGTGGGCGGAGGCGCGGGCGACAAATGATGTGGCGGCGTTTTTGCCCAGCCTGAAGCAAGTGATTGATTTGCGGCGCGAAGAAGCGGCCTGTTTGGCGCAGGGCGGCGATTTGTATGATGCGCTGATTGCGGATTATGAACCCGGCGCGACTGCTGCCAGTTTGGGCGATATGTTTGACCGGATGCGGCCCCGGCTGGTTGCGTTACGCGGTGCTGTGTTGGATGCAGACTATCAGCCAGAGGCGATGGAGGGGCGGTTTGACGCGGAGGGCCAGATGAAGGTCGCGCGGGAGTTGGCCACGGCGTTTGGGTATGATTGGGACCGGGGGCGTTTGGATTTTTCGGTGCATCCGTTTTCATCTGGATCGGGGTCTGATGCGCGGATTACGACTAGGGTTGTGGAAAGTGACCCATTCAACTGTTTCTATTCCACCGTGCATGAGGTGGGCCATGCTTGTTATGAGCTGGGGATTGATCCGAGTTATGCGCTGACGCCGTTGGGGGCGGGTGTTTCAATGGGCGTGCATGAAAGCCAAAGCCGGATTTATGAGAATCAGTTGGGGCGCAGCCGGGCGTTTACGGGTTGGTTGATGGGGCGGATGCGCGCGCAGTTTACCGATTTCATCGCCAAGGATGCGGACGCGTTTTACGGCACCGTGAACAAAGTGCGGGCGGGGTATATTCGGACCGAGGCGGATGAGGTGCAGTATAACCTGCATGTGATGCTGCGGTTTGATTTGGAACGCGCGCTGGTGTCGGGGGATTTGCTGGTCGGTGATCTGGAGGCGGCGTGGAATGACCGCTTTAAGGCCGATTTTGGCTTTGGGGTGGATAAGCCATCAAACGGGATGTTGCAGGATGTGCATTGGTCGGTGGGCTTGTTTGGGTATTTCCCGACCTATTCGCTGGGCAACCTCTATGCGGGCTGTTTGAACCAAGCGATGCGTGCGGCGGTGCCGGGGTTGGATAAGGCGCTGGCGGCGGGCGACACGTCGGGGGCCACGGGGTGGCTGCGCGAGAATGTGCAGACGCATGGCGGGCTTCATACGCCCGTGGAGGTGATCACGCGCGCTTGCGGGTTTGCGCCGCATGAAGGGCCGTTGTTGGATTACCTTGAGGAGAAATTCCGCGGGATTTACAAGCTGTGACGGTTAGCGGTGCCAATCTGGGTGCCGCTTTTCGATAAAGGCGGTGATGCCTTCGTCGGTGTCGCGTTGCAGCATGTTTTCCACCATGACCGCGCTCGTGTGGGCGTAAGCATCGGCCAGTGACATGCCGGATTGATCGTAAAACGCCTTTTTGCCGATGCGCACGGCGCTGCCCAGTTTGGTGGCGATGGTTTGGGCGAGGTGCATTGTGACATCATCCAAAGTTTCGGGCGTTGCGGTGCGGTTGATCAGGCCGATGTCATAGGCGCGGGCGGTGTCGATGAATTCGCCGGTGATCAGCATTTCAAACGCGTGTTTTGGCGCGACGTTGCGGGTCAGCGCCACCATGGGCGTGGAACAGAACAGACCGATGTTGACACCATTGACGCCAAAACGCGTGCCCGTGGCGGCGACGGCCAGATCGCAGGTGGCGAGCAGCTGGCACCCGGCGGCGGTTGCGATGCCGTGGGCCTGGGCGATGACGGGCTGGGGCAGGGTGGTGATGGACATCATCACATCGGCGCAGCGTGCGAAAAGATCGGCGAAATAGGCGGCCCCTTTGTCTGCGCTTGCGCGGCCTGCCTGCATTTCCTTGAGGTCGTGGCCAGCGCAAAACACTTTGCCAGCGCCGCGCAGGATGACCACGCGGGTGGTGGTGTCGGTTTGCAGGGCAGTTAGCTGTACGTTCAACGCGGCCAGCATCGCATCGGACAGCGCATTCAGGCTGCCGGGCGCGTTGAGGGTAAGGCGGGCGATGTTGCCGGGCAAATCCTCTCGGATTAGAATCTCGGTCATGGTTTGCCCTTTTCTTTTGTTGGAGTGTTAGGGCAGTTTAGCGCGTGCGACACAGAGGGAAAGAGAAAGCTGATGGCGATTGTGATGGATGTGCACGCGCTGACCGGGTTTTTGGCGGCGGAGTTTGCGCAGGTGGCAAAGGATTTCACGGTGCTGGCGGTGACGGAGGCGTTGTTGGAGGTGCGGCTTAACGTGGGTACGCAGCATTTGCGGCCCGGTGGCACAGTGTCGGGGCCGTCGATGTTTGGGTTGGCGGATGTGGCGATGTATTTGGCGATACTGTCGCGCATTGGCCCGGTGGCATTGGCGGTGACCACGAATTGCAGCATTGATTTCATGCGCAAGCCTGCGGCGGGGCGGGCGTTGATTGCCCAAGCGCGGGTGTTGAAGCTGGGGCGCGTGCTGGCGGTGGGGGATGTGTTGCTGTTTTCGGAAGGGCAGACAGCGCCTGTGGCGCGGGCGGGGCTGACCTATGCCATCCCGCCCAAAACTTAGGCCTTTTTGATTTTAAACGAGCCTTCGACCTGCGCGCCGCTTTCGATGGAAAGGGTGGTGTAGACCACTTCAGCGGTCACCTGGGCCGCTGAGCGCAGGGTAAGGGTACCGCTGTCGACTTTGCCATTCATGCTGCCGCGCATATCCACCGTTTTTGCAGCGATCGTTCCTTTGACATTGCCTTCGTGGCTGACAATCACACTGTCGGCGGTGATGGAGCCGTCAATTTCGCCCATCACCTCTATGCTGCCCTTGGAGACAATGTCGCCTGTGATTTTCAGATCGGAGGCGAGCACGGACTTTCCGGCGGGGCTGGAGTTGGACATATGGCAATTCCTTTTAAACCCGGTCACGCCGGAATATCGTGTTGTCGTGATAGAGGACGAAGGGCGCGCGGTGGTCAAGCCTCCTGTGCAAGCGGGGGGCGGTTTTATGCCGGAAGGTGGCCTGCGAGGCGCGCTTGGGCGACAGGGCAAGCACCGGCCTTGTGGCTTTGCGCGGTGATGGGCGGCGCGGCAGTCGTCATAGAGTATTGTATAGAGAGGCGAGGTGAAGCGGCGGGCCCTAGGAGGGAGGGGCGATAAGAGATGCCTGCGAGGGCGATGAGCGTTTGGGCCGGATGAGGTGTTGCTGGTCTGTAAGGCGCGGGCCCTTGGGGTGGGCATTAGAAGCGGTGGCTAGAACGAAGGATCGGACGGATGGTTGGCGCGGGGCAAATCACCTTTGGGGGCTGACGGGGGCTTTGGTGCAGCGGGATTCGGAGTGGTTGTGGGGAATCAGGCGGGAGAAAAGGGAAGGATTCGGGTGCGGATTCGGCCAAACCTGACGATCTGGTCAAGTTTCCCTAGGGGCAGTTTGGGCAATGCAGCGCGCCGCACTGGAATTTTTCCCAACAAACATTGACCTTAAAAAGAAAATGTCATTTTTCTGTCTTTTTCCACTTGCGGGTGTTTGTCGTTGGACCTAGAAGCTGCCTTACCGAAACGAAGACGGTTGGAAACGATCGGAAGCGGCGGCGGCGGGGATCTGGAAGGGTTCGGGAATTTTGGAGATACGGCGGTTGTTACGCTAAGAGATTAGCGTGGCGGTTGTTTTTGTCTTCGTGCTCTTTGACATTGATATTATCTGAAGAGATATGTGGGCGGTTTGGACGTTTCGATGGACGTACCGACGCATATCGGCCTTGTAGGGAAGTTGACGCAAGTTAATGGACCGATGATCAAGGTGACAAGCTT
>NZ_FOCO01000021.1 GCF_900110135.1 Pseudorhodobacter antarcticus | reverse complement strand
AGCCGAAGGATCATGCGTCGCGGCAGGACTTCAACGACAGATGGGCAGACGAGGGGGCAGATCATCGATGCCGTGTCGATCCGCGACAGGCCGGCAGTGATTGAAGATCGTGCCATCCCTGGCCACTCATTGCCCGGCAGTGCATTTGCAAAGCAAAATGTCACGAGAGGGGGAAGGGGACCTTCTGATCGGTGCCAAAAACAGCCATATCGCAACGCTGGTAGAGCGCACCTCGCGCTTCGTGGTGCTGGTCAAGGTCGGCGGCAAGGACAGCGAGAGCGTTGTCGGTGCCCTGATCCGACAGGTTCAGAATCTGCCGCAGGGATTGATGGCATCGCTGACCTGGGATCGCGGAACCGAACTTGCGTATCATAGAAAGTTCACCGTTGCGACGGATGTCAGCGTCTATTTCTGCGACCCCCGAAGCCCCCACCCGGCAGATTTGCTTTGCAAATCGCCTGCCCGTTGCCCGGCAACGCATGCCAGCATGCGTGAGAGGGGGCAATGCTTGGCAACGTGGCAGCAACGAGAACACCAATGGTCTACTACGCCGATACTTCCCGAAAGGGACGGACCTGTCTGTCTACACGCAGTATGACCTCGATCAGGTTGCCTTACGCCTCAATACAAGGCCGAGAAAAACGCTTGGCTTCCAGACCCCGGCTGATACCTTTGATCGAGCAGTTGCGCTGACCGGTTGAACCCACCGGCGCCTTTTTTAGGATGCCCCGCTCCTCGCGAAGTATGCGGTTCTCGCGCCGAAGCCGTTCGTTCTCAAGCGCAAGCTCGCGATCTTCCTGCGTCACCACATCCGTGTCGCGGTGCGCCGTGATCCATTTGTTCAGCGTCGACATCCCAACCCCGAGATCATCCGCAATCTGTTTGCGTGAAAGCCCGCTGGTCAGCGCGATCCGCACCGCATCCTTGCGAAATTCATCCGGCCTGACTGTGCCCATAGATCATCTCCTTTGCTGCACATTACGCTATCAAAGGGGCGGTACCAAACCGTGATAAGACCACCTGCCGAGTGGCAGAGAAGCAGGCAAGCATCTTCGCAGACATGGCCGCGACTTTCGCCGTCTCAAGCCTCGCCATTTTTGACTTTAGGGTGGTCCGTTTCACTTGAACGGCTGGCAGGGTGCAAGGCCCACATTTCCTTGTGAAAACTATGTTATCAGGCAGGCGCCGTAACCCCGCTTCAGCGGGCTTCAACCACAAAATGGAGTGGCCGAACTGTATCCGAGATGCTATCTTTTTCCCAAGGAGATCTCAGTGTTCAAGCATGTCGCCTCAACAGAAAATATCACCAAGCGCTTCCTCAAGATGGCCGACGTGGTCGCGCGCTTTAGCAGGCAAAAAAATTCCTGCCCGAAAAGACCTGCGGCCATCTCTATGCGGCAAAAGTGAGGGAGCTGGCCGGCGACAGTGTCGAACTCGACACGACTGAGGAGGTGCTGATCGCCCTCAAGCGCCGCAAGGTCATCAGCGGTCGCCGCTTGGTCGATCTCCTCGGTCAATACCAGCGCGAAATTCGGGGCTGATCTCTTGGCCTCCGATCCGTTTGGCGATTTCAAGACCGCAGGCTACCTGCGCAACACCCAAGGGTTGAGCGATCCAGCATCTATAAAACACGTCGAACATGCCTTGTTTCCGACGAATTTGGATGACGCCATTGAAATGCTGCGCACGCGCAAGGTTATCGACTATGGGCCGAGTTCCGCATGCGGCCTATTCAAAGACGCTTAATAATCTGCGCGGGCTCAGCGGTATGGAGCGTTTCATTGATGAGGGGCGGGAGGTTGCCGGTTACGCCTCAAACCCAAGCGACCCAAGCGGCCCAAGCGGCCCATGAGGCCTGTGTGGCTGTCAGATATGCCGCGATGCGCGCCGCTTAGGACATGACGTTTAACATGGCCGGATAACCGCCAAGCGTAAATCCGCGCCGGACCCCGCCCTTGATCTGCTTTTGATGAAGCCACGTCGCTTTGTTGCTTGATGTCAGCCGAAAGCAACGCCTAACCCGATTAGTATCGCTGATGCCAATCCGTGGCACCGTTGGCGCTTTCAATGCACGCAGCGCCACGTCAGTCAGTTTCTGTTGCATCTTGATACCATTCTGGTGGCGCATATCATCGGGACATGTCCAGATTACAGTAGGTTGTGCCTGCACTCTCCTCCCCCCGCACCCCCCACCCTTTAATTCGCTTTCACCCGGATGCCAGACGCAGTAGGCGTCCTCATCCTTGCAGGGTTGGGAATCGTCATGGCGCAAAATGCCACCATCTATAAAGTTGAACTGTCGATCTCGGACATGGATCGCCATTATTACGACACCCACAAACTGACCATCGCCAAACACCCCTCTGAAACCGACGAACGGTTGATGGTGCGCATCATCGCCTTTGCCCTGAACGCCCACGAACAGTTGGAAATGGCCAAGGGCCTGTCCACCGACGATGAACCCGACATTTGGCAAAAAAGCCTGAGCGGCGATTTGCATGTGTGGGTCGCCTTGGGCTTGCCCAGCGAAAAAGTGATGCGCCAATCGTGCAGCAAGGCCGACCGGGTTGTCGTCTATCCCTACGGCGGCCGCACGGCCGAGGTGTGGTGGGACAAGATCAAAGGCAGCACCACCCGTTTTGACAACCTGCAAGTCGTCAGCTTTTCTGCCAAAGAGACCGAGGCGTTGGCGCAACTCGCCAGCCGCGCGATGAAAATGCAGGTCAATATTCAAGAAGGCGATGTGATGGTCAGCGTGGGCGATGTCATTGTGTACATGACCCCGGTAAATTGGAAAACGGCGGCGTAAATCAGGCGCGCAGACCCCAAAGACCCCCCTTAAACCAGCGCCGCCGCGCGCCCCGCATGCAAACCGCTTGCCCAGCAGGCAGTCAGCAAATACCCGCCCGTTGGCGCTTCCCAATCCAGCATTTCGCCGCAGGCAAACACGCGGGGCAGGGCGCGCAGTTCCAACCCATCGGTCAGGCTTGCGCGCGCAATGCCGCCAGCGGTCGAAATCGCCTCATCCATCGGGCGCGGGCCCGCGTGGCGCAGTGGCAGCGCCTTGATCACGGCCGCCAAATCATCGCCAAACGGTCGCCCCCATTCCTGCACCAGCGCCACCGCAACCGCAGGCAGCCCCAGCTTGCGCAACCGCCCCGTCACGCTGTCGCCTTTGCGCGCTTGCGCCAAGCGCACCCGCAGCGCGTCCAAACCCACATCCGGCATCAAATCTAGCGTGGCCTGCGCCCCATCGCGCAAATCGCGGCTGATCGCATAAATCCCGCCACCCTCTATCCCGCGTGCGGAAATCACAAACTCCCCCCGCTCGCGCCGCCCTGAAATACACAAGGCGGCACCTTTCACAGGCGCCCCAAAATGCACAGCCATATGCGGCGACCAATCCACGCAAAACCCCATATTTGCAGGTTGAAACGGCGCAATCGCCACGCCCCGCTCAGTCAAATACGGCACCCACGCCGCATCGGACCCCAGCCGTGCCCAACTCGCCCCGCCCAATGCCAGCACGGTCACGGCGGGCTGCAACACTTGCCGCCCGTCGCCCGTGTCAAAGGCGAAACCATCCCCTTCAAACCCCACCCAGCGCCAGCGGGTCCGCAATTCCACCCCCGCGCCCGCCAACCGCGCCAACCACGCGCGCAACAAAGGCGACGCTTTCATCGCCACCGGAAACACCCGCCCCGATGTGCCCGTAAACACCTCTTGCCCCAAAACGCGGCACCAATCTTGCACCGCCTCCGGTCCAAACCCTGCCAAAACGGGGGCCAGCCACCCTTGCGGATAGGCGCCCATAAACCGCGGCCCCGCATGGGTAATGTTCAACCCCGATTTGCCCGCCATCAGGAATTTGCGCGCGGGGCTTGGCTTGCCCTCCACCACCAAAACCCGCCGCCCTGCCGCCGCCAACGCCTCGGCAGCCATCAACCCCGCAGGCCCGGCCCCAATCACGAGTGCATCTGTCACAACCGCGATACCTGGCCCGATACTTGGCCCGGCACCTGACCCGGCATTTGGCCCCTAATCTCCACCACGCGGTGCGGATAGGGGATTTCCACCCCGTTATCCTTCAGCGCGTTCCAAATCGCGAACAGCACCTTGCTTTGGTATTTGTTGCGGCCGTCATCAATGCCAGACACCCAATATTCCACCGCAAAATCAATGCCGCTGTCGCCAAATCCGCGCAATTCGCAATCGGCCCCATCGGGCTTGGTCAACACGAACGGCAGCGCGCCGACCGCCGCTTCAATCATCGCGGGCACCCGGTTGATGTCGGTGTCATAGCTGACCGAAAACAGCGCTTCATACCGATTGGCGGACCCTTGGTCGGAATAATTCACCACCCGCGTGGTGATGAAATGGTCGTTTGGTACTACAATCCACTTGCCGTCAAACGTCTCCAAAACGCAGGCGCGCGCGGTCATTTTCACAATCGTGCCCGCCTCGCCGCCGTCCAGTTTCACATAATCGCCAACGGTGGTTTGCCCTTCGACCAGCAAAATCACACCCGACACAAAATTCGCCGCGATTTGTTGCAAGCCCAAACCAATGCCCACACCCAGCGCACCGCCCAGCACCGCAATCGCCGTCAGATCAATCCCCATGATCGACATCAACAGCAAAAATGCCGCGCCAAAGATCGCGATTTCCGCCGCTTTAACCGCCAATTGCCGCGTCGCAGGCCGCAATTCCTGTTGGCGCTGGATATATTCCGCGCTTTGCCGGTTCGACCAACCGCCCAGCCAAAACAGCAAACTGCCCGCAATCGCGCCGCGTATCAGCGACAGCACCGAAAACCGAATATTGCCCAATTCGATCATGGTTTCCGACAGGCGCAGCATAATCGGGTCCAGCGCGCCCAACGCATAAAGCGCCGCGACCGGAATCAGCACATAGCGCCCCAGCGCGCGCAAAAACGTGTCTTTCAACACCTCGCGCACAAAGGCGCGCACCGCGATGAACAAAAACACCCGCTTGCCGAACGCAATCACAGCGCCAGACCCAAACAGCGACCGCGTCAACTCCTCACCCACAGCCGTTAGGGCATATGCCAGCAGCGGCATCACCAACGGCATCATGCCCAGCAAAAACAGCCGCGCCTGCGCCCCCCGCGCGCCCTCTGCCGGGGTCAGCACCTTTGCAATCAGCGGCCGCAACCGCCGCGCCAGCAAAACCGCCAGCACAAACGCCACCGCCAACAGCGCAAACTGCGACCACGCGGCGGGGCTAACCAGCCATTCCATCGCGGTTTCGGTGACCGGGGCAATCACGCGCAGCAGGTTTTGCAGAAATTCGGGCAGGTTGCTCAGGTCCATCGCGCACTTATCCTTTCGGGCAATCCCTTAACCCTTGCCAACAAACGCAGCCCGCCACAAGGGTCACGCCCCCTCCGGATGATGCGCCCGCGCCAGCGCCGCGATCAAATCCGCCCGCGTCACCAACCCGATCAGCCGCCCCGCATCCAACACAGGCACCGCCTGTTGCGCCCCATCGGCCAACAAATCAATCAGCGTTCCCAGCGGTGTTGCTTCCTGCGCTGTTGCAACCTCGCGCGTCATCATTTCAGCGGCCACCGGCTCTACCCCTTCGCGGCTGGCCCGCAGCAAGCGCGACACCACGCCCGTTGCCGCGTGCCCTTCCGCGTCATGCCAAGTGCGGACCAAATCCGCCTCGCTCACCAAACCCTGAAACACGCCATCAAACCCCACCACGGGCAGGGTGCGGACCTTGTGCTGGCGAAACAGCGCGGCGATTTGGCTGACGGGCATTTGCGGATGCGCGCTGATCACGCCGCGCGCCATCAACTGCCCCGCGGCCACCCCATCAAACAAATGCTGCGCCGCAATCCCATGCGCGGCCTCGATCAACCGCGCCAGATCGCCCGCGCCGATGTTGGCATCCAACCGCAGGTTTTGCAAAATCGCCGTTAGTTCCGCACCCTCCACCCCCGGGCGCAGCCCTTTTGTGGCAACCGCGCGGGGCACATGCTCCACCGGTTGGCGGAATGGATACATGCGCCCGGTCAAGCGGTTGTATAGCATGGCCACGATCAACAGCAGCCCCGTGTCCAACATGACCGGGCTGAACGCATAGGAAAATCCCACCTCGCGCACCGTTTCAGCGGTCAACACAACCCCCAAGGCGACCCCGGCGGCGGGCGGATGCGTGGCGCGCAAAACCATCATTGCCATCATCGCCAGCGTCACCGACAGGCCCATGGCCAACCACGGCTCGGCCACCAACACCACCACCGCCACACCGACCAGCGCCGACACCGTATTGCCCACCAAAGCCGGCCAAGGCTGCGCCAAAGGGCTGCTTGGCACGGCAAAGGCCAGCATCGCCGTCGCCCCCAGCGGGGCTATCAGCAAAAGGGTGGGGTCCAGCCCGATCGCAGATGCAGGGATCGTGGTCCAGCGCACCAAAAACGTACACAGCGTCAGGCCAATTCCCGCGCCAATGCAGGCCCGCAGCATCTCGCGCAGATGCACAGGCCCAACTGCAGGCCCCAGCGCGCGGACAATCCGGCGCAGGCGCGTCACTTGGGCGCCATCGCCAACCGGATCAACGCGCGTTCCATCACCGCCATCGCAGGTGCGCGGCTGGTGGACCGCAGGGTTAGGTCCGTTTCCAACAACTCCGCCAGCGCCCATTCCAGCACGGGCACACGCCAGCCTTGCAATTGGCGCAGCATCCGGTCGCGGCGCGGGCCAAAAACCCGCATCCGCTGCAACCCGTTCTGCGCGCCGCCCCCATCAATGGCCGCCCCATGCAGCGCCTTAAAATGTCGCATTGCGCCGATGCACAGCGTGACGGGGCTAACGCCTTGCCCCTCCAGCCGCCGCATCAAGGCACCCACTTGGCGCTGGTCACGCTCGGCAACGGCATGGATTACATCATCAACCTCCGCCTCAATCGTGGCGGGGGCACAGGCGGCGACATCGGCAGGCATCAGCGGCGCATCCACACCCCAATGATACAGCGCAATCTTTTCCAACGTCTGGCGAAAATCGCCGGGGTCCAGCGCCCGCGCTAAAATCCCCAGATCG
Source organism: Pseudorhodobacter antarcticus (assembly GCF_900110135.1). GTDB lineage: Bacteria > Pseudomonadota > Alphaproteobacteria > Rhodobacterales > Rhodobacteraceae > Pseudorhodobacter > Pseudorhodobacter antarcticus. The sequence goes on along the minus strand of NZ_FOCO01000021.1, from coordinate 52,893 downwards.
GCCATCGCCTCGGGCGCAATCGCGCGCAGGCCGGCCCGTTTCAGCTCGGCCTCAATCTCCTCACGGGTTGGCGGCTCGTCATAAAGCCCTATGCAAACCCCCGCGCCCGAATCGTCAAACACCTTTTTTAATGGTGATTTGGCGGTCAAATTGCCCGCCGCGACGACCAAATTGGCATCACCGGGCCGCCATTCGCGCAGCGCATCGGCCATAACCTCGGCCAACCCATCCGTGGCATCCTCCACAAACACCACGCGCGGCCCCGGAAAAAACCCAACCGACCGCATCGCATCCGACAGCGCGGCCCCGTCCCGCCGCAAATCCCCCGCAGGCAACCGCACAAGGCGCATTTCGCCCTCACCCTGCGGGCCAATCAGGGCCAGGATTGCCTCTTGCCGCTTCAACGCCACGCGCATCGCATCGGCCCCAAAAATCAGCAACCCCGCGCGCCCTGCATCCGGCGCTGCCAGATATTTGGCGGCCTGTTGCCCTTTCAGGTTCATGGCACCCATTGCCCGGATGTGGCCAACAACTGGCTCACAATCTGGTCGGCCAATATCCGCACCAACCGCACCGCCGCATCTTCCTGCGCTGACAGACTGGCCACAGTGGAGCCGACCACGGAATAAGAGGTAAAGTTTTGTGCCCGCCCCGCCGTCAATTGCGCGCCCGTGGCCACATCCATCAACTGCCACGTCACCGAGCCCGTCAGGTTGATGCGCGTGGTCGCGTTCGCCGCTGTAATCCCCATATTCACCGCCGCCACCGCGATGGAATAGTTCAGCGCGAAACGCGGCGCATCCGATGGGCCCAGCCGTTCTTCAATCCGTTCGACAAAATCAAACGCGGGTTTGTCGCGCGGTTCCTCCGCCAGAATTGAATTTTGCAGCACGCTGCCGCCGCCTTGCGGGCCATAGGCGGGCGTAAACCCGCAGCCCGCCAGCGCCAAAAGCCCCACAGTCAGTGCTTTAGATAACCACATTCACAATCCGCCCCGGAACCACGATCAATTTCTTCACAGGTTGGCCTGCAAGGAACTTCACCACAGCATCCTCTGCCAGCACCAGCTTTTCAACCTCTGATGCAGGCATATCGGCGGGAACCGTAATTTCCGCCCGCCGCTTGCCGTTGATCTGGATGGGCAGGGTCACACTGTCTTGCACCAACATGGCCGGATCGGCCACAGGCCACGGCGCTTGCGTCACCAAACCAGCACCCCCCTGCATGGCCCAAACACCTTCGGCCAAATGCGGCACCATCGGCTGCATCAACTGCGCCAAGGTGCGCATCGCCTGCGCCATCGCCACTTTGCCCGCGCTGGATTTCGACAGGGTGTTGGTAAATTCATACAGCTTGGCAATGGCCTTGTTGAACGCAAACCCTTCAATCCCGCGTGTCACATCCTGCGTGGCCCGGTGCATGGCGCGCAGCAAATCATCATCGCCCGTGCCCGCAGCGTCCGGCATCGCCGCCACCCGTTCGCTCAACGTCCAAACCCGGCCAAGGAATTTCGCCGTGGCCTCCGCCCCGCTCGCCGTCCATTCCACATCCCGCTCGGGCGGGCTGTCCGACATTACAAACCACCGCGCCGTATCGGCACCGTAAGTCGCAATAATGCTCATCGGATCCACGACGTTTTTCTTCGATTTTGACATTTTGATAATCGGCCCCACCGTCACAGGGGTGCCATCGCGCAACGCCGCCCCCGCATCGGTTTTCACCACATCTTCGGGCATCTGCCACACTTCACGCCCATCTGCGCCGCGTGTCGCATAGGTTTCATGCGTCACCATCCCTTGCGTGAACAGCGCGTTGAACGGCTCAATCGCCTTTGCAGGCAAATGCCCGGTTTTCTGCATCGCGCGGGCAAAGAACCGCGAATACAAAAGGTGCAAAATCGCATGTTCCACCCCGCCGATATATTGGTCAACGTTCATCCAATACTCCGCCTCGGCCAAGTCAGTCGGCGTGGCAGCATGGGGGCTGGTGAACCGCGCATAATACCAGCTGGAATCCACAAACGTGTCCATCGTATCCGTCTCACGCCGCGCCGCTGCCCCGCATTTGGGGCAAGTGCAATCGCGCCAAGTTGGGTGCCGGTCCAGCGGATTGCCCGGAATGTCAAACGTCACATCATAAGGCAGCTCTACCGGCAAATTCGCCTTCGCCTCCGGCACCACACCGCACGCCTCACAATGCACCACAGGGATAGGGCAGCCCCAATACCGCTGGCGGCTAACGCCCCAATCGCGCAGGCGGTAATTGGTGACGCCACGCCCCACCCCGCGCTCCTCACAAAACGCAATCGCCAGATCTACGGCCTCCGCCCCCGTCTGCACCTCCGCCCCCGCAAACCCCCGGATATAGCGCACGGGTTCCGATTTCAGCGGCACAAACGCCTCCGCCAAGGGCGCTTCCTCGGCATCTACGCCCACAAACACAGGCGGAATCGCCAACCCATACTTGGTCGCAAAATCAAAATCGCGCTGATCATGCGCCGGGCAGCCAAAAATCGCGCCTGTGCCATACTCCATCAACACGAAATTCGCGATATACACCGGCAATTCCACCGCGGTATCAAACGGATGACGCACGCGAACCCCGGTATCCAAACCGCGCTTTTCCGCCTTCTCCAGCGCCTCCTCGGACGTGCCAATCTTGCGACACTCCGCCACAAACGCCGCCACACCTTCGTCATGTCGCTCCAAATGCCGCGCCAACGGATGGTCCGGGGAAATCGCCGCAAACGACGCCCCCAACAACGTATCCGGCCGCGTCGTGTAAACCTCCAGCCGGTCAAACCCCTCCGGCGCGCCAGCGGTGGAAAATGCAAACTGCAACCCCCGCGATTTCCCAATCCAGTTCGCTTGCATCAAGCGCACCTTTTCGGGCCAATCGGTCAACCCATCCAAGGCCGCCAACAACTCCCCCGAATATTCAGAAATACGGAAAAACCACTGCGTCAACTCGCGCCGCTCGACCACAGCGCCCGACCGCCAACCTTTGCCGTCAATCACCTGCTCATTGGCCAAAACGGTCATATCCACCGGGTCCCAGTTCACCACCGCGTTCTTGCGGTACACCAACCCCTTTTCCATCATGTCGATAAACATCGCCTGCTGCTGCCCGTAATATTCGACATCACAGGTCGCAAATTCGCGGCTCCAATCAATCGACAATCCCAGCGGCTTCATCTGCCCGCGCATGTCCGCGATATTGCTATAGGTCCAATCCTTCGGGTGCCCGCCGCGCTCCATCGCCGCGTTCTCGGCTGGCATCCCAAACGCATCCCACCCCATCGGATGGAGCACCGAAAACCCCGCCGCCGCCTTATACCGCGCCACCACATCGCCCATAGTATAGTTGCGCACATGCCCCATGTGGATGCGTCCCGATGGATAGGGGAACATCTCCAACACATAATACTTGGGCTTTGCCGCATCGCGCCGCGCCGTAAACACCCCAGCCGCGTCCCAAACGCCCTGCCAATGCTGCTCAATTACGGATGGTTCATAGGGCATGGGGGCTGGCCTTCTTACACAGGGTCAAAAATCAACTGCAGTTAACCCACAAGCCCGCGAAAGGTCCAGAGACCCTGCCAATTCATCTTGGTAAAAATACCTCGGGGGTGCGGGGGCTGGCCCCCGCTTGCCAACCCACTAACCCTTACAGCTTGCTGTCGCGCACCCGCAACTGACGCGCCCGTGTCAAAATTGCATCCTCAACCGCGCGATGCGTCTCACGGCTCACCGCACCACCCCCGCGCGTTTGCAACGACAGGCGCAGCGACCGCGCATCCAGCGCTGGGTCTTGCACATAAACGGTGGCGCGGTACGCGCGGCCCCCACCGGGCGGCGTACCAAACCCGGTCACAATCACACCCGTAAACGGGTCAACCGTTTCAATCGGCAAAAAGTTCAAAATGTCCAAACTCGCGTTCCAGATGTACTTGTTCACCTCAACGGTCGTGTTCGGATCGGCGGAATTGCTGAACAGGCTCCAGATCGTGTTGCCCGCATCCGTTTCGCGCGACTCGTTTGGCCCCGGCGATTGCGCGCTGGCGGCTGGGTCCGCGCCACCCCCAAAGAACCCGGAATCCCCGCTGCCAATCCCGCGCAAGCCACCACAACCAGCGACAAAAGATAAGGCAGCACCCATAGCGGCGGCACGAAGAAGAAAAAGGCTCATTAGGGAACTCCCGGAACTGTTCCCGTTTGTCTAACTTAGCGCCCCCTTCGGAACAAGGGCTTTTGAACACCCCTATACACCCCTCTATACACCCCTCTTATAGGCAGCCCCCACAATCACGCCCCCCCAAATCCCCCACATCACACCAATACACCAGAATCGCCGCACCCCCGCCCCACCTGCGCCGCACGGCCACCACAGCCCTGCGCCACGGTGCAGGCCGCGCCATAATCTCTGCACTTTGGCGCATTTGGCGGTATTTACGCCCCTTACCCCCCGGGGCAGGGCGCTTACTGTGGCATTGTCGCACCACACAGCACGTGTTTGCACGCCAACCCGCGCTCGTCGTTGCAATGAAAGCCGTTTGGGTTGAATACAGCGTCATACCCAATTCGGATTTCCTCGAATTGGGCATCACATTTGACAAAACACACGAGGGAAACGATGAAAAATATTCTGATCGCGACTACCGCACTTATCGCAACCGCAGGCGTTGCTGCTGCAGACGTCACATTTTCCGGCTACGGTCGTTTTGGTGCTGACTACAACCAAGGCAATGGTGCTGCTGCAGGCAAAGCTGCGCGCGCAGCTTTTGGCGCTGATGCTGGAGCTAACGCTCGCGCCGTTTCAATTGCTAATGGCGATACTAGCGCTGTGGCTGATGCTGCTGCTAAAACTGCGGCCAAAACAGCTGCTGATGGCGCTGGTGGTGACGCCGCCGCTGCCGCCGCTGCCGCCAACGCAACCGACACACAGGTCAACGCTCGCATGCGCGTTAACATTGACGGTTCCACAGAAACCGATTCCGGCGTCAAGTTTGGTGCTCGTGTCCGCATCCAGCAGAGCACTAATTCTGCCTCGGCAACCATGAACGCAGCACAGTTCTACGCTTCGTTCGCTGGCGCTCGTATGGAAGTTGGCAACACCAACACTGCAATCGACTCCGTAAAGTTGATGTACAACTCGGAAATCGGTTACACTGACCGTGGCTTCGGCGATCCGATCGGTGGCTTCTCCGCATACGCGTCGACACCTTACGCTGCAGGAAACCGCATGGGCGTGTTTGGTTCGTATGCATTCGGCACCGGCAACGTCCGCGTGTCCATGATCAACCCGAACCAGACTGTTGATGCATCTTCCCGCACAGCAAAGACCGAAGTCTCGATCTCCGCTGACTACGTTTTCGGTCAGTTCACCGTTGCAGCAGCATATGCTGACAACGCTGGTACCGTAGACGGCAACACTTCGCTGTTCTTGGGCGCTGAATACGCTGTAATGCCAAATGCAAACATTGGTTTGCTGCACTTCCAAGACAAAACAGCAGCGCTTGGCACAGTTGCAAAGTCGACCCAGAAGCGTACAACAATCTATGGTAACTACACCATGGACGCGTACACCTTCAAAGGCTATGTCGCGACAGACGATGCCGTTGCAAACCTGACCGACACATCGTTCGGCTTGGGTCTGGACTATGCAATGGGCGGCGGCACACGTTTGGCTGCTGACATTCACCGCAACTATGCAAAAGACACCGTTGCTGGTGTTGGCGTACGCTTCAACTTCTGATCCAAGGATCAAAAGCCAAGCATAGAAGGGAGCGGGCGCAAGCCCGCTCTTTTTTTATGCACCCCACCTCCCGCGCGCCCGTAATCGCTCCTCGGTCGGTCCCGCACCCAAAACACCCCCATCTTGTTTCTCACGCCCTTTTGCGGCATCATCACCAAAACCCATCCGGGCATAAAACCCTATGGGAACCAGTGACACATGGGAAAACCGATGCGCCCCACTTTGCTCCCTCTCTTGGTTTTGCTGGCCGCCACGCCCGCCATCCCCACGCCCGCAACCGCCGAAATCCGCCTCAGCGGTGATGCGGCGATGGGCCTCACCTCCAGCACCACCACCACCTCCCCCCAAGTGGCCACAGATCTGGATGTCAAAATCCAAGCGTCGCGCGTCACCGATGGCGGTGTGGAATTTGGCGCCGTGCTGGAAATGAACGCCAACGCAGGCCCCGGCACCCGCCCCGCCTCTGGATATTTCTTCATCCAAGGGGGCAACAACTAACCCGCGATCCACCGCGATCCATCGCGCAATTTATCGCGATGCCGGGTTAAAATTCGGTTAACAAAAAATACAGATTCAAATGATATCAACAGCTTGCGCGCCGCATCGCGCGCGATACCGCACCCGCATCAAAGGCCCCGCATGACGCTTGAAATCATCCAAACCCGCCTCCACGCCGCCTGCACCGCCGCCAATCGCGACCCCCAAACCGTCACTCTCATCGCCGTGTCCAAAATCCAACCGATTGACCGCCTCCGCGCCGTCCTCAGCGGTGGCCACAAAATTTATGGCGAAAACTATGTTCAGGAAACCGCCCAGAAATGGCCCGATCTGCGCGCCGAATTCGGCCCCGTCCAAGTCCACATGATCGGCCCCCTGCAATCCAACAAGGCAAAACAAGCGATGGATCTTTTTGATGCCATCCACACGCTTGATCGCGCCAGCCTTGCCACCAAACTCGCCACCCTTGCCCAAAGTCGCGGCCAATGCCCGGACCTGTTCATCCAAATCAACACGGGCAGCGAGCCGCAAAAGGCAGGCGTCCTGCCCCAGGGTGCCGACGATTTCATCGCCACCGCCCGCGCCCTTGATCTGCCCATCCGCGGCCTTATGTGCATTCCCCCCGAAGATGAAATCGCCACCCCCCATTTCGAAACCCTCGCCCAAATCGCCGCCCGCAACGACCTATCTGGCCTGTCCATGGGCATGAGCAGCGATTTTGAATCGGCCATTACCGCAGGCGCCACCCATATTCGCGTCGGTTCCGCCATTTTCGGCGCGCGCGTCTATGCTTAAAATCGCGGCCTTCCTTATGCTAACCCTTCCTGCACAGGCCGAAACCAGGTACATCGTCACCACCGGGGGCCAAGTTTTGGGCACCCTCACCCAATCCGAATCCCGCCTCACCTCTGCGTTCACCAACACCCCCCTTGGCGTGTTCAACGGCAGTTTTAACGGCGAATCCCGCACCACCGCCAGCGGCACGCAGTACCGTAGCGACAGCCAATCCAGCCGCAAAAGCCGCCAAATCGAAATCCGCCAATCCCCCGATACCCGCGTCACCGATGTCGATATCTCGCCGGAAAGCGAACGCACCGCTTTGTCAAACCCGGCAAGCGTGCCCGCAAACACCCTCAACCCCGTCGCAGGCTTTCACCGCTTGTTGGGCCAAAACACCTGCCCCGATGCGTTCAAAATTTATGACGGTCGCCGCGTGATCGAAATCACCCCAACGGGCACGGAAATCAACGGCCCCGTCACCACCTGCGCGTTCGATTACAAAGTCGTGCAGGGGCAGGGGCACCTCTCGCCCCTCTACATCAAAAATATCACGCTAAAACTGACCTTCGACACCACATTATTCGCCACCGGCCCCAGCCTTCTCACGCTGCGCTCCGGCCTGTTCGCGGTTGAATTTCGCCGCGACTAACGCACGATCAGTCGCGCCCCAAGGTCCACCTGCGCCGCAATCCAGTGCAAATCGGCGCGCGACACCGCCACGCACCCCGCCGTGGGAAACCCCACCCGCCGCCATTGATGCAGAAAAATCGCCGACCCGCGCCCCGCCACTGCATCGGGCCAGTTCCAATCCGTGATCATCACCAGATCATACAGCGGGTCCGCGCGGCGCATCATTTCATGCCCAAACTCATGCGGGGCGCGCACCAACTGGTTATACTCGGGGTCGGTCCCATCATCAGACCACAGATCGCCCGGCAAAATCGGCTGCGCCCAAGGCGGCAGGGCCAGCCCGCGCAAACGGTCGGGTCGGTAAAACATCCCCACAATCGGGTGAACGCCCGCAGGTGTGCCGCCATCCCCCTCCCGCTTATCCGCAACCACGCCGCCGCGCCCAATCGTGCAGGCAAACCGCCGCCCGCCAAACCGCAGGCCCGAAGGCGTTAAAACCAAATCCCGCGCGCTCATTCCAAATGCCCCGATTTTGCAACTTTGGTGGCCAAATACGCAGCATTTTGCGCCGTTTGCCCCACCCGCAGCGGCACGCGCTCCACCACCTCAACCCCCATCGCTTGCATCATCGCGATCTTGGCCGGATTGTTGGTCAGCAATCGCACCGCGCCAAACCCAAGACCGCGCAAAATATCCGCGCCAAGGCGAAAATCGCGCTCATCATCTTCAAACCCCAGTCGGTGGTTCGCCTCCACCGTGTCAAACCCTTGGTCTTGCAGCGAATAGGCGCGCATTTTATTGGCAAGCCCAATCCCGCGCCCCTCTTGGTTCAGGTACAGCAAAATCCCCGCACCCTCCGCCCCCATTTTCGCCAATGCCGCCTGCAATTGCGGCCCGCAATCGCATTTCAAACTGCCCAAAACATCGCCCGTAAAACACGCCGAATGAAGCCGCGCCAGCACAGGCGCGCTGCGGTCCGGGCGGCCCACCTCAATCGCATAATGCTCTGGCCCGCCATCTTCGGGGCGCAAAACATGCACACGTCCCATGCCCGCCACCGCCATGGGCAAGCGCGCCGCACTGACCGCATGCAGCGGCGAAGCACGCCCCAGTTCAGGCAAAATCGCGGACACCGACAGCCGCGTGATACCCGCCAGCGCCACATCCGGCACCCGCACGGCCAAAATTGCAGGCAGCAACGGCGCAGATTTCGCCAGCAACAACGCCGCGCGGTGCAAATCCGCCGCCCCGTCCCGCAGGCTAACAAACGGCCCTTTCATCGGATAGCGCAGATCATCCGCCGGGTCCGCCAGCGCGCGCAACCAGTCCATGCCCGCATCCTCTGGCACCGCCAGCCGCACCAAATCCCCGTCATAGGCGGCCACCTTCAACGTCTGCGCCCGCCGCGCGGTCAGCGCCACCTCCAACGGCCCAAATCCGCGTAAATCCGCCAACCGCTGCGCGCTCAACGCCTCTACCGCGACCACCAACAGCGCCCCGTCGCCCGCCAGCATCACCGGAACCCCCATGCGCAAATCGCCCCGCGCGCGGGTCAGTTGTTCAATGATCGACAGGCCCAGCGTCATATCCGCCCCCAAATTACGCCCCCACCTGTACCCAAACCCCGCGGCAATTGAAACATACCCCCCATTTCCGACACGTCACCGTGAGAAGTTTGACGCATATCTTGCCGAAACCGTGCGCCAAGCGCATTTCAGTACCAACACAAAGGAGACCCACAATGGCACAATTGCGCAAGATCCTATTGGTAGACGATGACGACGACCTGCGCGAGGCGTTAAGCGAACAACTCGTCATGACCGAAGATTTCGACGTGTTCGAGGCGGCAAACGGCGCGGACGGCATGGAAAAGGCCAAGGCCCAGCTCTATGACCTTGTCATCCTTGACGTGGGGCTGCCGGATACCGACGGTCGCGAACTGTGCCGCCGGATGCGCAAAGTCGGCGTCAAAAGCCCAATTTTGATGCTGACCGGCCATGACACCGACGCCGATACCATTCTTGGCCTTGATGCAGGTGCCAATGACTACATCACAAAACCGTTCAAATTTCCGGTACTTTTGGCCCGCATCCGCGCGCAATTGCGCCAGCATGAACAGTCCGAAGATGCAGTGTTCCAGCTTGGCCCCTATACCTTCAAGCCCGCGCAAAAGATGTTGCTGGATGACAAAGAAAAGAAAATCCGCCTGACCGAAAAAGAAACCAATATCCTGAAATACCTTTACCGCGCGTCGTCCAGCGTGGTGGCCCGCGATGTGCTGCTGCATGAGGTGTGGGGGTATAACGCCGGCGTCACAACTCACACGCTGGAAACCCACATTTACCGCCTGCGCCAAAAGATCGAACCCGATCCATCCAACGCGCGTTTGCTGGTCACGGAATCAGGTGGCTACCGACTTGTTGCTTGACTGCCATACTACTGCCGGAATCGTCAGATACACCAAGATTATTCCGGCATCCTGTGGTATGCAGGTCGCATGACAGTTCCCCTTGTCGCGTCGGGGTTATGGCGCGCACCTCCCTGTTGGACCTTGGCCGGGCCTTTGTGCCCGGTCTTTTTTTGCCCGCACCAGGGCTTATGCTGCCCCGCATTATCCCCTAAGGTGCCGCCAACCCTGAACGGAGGCCGCCATGCCCTTTACCCTCGCCACCTGGAATATCAACTCGGTCCGTTTGCGCGAATCCCTTGTGGCGCGGCTTATGACCGAACAATCCCCCGATATTTTGTGCCTGCAAGAATGTAAAAGCCCGGTGGAAAACATCGCAATGGCGCAGTTTCAGGACCTCGGGTACCGCCACATGGTTGCGCGTGGGCAAAAAGGGTATAACGGCGTGGCGATCCTGTCGAAACTGCCGTTGATGGATGCGGGCAGCCGCGATTTTGCCAACCTTGGCCACGCCCGCCACGTTGCCGCCCGCCTTGAAAACGGCGTCACCATCCACAATTGTTACGTTCCCGCTGGCGGCGATATCCCCGACCGCGATCTGAACGAAAAATTCGGCCAAAAGCTGGATTTTTTGACCGAAATGCGTGACCTGTTTCGCTGGGAAAAACCTGCCCGTTCCATCCTTGTTGGCGATCTGAACATCGCCCCGCGCGAAGATGATGTGTGGGGCCACAAGCAACTTCTGAAAATCGTCAGCCACACCCCCGTTGAAGTCGACCATCTAACCCAAGTGATGGATGCGGGCGATTGGGCCGATATCACCCGCGCCGACATTCCCACCGGGCTTTTGTACAGCTGGTGGTCCTACCGCGCCAAGGATTGGGACGCAGCCGATAAAGGCCGCCGTTTGGACCATATCTGGGCCACATCCGACATCGCCAAATCCGCCCATTCCAGTCGCATCCTGCGCGATGTGCGCGGTTGGGAACAGCCCAGCGACCACGTTCCGGTCTTCGCCACGTTTGACCTTTAAGCGGTCCCGCCCGGTACCAATTTCGTCGCAATCAGCGTCACATCGGGCACCGCGTCACCGCGCAACCGGCTCACCAACGCTTCCGCCGCCGCCTTTCCCAGCTTGGCGGTCGGAACAATCGTGGTGGTCAATCGCTTGGGCAAAATTGACGCCGCCTCCATCCCGCCCCAGCCTGCAATCCCAATATCTTCGGGCACCTGCACGCCTTTTGCCGCGCAATAGGCCATGCCCCCAATCGCCATTTCATCATCATGAAAATAGATCGCATCGAGGCGCGGGCTGCGCCCCAGCAGCACCTCCGCCCCATAAAATCCCGCATAAAACCCCGGCCGGTCGTGCAAAACCTCCATGTCCTGCACCGTTTGCCCGGCCGCCGCCAGCCCCGCCCGAAACCCGTCAAACCGCGCGCGGCCCATCGACTTTACCCCCGCCAGCGCGCCCACATATCCAATGCGCCTACGCCCGCGACTGGCCAAAAACTGCGCCATTTCAAACCCGGTATCGTAATGCGAAAACCCAATCGAAATATCAATCGGCGTGGTGGTCAAATCCCAGATTTCCACCACGGGCACTGTCATCGCGCGCAGCAAATCACGTGTGCCGGGTGAATGGTGGCGCCCTGCCAAAATCACCCCCGCTGGCCGCCACGATGCCAGCCCGCGCAGCCACGCCTCCTCCTCCTCCGGCAACTGGTCGTGGCTGCCGATCATGGTCTGGTATCCCAACCGCGCGAACGCCGTGTTCGTCGCTTCCAGCACCGCACCAAACAGCGACGATGTGAACCGGGGCACGCACACGCCCACCAGCGTTGATGATTGCGCAGGCCCAAATGCCGCCGCCAATCGGTTGGGCAAATACCCTGTCCGCTTCACCTCGGCCAGCACCCGGTCACGGGTCTCATTCGAAAATCCGCCCGATCCGCGCAGCACCCGGCTGACGGTCATTTTGGAAACTCCCGCCGCGCGGGCGATCCCTTCCAGCCCGGTCTTGTCCGTCTTTGCCATGCGCGCCCCCATTTGGGTTATCGGTAACTTAGTGCTTGACAAAATCCTGTGATGCAAGAAATATCATCACGTTACCGATAACGCAAATCGGTAACCTTGGGGGGATCCATGACCACAACCGACGGCCTGTTCTTTGACCGCATCGTAAAAAGCTTTGGGGGAACGCAGGCGTTGCGTGGCGTGTCCTTGCGCGTCGAACGCGGTGAAATCGTGGCCCTTCTGGGTGAAAATGGGGCTGGAAAATCCACTTTAATCAAGGTGTTGGGCGGCATCCACGCCCCCGACACGGGCACCGTCAGCGTTGATGGAAAACGCTATGATCATGTCGCAGGCAAGGTCAGCCAGAAACAAGCCGTGGCTTTCATCCATCAAGATTTGGGTTTGATCGAATGGATGTCGGTTGCCGAAAACATCGCCCTCGCCATTGGTTACGCCCGCAAAGGCGGCCGCATAAACTGGCGCGGCACCGAAGATGTGGCGCGCCGCGCACTGGCCTTGGTTGATGCCGATTTCGCCCCAACCACCCGCGTGTCGAACCTGTCGCGCACCGAAAAATCGCTGGTCGCCATCGCCCGTGCCCTTGCCGTGGAATGTGATTTCCTTGTGCTTGATGAACCCACCGCCAGCCTCCCCGCGGATGAGGTGGATCGTCTGTTTTCCGCCCTGCGCCCGCTCAAGGCCAAAGGTGTTGGCATGATCTATGTCAGCCATCGCCTTGATGAGATTTTTCAAATCGCAGACCGCGTTGCCGTGCTGCGCGACGGGCAAATGGTCGGCATGCGCGACATTCAACACACCACCGCCGAAGAATTGGTGGGCCTAATCGTGGGCCGCAAAGCCCGCGAAATCAACCGCCCCGATGTGCAGGCGGGCGACGCCATTCTGACCGTCCAAAACCTGAAAACCCCGAACGTTGGCCCCGTCAGTTTCGACGTGAAATGTGGCGAACTCGTCGGCCTCGTCGGTCTGCGCGGTGCCGGGCACGAAGATGTCGGTCGCAGCCTTTTTGGCCTGTGCCCCCATGATGGTCAAATCAGCCTTGAAGGCCACGCACCCAACCTTGCCACCCCCCGCGCCGCCATGCTGTCGGGCATCGGATTCGTTGCCCGCGACCGCGTGGTGGAAAGCATCGCCCCCTCCCTGACCATTCGCGAAAACGCCTTCCTGAACCCCGCCGCCACGGGTCGCGGTCTGTTAAATTTCCTTGGGGCAAAGGCGGAAAACATCGCCACCCGCGCGCTTGGCACGCGCGTGGGCCTGTCGCCAAACGACCCCACTTTGGCGATTGAGGCGCTGTCGGGCGGCAACCAACAAAAGATCGTTGTGGGCCGTTGGCTGGACACAAACCGCCGTTTCCTGATCGCCGAGGATCCCACTGCAGGCGTCGATGTCGGTGCCAAGGCCGAGATTTACCACCTCCTCTTCAATGCCCTCGCCTCCGGTATGGGTGTGCTTGTGGTGTCCACAGATTTTGAAGAAATCGCCAATATTTGCCACCGCGCCATCGTGTTTTCGCGCGGCCAAGTGGTGGCGGAACTGTCCGGCGTGGGCCTGTCCACAGAATCATTAATTCAGGCGGCTTCCGCCTCAGAAGTTGCATGAGGGCCTTATGAATTCGATCGAATCTGCCGCGCTGGAACCCACCAAGGATGAGATTGCGCATCTGTCCTTTGGTGCGAAGCTCTGGCGGCTGGCCCCGGTTTACGGGCTGGTGATCCTCATGTTCGGCCTCATCATCCTCTTCTCCATCCTGCTGCCAAACACCTTTCCCACCAAACTGAACCTGCGCGCGATTGTCTCCGATAAATCCATCATCGCCCTGTTGTCGCTCGCCGCGATGATCCCCATGGTCGCAGGCCGCATCGACCTGACCGTCGGTTATGGCATTGTTTTGTGGCACATTTTGGCGATCAGCCTACAAACCCTCTACGGCTTTCCTTGGCCCATCGCCGTGCTTGTCGTCCTCGCCCTCGGCGCGTTCACGGGTGCCCTCAACGGGCTGCTGGTGGAGGTGGCAAAGATCGATGCCTTCATCGCCACCCTTGGCACTGGCACCGTTTTATACGCCCTCGCCCTGTGGCACACGGGCGGTCGCCAAGTTGTCGGCCAACTGCCAGACGGGTTTTATGCCCTCAATGGCACCTTTGTTCTGGGCCTGCCCATCACCGGGTTTTACGTCCTCATCATCACGGTCGCACTCTGGCTTATTCTTGAATACACCCCTATCGGTCGCTACCTTTACGCCATCGGCGCGAACCCAAAAGCGGCGGCGCTGAACGGCATTCCCACCCGCAAATTCGTCATGGGGGCTTTCATCACCTCGGGCACCCTCACCGCTCTCGCAGGCGTTCTGCTCGCCTCAAAACTGCGCATCGGGCAGGCCAGCGTCGGCCTTGAATTCCTGCTGCCCGCCCTTGTTGGTGCGTTCCTCGGCTCCACCACCATCAAACCGGGGCGCGTCAACGTCTGGGGCACCATCGTCGGCGTTGTCATCCTTGCCGTCGGCATTTCCGGCATCCAACAATTCGGCGGCTCGTTCTGGGTCGAGCCGATGTTCAACGGCCTTACCTTGCTGATCGCAATCGGCATCGCAGGCTACGCACAGCGCAAAAAAGGCGCCAAAAAATAACATGTAATGGGAGGATCCAACATGCTGAAACGAACCTTTATCGCCACCCTTCTCGCAGGCACAACCGCCCTCACCCTCGGCCTACCCGCCTTTGCCCAAACCGCTTTTGACGGCCCCACCACAGGCCCAAAGGCCGCCGATGCCAAACTCATCGTCGTCCTCGCAGGCGATCTGAAAAACGGCGGCATCCTTGGTGTGACAACTGGGGTAGAGGAAGCAGCCGCCAAAATCGGCTGGACCGTCCGCGTGATTGATGGCGCAGGCTCCGTCCAAGGGCGCACGGCGGCATTTGGTCAGGCGATGGCCCTGCAACCCGCAGGCATCATCATCAACGGCTTTGACGCGATGGAACAACAGGCCGCGATTGAAGGCATCAAAGCCGCCAACATCCCGATGGTCGCGTGGCATTCCGGCCCGCAAATTGGCTGCGACATCCCCAACGGCATTTTCGCCAACGTCTCCACCGATGCGATGACCGTGTCCGAAACCGCCGCGAAATGGGCGATGGAGGGGGGCACAGACATGGGCGCCATCATCTTCACCGACAGCACCTATGAAATCGCGATTGCCAAGGCCGACCGCATCAAAGAAACCATCGAATCCATGGGCGGCACCGTGCTGGAATACGTCGACACCCCCATCGCCGACACGTCCGCGCGCATGGGTCCGCTCACCACGTCCTTGCTGCAAAAATATGGTGACAAATGGACCCATTCTTTGGCGATCAACGACCTCTATTTCGACTTTATGGGCCCGGCGCTTGCTGCGGCTGGCATTGATGGCAAATCCAACCCGCTTGCAGGCTCCGCTGGCGATGGGTCCGAGGCGGCGTTTCAACGCATCCGCACCGGGCAATACCAGGCAATCACCGTGGCCGAACCTTTGAACCTGCAAGGCTGGCAAATGGTCGATGAAATGAACCGCGCCGTGCAAGGTGAGGCGTGTTCAGGCTACATCACCGCGCCCGCGCTGGTGACTGAGGCTGGTCTTGCCGCCTCTGGCGACAGCAACAGCTTTGATCCACAAAACGGCTACCGTGAGGCGTATTCAGCAATCTGGGGCAAATAACCCCACCCAAACTACGAAAAAAGGGCGTTCCTTGGGGCGCCCTTTTGCACCACCAATTGACATTGCGCCCCGTCTGCCCAAGGTTTCCGCAACACGGGTCACCAAGGAACCGAAATGCGCCTGTTTTCCATCAAGGATCGCCCCGTACATCTCGGTCCCTTTCCTTTGGAACGTCTGGCGCGGCACGCAGGCCCGGTGAACCTTACACACCTGCCCACCCCGCAACCTCTTGATTTCACACACCCAGACCCCGAAAACCTTACCCACGCCATGTCGCGCTTCATGGGCATGTTCGATACGGTCCGCGATGGCGCGCTGGCCCATGGCCCCGCCGAAATCCCCGAAAACCCCGCCGCGCGCTCCGATCACCTTAAATCCGCCAGCTATTATTTTGACGCCTCAATGGTCGGTATCGCGGCCCTGCACCCCGATCACCACTTAAAAACCCCGCACCGCAACCCCGGCATCAACGCCCTGCGCGCGGAACTCGAACAGGGCCAACCCGCCACCCACGCCGCTGGCATAGATCAGATTTACGCCGATGTCCTCGACGCCGCCCGCATGGCCCATGCCCCCATCCCGCACCACAGCCACGCTCTTGTTTTCCTTGTGGAATACACCCGCGACCCGGAGACGGATGAACCCGGCACCGATTGGTTGGATGGCACCCAAACCCACCGCGCTGCCCTGCTGGCCAACAACACCGCAGTGGTGATCTCCAGCTACCTACGCCTTCTCGGCCACCCCGCCCGCGCCCATTCCGCCAGCACGTCCGATGTTGACCTGCTGCGCCTTGCTGCCAGCGCGGGGCTGGTGGATGAAACCGGCACCGCGCCCTATGTCGGCAAACGCTTTGCGCTGGCCGCCGTGACCACCACGATGGAACTGGTCCCCGACCAACCCCTCGCCCCCAACGCAGGCCGCAACGGCTGGCACAGCCACGGCCCCGACTGGCAGGTGGGTCGCCATTCCGCGCGCTCCGCCAAAACCGCCCACCCCTTTGCCAACCGCCCTTTTCACCTTGGCCCCTATCCGTTTGAAACCCTAAAACGTGTCAAAAAACCAACCACTTATATGGACGAACCCCGCATCCCGCGTTTCCCCAAACGCGCCGAATTTTTCGCCCGCGCCCTGTTTGGCGACATGGGAAAATCCGTCCAAGACGTGGCCAAGGGCGGTTATTATGTCGTCAAAAGCCCGATCGGCGCCTGTGCCCGCCGTGCCCTTGGTGCGCTGTTGCTGCTGCAATTCGGTGGCCCGCGCGGCCCAATATCCGCCAACGCCGCCAACCCCAAAACCAACGCCCAAAACCTGAAAGCGGCCAGCTATTACCTCTCCGCCGATGCCGTGGGCCTGTGCCGCGTGCCCGAATGGGCGTGGTACTCGCACGGCTCCAACGGCGATCCAATCGACGCCCGCCACCCCCATGCCGTCAACCTGCTGCTCGACCAAGGGCATGAGACGATGGAGGGCGCGTCCGGCGATGACTGGATTTCGGTGGCCCAATCCATGCGCGCTTACCTGCGCTTTTCCCTGCTGGGCGGTGTGATCGGCGAACAAATCCGCCGTATGGGGTTCGATGCCCGCGTCCATTCCGTGATTGACGGCGAGGTGCTGCAACCGCCCCTTCTCCTGCTCTCGGGCTTGGGAGAGGTGAGCCGGATTGGCGAGGTTATCCTCAATCCCTATCTCGGCCCCCGCCTGAAATCGGGCACCGTCACCACCACAATGCCGATGGACCACGACCTGCCCATCGACTTTGGCCTGCAAACCTTCTGCAATTCTTGCAACAAATGCGCGCGTGAATGTCCATCAGGGGCCATCACCGCCGGGCCAAAGTTGATGTACAACGGATATGAGATTTGGAAATCCGACGCCGAAAAATGCACCCGCTACCGCCTGACCAACGCGGCGGGCGGCATGTGTGGTCGCTGCATGAAAACCTGCCCGTGGAACCTTGAGGGGTTGTTCGCCGAATCCGCCGTGCGCTGGGTCGCGATGAAAGCCCCGCAAACTGCCCCCGCGCTTGCCGCACTCGACGATAAGCTCGGTCGCGGCGGCATCAATCCGGTGAAAAAATGGTGGTGGGATATTGAGCTGGACCCAAGCGCGGGGCGCTACATCACCGCCCGCGCTACCAACACGCGCGGCATCAGCCCGCAAATCAACCTGCAATACAAAGATCAAACCCTCGCCGTTTACCCCGCCGACGTCATGCCCCACCCCTATCCCGTGACCCAGCCGATTAACCGAGAGGAAGGGATCGCCCGCTACCGCCAACTCCTGCTGCCCGCCGATTACAAGGCGCAACTGGCGCGCGGCGATACCACAACCCTCGCCCCCGGCCCAAAACCGCTGGCCGCGCCGCCGGTTTTCCCGGTCATCATCACCAAAAGGGATGACCTCACCCCCGACACCGCCCGGTTCGAGCTGCGCCGCGCCGATGGCGCCGATCTGCCCCCCTTCACCGCCGGCGCGCATATCGACGTGGTCGTGGCCCCCGAATACCAGCGCCAATACTCATTGGCAGGCGACCCCGCCGACGCCTCAAAATACGTCCTCGGCCTTTTGCGTGAACCAAACGGCCGCGGCGGCTCCGCGCTGATGCACCGCATCTTCCACCCCGGCCGCCGCCTGTTCATCAGCGCGCCGCACAACCACTTCCCGCTAACCGAATCCGCCCCCTTTTCACTCCTCATGGCAGGCGGCATCGGCGTCACCCCCATGCTGACCATGGCGCACCGCCTGCACGCGCTAACCCGCGATTTTGCGCTGCATTACTCCACAAACTCCGCAGGGTTCACCGCCGAAATCCAAGCCGCCCCATGGGCCAACAACGCCCACATTCACCACACCACCCGCGCCAACTTTGCCCAAATCATCCCCGAATACACGCCCGGCCACAAACTCTACACCTGCGGCTCCCCCCGCTACATGGACGCGGTTTTCGCCGCTGCCACCGCCCACAATTGGCCCGAAACTGCGCTGGCCCGCGAATTTTTCGCAACGCCCGAAACCCCCGATTGGGTCAACCACCCCTTCGCCCTGCATCTGACAAAATCCAACAAAATCCTACACATCCCGGCAAATCAATCCGCCACTGATGTGCTGGCCGCCAATGGGTTCCCCATCACCACCAAGTGCGCCGATGGCATTTGCGGCGTGTGCGCAGTTGCCATTCCACCGGGCCAAGCGGTGGAACATCGCGATTATGTCCTGTCAAAAACCGAACGCGAAACCCGCGTCATCCTGTGCTGTTCGCGTGCCGCCGAACCCAACGGCACGTTGCACATCGACCTATAGCACCAGCGCGCGGTCCCCATCAGCATCCTTAATCCGCGTCGGCAAGCCAATGCGGTTCAGCAGCGCCAAAAACGGCTTCGGGTCCAAATCTTCCACATTCGCCATGTGGCCCACGTCCCAAACCCCGCTCGCAATCAACATCGCAGCGGCCACGGGCGGCACCCCGGCGGTATAGGAAATCCCTTGGCTGCCCACCTCCGCAAACGCCTGCGCGTGGTCGGACGTGTTGTACACAAACACCTCGACAGGCTTGCCGTCCTTCACGCCCCGCACAAAATCGCCAATACATGTCTTGCCTGTATAATCCGGCGCCAAACTCGATGGGTCCGGCAACACCGCTTTCACCAGCTTCAGGGGCACCACTTCCAGCCCCTCCGCCGTCACCACGGGCTGCTCCGACAACAAGCCCAAATTCTGCAATACGGTAAACACGTTAATATAATGGTCGCTAAACCCCATCCAAAACCGCACATCGGCGTGGGGATACCGCGCAGCCAGCGAATGCACCTCATCATGCCCGGACAGATAGCTCTTATGCCGCCCCACCACGGGCAAATCATCCTCACGCATCACCTCAAACATGCGGTTTTCGGTCCATTCGCCGCCCTGCCACGCATAAACCGTGCCCGTAAATTCGCGAAAATTGATCTCGGGGTCAAAGTTGGTGGAAAAATAGCGCCCGTGGCTGCCTGCATTAATATCAACAATATCAATGCTTTCCACAGTATCCATGCAAGCATCCACGGCATAGCGCGCAAACGCGTTGACCACACCCGGATCGAACCCTGCGCCCAAAATCGCCGTCACGCCCGCAGCTTTACAGGCCTCGCGCCGCTTCCATTCATAATTGCCGTACCACGGCGGCGTCTCGCACACCTTCGTCGGATCCTCGTGAATCGCGGTGTCGATACAGGCCGCACCCGTCTGAATACAGGCCTCCAACACCGTCATATTCACAAACGGCGAGCCGACATTGATCACAATCTGCGCGCCCGTCTGCCCAATCAACGCCGCCACCGCAGCAACATCCATCGCGTCCAACGTGTGAACGCCAAAATCGCCCGCAATCTTCATCGCCCCTTTGGCACGGACCGAATCTATAATCGCCTCGCACTTGGCAACCGTGCGGCTGGCAATATGCAAATCGCCCAAAATATCGTTATTTTGCGCGCATTTATGCGCCACAACCTGTGCCACGCCGCCCGCGCCAATGATCAAAACAGTGCGTTTCATATCCCGCCTCCTTCAGCCCAGATTGCCTTCAAAATCGGCATAATCAAACGTGCGCGCCACGGTCAGCGACCCGTCTAATTCGCGCAAAACGATTGCGGGCATCCGCACCCCGTTGAACCAGTTTTTCTTAACCATCGTGTAACCCGCCGCGTCCGCAATGCTCAACCGATCGCCAATTTTCAGCGGTGCGGGGAATGAAAACTCGCCAAAAATATCGCCCGCAAGGCAGGATTTCCCGCAAATCATATAGGGGTGGTCGCCCGAAACGTTCATCTTGGCAGGTTCGCGGTAGATCAGCAAATCCAGCATATGCGCCTCAACCGAGCTGTCGATAATCGCCAAGTCCTTGCCGTTGTTCAAAATATCCAGCACCGACACTTCCAAACTCGCCGCCCCAGTGATCGCCGCCTCGCCCGGTTCCAAATACGCCTGCACGCCAAACCGCTGCGCAAACGCTGCCAACCGCGCAGCCAGCCGTTCCAGCGGATAGCCATCGCCAGTAAAGTGGATGCCGCCGCCAAGGCTCACCCACTCCAGCCCTGCCAAAAACGCGCCAAATTCGGTTTCAATCCGCGTCAACTGCTGGTCAAACAGGTCAAAATCGCCGTTTTCGCAGTTGTAATGAATCATCACGCCGGAAATTTTATCCTTCACCGCCTCCAATTTTGCCAAATCCCATTCGCCCAAACGGCTAAATGGCCGCGCCGGGTCCGCCAAATCAAAATGCGATGTCGAAAACTGCGGGTTCAAGCGCAACCCGCGTGCAATCCCCGCCGTTTCCGCGTCAAACCGCAACAATTGGCTGATGGAATTAAAGATAATCTTGTCGGCGTAAGTCACCGCCTCCGTCACCTCATCTGCCGCCCAAGCCACGGAATAAGCGTGAGTTTCCTTGCCAAACCGCTCCCGCCCCAACCGCAATTCATACAGGCTGGATGACGTGGTGCCGTCCATATGGTCGCGCATCGCGTCAAACGCGGGCCAGGTCGCAAAGCATTTCAGCGCCAGCAAACATTTCGCGCCCGACAGCTCGCGCAAGCGGTCCATGGCGGTCATATTGGCCGCCAGCCGTGCCTTATCAATCAAGTAATACGGCGTTGGAATCATGGCAGCCCCCGGTTCATGGCAAGAAAGGGGGATATAGGCCACAGGGCCCCTTGGTGCAAGCCAGCGGCCTGCGATGCCCGCGATGCGAGTGTTAAGATTTGGTAAATGAAAATCGCGAACCCGTTTTATATCAGTGGGTTACGTCCCGCATCGCGCGCGATTTCGCAGCCTCACATCATGCGGATCACATCCTTGCCCACCGCCAAAACATAGCCCCGCCGGGCAATCGTTTTGACCAGCAATTCAGAAACCAACTGATTTCCCAGCGCGTCCCGCAGCCGTTTCACCCGCGTGGCCCCCGCGGCCTCCTCACAATCCGACGAATCTCGTCCCGAAATCACCCCTTCAATCTGGGCGCCCGTCATCACATCATCATCCATCCGCGCCTCCGCCAGCACTGACAGCGTTTCAATCGCCGCCTCAGTCAGCTTAAACTCCAAATCATTGATATAAACCGCGTTCGTTTCCCGACTGATCAGCAGGCTGGAAACCTGAATCCCCGACCGCTGAATCGCCGAAATCCGCCTGTTCAAAGCGATGATCGTAACCAGAAAAACTAGCGCCGCCACCATCAACGCCGTCGCAAACACCAGCAAGACAAAGATCACAACGCGGTAGCTGGCCAGCACCCCCGAAAACGCAGTCCCCGATTGGGCCAGAATTTCCAACAGCTTAATCTCAGCCCCTGTGGTCAGGCCGTCGTTCTCCATAAAAATCCGTTCCACCCGCGCATTGAAAGCGTTGGCATCGGGCAGATTCAGAAACAAAAACACCGCGGTGCCCAGCAAAATCACCACAATCGCCGCGATGCCGCCCGCAACGACCCGGTTGCCCGCCCGTAAACTTTCAGAAGGAGAGGAAGTAAGCGCCCGCATTGGCTTTCCTTTCCGCAAGGCCGTCCGGCCCGAAAACCGAAACAACATTCAACAAGGTCCACCCCCGTTTCGCCAGCCGCGGTGCAATCACACCCGCCGCCGCCCGCACCGAACAGGCGGCGTCCGGCACCGCAACCACCCCATAATGCAGCCGCAAGGGGCTGTCTTGCTTGGCCTTATAATCGGCAAAACACTCCGCCTGCGCCGCCCCTGCCAGCATCAGGCTGAACATGGCAGCCAAAAGATATCGTTTCATGGCAAGATCCTTTCCGGTCCGCAGCACCCCACCAATCTGCCTGCAAGCCGCGTTGATATTCAATATCAAACCCCGATGTCGCGGCAGTTATTGCATTTCATCGCTGCGGCCAGCCGACATCAGGCCCCTTTTCATTCCAATCGGTTTCAGATTTGTTAACCGCATGAAAGCCACAGCCGATGACAAATTTGAAACCGCAGCCTTGGCCCAAGGCTTTGCCTGCGTTGCGGGGGTGGATGAGGTGGGGCGGGGGCCGTTGGCAGGGCCCGTGACAGCGGCCGCCGTGCGGCTGTTGCCGGACCGGGTGCCAGCGGGTTTGGCCGACAGCAAAGCCTTGACCGCCAAGCGCCGTGAAGCGTTGTTTGATGCGATTATGGAAGCTGCGGAAGTTTCCATCGCGCATGCGACGGTGCAAGAAATTGATGCGATGAACATTTTGCGCGCCAGCCATTTGGCCATGGTGCGGGCATTGCAGGGGCTGCCCGTGCCGCCCGATTATGCATTGATTGATGGAAATCTGTTGCCGCGCGACATGCCCTGCGCGGGGCAAGCGATAATTAAGGGTGACGCGCTGTGCCTTTCGATCGCTGCGGCGTCGATTGTGGCAAAAGTGACACGCGACCGCATCATGACAGCGCTGGACCGGGAGTTTCCAGGCTATGGCTGGGCGCGCAACGCGGGATATCCGACAAAAGAGCATCAGTCTGCGCTCCTAAATCTTGGGGTCACCGCGCATCATAGACGTTCGTTCAAACCTGTACACAATATCTTGTATCAAGATAAATCGGTAAGTAGTTGATTCAATAAAGAATTTGACGGCGAATCAGGAATGACTCATCTTTGTCCTTAACAAAACGACGCAAAATGCGCGGGACACGAGGCAAAGATGGCGATTAAAACGAAAGTACCGGAGGCAGCGATGCTGCCGCTTAACCAAATCCTTGCGGGCGATTGCATTGATGTGATGAACAGCTTGCCCGCCGGGTCGGTTGACCTGATTTTTGCGGACCCCCCCTATAACTTGCAGTTGAAAGGCGATTTACACCGGCCCGACAATTCCAAGGTGGACGCAGTCGACGATCATTGGGACCAATTTTCCAGCTTTGCGAAATATGACCAGTTTACCCAAGGATGGTTGGCGGCGGCCAAACGGTTGCTGAAACCGAATGGTGCGATTTGGGTTATTGGATCGTATCACAACATCTTTCGGGTTGGCGCAACGTTGCAGGATCAGGGCTATTGGCTGCTGAACGATGTGGTGTGGCGCAAGTCGAACCCGATGCCGAATTTTCGCGGCAAACGCCTGACCAACGCGCATGAAACGCTGATCTGGGCCAGCCGGGATGAGGGTGCGAAATACACGTTCAACTATGAAGCGCTGAAGTCGTTGAACGAAGGCGTGCAAATGCGGTCTGATTGGGTGTTGCCAATTTGCACCGGTCACGAGCGTCTGAAGGATGAGGCGGGCGACAAAGCGCACCCAACGCAAAAGCCCGAAAGCTTGTTGCACCGTGTTCTTATTGCCACAACAAATCCGGGTGATGTCATCCTTGATCCGTTCTTTGGCACAGGAACCACAGGGGCTGTGGCAAAAATGTTGGGGCGTGATTTCATCGGGATTGAGCGTGAGGAGGCGTACCGCAAGGTGGCCGAAAAGCGGATTGCCAAGGTGCGGAAATTCGACGCTTCGGCGCTGGAAATCACCGGGTCAAAACGGTCAGAGCCACGCGTGCCGTTTGGGCAAGTGGTGGAACGTGGGATGCTGCGGCCGGGTGAGGAATTGTATTCCATCGGCAACCGTTTCAAGGCCAAAGTGCGCGCCGATGGCACGTTGATTGGCAATGATGTTAAGGGGTCCATCCATCAGGTTGGAGCCGCGCTGGAAGGCGCACCAAGTTGTAATGGTTGGACATATTGGCATTTCAAGCGCGAAGGAAAGATGGTATCCATCGACATTCTGCGCCAGCAAATCCGGGCCGAGATGGACGACGTTCGGCCCAACTGACCCCCTAAGTTTACCGCCTGTGTTGGGGATTTACCCCGACACCACTTTCCCGCCGTGTGCGTTTGCATGGCGGGTTTTTTTGTTTACTGGGGCGCGGGGTTGAGCGCTTTGTTATAGGTGTGCCAATCCGTAATATCGGGATAGTATTTCCGCCGCCACGCCCGAACGCGGGGGTTCATGATGCGGCGAAACAGCGGTGGCACCATCGCCGCGGTGGTCATAACCGGATAGCCATAGGGCAGCTGTGGCGCATCAGCATCAGTGTAGGTTTGCAGCAAGGGAAAGCGGCGGTCTGGTTTGTAGTGATGGTCGGAGTGGCGTTGCAAATTTATCAAGAGCCAGTTTGAGGCGGTATGATCGGCATTCCACGAGTGGCGAGGCATGACATGTTCGTATTTTCCATTACCAAGGTGTCGGCGGGTGAGGCCGTAATGTTCGATGAAATTCACCAGTTCCAACTGCCAGATTGCGGTGGCGGCCTGATAAAGAAACAGGGCCAGCCCCATCCAACCGCCCAACGCCAATGCCAGAATGAGCATCCCGATTTGGAGTGCCGCATAACGCCAGAATGGGTTGCTGGGGTGGGTTACGGGCAGGTTGCGGCGGGCGAGCATCGCCTTTTCAGCATTCCAAGCTGAGGTGATGGACTGGCGCAGAACGCGGGGAAGAAAGCGGTGAAATCCTTCATTATAACGGGCGGTTACAGGGTCGCGGGGGGTGGCGACGTAAAGGTGGTGGACACGCAGATGTTCGGAGCGGAAGTGGGAATAAAGGACGGAGGCGAGAAGAAGATCGGCGAGCCAGCGTTCGAGTTTTGATTTTTGGTGCATGAGTTCGTGGCTGTAATTGATGCCAATAGTGCCGGAAATCACGCCCATGCCGAAGAAAATCAGGATGGATTCAAGGGTGCCGAGATGGTCGGCGCGGGGGACGTACCAGAGGAGCCAGCAAAGGAGGGCAAATTGGGCTGGAAACCAGATGATGGTGATGGCGCGGTACCACATGAGCCCGCTTTCGGGGGTGTCGAGGTCGGAGTTGTCGGGATTGGTGCCGAGGATCGCATCGAGCAAGGAGAACAGGCCCCAGGAGGCGACGGGGATGAGCAAAACCGTCCAACCACCCAAGAGGGCTGAGGTGATGGCAACGGGGATTAGGCCCAGAGACAGCCAGAACGGCAGGGCGTGGTGGGGGCGGATTACGTCGGCAGCGGGAATAACGGTCATATCAGGCCCCTTGGTTTTGCGCATGATGGCGGGGTGGGATGGGTCGGTCAACGCTTCAAAAGGGTTCCAGACGCAAGGTCATAGGCCTTTCGCATCAATGTGGGCAGGTTTTCAGGATTAACGGGCTGAAACATCCCGTGATTGGGCGCGGCGGTGGTGGTTGCGGCCAGCACGGTTAGATCGGCGTGGAAATGCGTGAAAGTGTGGCGGATTTTGCCCAAATTTTCCCAGTTGGCCGTGATCGGGGGGGCGTCATGGGCGGTGGATTTGTCCCAGCCCATGCCGGGAAAACCTGTCATGCCGCCCAGAAGGCCCTTTTCTGGCCGTGCCTCGACCAGCCAATCGCCGTTTGGGTGGCGGGCGAGCCAAAGGGCACCGATGCGGGTTGGTTTTTCGGGCTTAGGGGATTTGCGGGGCAGGGTGGTTTGGGTGCCCACATCCCATGCCGCGCAGAATTGGCGCAAAGGGCAGATACCGCAGGCGGGGTTGCGGGGGGTGCAGATGGTTGCGCCAAGGTCCATGACGGCTTGGGCGTAATCGCCGGGTCGGGTTTGCGGGGTGAGGGATGCGGCGAGGGTGGTGAGTTCGGGTTTGGCCTGTGGCAGAGGTGTTTGGACGTTGAACAGGCGGGACATGACGCGTTCGACGTTGCCATCGACCACGGTAGCGGGCTGATCAAACGCGATGGAGGCGACGGCGGCGGCAGTGTAGGGGCCGATGCCGGGCAAGGTAAGGAGGGTTGCGTAATCGGTGGGAAACCCGCCGCGCGCACGGACGGCGCGCGCACATTTTAGCAAGTTGCGCGCACGGGCGTAGTAGCCGAGGCCCGCCCATTCGGCCATGACATCGGCATCTTGCGCCGCTGCCAGATCGCTGACTGTGGGCCAACGCGCGGTGAAACGGGTAAAATAGGCGCGCACGGCGGCCACTGTGGTTTGTTGCAGCATCACCTCGGACAACCAAATGCGGTAGGGGTCGGGGCGGATGCCACTGCGGGGGGGGCTGCGCCACGGCATTGTGCGGGCGTTAACGTCGTACCATGCCAACAGGGTTGCCGCCTCACCGTGCATGTTTAATCCTGTTTTTAGGGTCATTGGTGCTGGCACCTTTCGTTGCCCGCGTTAAGATAGCGGGAGTTGAGGGAATGACCAGATGAAGCAGGCGCAGGGCGGGACATATCAGGCGAAAATCCGGCGGTTGCGAGGGTTTGAGGCGACGTCGAACCTGTTGAAGGACCGGATTCGGACGGCGGGCGAGACGCGGGGATTCGCGGTGACGCGGCTTTTGACCGCATGGGCGGAGATTGTGGGCGTTGAGGTGGCGGCCATCACGCGGCCTGTGAAAATCGGCTATGGCAAGGGGGGCATGGGGGCGGCGTTGACGCTGCTGACCACATCATCCAACGCGCCGATGGTGCAAATGCAACTGCCGGTGATCAAGGAAAAGGTCAACGCTTGTTACGGATATGCGGCGATTTCGCGGATTATGTTGACGCAGACTGCGCCGACTGGATTTGCCGAGGGGCAACCCAGTTTCACCCACGCGCCTGCGCCAAAACCAGCGCCCGACCCGGCGATCAAGGCCGAAGCGGAGCGCGCGGCGGAGGGTGTTCACGACAATGCGTTGCGTGATGCCCTTGAATCTTTGACGCAAAACTTCTTATCTCGTGCCAAATCACAAAGAGGCAAATTATGAACCGCAGAGACTTTACCGCCGCCCTTGCTGTTGCGATGGCAAGCACCGCGATGCCCCTGTGGGCGCAAACCGCCGAGGCGCCGGTGTTGCCGGTGGTGCCGGATATGTTTTTGGGCAAGGCCGATGCGAAGGTCGTGTTGACCGAATATGCATCCTATACCTGCCCGCATTGCGCGACATTCCACCAACAGGTGTTCAAGGATTTGAAGCGCGATTACATTGATACTGGCAAGATCAAGTTCGTGTACCGCGAGGTGTTTTTCGACCGCTATGGGTTGTGGGCGGCGATGGTGGCGCGCTGTGGGGGTGATTTGCGGTATTTTGGGATCCAAGAGATTTTGTATTCCACCCAACAAGAATGGGCCGCGTCGGATGATCCGGCGACTGTGGTGGAAAACCTGCGCCGCGTGGGCCGGACGGCCGGGCTGGAAAATGATGCGCTGGATGCCTGTCTGAACGACGCTGCGATGGCGCAAGCGATGGTGAACAAATATCAAGAGGACACCAAGGCGGATAACATCACATCGACCCCGTCGTTTATGTTGAACGGGGTGCAGCACAGCAACATGAACTATGCCGATTTGAAAGCGTTGCTTGACGCTGAACTGGCGAAATAAGCCGTGGCCGCCCCGCTTGCTGGTTTGAAGGTGATTGAGCTGGCCCGCATTTTGGCGGGCCCGTGGGCGGGGCAAACCTTGGCCGATTTGGGGGCCGATGTGATAAAGGTGGAGGCACCGGAGGGCGATGATACCCGCCGCTGGGGCCCCCCTTTTATTGAACGCGAGGGCGACCGTTCCGCCGCCTATTTCCATGCGACCAATCGGGGTAAGCGGTCCGTCGTGGTGGATTTTCGCACGGCTGAGGGGCAGGAGGCCGTGCGGCGGCTGATCGCGGACGCGGATGTGGTGATTGAGAATTTCAAGGTTGGTGGGCTGGCGAAATACGGGTTGGATTATGCCAGTTTGGCCGCCGTGAACCCGGCGTTGATTTATTGTTCGATCACGGGGTTTGGGCAAACCGGGCCATATGCGCAGCGGGCCGGGTATGATTTTATCATTCAGGGCATGTCTGGGTTGATGTCAGTCACAGGTGCGCCCGATGGCCAGCCGCAAAAGGTGGGCGTGGCGGTGACGGATATTTTCACCGGGGTTTATGCGGCAACGGCTGTTTTGGCAGCGGTGCATCAGCGGGCCAGCACGGGCTTGGGGCAGCAAATTGATATGGCGCTGTTTGATGTGGCGACTGGCATTATGGCGAACCAGTCGATGAATTATTTGACCACAGGGGTCGCACCAAGGATGATGGGCAACGCGCACCCGAACCTTGCGCCCTATGCGGTGTTTGATTGCGCCGATGGTTTTATCATTATTGCCGTGGGCAATGATGGGCAGTACCAACGGTTTTGCGACGTGTTGGGTATGGGGGCGATGGGCACGGCGGCGGAGTTTGCGACCAACGCGGACCGCGTGGTGAACCGCGTGGCCATGACCGAGGCGTTGGGCCGCGCCACCAAGCAGCGCAGCAAGGCCGATTTGTTGGCGGCATGCGAAGGGGCGGGGGTGCCTGCCGGGCCGATCAATGATTTGGCCGAGGTGTTTGCTGACCCCCAAGTGATTGCGCGGAGCATGCAAATTGCGCCCGATGGGTTGCCGGGTGTGCGGTCCCCCATAACGTTTTCGGGGGCGGAGTTGGCGTTGGACCGACCCGCGCCGAAGCTGGGTGAACATCAGGATGCGGTGTTGGGTAAAGGGTAAGCCCGCCCGCGCTGACGCCATTGTGTGCAGATGTAACACCGTTGGGGGCTGACAGGCCGGGTCAGTTTGTCCTATGCCTTGGGCGTCCCGGTAAAGGCCTTTTGAATGATTGATGCCCTGATTTTGCCCCCACTGCGGGCCGCGCTGGAGGTCCCTGCGCGGGCCTTTGCAGCGCGGGGTGTGGGCGCAGACCAAATGACGCTGGCGGGATTTGCGGTTGGGCTGTTGGCGCTGCCTGCGCTGTGGCTGGGGTGGTTTTGGCTGGCGCTGGTGTTGATTTTGGCAAATCGGGTGGCCGATGGGCTGGACGGGATTATGGCGCGCAAGGCGGGGGCCACCGACCGGGGCGCATTTTTAGATATCGCGCTGGATTTCTTTTTCTATGCCACCGTTCCCCTTGGGTTTGCGTTGGCGGACCCTGCAAATGCGCTGGCGGCGGCGGTTTTGATTTGCGCCTTTGTTGGCACTGGGTCCAGTTTTTTGGCCTTTGCGGTGATCGCGGCCAAGCGAGGGATGACGGCGGAGGTCTATCCGACCAAGGGGATTTATTACCTTGGCGGGCTAACGGAAGGCACGGAAACCATTGTGCTGTTCGTTGTGATGTGTCTGTTTCCGGCATGGTTTGTGCCGCTGGCCTATGCCTTTGCCGCTGCGTGTTTGTTGACCACTTTCTTGCGCTGGCATGCGGGCTGGCGCAGTTTTTCTGACCTTTGACCCTTAGATTGGAGCCATTATGCGCCCCCTAATTATCGCCGCCCTAAGTCTCGGCCTTGGCACCCCTGCGCTGGCCGACTGGCAGCAAACGCTGGACGCGGCGCGCGGCCAGACCGTGTATTGGAACGCTTGGGGCGGGGATGCGCGGACCAACGCGTTTATCGTTTGGGTGGGGGAGCAGACGGAGGCGAAATACGGCGTGAAGGTGGAGCAGGTGAAGCTGACCGACACCGCCACGGCCGTGACGCAGGTGATTTCGGAGAAGGCGGCGGGCAAGGACAGCGGCGGGTCGGTGGATATGATTTGGATTAACGGGCCGAATTTCCTGTCGATGAAGGAACAAGGCTTGCTGCACGGGCCGTTTGCGACGGACCTGCCCAATGCGCGGTATCTTGACCTTGGGCCGGATGCGGCGGCGTCGGTGGATTTCACGGTGCCAGTTGAAGGTTACGAATCTGCGTGGCGGTTGGCGCGGTTTGTGTTCACCTATGACAGTGCCGTGGTGACAGAGCCGCCAAAGGATATGGCGGGTTTCTTGGATTATGCGCAGGCCAATCCGGGACGGGTGACGCACCCCGATGTGAGCAACTTCATGGGGTCGACGTTTTTGAAACAGGCGCTGGTGGAATTTGCGCCAGACAAAGCCGCGTTGCAGGCCCCGGTGACGGAGGAAGCGTTTGCGCAGGCCACAGGGTTTTTGTGGCAGTGGTATGATGCGCTGCGCCCGCTGATGTGGCGTGAGGGCGCGACATTCCCGGAAAACCAATCGGTGCAGCAGCAGATGCTGAACGATGGTGAGGTGGATTTTGGCGTGTCGTTTGACCCGGCATCCGCGGCAGGGGCAATTGCCGAAGGGTTGTTGCCAGACACCGCGCGGGTTTTTGTGCCGCGGGATGGGTCGATCGGGAATATCTCATTTGTGGCGATTCCGTATAATGCGGCGAACCGTGAAGGCGCAGAGGTTGTGGCGAACTTTTTGCTGGAACCCGCGACACAGGCGCATCAGCAAAACATCGAGGTGTTGGGCAGTTTTTCGGTGCTGGACGCAACAAAGTTGAACGCGGAGGAGGCGGCGCTGTTTGCCAACCTTCCTTCGTCGCCCGCGCTGCCAAGGTTGGCCGATCTGGGGCCAACGTTGTTGGAGCCACATGCAAGCTGGATGACCAAGCTGGTTGAGGCTTGGGGCGAACGCTATATCAAATGAAGGCTGATGGCCGCGCGCTGAGGGGTGTTGTGGCCCTTGCCTTGCTGGGTGGGTTTGTGTTGCCCATCATTGCGGGATTTGCCCAGACGGCGCGCGCAGCGTTTGGGGTTTTGCCTGCGATTAGTGCGGTGGATTGGTCGCTGGATGCGTGGCGGGCCTTGCTGGATTTGCCTGGGTTCGGGACCAATTTGCGGCTGACCTTGGTGACGGGCGTTGGGTCCACCGTGTTGGCGCTGGTGCTGGCGGCGGGATTTGTGGCGCTGGTGTATGGGCGCTGGGCGGGGCTGATGGGGCGGGCGTTAATACCACTTTTGGCGGCCCCCCACGCCGCGCTGGCAATTGGTTTGGCGTTTTTGTTGACCCCATCGGGGTGGATTGCGCGGATGTTGTCGCCGGGGGTGACGGGGTGGGACCGTCCGCCGGATTTGGCAACTGTAAACGATGGTTGGGGTGTCGCGCTGATCATTGGATTGCTGATCAAGGAAGTGCCGTTTTTGTTGTTGATTATGGGGTCTGCGCTGGGGCAATTGCCAGTGCGCGGACAGTTGGCGGCGGGGCGCGCGTTGGGGTATGGACGCGGAATGGTGTGGGCCAAGGTGATCTTGCCGCAGGTTTACCCGTTGATAAGGCTGCCGATTTTTATCGTGCTGGCGTTTTCGCTGTCGGTGGTGGATTTGGCGATCATCCTTGGGCCGTCGAACCCGCCCACGTTTTCGGTTGCGATTGTGCGTTGGTTTTCCGCGCCTGATATTGCGCTGATTTTGCCTGCATCGGCGGCGGCGTTGATGCAGGTGGGGGTGGTTGCAGGGGCGATTGGGCTGTGGATTGTGGCCGAGGGCGTGGCGCGGCGTGTTGGCCTGTGGTGGTTGCGGCGCGGTGGGCGCGGACATTCGGCGGGGCCTGGGCTGTGGGTGGCTGGCGGGATGGTTGCAGTGTTGTTTGCGTTGGGGATTTTGGCGCTGCTGTCGTTGTTGGTGTGGTCGTTTGCGTGGCGTTGGTCATTTCCGCAGGCCTTGCCGCAAAGCTGGTCGATGCGGGCGTGGATGACGCCGGGTGCGGGCTGGGGCGATGCGGCGCGGGCCACAATTGTGATTGGAGTGGCGACCATGCTGGCGTCACTGGCGCTGGCCATCGCGTGGTTGGAGGGCGAGGACCGCGCGCGGCGGGGACGGGCAGGCTGGGCGCAGGTGATGATTTATCTGCCGCTGTTGGTGCCGCAAATCGGGTTTTTATACGGATTGAACGTGCTATTTTTGCAGATGGGTATCAGCGGCGGAATGTTGGCCGTGATCTGGGCGCAGATGTTGTTCGTGTTTCCCTATGTTATGATCGCGTTGTCGGACCCGTGGCGCGCGCTGGACCGCCAGCATTTGCGTGCGGCGGCGGCGCTGGGGGCATCGCCGTGGCGGCGGTTGGTAGCGGTGAAATTGCCGATGCTGGTGCGCCCGTTGATGGTGGCGGGGGCGGTTGGGTTTGCGGTGTCGGTGGCGCAATATTTGCCGACTTTGTTCATGGGGGCGGGGCGCGTGGCGACATTGACAACCGAAGCGGTGACGCTGGCCAGCGGGTCCGATCGCAGGATTGTGGGGGTGTACGCGGTGTTGCAGGCCGGGCTGCCGTTTTTGGCCTATGGCGCTGCGCTGCTGGTGCCAGCATTGGTGTACCGCAATCGGCGCGGGTTGCAGGGAGGGGCGCGATGAGCCTTGGGTTGTTTGATGTATCGGTGGGGCCAAAAGGGCGTGCGCCGCTGTTTCTGCCTGTCAGTTTGCAGGTGGCGGGGGGCGAGGTTGCCACGCTGATGGGCCCGTCGGGGATTGGCAAATCGACCTTGCTCGACGCGATTGGTGGCCATTTGGTGTATGGGTTTGCCGTGTCGGGGCGGGTGGAATTGGCGGGCCGTGATATGCTGGCCCTGCCTACTGAGGCGCGGCGCATTGGCGTGTTGTTTCAAGATGCGATGCTGTTTCCGCATTTGTCGGTGGGCGATAATCTGGCCTTTGGCCTTGCGCGCGGGGTGCGGGGCGCGGCGCGGCGCGCGGCGGTTGAGGAAGCGTTGGAGCAAGCAGGGCTTGCTGGGTTTGCGGGCCGTGACCCCGCGACATTGTCGGGCGGGCAGCGGGCGCGGGCGGCGTTGATGCGGGCCTTGTTGGCGGAGCCGTTGGCGTTGTTGTTGGATGAGCCCTTTTCGCGGTTGGATAAAGAGCTGCGGGCGGAAATTCGGGCCTTTGTGTTTGATCATTTGCGCGCGCGGGCGATTCCGGCATTGATGGTCACGCATGATGCCAGTGACGCCGAGGCAGCGGGCGGTGTGGTGGTACAGCTTTGACTTGCGCTGCGCGGGTTGGTGGGTAAGCTGGTCCGCATGAGTGCAGAGCCGCCAATCCAGTTTCACGCCAATATCCCCGAGCAGGTCAGTTTTGACCGACGCGAGTTGGGGGTGATTTTATCGCTGTATGGCCGGATGGTGGCCAGCGGTGAATGGCGCGATTACGGCATTTCAACGCTGCGCGAAGTGGCGATTTTTTCAGTGTTTCGGCGCACGGCGGAACATCCACTGTACCGGATTGAAAAGCGCCCGAAACTGCGCAATCGGCAAGGGATGTATGCTGTTGTGGGGATGGACGGGCATGTGATGCGGCGCGGCCAAGATTTGGCGATGGTGTTGCGGGTTTTGGAACGCAAGCAAATCCATTCGGTGGACTGATTACCAACGCTTTAGCGCGGCCTCATCCTCATCCCGCGGGGCAACCCAATCGGTGCCACTGGCGGTGATTTCGCGTTTCCAAAACGGTGCGCGGGATTTTAGGTAGTCCATTAGAAATTCAGCGGCGGCAAAGGCATCGGCGCGGTGGCGCGCTGCGGTGGCGACCATCATGATGGGATCGTTGGGCAAAAGGCGGCCGTGGCGGTGGATCACAAGGCAGTCTATCAACTGCCAACGCGTCATGGCCTGATGCGCCATGTCATTTAGCGCGCGTTCGGTCATACCGGGGTAATGTTCAATTTCCATTGCTTGAAGGTCGCCCGCCGCGTTGTCGCGGGTGATTCCCGTAAAGGTGACAATGGCACCTGCGCCTTTTGCGGTGGCGGTAAAGGCTGTCGCCTCTGCCCCCATGTCAAACGGGTCAGGTTGCACGATGATACGCATCAGCCGCCCGTCATGGGGGGGAAAATTGCGATTTCGCGCACGCCGGTGAGGGGGGCGTTGAAATCGGATAACTCTTGGTCAACGGCCACGCGCAGGGCGGAAAGATCGGCGAATGCGGCGGCGTAGCGATCTTCGTGTGCGCTGAGTTCGGCGATAAGATCGGCCACGGTTGCGGCGTTGGTTTCCAGACGTTCGCGCGGCAGGCCGATACGTTCGCGGACCCATGCGAAGTAAAGGATATCAATCATTTATCGTCTTTCAGATGCGGCAATGCTTTTCGAAAATAATCCCATCCGGTGACGGCTGTTAGCAGCGCTGCAATCCAGATCAGTGCCATGCCGGCGTGGGTTGCCATTGCGGCGGGGGACAGGATGGTGCGCAATTCGCCTTCGCCCGCGCGGGGGGGGCGGCCATCTTCAAGATAGGCAAGGCCGGTGCCGAGAAACAGGACCGCGATTGCGACCATTTGCGCGGTGGTTTTCCATTTCGCGAGTTTTGTGACGGTGAGCAAGCCTGCCTTGGCCCCCAGAAATTCGCGCAGGCCGGAGACGAACACCTCACGGAACAAAATCACGGTGGCGGGCAGGATAAGCCACGGGTTCATCCCGGAATATCCGGTGATGACCATGATCGCGATGACCACCATCGCCTTGTCTGCGATTGGGTCCAGCATCGCGCCGAATTTGCTTTCCTGTTTCCAAAGGCGGGCAAGGTAACCGTCAAAGAAATCGGTGATCGCGGCCAGCACAAACAGCGTGAGCGCGAACCAATCGGCGTATGGGCGCTGGAAATAAAGAAACATCACCGCAACACCGGGGGCGGCGAGCAGGCGTAGGACGGTAAGAATGTTTGGCAACGTCCACTTCATACCCTGATTGGTAGCGCAGCGCGCGCGCGGGGGGAAGGGGCATTTCCGTGCGTGGGCGGCTTATGGGTTTGGAACAGGGGCCCAGATCACATGGTCGATAGAGGGTGCAGCAGTGGCGAGCATCACGACGCGGTCGAACCCCATTGCGATGCCGGAAGCGTGGGGCATATGGGGCAGGGCGGTTAAGAAATCTTCATCCAGCGGATAGCGGTGGCCGTAGACGCGCTGTTTTTCGTC
Source organism: Pseudorhodobacter antarcticus (assembly GCF_900110135.1). Lineage (GTDB taxonomy): Bacteria > Pseudomonadota > Alphaproteobacteria > Rhodobacterales > Rhodobacteraceae > Pseudorhodobacter > Pseudorhodobacter antarcticus. The sequence continues at coordinate 17,468 of NZ_FOCO01000021.1, read as the reverse complement.
CATTTCCGCAGTGAACCTGCGGCGTTGTTCGGGCGCGTTGGTGAGTTCGCCAAAGCCGTTGGCGAGTTCGACGCCGCAGGCATACACCTCAAACCGTTCGGCGCAGCGGGGATCAGCGGGGCAGGGGCGGGCGAGCGCCGCCTCGGGGACCGGGTAGCGGTCCAGCATGGTGAGGCGGCCGTGGCCAAGATGGGGTTCGACCCGTTCGGACAGGATGCGCGACAGCATGTCGGACCATGTATCATCGGGCGCGTGGCGGATGTTTTGTGCACTCATTTGGGCGGCAAGGGCAGGCGCATCGGTGTCGCCGTTTGGTGCGATTGTGCAGAGAAGGTCGATGTTAGCGTGGCGCTGAAAGGCATCGGCGACCGACAGGCGGTCGTAGGGCAGGGAGGGGTCGCAAGTGTAGGATTTATAGCGAAGCTGGGCGCTGCCTGCCGCAGTCAGCGCGAGTTGTAGGAAGGTGGCGCAATCATCCATCAGCACGCTGTAATCGTCACCCACGCGGTACCATTCCAACATGGTAAATTCCGGGCTGTGCAAAGGGCCGCGTTCTCGGTTGCGCCAGACATGGGCGAACGCGTGGATGCGGGCCTCGCCCGCGGCCAGCAGTTTTTTCATCGCAAATTCGGGGGAGGTGTGCAGAAACATTGCGTGGGGCGCACCATCATTGCCAATTGCGGTGGTTTGGAACGCATGCAGATGCGCCTCATTTCCCGGACTTATGGCCAAAGCGCTTGGGTCTACCTCGATGAAATCGTTGGCCGCAAGCCATGTGCGCAGGGCCGCTTGGATGCGGTTTCGGGCCAAAAGGGCGGGGCGGCGGCCTTCATGTGCGGTGGGGTGCCACCAGTTCACCGGATTTGTCATGTTTCGCGCCTTTGATCTGGAGATTTCGGCCAAGATACGCTAATGCCTAGCGCAATCGGTCCGCGCATTAGGCGTATGGTGCCACAGTTACAAGGAAATTCGCGTGAAAGTCATCGCCTCCTCGCTGCGCAAGGGTAATGTCGTTGAGATGAACGACAAGCTGTATGTCGTTTTGACTGCAGAAAACTTTCATCCCGGGAAGGGTACGCCGACGACATCGGTGAACATGCGCGGGATTTTGGACGGTGTGAAAGTGTCCGAACGCTGGCGCACGACCGAGCAGGTGGAGCGCGCGCATGTGGATGAGCGCAAGTATAACTTTCTGTATGCGGACAGCGAAGGTTACCATTTCATGGAGCCTGTGAGCTTTGACCAATTGTCGGTGCAAGATGACGTGATTGGTGACACAGCGGTGTTTTTGAAAGACGGGCTGGAAGTGTCGTTGAAAACGTTTAACGGCGTTTGCATCGCGATTGAACTGCCGCAGCGTTTGACCGTTGAAGTGACGGAGACGGAGCCTGTGGTGAAGGGACAAACCGCGTCATCATCCTATAAGCCCGCGACCTGCGATGAAAAAGTACGCGTGATGGTGCCGCCGCATATCGGGGTTGGCACACGGATTGTGATCAACACCGAGGACAATTCCTATGTGGAACGCGCCAAGGATTAAGATCTGTTGTATGTAAAAAAAGGCCCCGCTGATTTGCGGGGCCTTTTGTGTTTTAGAAGTCGAGGTGTTCCACGCTGAGGGCGTTTTGCTGGATAAATTCGCGGCGGGGTTCCACAACATCGCCCATCAGCTTGGTGAAAATGTCGTCAGCCTCGGCCAAATCCTCTACCTTCACTTGCAGCAATGTGCGCGCCTCGGGGTCGAGGGTCGTTTCCCACAGCTGTTCGGGGTTCATTTCGCCCAAGCCCTTGTAACGTTGCAAGGACAAGCCTTTTTCACCTTCGGCGAGAATGGCTTTCAGCAGGTCAATTGGGCCGTTGATCAGGGTGTTGCGATCTTTGCGCACCAGATTGGCGTCGTTGCCGTTGTAGACATCGCGGTGCGGGGCAGAGACTTGGGAGAGGCGCCGTGCCTCACCCGAGCGCAGGACAGCACCATCGAGGGTGCGGATTTCCTCGACGCCGCGCAGGACGCGGGCTAGGCGGATGCCGTGATCTTGGGTGATGCGCCCGGTCCAGCCGCGCTCATATTCTGTGGCGATGGCATCCAGACGTTTGGCAACATTATCGGCCACCGATTGCAGGTTGGCATCGGCGCGGCCCGCATCAAAGGCACCCGCAAGGGCGGCCTGTTCAAGGATGTTGCGCGGATAATGCGTTGGGAAGGCGTCCAAAATTCGGCGAAACTGACGCGCGCCTTCGATCACGCGGGTCAGGTCGCTGCCTGCGATATCTTCGCCCGAGGACATGCGCAGCACGGCCCCGTCAACGCCCTGTTCGATCAGATAATCCTCTAGGCCCATCTGGTCTTTTAGATACACCTCAGACTTGCCGCGTGCGACTTTGTAGAGGGGGGGCTGGGCGATATAAAGGTGCCCCGCCTCAATCAAATCAGGCATTTGGCGGAAAAAGAAGGTGAGCAGAAGCGTGCGTATGTGCGCGCCATCCACGTCCGCGTCGGTCATGATGACGATTTTATGGTAGCGCAGTTTTTTCAGATTAAATTCATCGCGGCCAATTCCGGTGCCCATGGCGGTGATCAGGGTGCCGATTTCCTGGGACCCCAGCATCCGGTCAAACCGTGCGCGTTCAACGTTCAGAATTTTACCTTTCAGCGGCAAAACGGCTTGGTTTTGGCGGCTGCGGCCCTGTTTGGCGGAGCCACCAGCCGAATCCCCCTCGACCAGAAACAGCTCCGCCTTGGAGGCGTCTTTTTCTTGGCAATCGGCAAGTTTGCCGGGCAAATTGGAAATGTCCAAAGGTGATTTGCGGCGGGTCAGATCGCGGGCTTTTCGGGCGGCTTCGCGGGCAAAAGCAGCCTCAATGATCTTGCCTACGATGATTTTTGCGATGCTGGGGTTTTCTTCAAACCATTCGGACAGCTTTTCGTTCACCATGCCTTCAACCGCGGCGCGCACTTCGGAACTGACCAGCTTGTCTTTGGTTTGGCTGGAAAATTTCGGATCGGGCACCTTGACGGACAACACGCAGGTTAGCCCTTCACGCGCATCATCGCCTGTAAAATCAATCTTTTCCTTTTTCGCGATCCCGGTGGATTGCGCATAATTGTTGATGGTACGGGTCAGTGCGCCGCGCAGGCCAGCCAAATGGGTGCCCCCATCGCGCTGGGGGATGTTGTTGGTGAAAGGCAGGACGTTTTCAAAGTAGCTGTCGTTCCACCACATCGCCACTTCGACCACGATGCCGCCCTTTTCGCCGATAATATAGATCGGGTCCGGCATGATCGAGGTTTTGGAGCGGTCAAGATACTTGACATATTCGCGCACCCCGCCTTCATAGAACAATTCGGTGTGCAAGGGTTCGGCGGGGCGTTCATCAATCAAGATGATCCGCGCGCCAGAATTTAGGAAAGCCAGTTCGCGCAGACGGTTTTCCAGCGTTTTGAAGCTGTAATCAAGGTCGGAAAACGTACCATCGGCACGGTTGGTTTTGGCAGAGGCCATAAAGCGCACTTCGGTGCCACGTTCGCCGGGGGCAGGGCCAACCTCGCGCACATGTTCCACGCAATCGCCGTTTTCAAACCGGGCAAAGTATTCTTTGTCATTGCGCCAGACGCGCAGTTCCAGCCAATCCGACAGGGCGTTGACCACGGACACACCAACGCCGTGCAGACCGCCTGACACTTTGTAGGCGTTGCCGGAATCGTCGGTGTTGTTGAATTTACCGCCCGCATGCAACTGGGTCATGATGACTTCGGCGGCTGAAACGCCCTCTTCCTTGTGGATATCCACTGGGATGCCCCGACCGTTGTCGCGCACAGAAACGGAGCTGTCGGCGTGGATTTTGACGGTGACCGCGGTGGCGTGACCTGCCAGCGCTTCGTCGATGCCGTTGTCGACGACTTCATACACCATATGGTGCAGGCCCGACCCATCATCGGTATCGCCAATATACATGCCAGGACGTTTGCGAACCGCCTCTAACCCTTTGAGAACTTTGATGGAATCCGCGCCATATTCTGCGGGCTTGTTGGCTTCTTCAGTCATACGGACTTTCCTTGAATTCTGACCTTTTTTATAGGCGTTTCAGGGGGGAATGTCACGCGCAACACACAAGATTTAGCGGTTTGTTGGCAGCGTCAGGTCAGGGCGATCACCAGCCCGACGCAGATCAATAAAACGCCGGAAGTTATGTTCAAACGGCGCAGGCGGCGGGGGGAGGCGAGGAGGCGGCGCGCGCGGTCCAAAAACAGCGCAAGGCTTATGTTCCCCACAGCCGGCACGATAGCAGAAATCGCAAGGATGGCGGCAATGTCGGTGGCAGTGAGGCGGGTAAGGTCGAAAAAGCCGGGTAGCACGCTCATATAAAACAAAATTGCTTTGGGGTTGCCCATCACGGCGGCGACCCCCGCGGCAAACCCTGCCCACATGCCGGGGCGAGTCATGCGGCTGTCGGTGCCAAGGGGAGGGGCGGGTTTGCGGATTAAGGCCACGCCCATTACGACAAACACACCCACCGCCGCCCATGCCAGCGCGTCCATAAACCCGCCATAAACCGATACGACCCACGACAGCCCAAAGATCGCCGCCAATGGCCAGATCAGATCGCCCAGGGCCACCCCAATCGCCAAGGGCCATGCTGCAGCAAACCCGCCCGACAACGCACGCGCGGTCAGGGCCACCCAAACCGGGCCGGGCACCAGCCACAACAGCGCATGCCCCCGGCATAAAGAAGAAGTTCGTGGAGGCTAACGGTCATGGCAGAGTAAGGCTGCCATCATCAGACAGCGACCAAAACGGGTTCATTGCCACCTCCCAAACATGGCCATCAAGGTCCGCCCAATAGCCGGAATACCCACCCCAAAACACCTTTTCTGGGGATTTGATTGCCGTTGCCCCGGCTGCGATCGCGGCCGCAAAGGCTGCATCCACATCAGCATCGGTCGCAAAGTTTTGGGCCATTGTGATCGCACCTGTGCCAAGGGCTGCCCCGGCGCGCCCTTGATCCTTTGCCAATTCTGCTACAGGAAACAGGCCCAACGCCGCGCCGTGCATCTGGAAAAATGCCACCGCTTCGCTGCTTTCACTGTGTTCTTGCCAGCCTAAACGGGCATAAAAGGCACGCGACAGGCCCAGATCCGCGACACCAAGGGTGATAAGGGTGATGCGCTGAGGGGTCATTGGATTTCCTTAATCTGGGACTGGTTGGCAGTTTCTGTCAGTGCAAAGACCTGCGCCCGCGAACCAAGGGTGTCAAACAATTGACTTTCGGTTCCTGTCATGATGGCCTGCGCCCCCAATGCGCAGATTTCGTCATAAAGTGCGGCGCGGCGCGGGGCGTCAAGATGGGCCGCCACCTCATCCAGCAACAAGATGGGGGCGGCCCCCAAATCTTGGGCCAAAGCGCGGGCATTTGCCAGGATCAGGCTGACTAGCAGCGCTTTTTGTTCGCCTGTCGAACATTGATCGGCAGCGACACCTTTGTCGGCATAAATGCCCGACAGATCGGCACGGTGCGGCCCAACCAAGGTTCGCCCCGCAGCCATATCCCGCCGACGCCCTTCGACCAGCGCAGATGCCAGATCATCCGTCGGTTCTGGATTGACGAGTGTCAGGGCGGCACTGGGAAAGGCGGTATCTGCATCATTCTGCGCAGTGGACAGACGGCGCAGCGTGGCCGCGCGATTGCCTTCAATCTGTGTTGCGGCATCAACCATCCGCGCTTCCAAGGCACGATACCAATGCGCGTCTTGCACCTGATCTTTCAGCAGGCGATTGCGGTCGCGCATGGCTTTTTCATAGGTCAAAACCGCTTCAGCGTGGTCGGGCGCAAAGCTAAGGGTCATGCGGTCCAAAAAACGCCGCCGCCCTTCCGCCGCTTCGATCCATAAACGGTCCATCGCGGGCACCAACCATAACACCCGGGTGATGCGGGCCAGCGACACCTGCGTCGCGGCCTTGCCATCAATTCGCACACTGCGCGTCTGCCCAGCTTCGGCCCCCGTTTCCACCTCATGGTCGGCGTTTGTCCCGTGCAAACACGCAGTGATCTTCCAACCCAAGGCTTCGGGCTTGCGTGACAACTCCTCCGCTCCGGCACGCCGCAAGCCGCGACCGGGTGACAACAGGGAAATCGCTTCAAGAATGTTGGTTTTTCCCGCCCCGTTTGGGCCAATCAGCGCAACAGGACGCCCATCAAACCCAATTCTGGCTGCGCGGTGACTGCGGAAATGCGAAAGGGAAAGATCAATGATCGACAAACCGGACATGCTTGCCTTTCATCTTGGTAAAAATACCTCGGGGGGGCCGGCCCCCCGACTTTGGTGTAAAGTGTGGCGCTGATTAAACGCGCATCGGCATGACGACATAAATGGCAGAGGTGTCGTTCCCCTCACGCATCAAGGTCGGATCACCGGAGGAGTTGAACATGAACACCGCGTTTTCACGGTCCACTTGGCTGGCGATCTCCAGCAGATATTTCGCATTGAAACCAATTTCCAACCGCTCGTCAGAATAGGCTACGGCCAATTCTTCCTCGGCAGCCCCGGAATCGGGCGCGTTTACGGACAAGACCAGACGATCTTCATCCAGTGACAACTTCACAGCACGCGAGCGTTCGGATGAAACGGTTGCCACACGGTCAACTGCCTTGGCAAATTCAGAGGCGTCCACCTCCAGCCGTTTTGTGTTTCCGGTTGGAATCACCCGGGTATAGTCCGGAAAAGTACCATCAATCACTTTGGAGGTCAGCGAAATTACCGATGTTGCAAAACGCACCTTGGTTTCCGAAACGGATACCGCGATCATCGCGTCATCGTCATCCAGCAGTTTGCGCAATTCATTCACCGTTTTGCGGGGCACAATCACGCCTGGCATCTCACTTGCACCATCGGGCAATGGGGCGTCAATGCGGGCCAAGCGGTGCCCATCGGTTGCCACGCAGCGCAGGGCCGGGCCATCATCCCCGGTTGCAACATGCATATAAACGCCGTTCAGATAATAGCGCGTTTCTTCGGTCGAAATGGCAAATTTGGCCTTGTCAAACAACCGGCGCAGCAAAGGGGCCTTGGCCGAGAAGTTGCAGGAATATTCTGAGCTTGCCATGACCGGAAAATCTTCCTTGGGCAATGTTGCAAGGTTGAAATTTGACCGACCCGCTGTCACCGTCAGACGGCCAGAGGCGGCATCTTCGGACAGGTTCACCAGCGCACCATCCGGCAATTTACGCACGATTTCATGCAGCATAACGGCGGAAACGGTGGTTGCACCCGGGCGTTCCACCACGGCGGGGGCACGGTCCACCACTTCGATATCAAGATCGGTGGCGCGGAAGGAGACGCTGTCGCCTTCCGCCTCGATCAGCACATTGGCAAGGATTGGAATGGTATTGCGCCGCTCAACCACAGACTGGGCCTGACTGACCGCTTTCAAAAGCGTGCCGCGTTCGATGCTGATCTTCATGTTCCGTCCCTTTGTCGTCTTGGTGCTGGCTGCATGCCCCCACAACTTACGCCATAGGGAGGTCAAATTTAGCTGTTTTTCGGGCTTTCACAAGGGCAAAGGCGTGATGCCCCCTATTTTCGAATTACCCCTGCAGCAGGCGTTTAAGCATTTGCAGATCATCTGATAATTGGCTGTCTGCGGTCATCAACTCTTCGATCTTGCGCACGCCGTGCATGATGGTCGTGTGATCGCGCCCGCCAAAACGGCGGCCAATGTCTGGCAAGCTGCGGCTGGTCAACTGTTTGGACAAATACATCGCGATTTGGCGGGGGCGCGCGATGGTACGCACGCGTTTCGGGCCAATCATATCGGACAGGCGGATGTTGAAATGTTCCGCCACTTTGCGCTGAATTTCCTCAATAGTGATTTTGCGATCTGATGCGCGCAGGATGTCGGCCAAGCAATCTTGGGTCAGGTCCAGCGTGATTTCGCGGCCCACAAGGCTGGCAAAGGCGAAAAGGCGGGTTAGCGCCCCTTCGAGAACGCGGACGTTCGTGGAAATGCGGTGGGCCAAAAATTCCAGCACGCCCGGCGCGATCACCAGATCACGGTACTGGGTGTGATAAAATTCGGCTTTTTGTTGCAAGATGCCAAGGCGCAGTTCGTAATCGGTCGGGTGCAGATCAACGACCAAACCACATTGCAGGCGCGATTTGATACGCTCCTCTAGGCCTTTGATTTCGCCGGGGGCGCGGTCGGCAGAAATGACGATCTGTTTGTTTTGATCGACCAGTGCATTGAACGTGTGGAAAAACTCTTCTTGTGTGCTGTCTTTTCCGGCGATGAATTGCACGTCATCAACCATCAGCACATCGACAGAACGGAAAAGCTCTTTGAAATCCATGACTTGCCGTTCGCGCAGGGCTTGCACAAACCGGTACATGAATTGTTCGGCTGACAGGTACAGCACGCGCAATTCTGGTTGGCGCTGCTGCAATTCATGGGCAATCGCATGCATCAGGTGGGTTTTGCCAAGGCCAACGCCGCCGTATAAAAACAGCGGGTTAAAGGTGACAGGCCCCCCTTCGGCCACGCGGCGTGCAGCGGCATGCGCCAGCTCGTTTGGCTTGCCCACCACAAAGCTGTCAAAGGTAAAGCGGGTATCCAAGGGCGCGCCCGGCACTTCTTTTTCGTCTGTAGCGCGTTTGCGCGCAGGTTCAGTGGGTTTGGGCGCTGGGTTTGGGTTTCGTTCAAGGGCAAATTCGACGCGGTCCACCTCTGCGCCCGAGCGGTGCAATTGGTGTAGAATTTGGTCGGCAAAATTGCGTTTTACCCAATCCCCAAAAAACGTGGTTGGGACGGAAAAGTTCGCAACGCCCCCAGACAGGGCGGACAATTTCAGCGGTTCGATCCAAGTGATGTAATTGTCCTTGCCCACCCGTGCGCGCAAGGTTTCCCGGATTTCAGCCCAGCCTTCATTCGTCATACAACTACCTGTCTATCGGCTTTACATTTCGCCCGGGTGGACGAAACGAATGTGATGCAACACGCGACGACAGGCTTAGACACAACCGCGCAAAAGCGGGATGTGCCCAACGACAAAAAATACAAGCCCGCCACAGCAACGCTGTAGCGGGAAACACCTGAAAACACAGACCCGCAAACAGGCAGACCGTGTATCCAAATGCACCCGTACCGAAAAAAATAAAGCACCGCAAAAAGCCGCGGGGCAAACCTGCCTTATCCTTTCAGAACGCGCTTACATCTTGTCCCCCAGGACGACGTGAATCGCTTAGGGAACGTAGCAACCCGATTGGGGGCAGAGCAACCGATCTTCTCTGTTGACATGTATTTGATCAAAGCGAATCTGGTGGCCTGTGCAAATTGGCCACGCATGGGCGTTTTCTGCCGTCTTAAAACGAAAAAAGGCGCACCAAGAGTGCGCCTTTTTCTATGTGTATTCATCTGGTTGGCTAAATATGGACCGATCATGACCTGTTGGGAACAGGTCAGACGACAGGTGCGGCCAAACCATTCACGCGCGATGCGAGGCGCGAGATTTTGCGCGACACTGTGTTCTTGTGCAGAACGCCTTTGGTCACGCCACGGGCCAATTCTGGCTGTGCGGCGCGCAGGGCTGCAGCTGCGGCTGTCTGGTCGCCAGACGCAATCGCCTCTTCAACTTTGCGCAGGTAGGTGCGGATGCGCGAACGGCGAGCTTTGTTAACGTCATAGCGGGCGTCAGCTTGGCGGGCGCGTTTTTTGGATTGGGATGTATTGGCCATGGGACAGAATTCCTATTCGTCTGGATCAGTTTTGTTTCGGTAAACACAATAGACCCAAGACTTCCGCCCATATCAGCGAAAATGATTCTTGCCTTAAGCGGGCCCACGCGCATTTCAATCGCGGCGTATAAGGCAAGAATCACAGGTTGGGAAGGGCTATTTGTCAGCGGTCGCGAAACTGCGGGGTGCGTTTTTCCAAGAAAGCGGCCATGCCCTCTTTTTGATCCTCGGTGGCAAACATCGAGTGGAACAAGCGGCGTTCAAACAACAAACCTTCGCGCAGGGTCGTTTCATAGCTGCGATTTACCGCTTCTTTTGCGGCCATTGCGGTGATGAGGGATTTTTCAGTGATCTTGGTTGCGGCTTTCATCGCCTCCTCGATCAAGGATTTTGCGGGCACAACGCGGGACACAAGGCCGCAGCGTTCCGCCTCGGCTGCGTCCATGTTGCGCCCTGTCAGGTGCATATCCATTGATTTTGATTTGCCAACAAAGCGGGTGAGGCGCTGGCTGCCACCAAAGCCAGCGATCACACCAAGGTTGATTTCAGGCTGGCCAAATTTTGCAGTATCAGCGGCGATGATGAAATCGCAAGCCATGGCGAGTTCGCAGCCGCCACCCAACGCATAGCCGGATACGGCGGCAATGATGGGTTTGCGAATTTCCAAAATCGCATCGGAAATACCGCCAAAAAGGTTGGCGGTGTAGGCATCCACAAAACTTTGTTCGGCCATTTCCTTGATGTCTGCGCCCGCGGCAAATGCCTTTTCTGACCCGGTGATGACGATGCAGCGAACTTTGTCATTGGCATCGGCGGCCTGCAAAACAGTCGCCAATTCGCCAAGCATTTTGGAATTCAGAGCATTCAGCGCCTCGGGGCGGTTCAGCTTGATCAGGGCGATATAATCCTCGATCTCAACGATCAGTGTTTCATAGGCCATCTGAGGTTCCTTTGGATTTGTCTTGCGAGGGAGTCTGTAACAGGGCGGCGGGCAGGTTCAAGTCATCTCTGACACTGCGGGCAGAAGAAAGAGGAGCGGCCAGATTGCACGATGCGCTGAATGTCGGCGGTGCATTCTGGTGTGGTGCAGGGTTCACCTTCACGACCATAAACGCGAAAGCGGTGCTGGAAATAGCCCAGCTCGCCATCGGCCTGACGGTAATCGCGCAGGGAGGAACCGCCTGCCTCAATCGCCTCGGCCAGCACATCGCGTATCAGGGGCACAAGGCCCGCGACAATGGTGGCGGGCAAATCGCCGACTTTGCGTGCCGGATGCAGGCCCGCGCGGTAAAGCACTTCGCAAACATAGATATTTCCAAGACCTGCGACGGTTTGCTGGTCCAACAATGCCGATTTGATGGGGGTGGCGCGGTTTTTCAGGCGTTGGGTTAGGTAGGACTCGTTAAAGCCGTTGCCAAAGGGTTCTGGCCCGATGCTGGCCAGCAGCGGATGGGCGTCACCCAACCCCGTGTCCAAAAGGTCCATCGCGCCAAATCGGCGGGCATCGTTAAAGGTTATCCGCGCACCATTGCCCATGGTCAGCACAACATGATCGTGTTTCGCCGGGGCGGGGTGGTCGTGGTGAAAATCACCCTGCAAGACGCCAGAAATCAGGATGCGGCCAGACATGCCAAGATGCATCAGCAGCGATTCCCCTGTCGAAAGATCGGCAAGAATGTATTTGGACCGCCGCCGCAGCGCGATCACTTTAGCACCCGTAAGGCGTTCTGCCATGCGCGGCGGAAAGGGCCAGCGCAAATCTGGGCGGTTCACCGCCGCATGTGTGATGGTTTGGCCTGTCATTGCAGGTTCCAGCCCACGGCGGACAGTTTCAACTTCGGGCAGTTCGGGCATTGTATCGCCTTTCGGACAGATGGGCGCATTGCAGCGCCGCGCCATCCCCCTATAAAGAGAGGTGAGCGACCAATCGCAAGAGTGCAGTGAGCAAAGCCATGACCGAGACTGATCAGAAAACCACGCATTTCGGCTTTCAAACCGTCGATGAGGTCGAAAAGGCCGGCATGGTGCATGGCGTGTTTACGCGGGTGGCCAGTAAATATGATGTGATGAATGATGCAATGTCATTCGGTATCCACCGCATTTGGAAAGATGCGATGATGGATTGGCTGGCGCCGCGTCCGGGGCAAAAGCTTTTGGATGTGGCGGGCGGGACCGGGGATGTGGCGTTTCGGTTTTTGAAACGCGCGCCGGGCGCGCAGGCCACCGTGTGCGATATGACCGAAAGCATGTTGGTAGAGGGTAGCCAACGCGCCGAAGCGGGCAGCATGGCGGATGCGCTGGAATGGGTGGTTGGCGATGCGATGGCGCTGCCCTTTGCCGATAACAGTTTTGACATATACACGATATCCTTTGGCATCAGAAACGTGACGCGAGTGGCCGATGCGCTGGCTGAGGCGTACCGCGTGCTGCGGCACGGTGGGCGGTTGATGGTGCTGGAGTTCAGCCAGCTGCCGAATGCTGCGATGCAAAAGGCGTATGATCTGTATTCGTTCAACGTAATCCCGGTGATGGGGCAAGTGATAGCGAATGATCGAGACAGCTATCAGTACCTTGTCGAAAGTATACGCAAGTTTCCGGATCAAGAAATGTTTGCGGCCATGATCCGGGAGGCGGGTTTTGACCAAGTGAAATATCGCAATCTGACCATGGGTGTGGCCGCCCTTCATTCCGGGTGGAAGCTGTAGGTGCGCGGCCCGCATAACATCATTAGGCTGGTGCGCACGCTGGCCACGTTTGAACGCACAGGCGCGATTGGTGTGGTGTTGGAGGCGTTTGACGCCCCGCCGCGCTTGCGGTTTGTTGCGCGGGTGCTGGGCTGGCCGTTCAAATGGTTGGGGCTGCGCGGTGATCCGGCGCTGCCGCCCGCGACCCGTGCGCTGACGGCGCTGGGCCCGGCCTATATCAAGTTTGGCCAAATCCTGAGCACGCGCCCCGATGTTGTGGGGGATGAACTGGCCTTGCAGCTAAAATATCTGCAGGACAAGCTGCCGCCCTTTCCGGTCCAAGTAGCGAAGGACATGATTGCCGCCGAATTGGCGATGCCAGTTGATCAGGTTTTTTCGGCATTTTCAGACCCTGTTGCGGCGGCATCCATCGCGCAAGTGCATCGTGCGACCTTGGCAGACACCGGGGCTGACGTTGCAGTGAAAGTGCTGCGGCCGGGCATTGAAAAGGCGTTTCGCAAAGATATAGACGCGTTTTATTTTGCGGCTGGGGTGATAGAATTTCTGTCACCCGCTGCGCGGCGGCTGCGGCCGATGGATGTTGTCACGCATTTTGACGGCGTGGTGCAGGGCGAATTGGACCTGCGGCTGGAATCCGCAGCAGCGGGGGAGTTTGCGGCCAATACCGCTGACGACGCCGGTTTTCAGGTGCCAAAGCCGATTTGGAATTTTTCCGGGCGCACAGTTCTGACGATGGACTGGGCTGAGGGCATGAGCATGTCGGACAATGTCGCGATTGATGCGGCTGGGCTGGACCGAAATAAGCTTGCAACGCGCGTGCTGCAACTATTTTTGCAGCATGCACTGCGCGACGGATATTTCCATGCAGATATGCATCAAGGCAACCTGAAGGTTGCGGCGAATGGCGATATTATCGCCTTTGATTTCGGGATTATGGGGCGGCTGGACGAATACACCCGACGTGTCTATGCCGAGATTTTGTTCGGTTTTATTCGCCGCGATTATCGACGCGTGGCGGAGGTGCATTTTGAAGCGGGCTATGTGCCTGCCGACCGTGATATTGATGAATTTGCGCGCGCGCTGCGCGTGGTGGGTGAACCGATTTTTGGGATGGATGCCACACGGATTTCAATGGCGCGACTGTTGGCCTATTTGTTTGAAGTTACTGAACGTTTCGGGATGGAAACACGGACTGAACTGATCCTTTTGCAGCGCACGATGGTTGTGGTGGAAGGGGTGGCGCGCGGTCTGAACCCGCAGATCAACATTTGGCTGGATGCGCGGCCTGTGGTCGAAAGTTATATCAAGGATAACGTGGGGCCAAAGGCATTGCTGCGGGATTTGCAGAAAACAGTTCTGGTTTTGGCGCGGTTCGGACCCAAATTGCCACGGCTGGTTGAGGCGCAGTTGGTCCGCCAATCGCAACCTCAGCCCGTATCCCTCAAGCCGAAATTTTGGGTTCCGATGGTTTGGGTTATTTTGGGTGCCGCGCTTGCGCTATCGGGAGTATTTTTAGGGCAAAGCCTGTAGCGCAGCCAGTTCCATCTGAAGCGCCATAGCATAATCTGTAGCACCTTGTTCTGATTTCCAAAGGCAATGCGCAGCCATACGCCAATGGTAAAGCGGGGCCAAAAGATCGTACCTCGCCATTGTTTTGGCGGGCATGTTTGACCGAAAAACGCTGATTTCCTGAATGGTCAGCGCGGAGCCACGATATAGCCATTGCATCGCGGGCGACAGGAAAGTTGCAATATCTTCCGTCGGGTCGCCAAGGGCGGGGCATTGCCAATCAATCAACGTGATCTTGCCATTGTGATGGATCATATTGCCGGGAACCGCGTCACCATGGATCAACCGGGCCGACGTTTCTGGAATGGACAGGTCTGGTGGTGGCGGTGGAAGGGGTCCCGAACACAAATTGGCAATCGCGATTGCCTGCGCCAAAAGAGGCACGCTGCCATTCGGGGCAACGCGCAGCGGCATGGCAAGCGGATCAATAGCGTGCAATGTTTTCAGTGCGGTCGCAACGGTTGCCGGGTCCGCTTGCCAAGTGTGGCCGGGTAAATGTTTGTAAGCAATCCAATCTTGTCCGTGGGCCAAGAGAGTGGGGGAAAGGCCGGAGCGTGCAAGCAGAGCCAACGCCGTTACCTCGGCTTTAGGATCATTTGGAAACAAGGGGCTATTGCCATTTTTGGCATACTGTTTGACTACAATTTGCCCTACTTTCCACAGGCAGTTCACACGCCCCCCCATCAACGGCTGCCATGCGTCTTTTGTGATGGGCATTATATCGCTGACCTCGTTCATCAAGGCCTTTGGTGGGGGGGAAGTCGTGTAATTTAAGGTCATCATGTCGACGTAACGCTATATCGCGCAACGGTGTTGGGGCAAGGGGGCGCCGCCTCAAATCGGGCTGCGCAGGGCAGTGATCTGATCGGCGGACAGCGATACGCCACCAGCGAGAATCAAGCGTGGGCCCGTTGGTCTTGTCTGAATTTCGTGAATACGGCCGTAGCTTTCGACGGCGCTTGTCCCGATTCGCAGCCCTTGATTGTAGCTTTCCAAGCTTAATGTGTAGGTGCCCTTTGGCAGGGGGGTTCCCGTGATATCGGTGCCAGTCCAAGAGTAGGGCGCGCGATTTTGGGGAATATCCTCACGCGCGACGGTGTTTCCATTGGCGTCTTGGACCACCAAGACCGCGCGGTCTGCGCCCATTTGAGGGGTGGGGGAAAGCGTGACGGCGTTGCCTTCCATGAACACTGGGGCCGCGCTGCGCGCCTCTTGTCCAACCCAAGAGGCCAACTGCGCCATGCCTTGAACATTCATAAGACCGGCAAGCGCATCGAGCTTTTGATTCGTCAAAGTCTGCTGTTCAACGCTGGAAAATGTAGCCAACTGGACCGCGTAATCGGCAGAATCAATTGGGTTCATGGGATCTTGATTCTGAATTTGGGCCGTCAGCATTTTGAGGAATGTGTCAAAGTCTGAAGATATCTTGCTGGGGGCGGTGGTCTGTGTCGCGGGAGCAGGGACAAAAGGCGATGTCGTTATTTGCATGTTTGTTCTTTCTGAGAATAGCAATGGGTTACACCCGCAGGTCTAACCCATTGCGTGGTGGCACGATGTTCTGGGGCGTAATCGATTTGGGCGCAGCAAAGGGTGCGCTTTGGGACTGGCTGTTTTCTGTATTTTGTTGACGCTGATCCCCTTTTGGGGCGTCACCCCAATTTGCAAAACTGAGGGAGGGGTTGCTGAAGCCGGATTGGCGCAGATCGGTTATGAAACTTTCGGCGTTTCGGCGCATCAAATCCATCGTTTCAGGACGTTCTGCATGGATCACAATCCGAATTTTATCGCCGTCTGGTGTTAAGAGGAGTTTGATTTGGCCTAGCTCCTGGGGCGTGAGGGAAAGCTCTACCAAGCCTGGTTTGCCCAACTTAACATGGTCCTTTAGTTGGGTTGCGAGTGCTAACAGCGGAAGAGGCGTGCTTTGCGACCCTGCGGGCGGGGCGAGCGTTGGATTAGATGTTGCGGCAGATTGAAGCCAGGTTATCGGGCGATTTTCATCAAATGATGTGAGGTCTGGCTGGATATGTTTTGCCAAATCCCCCAACGGACGCATTGCCCCCGCGATGCCCTGTTGGGGCGGCGTAGTGGCGGCTAATGCGGCCAGTCCATTTGTTTGTATGTGAGAAACGTGGGGGAACAGTGGAGGTTCTTTTTGCAATATTGAAGTGTAATCGCTGCGCCCGGAGTTTGATTTTCCAACGTGTGTCGTCGTTTTGATGTCAAAAATAATTTGTGCCAATGGGGGGGCAGATGATTGCACGTTTGCAGAAGCTGTTTTTATCTCAATTTGATTTGGTGCTGTGGCCTGCGGCAACTGCAACGGGATGGCGCCATCAGGAAGCGATTCTGTCGAGAGGGGCAAGTCAACTTTGACAGCTGCAGGTGGGGGTGAGAGTTCGCTCCCCCAATGTCTAGCCGCCGCCTGTAGGCGTGGTGCTGTTGGATTAATTGGCTGAGATGAGTCAATCGATTGAAAGTCTGGTCGCATGGTCATTTTTGCGTCAGCATGTATGCCCAATGCGAATTTGTTTTGGGCGGATTTCTGATCTGCCAGCACACCAGTTTCGGAATGTTGCACGGCGATCAAAATGGGGTCGAGGCCTGCAATGATAATTGGCATCGTGTGGGGACCAAAACCCGCATTGGTGCTGTGCTGAATTGCTTGGGTATTGTTGAAGGCGACGCTTTGTGAGGCGATAACCTTAACGTCAGTTGCTTTTGGATTGTCACCAATTTGAACAGCGACGGTTGGACCATCATCCGACCGACTGATTGCGCTTTGTATTTCAATGCTTTGCTGCGAAAGATCTTTCCTCGTAGGGGAATGCGCCTCACGGTTTGTTTGCAGGTCGGGCGCGCGCATGGGGTCAGATGTGGCATTGATTGCTTGATTAGAAACTATGGCTGCTGCGGTTGTGGCCATGGTGTTTTCGTTTAGGACCCCTTGAGGGGTTTGCGCCGAAATGGATCCTGCCATCCAAAAATCATTATCCATCAAGGCGTCTTGAGAGACGGGGTCCATTGTGGTTGGCCCGGAAAGATTAGCTGTTTGTGTAGTGCGAAGATCCCATACGGTCGCTGCTTTCGGAGGAGCGTCAATTGGCACAACTGGGCTGCTATGACCGTCGGGCTGCGTGGCTCTGTTGCACAAATCCCATGAGGGATTCATCTTGTGAATCCAGCATGGTAGCTGTGTGGTATGAGTAAACCGACACCCCTCGCCTACAAGACCAGGAACTGGTCCGCCTATAACGAAGCGCTCAAGCGTCGTGGCTCGCTGACGATTTGGTTCGATCCCACCATGACCTGGGAGGCTGCGCCGACCGGAAAACGTGGCCGACAGCCCGACTACAGTGACGCTGCGATCCAGACATGTCTGACGATGAAAGTACTGTTCGGCATGGCGCTGCGGCAGACGACGGGGTTTGTCGAGAGCCTCCTGCACCTGATCGACTTGGATTGGGCGG